>DASWRL010000001.1:0-24907 GCA_036403195.1 Gaiellaceae bacterium
CCCGTGAAGGCGCTCGTCATCGGCTCCGGCCGCGTCGGCTCCGCCGTCGCGCTGCAGCTCCAGCGCTCCGGGTGGGACGTCACGGTCCTCGACGAGAACGAGGACGCGCTCGGCCGGCTCGGCGAGAGCTGGACCGGCGAGTTCGTCGTCGGCCACGGCATGGACCTGAAGCTCCTCCGGGATGCGGGAATCGAGGAGGCCGACGCGGTCGTCGTGACGACCGACGGCGACAACACGAACCTCGTGATCGCGCAGGCGGCGCAGAAGCTGTTCCAGGTCCCCGAGGTGGTCGTCCGCGTGCTCGACCCCGCGCGCGCGCAGTTCTACGCGACGAAGGGACTGCGCATCGTCTGCCCTACCTCGTCCGCGATCGAGACGCTCGTCTCGGCGGTGCGCACCGCCGAGGAGGAGGTGCCCGCCTGATGGCCGGTTGTGGGGAGCGCGCCCGATGTACGTGCTGATCGCCGGCGGCGGGAAGGTCGGCGCGAACCTGATCCGGTCGCTCCTCCGCGCGGGGCACGAGGTGACGCTGATCGAGCAGAAGCCGTACCGCTTCGACAAGCTCGAGGCCGAGTTCGAGCACCAGGTGATCCGCGGCGACGCGACCGAGCTGTTCGTGCTCGAGCGCGCGGGCATCAAGCGCCCGCCGGACCTCGTGGTGGCCGCCACGGGCGACGACGAGGACAACATCGTCATCTGCCAGCTCGCCCGCGAGAAGTACGGGGTGCGCAACGTGATCGCGCGCATCAACGACCCGCGCAACCAGCCGTACTTCGACCTGCTCGGCATCTCGCCGACCGTCTCGGCGACGGGAGCGATCATGGGCCTCATCGAGCACGAGGTGCCGGAGCACGGGCTCGTGCAGCTCCTCGAGCTGCGCAAGGAGAACCTCGAGATCGTCGAGGTCACGGTCGACAAGGCGGCGAACTGCCAGGGCAAGCGCGTCCGCGCGCTGAAGCTGCCGGACGGCGCCCGCCTGATCTCCGTCGTCCGCGACGGCAAGGCCGAGATCCCCGACGAGGAGACCCAGCTCGAGATCGGCGACCAGGTGCTCGCGATCCTCGAGCCGGGGAAGGAGGACGAGCTACGGCGCGCCCTCCTGCACGACTAGCGCTCATGCGCCGTTAACGGACCACGGCTACCGTGTGATCGTGCGTCGCCCGGCCACTCCCGTCGCACTGGCGTGGGCCGCCACGTTCGCGGGGATCGTGTCGATCGTCTCGGCCCTGACGCCGGAGTTCGCTGACCGGTCGCACGTCGTCGGCAGCGTGCTGCCGCCGGGCGTCCCCGAGGCGGCCCGCACGGTCGCGCTCGCCCTCGGGCTCGCGATGGTCTTCCTCTCGCGCGGGCTCGCCCGGCGGAAGGAGCGCGCGTGGCTGCTCGCGGTCGCGGTCGTCGTCGCGTCGGCCGTCGCGCACCTCGCGAAGGGCCTCGACGTCGAGGAGGCCGCCATCCACCTGCTGCTCCTCGTCGCCCTCCTCCGCGCGCGGCGCCACTTCGTCGCGCCGGGCGATCCCGCGACGATCGTCCCGCTGCTCCAGGTCGGCGCCGCGCTCGCGGTCGCGGTGCCGTTCCTCATCGTCGGGATCTACGACACGGACGCGTTCTCGCGCCGCATCGAGGTGGCGCTCGCGCTCCTCGTGGGCGCGCTCGGCTTCCGCGCCCTCTGGCTCTGGCTGCGGCCGCACGCGATGGTGCCACCATGCGCCGAGGACCGCGAGCGCGCGACGGAGCTCGTGCACGAGCGCGGGACCGACAGCCTCGCCTACTTCGCGCTCCGGCGCGACAAGAGCTACTTCTTCTCGCCCAGCGGCCGCTCGTTCCTCGCCTACCGCGTCGTCGCGGGTACCGCGCTCGTCGCCGGCGACCCGATCGGCGACGCCGCGGAGCGGCGCGAGCTCACGCACGAGTTCCTCCGCGTGTCGCACGCGAAGGGCTGGCGCGTGGCGGTGGCAGGCGCCTCGGCCGAGGCGCTCGAGGACTACGCCGCGCTCGGCTTCAAGTCGCTGTACCTCGGCGACGAGGCGGTGATCGAGCCGGCGACGTTCTCGCTCGACGGCCGCGCGATCAGGAAGGTGCGGCAGTCGGTCTCCCGCCTCGAGAAGTCCGGCTACACCGTCGAGGTCATCTCCACCTCCGACGCCGACGAGGCGCTGCGGGCAGAGGTGCGGGCCGTCTCGGAGGAGTGGCGCGGGAACTGGCCCGAGCGCGGCTTCACGATGGCCATGGACGCGCTCTTCCGGTACCCCGACACCGTCCTCGCCGTGGCGCTCGGTCCCGACGGCCACGTCGGCGGCTTCCTGCAGCTCGTGCCGTCGCCCGCGAGCGAGGGGTACTCGCTCGCCTCGATGCGCCGGCGCGGCGACACGCCGAACGGCCTGATGGAGTTCCTGATCACGGAGACCGTCGGCTGGGCGCGGCGGCACGCGGTCACGGAGGTCTCGCTGAACTTCGCCGTGTTCGCCGACTTCCTGCGTTCGGCCGACGACGCCGGCCGCTGGACGCGCGCCGTCCGGTGGACGCTGCTCAAGGGGGACCGGCTGTTCCAGCTCGAGCGCCTGCACAGCTTCAACCGGAAGTTCTTCCCGCACTGGCGGCGCCGCTACTTCTGCTTCGAGCGCTGGGCCGACCTGCCGCTCGCCGGTCTCGCCTATCTGCAGGCCGAGTCGCTCCTGACGCCGCCCGGTCCCTGGGTCAAGACCCCGGACCTCGCCGCGCAGTGACGAGGGTCGTGCTCGCGCTCGTGGGGGCGGCGGCCGTTGCGGCCGCCGCGACGGCCGCGTTCGGCCGGACCGCGGCGTCGGGCGCCGCGCACGACTGGCCCCTCTACGGCTACGACGCGGCCCGCCACAGCGTGTCGCCGGACGCGCGGATCACAGCGGCGAACGTCGGCGGGCTGCGGCGCCTCCGCGTCCGCCTGGACGGGACCGTCGACTCCGCCCCGATCTACGTCGTGGGCGGCGTGCGCGGCCGCGACGCCTTCGTCGTGACCACCACCTACGGCCGCACCGAGGCCCTCGACGCCGACAGCGGGCGGGTGCTGTGGCGGTTCACGCCGCCCTCGTACGCGTCGCTCGCGGGGAGCTACCGCATCACGAACGCGACCCCGGCGCTCGCCTCCGACCGGCGGGCGGTGTACGCGGCGGCGCCGGACGGCCGCATCCGCAAGCTGCGCCTCTCCGACGGCCGCGTGCTCTGGACGACGCGGATCACGCTCGACCCGACGCACGAGAAGATCACCTCGTCGCTGAACGTGTCGCGCGGGCTCGTGCTCGCGACGACCGGCGGCTACATCGGCGACGCGCCGCCGTACCAGGGGCACGTCGTCAGCATGTCGGAGCGCACCGGCGTCGTCGCGCACGTCTGGAACTCCCTCTGCTCCGACCGCAGCAGGCTGATCGTGCCGAGCACGTGCGGCTCGAGCGACTCGGCGATCTGGTCGAGGAACGGCGCAGCCGTCGACCCCGCGACCGGCGACCTCGTCGTCGCAACCGGCAACGCGCCGTTCGACGGGCGCACCGACTGGGGCGACAGCGTGCTCGTCCTCTCGCCGGACGCCTCGCGGCTGCTCCGCCACTACACGCCCGCCGACCACGACCACCTGAACAGCGCCGACCTCGACCTCGGCTCGACCAGCCCCGCGCTCCTGCCGGGCGGCCTCGCGCTCCAGGGCGGCAAGGACGGGAAACTGCGGCTCCTCGACCTCCGGCGCCTCCCGGGCGCGACCGCCGCGACCGGGGGCGAGGTGCAGGTCGTGCCGACGCCCGGGAGCCGGATGATGTTCAGCGAGCCTGCGATCTACCAGGGGAAGTGGGCCCTGATCTCGACGGATGGCGGCACCCAGGGGTGGCTGCTTCGCGGCCGCCGCCTGCACCAGGTGTGGTCGAACGCGTTCGGCGGGACGTCGCCCGTCGTCGTCGGCGGGCTCCTGTACGTCGCGGGGAACGGCGCGGTGAAGGTCTACCGGCCGACGACCGGGCGCCAGGTGGCGACGCTCGACACCGGCGACGTGCACTGGCAGAGCCCGATCGTCGCCGACGGGCGCGTCGCGATCGCCGAGGGCAACGCGAACGAGCACGCCACGAGCGGCGTGCTCGACGTCTTCCGCCTTCCCTGAGCCTCAGCTCGTCCGGCGCCGACGCACCTGCGGCCCCTGCGCGCCGAGGGCCGCGTACGTGATCGCCTGCAGCGACTCGTTCAGGTTGCGCAGCTCGTGCGCGATGACCGTGAGCTCCTCGCGCCGCTCCTCGCGCGCGTTCATCCGCGCGAGCTCCTCGACGAGGCGGTCGATCCGGCCGAGCAGCGCCTCGAGCTGGCGGTCCGTGACCTCTCCGTGTTCCACCCCGGAAGGCTATATTCGCGTCGAGACACGGGCGAACGGTGAGGGAACCCGGTGCGAGTCCGGGGCGGTCCCGCCGCTGTGAGAGGAGATGCCCTCCGCCACGACGCCACTGAGCCTCGGCTCGGGAAGGCGGCGGAGGGGGAGCCTCGAGCCAGAAGACCTGCCGCCGCCCTCCATACCGAACCCCTCGCGGAAGGAAGGATTCGTGCGCCATCTCCTGCTCGTCCCGCTGATCGCGGCACTCGTCGCGGCAGCCGCTGCCTCCAGCGGCTCCGCCCGGCCCTCGACGTTCCCGCACCGGATCGTCTCGCTCTCGGCGACGGCGACCGAGTCGCTGTACGCGATCGGCGCCGGGAAGCAGGTCGTCGCCGTCGACAACCAGTCCGACTACCCGGCCGGCACGCCGCGCACGACGCTCTCCGGCTTCACGCCGAACGTCGAGGCGATCGCCTCCTACAAGCCGGACCTCGTCGTCGTGTCGTTCGACCCGGGGGGCCTCGTCGCGTCGCTCCGGAAGCTGAACATCCGCGTGCTCGTGCAGCCGGCGGTCACCGACCTCCAGCAGGCGTACGGTCAGATCCTGGAGCTCGGCGGCGTCACCGGCCGCGCCGCGAAGGCGAAGGCGGTCGTCGCGACGATGAAGAGGCGGATCGCCGACATCCTCGCGCACTCGCGCCGCGATTCGTCGCTGTCGGTCTACCACGAGCTCGAGCCCGACCTCTATTCCGCGACGTCGCGGACGTTCATCGGGCGCATCTACGCGCTCTTCGGGCTGAAGAACGTCGCCGACGCGGCCGACTCGACGGGGACCGGGTACCCGCAGCTCTCGCCCGAGTACGTGATCGCAGCGAACCCGTCGCTGATCGTGCTCGCCGACGTGCGGTGCTGCGGCCAGACGCCGCAGACGGTGGCGGCGCGTCCCGGGTGGCGCACGATCGCCGCCGTGCGGAACCACGCGATCGTGCGGATCGACGACTCGATCGCGTCCCGCTGGGGGCCGCGCATCGTCAACTTCGTGCGGGCGATCTCGAGCGCGCTGCGCGTCGCGCGCAGCTGACGTGGCCCGCGCGCCGCTCTGGCTGCTCGGCGCCGTCGGCTTCGCGGCGCTCGCGCTGCTCGTCGGCGCGCTCGTCGGGCCCGTGAACCTGGGCGTGGGCGGCGTCCTCCGAGGGACGTTCGCCCACCTCCTGGGGCTCAGGTCGCCGCTCTCGCCGACGAGCGACGCGATCCTGTGGCAGGTGCGGCTGCCGCGCGTCGTGCTCGGCGGGATCGTCGGCGCCACGCTCGCGGTGGCGGGCGCCGCCTACCAGGGCGTGTTCCGCAACCCGCTCGCCGACCCGTACCTCCTCGGCGCCGCCGCCGGCGCGGGGCTCGGCGCGACGCTCGCGGTCGTCTACGGGCCGGGCGGCGGCGTCGCGAACGACCTCGTCCCCGTCGCGGCGTTCGTCGGCGCGGCGGCGGCGGTGGCGATCGCCTACGTGCTCGGGCGCTCGGCCGGCGCGGGTGCCGGCGCCGCCGCGCTCGTCCTCGCCGGCGTCACCGTCGCGTCGTTCCTGACCGCGGTGCAGACGTTCGTCCAGCAGCAGAACGTGCAGACCGTGCAGGAGGTGTACTCGTGGCTCCTCGGCCGGCTCGCCACGTCGGGCTGGCACGAGGTGCTGATCGTGCTCCCGTACGCGGTCGTCTCGTGGGTCGTCATCCTGCTCCACCGTCGGCTCCTCGACGTTCTCGCGGTGGGGGACGAGGAGGCGGCGGCGCTCGGCGTCCGGGTCGCCCGCGTCCGCCTCGTCGTCGTCGTCGCCGCGACGATCGGCACCGCCGGCGCGGTCGCCGTCAGCGGCCTGATCGGGTTCGTCGGGATCATCGTCCCCCACACGATCCGGCTCCTCGCCGGCGGCAGCTACCGGCTGCTCCTGCCGCTGACGATCCTCCTCGGCGCGGGCTTCCTCGTCTTCACCGACGTGCTCGCGCGAACGATCATCTCGCCCGCCGAGCTGCCGATCGGCGTCGTGACCGCGTTCTTCGGCGCCCCGTTCTTCGCGGTCGTGCTGCGCGCGAGCAGGCGCGGCCTGTGACGGCGCTCGCCCTGCACGGCGTGTCGGTCGAGCTCGGGGACGCCGAGGTCGTCCGCGGCGTCTCGACGCAGGTCGAGCACGGCGAGTGGGTGGCGCTGATCGGCCCGAACGGCGCCGGCAAGACCACGCTCCTGCGCGCGATCGCGTCGCTCGTCGGCTACCGCGGCGTCGTCGAGCTGCTCGGCGACGACCTGCAGGCGCTGCCGCACCGCGAGCGCGCCCGGCGGGTTGCACTCGTCGCGCAGACGCCGACGATGCCCGCCGAGATGTCGGTGCGCGACTACGTCCTCCTCGGGCGGACCCCGTACATCGGCTACCTCGCGAGCGAGCGGCGGTCCGACCACGACGCCGCGGGCGCCGCGATCGAACGGCTCGAGCTGGGGCCGTTCGCCCGGCGGCGGCTCTCGTCGCTCTCGGGCGGCGAGCGGCAGCGCGCCGTCCTCGCCCGCGCGCTCGCGCAGGAGGCGCCGCTGCTCCTCCTCGACGAGCCGACCTCCGCCCTCGACGTCGGCCGGCAGCAGCAGGCGCTCGAGATCGTCGACGAGCTCCGTGGCAGCGAGGGGCTGACGGTGCTGTCCGCGATGCACGACCTCACCTTGGCGGGCCAGTACGCCGACCGGCTCGTCCTGCTCGACCACGGGCGGCTCGTCGCCGACGGGCAGGCCGCGGATGTGCTCACCCGCGCGCTCATCTCGGAGCACTACCGGGCGGAGGTGCGGATCGTCGGCGACGCCGAGTCGGGCGTCGCCGTCGTCCCGGTGCGGAGCGCCGCGAGGGGCCGGTGAGCCTGACGGTCGTCCTCGGCGGCGCGCGGAGCGGCAAGTCGTCGCTCGCCCTGCGGCTCGCGGCCGACGCCGGCCGCCCGGTCACGTTCGTCGCGACGGGAGAGGCGCGGGACGAGGAGATGGCGGCGCGCATCGACGCCCACCGCCGCGAGCGGCCGCGCGCGTGGGCCACGGTCGAGGAGCCGGTCGAGCTCCGCCGTGTCCTCGACGACGTGTCCGCGGACGAGACCGTCGTCGTCGACTGCCTCACGCTCTGGGTCGCGAACGTGCTGGAGCGCGGCCTCGAGCCGGACGACGTCGCGCCGGCGGCCGCGTCACGCCCCGGGCTCACGATCGCCGTCAGCAACGAGGTCGGGCTCGGGATCGTGCCGGAGAACGCGCTCGCGCGCGCCTTCCGGGACGTCCTCGGTCGCGTCAACATGGAGTGGGTCGCAGCGTCGGAACGCGCGCTCTTCTGCGTGGCCGGCCGGGCGGTCGAGCTGTGAGCGCCGCCGCCGAGGCGCGGGCGCGGCTCGACGCGAAGACGAAGCCGCGCGGCAGCCTCGGCCGCCTCGAGGAGCTCGCGATCCGCGTCGCCGGCATCGTCGGCGACCCGAGCCCGGGGCGCGTCGCCGCCGCGGTCGTCGTCGCGGCGGCCGACCACGGCGTCGCCGCCGAGGGCGTCAGCGCGTACCCGGCGGAGGTGACACGGCAGATGGTCGCGAACTTCGAGCGGGGAGGCGCCGCCGTCTCGGTGCTCGCGCGGCGCGCCGGTGCGGAGGTCGTCGTCGTCGACGTCGGCGTCGGCCGCCCGACCGGGAACATCGCCGCCGGGCCGGCCCTCGCCCGCGGGGAGACGGAGGAGCTGCTCGCGCGCGGCCGGGCCCGTGCGGACGCGCTGCAGGGCTCCGGCGTCCGGCTCGTCGTCCCCGGCGAGATGGGGATCGGGAACTCGACCGTCGCCGCCGCGCTCACCGCGGCGCTGATCGGGCGCGACCCGGCGGAGGTCTGCGGCCGCGGCACGGGGCTGGACGCAGAGGGCGTGGCGCGGAAGGTGGCGACCGTGCGCGCCGCGCTCGCCGCGAACCCGGTCGACCCGGCGGATCCCGTCGGCGTGCTGGCGGCGCTCGGTGGGCGCGAGATCGCGTTCCTCGCGGGGCTCGTGCTGGGCGCGGCGGAGCGGGGGATGGTCGTGCTGCTCGACGGCTTCATCTCGTCGACGGCGGCCCTCGTCGCGGCGCGGATCGACGCCTCCGCGCTCGACGTTCTCGTCGCGGCCCACCGCTCGCCCGAGCCGGGCCACGGGATCGTCCTCGACGTGCTCGGGCTCGAGCCGCTGCTCGACCTCGGGTTGCGGCTCGGCGAGGGAAGCGGCGCCGCGCTCGCGCTGCCACTCGTCGACGCCGCGCTCGCCATCCTCGAGGAGATGGCGACGTTCGCCGACGCCGGCGTGACCGATGCGGGCCGCTAGGGCGGCGCTCGCCGCGGTCTCGTTCCTCACCCGCGTCCCCGCCGGCCGCGTCGTCGCCCTGACGGAGACCGACGTCGCGGCCGCGGCGCCGCTCTTCCCGCTCGTCGGCGCCGGTGTGGGCGCGCTCGTCGCCGGGGTCGCCCTCCTGCTCGAGCCGCCGCTCTCGCCGTTCCTCGCGGCGGCCGTCGCGGTCGCGGCCGGCGTCGCCGTGACCGGCGCGTTCCACCTCGACGGGCTCGCGGACACGTTCGACGCGACGGGCGGCTCGACCCGCGAGCGCGCGCTCGAGATCATGCGCGACTCGCGGATCGGGACCTACGGCGCCGCCGCGCTGGCGCTCGACCTGATCGTCCGCGTCGGCGCGGTCGGGCAGCTGCTCTCCGGCGGAGGCCTCGTCGGTGCCGCCGTCGCCGCGGGCGCGCTGTCGCGCGGCGGAGCGGTCGTCCTGGCGGCGCTCCTCCCGTACGCGCGCGCGGCGGGCGGGACCGGCGGCGTCGTCACGGGGCGCCTCGGCGCCGCCGGCGGCCCACTGGCGCTCGCGGTCGCGCTCGTCGCGCTGCGCCTCGACGGCGCCGTCGTGGCGGCCGCCGCGGCCGGCGTCGTCGTCCTGCTCGGGCTCGCCTGCCGCCGCAGGCTCGGCGGCGTCACCGGTGACACCCTCGGCGCGACGAGCGAGCTCGTCGAGCTCGTCGTGCTCGTCGTCGCCTGCGCTCTCTGACCGGCTCGCGGATACTGCGGCCGGTGCGCGCGACGATCCTCACGATCGGGAACGAGCTCGTGTCGGGCGACGTCGAGAGCACGAACGGGTCGTGGCTCGCGCGCCGCCTCGCGCAGCTCGGGGTGCAGGTGGTGCTGATCGCGTCCGTCCCGGACGACCTCGACCGGATCGTCGGCTTCGTGCGGCGCGAGGCGCCGCTCGTCGACCACCTGCTCGTCACCGGTGGCCTCGGCGGCACGCCCGACGACATCACGCGCGAGGCGATCGCCGCCGCGTTCGGCGTCGGGCAGCAGGTCGTGCCGGAGCTCGAGGCGGAGCTCCGCGCGCGCTTCCCGCGCGACCCCGACTACTTCGGCCGCTGGGCCGCCCTGCCCGAGGGAGCGACGGCGCTCGGCGGGACGTCGGGCGCGCCCGGGTTCCGGCTCGCGAACGTGTGGGTCTTCCCGGGCCTGCCGGCCGAGATGGAGCTGATGTTCGACCGCCACGCCGAGGAGCTCCGGGCGGGCGACCCGATCGCGACGTGGCGGCGCCACCTCGCGGGCGTCTCCGAGCGCGAGATCGTCGACGCGCTCGTCGAGGCGACCGAGCGGTGGCCGACCGTCCTCGTCGGCTCCTACCCGAGCTTCCCGCCCGGCGGGCCGGAGGTCGAGGTGGTGCTGAAATCCCCGGATCGAGCGGCACTCGAGGAGGCGGCCGCCTTCATGAGCGCTACCCTCGAGCGGTGGCGGTCATCGAGCCCCGGTCCTACCTCGCAGACCTGAACCCGGCCCAGCGGGAGGCCGTCCTCACGACGGAGGGGCCGCTGCTCGTGATCGCGGGCGCCGGGTCCGGCAAGACGCGCGTCCTGACCCACCGGATCGCGCACCTGCTCGGCGCCGCGGGCGCGCGCGCGAACGAGATCCTGGCGATCACGTTCACGAACAAGGCCGCGGGCGAGATGAAGGAGCGGGTCGAGCGCGCGGTCGGGCCGGTCGCGCGCGCGATCTGGATCATGACCTTCCACTCCGCGTGCGGCCGGATCCTCCGCCGCGAGGCGGAGCGGCTCGGGTACCGCTCGAACTTCACGATCTACGACCAGGCCGACCAGGTGCGCCTCGTGAAGGCGTGCCTCGAGGAGCTCGACCGCGACCCGAAGCGGTTCGTGCCGCGCGGGATCCACGCGCAGATCTCGAACGCCAAGAACCAGCTGATCGGGCCCGACGACTACGCGCAGCGCGTCGCGAGCTTCTACGACCAGACGGTCGCCGACGTCTACGCGCTGTACCAGCGCCGCCTGTTCGGCTCGAATGCCGTGGACTTCGACGACCTGCTCATGCTCACCGTCGACGTCCTGCGCCGGTTCCCGGAGGCGCGGGAACGGTGGTCGAAGTCGTTCCGCTACGTCCTCGTCGACGAGTACCAGGACACGAACCACGCGCAGTACGTGCTGCTGCAGCTGCTCGCCAAGGAGCATCAAAACCTGATGGCCGTCGGGGATCCGGACCAGTCGATCTACTCGTTCCGGTCGGCGGACATCCGCAACATCCTCGAGTTCGAGAAGGACTTCCCGGACACGAAGGTGATCGCGCTCGAGCAGAACTACCGCTCGACGAACGCGATCCTGACGGCCGCGAACGAGATCATCTCGCACAACCGCGACCGCAAGGAGAAGAACCTGTGGTCGGACCTCGGCGAGGGCGAGCCGGTGCGGGTCGTCGAGACCGAGGACGAGCACGCCGAAGCGCGGTTCGTCGCAGCCGAGATCGCCGCGCTCGTCGAGGAGGGGTACAGCGGCCGCGAGATCGCCGTCGTGTACCGCACGAACGCGCAGAGCCGCGTCCTCGAGGACGTGCTCGTGCGGCAGGGCGTCGGCTACCAGGTGATCGGCGGCCCGCGGTTCTACGAGCGCGCCGAGATCAAGGACGCGATCGCGTACCTGCAGGTCGTCGACAACCCCTACGACGCCGTCTCGCTGCTCCGGATCGCGAACCGTCCGCGGCGCGGCATCGGCGACACCTCGCTCGCGCGGCTGCAGGCGTACGCGACCGGCGCCGACGTGTCGCTCTGGGAGGCGATGGGCCGGGCGGAGGAGGCCGGGCTCGGGGCCGCCGCCGTGCGCGCCGTCACCGCGCTCCGCTCGGTGCTCGAGTCGCTGATGGCGACCGCGACGGATGCCACCGTCGCCGACGTGATCGAGGCAGTGCTCGACCGCACGGGGTACGTCGAGGCGCTCGAGGCGGAGCGCACGATCGAGGCGCGCGGCCGCGTCGAGAACCTCGAGGAGCTCGTCGGCGTCGCGCGCGAGTACGACTCGGCCGCAACGGAGCCGTCGCTCTCCGGGTTCCTGCAGGAGATCTCGCTCTACTCCGACCAGGACGCGATCCGCGACGACCCGGACGACACCGGCCAGGTGACGCTGATGACGCTCCACACGGCCAAGGGGCTCGAGTTCCGGGCCGTGTTCATGATCGGGATGGAGGAGGGGATCTTCCCGCACTCGCGGTCGATCGAGGAGAACACGCTCGAGGAGGAGCGGCGGCTCTGCTACGTCGGGATGACGCGCGCGCAGGAGCGGCTCACGCTGACGCACGCGATGCGGCGGAACCTCTACGGCCGGTACGACGCGAACCTCCCGTCGCGGTTCCTCGACGAGCTGCCGAACCTGGGCGTCGAGCGCGAGCGGCTGCGCCCGGCGTCCTGGTCGGGCTACGGCCGGCAGGCGGTGCAACGCGAGTTCGCCCCGCGCGAGAACGTCCCCGACCTCTCGACCGGCGACGCCGTCAGGCACGGCACGCTCGGCACGGGGATCGTCACGCGGATCGAGGCCGGCGGCGTCGTGACCGTGCGGTTCGAGGACGGGAACGAGCGCCGGCTGATGCTCGAGTACGCCCCGCTCGAGCGCCTGGGCTAGCCGGCGGGGAGCGGCCCGAGCTCGACCTGCAGCGGGACGCTCCCGGCCGTCGCGCGGCAGATGGGGCATTCCTCGGCGGCGTCGGCGACGAGCGCCCGGATCTGCTCCCAGGGTGCGGTGGACGCGATCCCCACGCGCAGCGTCGTCGTCCCGAGCCGGTGGTCGCCGTGCCCGGTCGTCCACTCGAGCCGTGTCGTCACGTGCGTCTCGATGCAGTCGAGCGGCAGCGCACGGGCGCGCGCGAGCGCGGTCAGCGTCGAGGTGAAGCAGTTCGCCTGCGCCGCCGCGAAGAGCTCCTCCGGGTTCGTCCCGCCGCCCGGCCCGCCGAGCTCCGCCTGCGTCGCCGTCGGCGCGTGCAGCTTGCCGCTCGCGCCCTTGACCTCGCCGCCGAACCCCTGCCAGCGGACGCTCGCGGCTGCCTGCAGCTCGCCCATGGGGCCACCCTATCCGCGGTGGGTCAGCCGGCCGCGACGACCGCTGCGAGACGCTCGGCCTGGCCGCGCAGCTCGGGGATCGCCGTCGACTCCCACAGCGTCCCGCGGCGGATCGGGCCGACCGCGAAGAGCCCGGGCACCTGCGCGCCGGAGGCGCCGAGCAGCGCGCCGTCGTCGGTCGTCAGGACGCCGATGCGGTGCGCGTCGGCGACCGTCAGCCCCTGCTCGAGCAGCGAGCGGAGGATCGGCGCCGGCCGGTCGACGAGCGACGCGGCGGGACCGGTGCAGTTCACCACGTGCGCGGCGTCGACCGCGACGTCGCGGCCGTCGCGCGTCCGGACGCCGACGGTGACGCCGTCGTCGCTCACCTGCGCGTCGCGAATGGTCCCTGCGAGGAGGGTCAGGCGCCCCTCGGCCTGCAGGTCCGCGAGGCGTTCGTGCACCTCGGGCGCCATCCGGTGGCGGTGGACGTTCCAGTACGACCCGAGGTGGCGCATGAACTGCGCCTGGGCGTCGACGCCGAGCCCACGCCAGAGCTCCTGCGTGCGCGGCCGCAGCCCGTCGACGACCGAGCGCCAGTCGTCGGAGCCGGCGATCGCCGCGCGGATCGCGCGAAGGAGCTCGACCGGCGTGGTCGGCAGCTCGCCGGGCGGCGACGGCGCGACCGGCGTGTCGGAGTGCGGTTGCGGCAGGAGCCCGTGCCGCGAGAGGAGCGTCAGGCGCACGGGCCGTGCGGAGAGGCTCAGCGCGACGTCGACGGCGGTCAGCCCGCTGCCGACGAGGAGCACGTCGCCGCCGTCGACGGCGTCGAGCTGCCCCGGCGCCCACGGGTCGCCCACGTAGCGGGAGCTGGAGGCGAGGTCGACCGGGAGCAGCGGATCCTCGTTGCGCGCGTTCCCGAGCGCGAGCACCAGCGTGTCCGCCGAGAGGCGCGCCTCGTCTGCGAGCGCGACGCTGAAGCCGTCGGGCGATGCCTCGGCCGAGAGCGCCTCGCCCGCGCGAAGCTCGAGGAGCCCCGAGGCCGCAGCCGCGTCGAGATGGTGGCGGAGGTACTCGCCGTACCACGCGCGCGGCGCGAAGGTGTCGCGCCTCGCGTTCGGCAGGCGCGACGCGAGCCACTCGACGAAGTCGTCCGGCGACTCGGAGCTGAAGCTGAGGCGCCCGGCCGGCACGTTGAGGAGATGCCGCGTGTCCGTCGTCCCGTACGCGATCCCGGGCCCGAAGCGCCCGGTGCGCTCGACGAGAATGACCTCGCGGCGCGTCGAGCCGACGAGATGCAGCGCCGCGAGCGCTCCAGCCGCGCCGCCGCCGACGACCACGAGCCGGCCGAGGCCGTCGCCGGACGCGGCCGCTGCGCGCGACCGCGGGCTGTCCGGACGCCGCGACGTGACCCTCATCCCCGCCGAAGGATGACCGCTGCCGCGCCGCGTGTCGTCACCCGAATGTGGGGGCGTCGCCCCGCCGTTGCGGCGGCGTCCGGCGCCCGTGCGGCTACCCCTCCTCCGACCGGCGCTCCTGGATCGCCTCGGTCAGCTCGTCGACGAGGCTCGGGGCGTCGTCGGCACGGCGCTCCTCGCACGCGAGGCAGAACTCTCCGATCGTCAGCGTCTCGCAGTCGGGCGTCGCGCACTCGTGGACGATCGGCACGAGCACAACCTACGCCCCTTCGAGCCGCCGCGCTCGCCGGGGACGCGCCTGCTACTGTGCGAGCACGGTTGCCGTTGGCGCCGTGAGATCGGCTTCTCGTTCCTCCTTTCCAGGCGTTTCGAGTCTCTCTATCTCGACCTGGCACGACAAGGAGGAACCACCCATGCAGGATTCGTTCTCTGCGCTCGGCGTGAGCGCACGCGTCGTCGGCGCGCTCGAGCGCCGCGGCATCACCTCACCGTTCGCGGTGCAGCACCTCGTCTTGCCGGACGCCCTGGGAGGCTCGGACGTGCTCGTCGCGTCGCCGACCGGCTCCGGCAAGACACTCGCTTTTGGCATCCCGATGGTCGAGCGCCTCGCCGGCGCGCAGCGCCGTCCCTCGGGGCTCGTGCTCGTCCCGACGCGCGAGCTCGCCTCGCAGGTCGTGGAGGAGATCACGGCGATCGCCGACGCGGCATCGCTCCGTGTCGCGGCGGTCTACGGCGGCGCCTCGATGGGCGCACAGGTCGGCCGCGCCCGCAACGCGCAGATCCTCGTCGCGACACCTGGTCGTCTCAACGACCTCGTCGAGCGCGGGCTCGTGTCGCTGAGCGGTGTTCGCGTCCTTGTGCTCGACGAGGCCGACCGGATGCTCGACATGGGCTTCCGGCCGCAGGTCGACCGCGTCCTGCGGGACGTGCCGTCGAACCGGCAGACCCTGCTGTTCTCGGCCACGCTCGCGGGGCCGGTGATGGACCTCGCCGGCCGCTACACCGCCGACGCCGTCCACGTCCGGCTCGAGCGCGCGGCGGAGCAGGAGCACAGCGAGGTGGAGCACCGGTTCCTGCCGGTCACCTCGGACACGAAGGTGGGCCGGCTGGCCGAGACGCTCGGCGACGCCGGCGGCCTCTCGCTCGTCTTCGTGCGCACGAAGCACGGCGCCGACCGGCTCGCTCGCAAGCTCGCGCGCGACCACGCCGTGCGCAGCGTCGTGATGCACGGGAACATGTCGCAGAACGCGCGCGAGCGCTCGCTCGCGCAGTTCGAGAGCGGCAAGGTCTCCACGCTGATCGCGACCGACGTGGCCGCCCGCGGCCTCGACGTCGACGACATCACGCACGTCATCAACTTCGACCCGCCGGGCACGGACGACGACTACGTCCACCGCGTCGGCCGCACGGGCCGCGCCGGCCGCAGCGGCACCGGCGTCACGTTCGTCCTCCCGGACCAGCGGGCCGACGTCCACAAGCTCGCGACGCGCCTCGGCCACGGCGAGGCGTTCGGGCCGACGACGGCGCGCCCGCCGGCTCCGCGCCGGCGCCGCCGCCGCGGCTAGCCCGAGTCGCGGCTCTCGCGGAACCCGACGAGCTCCTGCCGGTCCTCGTCCCAGAGCTTCAGCCGCGTCGCGCGAACCGCGTCGCGGAGGGTGAGCTGGGGCACGGGGTGGAGGCGCTCCGTCTCCTGGTGCGCGTCCGGCAGGTTGTAGTTCGGGATCGCGACGCTCAGGTGGTGCACGTGGTGGAAGCCGATGTTGCCGGTGAAGAACCGCAGGACCGCCGGCAGCTTCAGGTACGAGCTCCCCGCGAGCGCGGCGTCGTCGTAGCGCCAGCTCTGGTGCGCCTGCCAGTACGTCCCCTCGAACTGGTGCTGGACGTAGAACAGGAAGATCCCGATCGCGCCGCTGACGGCGAACACCGGCACCTGCACGAGCAGGTAGGCGCGCCAGCCGATCGTCGCGCACAGCACGGCGACGATGACCGCGAGCGCGAGGTTCGTGCCGAGGACGCTGCTGCGGACGCCGCGCGCCGCGCGCCGCGGCACGAGCCGCGGCTTCAGCACCAGCACGAGCAGCCAGCCGAGCCCGAACATCACGATCGGGTTCCGGAACAGCCGGTACCCGAGCCGCGCGAGCGGCGACATCGCCCGGTACTCGGCCACCGTCAGCGTGGTGATGTCGCCGACGCCGCGGCGGTCGAGGTCGCCCGCGGTGGCGTGGTGCACGGCGTGCTCGTGCTGCCAGCCGCGGAACGGGAGCCACACGAGGAGCCCGAGCGCCGCGCCGAGGATCGTGTTCGCGCGCCGTGAGGGCAGGAAAGAGCGGTGGGCGCAGTCGTGGAAGACGATGAAGACCCGGATCAGGAAGCCCGCTGCAGGCAGGACGAGCAGCAGCGAGAGCACCAGCGAGACCCGCTGCAGGAAGTACATCGCGACAACGAGCACGAGGTACGGGACGACGGACGTCGCGAGGTCGAGGGCGCTGCGCCCCGCGCGCGGGCGTGCGTACTCGTCGAGGACGCCGCGCCACGAGGTGGCGGGGCCTTTGCCGGCAGCGTAGGAGGTGGCGCCCACGGGCGGACACCCTAGCGCGCCCGGCGCGCGCCTGGTGCACCTCGCAGCGCGTCTCGCAGCGCGTACTGTGGAGCCGTGCCCGGCAGACGCGTCGTGATCACGGGGCTCGGCATCGTCTGCCCCGTCGGCAACTCCGTGGAGGCAGCCTGGGAGGCCGTCGTCACGGGAGCTGCGGCGGGCGGCCCGATCACGCGCTTCGACGCGAGCGGGTTCCCCGTCCGCTTCGCATGCGAGGTGAAGGACTTCGACGTGGCCGACCACGTTGAGCCCCGGACGGCGCGGCGGATGGACCGCTGCAGCCACCTCCTGGTCGCCGCAGCCCGTCAGGCGGAGCGCGACTCCGGGCTCTCCCTCGCGTCCGTGAGCGAGCGGGCCGGGACGGCGATCGGCACCGCGCTCGGGGGGGTCGCGTCGTTCGAGCAGACCGTGCTGCAGCTCGCGAGCCGCGGCCCCGAGCGGGTGAGCCCGTTCTCGATCATCCAGACGCTCCCCAACCTCGCCGCCGGGTGGGTGTCGATCGAGCTCGGCACGCGTGGGCCGCTCCTCAGCCAGAGCGCGGCGTGCGCGGCGTCGAGCATCGCGATCGGGGACGGGTGCGACGCCATCCGCCTCGGCCGTGCCGAGGTGATGGTCTGCGGCGGCACCGAGGCGCCGGTGACACCGGCGTCGGTCGCCGGCTTCGCCGCGATGCGCGCTCTCTCGACGCGGCACGACGACCCAGCGTCGGCGTCGCGGCCGTTCGACGCCGGCCGCGACGGGTTCGTGCTCGCAGAGGCGGCGGCCGTCCTCGTGCTCGAGGAGCTCGAGCACGCGCAGGCGCGCGGCGCCCGTATCTACGCGGAGATCGCCGGGTACGGGACCTCGTCCGACGCGAACCACGTGTCGGATCCCGACCCCGTCGGCGAGAACGCGGCGCGCGCCGTGCGAATGGCGCTCGCCGACGGTGGCCTCGACGCGGCGGACGTCGGCTACGTGAACGCGCACGGGACCTCGACGCCCGCCGGCGACGCCGCCGAGAGCCGGGTCCTCAGGCTCGTCTTCGGCGACACGCTCGCGAGCCAACCGCTCGTCTCGTCGACGAAGGGCGCGACGGGGCACACGCTCGGCGCCGCGGGCGCGGTCGAGGCGATCTTCACCGTGCTCGCGCTGAGGCACGGGGTGCTCCCGCCGACCGTCAACCAATCGGACGCCGACCCCGAGTGCGACCTCGCGCACGTCGCGAACGTCGCGCGCCATGAGCAGGTGGACGTCGCGCTCTCGAACTCGTTCGGGTTCGGGGGCCACAACAGCGTCCTCGCGTTCCGGCGCTTCGCCGGCGCCTGACGGCGGAGGCCTCAGGCGTCGTTCGCGCGCAGGTGCTCGTGCACGAACGCGATCGCCATGCTGCCCTCTCCGACAGCCGCCGCGACCCGCTTCACCGGCCCGGAGCGGACGTCGCCTGCGGCGAAGATGCCGGGGACGCTCGTCTCGAGCAGGAACGGGTCGCGGTCGAGCGGCCACCCGTTCGTCCGGTCGACGTCGGGGCCCGTGAGCACGAAGCCGCGGCGGTCGAGCGCGATCTCGGGCGGCAGCCACGCGGTCTCCGCGTCGGCGCCGATGAAGATGAAGAGGCCGCCCGACGGGAGCGTCGTCGCCGGCCCGGCGCTCGTGCGGACGTCGATCGCCTCCAGCGCGTCGTCCCCGCGCGCCGCGACCACCTCGCTGCGGTAGAGCACGTCGATGTTGCTCCGGGTGCGCAGCTGGTCGACGAGGTACCGCGACATGCTCTTCTCGAGGCTGTCGCCGCGGCAGAGGATCGTCACGCTCCGCGCGTGCGCCGAGAAGAACATCGCGGCCTGCCCCGCGGAGTTGCCGGCGCCGATCACGTGGATGTCGAGCCCGTGCACGTTCGGCGCCTCGCTCCGCGCCGCGCCGTAGAAGACCCCCTTGCCGACCAGGCCGTCGAACCCGTCCGCCTCGAGGCGGCGCCACGAGACGCCGCACGCGAGGATGATCGTGCGCGCGTGCAGCACGTCGCCGCCGTCGAGGTGGACGGCGCGCGTCGGCGCTTCGATCCGCCTGATCGTGCGCGTGACGAGGATCTCGGCGCCGAGCCGCCGCGCCTGCTGCAGCGCCCGGCTCGCGAGCTCGTCGCCTGAGACGCCCGACGGGAACCCCAGGTAGTTCTCGATGCGCGACGACGTCCCGGCCTGGCCGCCGGGCGCCTCGCGCTCGACGACGAGCGTCCGCAGCCCCTCGGAGGCGCCGTAGACCGCGGCGGCGAGCCCGGACGGGCCGGCGCCGATCACGACGGTGTCGTACTCGGCGTGGCGCGCCTCGGTGCCGAGCCCGAGGAGCTCCGCGACGCGCCGTGCCTCGGGCCGCGTCACCGTCTTCCCGTCGGCGAACCTGATCGCGGGCCGGTCGCCCTCCTCGGGGAGGGGGCCGCCCCAGTGTGCGACCGCGTCCGGCTGGTCGGGCTGCACCCACTTGAAGGTCACCTGGTTGCGGTCGAGGAAGTGGCGGAGCTGCGTGCAGCCCGCGTCCCAGCGCTGCCCGACGACGAGCGCACGGGGCGAAGGCGCGTCCGCGGCGAGCCCCTGGAGCCCCCGCGGGCCGGACATCCGGAGGGTCGCGAGGGCGCCGACCGACTTCGCGACCGCGGGATGGACGGCGGCCACGGCGTGGTAGGCGGCGGGCTCGATCCGGAGGACGCGAGAGCGCTCGCGCGCGCGGAAGCCGACCGGGAACACCGTCCCGAGCACGATCGGCACCTCGCCGAAGATGTCTCCCGGGAGCCGTTCGCCGACGACGCGGTCGACACCGTCCTGGGCGCGCACCGCCTCGATTCGTCCCTCGAGCACGGCGAAGAGCGCACGGTCGTCGCCCGCGTTCGCGGCGTACTCGCCGGGGGCGAGCGTGACGTCGGCGCATGCGCGGGCGAGGTGCTCCTGCTCGGCGCTGCCGAGCGGCGCGAAGACCTCGACCTTCGCGACCTCCTCCGCCGTAACCACGCACGAGAGCCTACGCGTCCTGCCGTTCGAGGCGGCGCCCGCTAATCGACGAGCTCGATGCCGACCGCGGCGGCGAAGAGCCACGCGTTCTCGAGCACGTCGTCCCACGGCATCCGCGCACCGCGGAGCGCCTCGACGCCCTGGAGCCCGGTGAGGTCGCAGCCGCGGAACTCCACCCGCTCGAGCTGCGCGCCGGCGAACGTCGCCTCGCGCAGCTCGCAGCCCTCGAAGAGGACGTCCTTGAGCTTCGCCGAGTAGAGGTCGCACTCGGCCATCCGGCAGTCCCGGAAGACGACCCGCTCGAGCCTCGCCATCCGGAGCCCCGCGAGGTCGAGCCGGCAGTCGGCGAACGTCACGTCGGCGAGCGTCGCTTCGGCCAGCTCCGCGCCGGTGAGCCGGCAGCGGCGGAGCTCGGCCCGGCGCACCGTCAGCCCGGGGACGCGCGCGTTCGCCCAGTCGACGTCGTTCGCGACCGCATCGACGAGCCCGGCGAGCCCGGTCGCGGGCTCCGCGTCCTCCGCCGCGTCCGGCGGGTACGGGGCGAGCGGCGGAGTTCCCACGCCCCGAGGATAGGGCGAGAGGCGCGCGCTCAGCGGATCCAGGCCGGGAGCGGCGCGCCCGGGAGCGGCCGTGCCGGGACGGCGCCGCCGAGCGACCGGCGGAACGCGATCGTGAACGCGCGCCCGCCGGGTGCCGGCGGCTGCGGGACCGCGCCGAACGGGTTCGTCGCGGCGATGTACCGGCTCGAGCCCGTGCTTCCGATCAGCGCGACCGGCGTCACCCGCCACGTGGGCGCGCCCAGCGGGCCCGAGACGCCGCTGCCGGAGGCGAGCACGTTCGTGAACCGGACGGTGCCGAAATCCGAGAGCGGCACGACCTCGCACTCGCTGATCGTCCGGCAGAGCGACGGTGCCTCGGCGATCCATTCGGCCGTCGCGACGTCGAGCGCCCGCCGCTCGCGCGTGGTGTGCGTGTAGTGCGTGCCGCGGGTCGCGTTGCGCAGGTCGAAGGTGACCGAGCCCTTCGCGACCGAGACGGTCGCAGTGACGTGGTCGCCCGGCGCGAGACGGAGCGGCAGGAAGATCGGCGGCGCCGGGACGATCTCCGTCCAGAGGCGCAACGACGGCGCGCCGGAGGGCGTGCAGTCGCCGGAGGCCCCGAGCTGCTCGAGCGAGGGCGAGCTCCGGCCCCAACCGCCGATGCCGACCCAGAACGCCGCGGAGCTGCCGTCGCCGGTGGCGCAGCTGATCGCCGGCATCGTCCAGGAGCCGGACGCGCGGTCGAACCCGCCGCCCTGCGTGCGGCGCGCGACGTACCCGGACCAGTTCGAGCTCACGACGGCCTGGGTGAACGCCGGCGTCGGGCGCGGCGCGACCGTCGTCGTGTGCGCGGTCGTCTTCGCGCCGCAGGCGGCGCCGACGACGATCAGGAGGAGCAGCGGCAGCAGCGAGCGCACGCCGGGTTCGTGCCGCGAGCCATGCTGACGAAACGCTAGGTGGTGACGGGCTCGCCCGTGCGGAGCACGACCCGGATGCGACTCCGGTCGCAGAGGAGCGACGGCTCGGCCAGCGGGTCTCCGCCGACGACCACGAGGTCGGCGAGCTTCCCCGTCTCGATCGTCCCGATGTGCTCGTCCAGGCCGAGCGCGTGCGCGCCGCCGGAGGTCGCCGCCGCGAGCGCGTCGGAGGCCGGCAGCCCGGCGTCGACCATGCGGATCAGCTCGCGGCTCGCGTCGTGCAGCGGCCGATGGTCGAACCCCATCGCGAGCCGCACGCCCGCCGCGTGGGCAGCGGCGACTGTCGCCCGTGCCTCGTCGACGTTCCGCCGGCCGAGCTCGGTGAGGATCGGCGTCCACTCGCCGTCCGTGGCCGTGTAGTAGAGGAAGGAGAGCGTCGGCACGAGCACCTGGTCGTTCGCCGCCATCCGCTCGAGCAGGTCCGGGCGGCGGTGGAGGTACATGCCGTGCTCGATCGTGTCGATGCCCGCCTCGACCGCCAGCTCTGTCCCGGGGAGACCCTCGCAGTGCGCGGCCGTCCGGTAGCCGAGCCGGTGTGCCTCCTCGACGAGCGCAGCCAGCTCGTCACGCGTGATCTGCGCCGGATCGGGATCCTCGAGCTCGACGCTGCGGGCGCCGGTCGTCATCACCTTGATGAAGTCGGCGCCGTACCGGATCTGCTCGCGTACGGCGCGGCGGACGTCGTCGGCGCCGTCGGCCTCGCGGTACATCCCGGCGAAGAAGCGTCCGCCGGGCGAGGTGGGGGATACGATCCGGCCGCAGGTCAGGACGCGCGGGCCACGGAACGCGCCGTAGCGCATCGCCTGTCGCGCCTCGACGACGACGTCGCCGTAGGAGCCGACGTCGCGGATGGTGGTGATCCCCATCCGGAGCACCTCACGCAGCTCGGCCGCGAGGAAGTGCGCCGCCGTCCCGGGGTGCAGCGGCTCGGCGCCGTGTTCCGGTGCCGGCGTGTCGAAGGAGAAGCCGACGTGGGCGTGCGCATCGACGATCCCCGGGAGGAGCGTGCCGCCGCCGAGGTCGATCGTCTCGGCGCCCTCCGGCGCGGGCTCGTCGCCGTCGGCGACGAGCGCGATCCGCCCGTCCTCGACGAGGACCGAGGCACGACGACGCTCGCTGCCCGTGCCGTCGAAGACCCACCCGCCCGTCAGCCACGAGCGGCGGGCACCCGGCGGCGGATCGGCGAGCAGGGCGGGGAGGCGCGGGCACACCGGCAGCCGATCCTAGTGCGGAGCGGCCCCGCGCGGCGTTCGGCGGCTACTCGGCTTCCTCGACGGTCTCCGGCTCGTCTGCCGCCGCAGGAGCGAGGACGAAGAGCTCGACCCCCATGTCGGGGTTGAAGTGGACCTGTGACATGAAGGCGATCACCCTCCGGCCCATCACCTGCTCGACGGCGTCGCTGAAGGTCGTCCGCATCGCCATCTGGAACTCGTGCCGGGTGGTGCGGACGGTTTCTTCCTTCCCGGCGTCGAGGAGCGTCCGCTCGACGGGCGTGTAGATGTCCTCCATCACGACCGCGACGACGTCGCCGTGGATGATCGTCCGCGCTCTCGTCGCCCCGCGGCCGTAGTGGTCGCGGTGCATGCGGGTGATCGCGGTCGCGATCGCCGTCGCGGGCGAGCTCGCCCCCGACTGGCTAGGCACGGGCGGCATCGACCACCCGCGCCTGCCGACCGACTGGAACGCGCCTGTGCTGCACGGGAGCCTCCTCGAGAACGTCTGGGTCCCAGGGGTTCGTCTGCCGGCCGCCGAGGACCAGCTCCGCTCCCGCCATTCGCGGCCAAGACCCGCACCGCCAGGCGTGGGTCCCGTAGCCCCGACTCTAGAAGAAGCGTGGGCGCCCGCGCGGGCGCTACTGAAGCCCGCCGCGAACGGAGGTGATGCGGCCGGTGTTGAAGCCGAGCCAGTGCATGCGGCCGAGGTAGCGGGCGTGCTCCACCTTCAGGCAGCGGTCCATGACGACGGTGACACCTCCGCTCTCGGCGATCTGCGCTCCGTGCTCGTTGACCACGCCGAACTGACACCACATCGCGCCGGCGCCGATCGCGACCGCCTCACGCGCGATCTCCGGCACCGCGTCGGCGACGCGGAACACGTTGACGATGTCGACGGGGATGGGCACGTCGGCGAGCGTCGGGACGCTCTCTTCTTCGAGCACGTGCGTCTCACGCGGGTTGACGGGGATCACCCGGTAGCCGTGCCGCTTGAGGTAGTAGCCGACGAAGTTGCTCGCCCGCAGCTCGTTGCTCGAGAGCCCGACGACCGCGATCGTCCGCGCACCGTGGAGCACGCGCTGGATGGTGAAGGGGTCCTGGTAGCGCCGGAGGTCCGTCATCGGACGCGCGCGAGCCCCTGCTCGAGGTCCCAGATCAGATCGTCGACGGACTCCGTGCCGACCGAGAGGCGGATCGTCCCGGGACCCACGCCGGCCGCCTCGAGCTCGGCCTCGCTCAACTGGCGGTGCGTCGTGCTCGCCGGGTGGATGACGAGGCTCTTCGCATCGCCGACGTTCGCCAGATGCGACCAGAGGGTCAGCCCGCCGATGAAGGCCTGGCCGCCGGCGCGTCCGCCCGCGCAGTCGAACGAGAAGACGGCGCCCGCGCCGCGCGGCAGGTACTTCTCGACGAGCGACCGATAGCGGCTTCCGGGCAGCCCGGGGTAGGTGACGTTCGACGCGCGCTCGTGCGCCTCGAGGAACTCGGCGACGGCGCGCGCGTTCTCGACGTGGCGTTCCATCCGAAGCGACAGCGTCTCGATCCCCTGCAGGAAGAGGAATGCGTTGAACGGCGACAGCGCGCCTCCGAGATCGCGCAGCGTCTCGGCCCGCAGCTTCATCAGGTAGCCGTACATGCCGAAGGTCTCGTGGAACTGCAGGCCGTGGTAGGCGGGCGAAGGGTTCGCGACCACCGGGAAGCGGCCGTTCGACCAGTTGAACGTGCCCGCCTCGACGACCACCCCGCCGATGCTCGTTCCGTGCCCGCCGAGGAACTTCGTCGCCGAGTGGATCACGATGTCGGCGCCCCATTCGATCGGACGGGAGAGATACGGCGTCGCGAACGTGTTGTCGACGATCAGCGGCAACTCGTGGTCGTGCGCGAGCGTCGCGACCATCTCGATGTCCAGCACGTCGCCGGCGGGGTTGCCGATCGTCTCGGCGAAGAACGCCTTCGTGTTCGGGCGCACCGCGTCCGCCCACGCGTCCGGATCGGAAGGATCGACCCACGTCAGCTCGACGTTGAGCTTGCGCAGCAGATGCTTGAACTGGTTGACGGAGCCCCCGTACAGCGCTGCCGAGGACACCACGTGGTCGCCGGGGTCGAGGAGCGTGAAGAGCGCGGCCGCCTGAGCGGCGATCCCGCTGGCGAACGCCACGGCGCCGGCGCCGCCCTCGAGGTTCGCCACCCGCTCCTCGAAGACCGCGACAGTCGGGTTCATGATCCGCGAGTAGGTGTTGCCGTACTCCTGCAGGTTGAAGTAGGCGGCGGCCGACTCCGGGTCCTCGAACACGTAACTGGAGGTCTGGAAGATCGGCACCGCCCGGGCCCCCGTGTTCGGGTCGGGGCGCTGCCCGGCGTGCAGCTGCCGCGTCTCGAATCCGAACGCGCGGGCTTCCTCGGCCCGGGAGGGCTTTTCGGTCACGAAGGCCTCTTCCTCGATGTCACCCCGCCGGCCCCGCCTTCGGCCAGGCTGCGTTGGTCCAGGAACTGGCGGATAATGGGAGTCTGCCGT
>DASWRL010000002.1:0-46728 GCA_036403195.1 Gaiellaceae bacterium
TGCGGGAGAAGCTGGGAGCTCGCACCGCCGGGTACGTCGTGACGCGAGAGCAGCTGTTCGATCTGCAACAGGTTGCGAACGACCTCGACCAGAGCGCCATCGCCCTCGACGCGGCTGCCGTCGTTCTTGCGGACGCCGGCATGGCGATCGACTCGACGATTCAGCAGATCGTGACGGCCGGCGACGCGACGATCGACGAAGTCCACGAAACGATGGTCGCGTTCGCCGACGAGCAGAAGGCAAGCTCGGATGGCTAGACCAACGCCCGGTATCAGGACACGGCATCACCGTCAGTGCCCCTCCCGCCTGGGAGGGGCCTGCGGGAAGCCGTGCACGCCCGCCTACGAAGCGTGGGTGTGGAGCGTCCGCGACGGCAAGAAGATCTACCGCACGTTCACGAACCAGTCCGAGGCGAAGGGGTGGCGCAACGACGCGTCCTCCTCAGTGCGGAAAGGGCTGATGCGGGCACCGTCACAGACGACGGTGAGGGAAGCGTGGGAGGCATGGCTTGAGAACGCCCGCACCGGCACATTCCGCAAGAGAGGCGGCGACGAATACAAGCCGTCCGCCCTGCGCGGATACGAGCGGTACATGAGGCTGTACATCCTCGACGAACTTGGTGCCGCACGCCTCTCGGCGATCACCCGGCTCGACTTGCAAGACCTCGTCGACCGGTTGGTTGCTCGGGGCTGCGACGCCTCGACTGTCCGGAACGCGATCATGCCGGTGCGCGTCCTCTACCGCCGTGAAGTCGGCCGTACCGTGTCGATCAACCCGACGCTCGGGCTTGAGATGCCTGCCGTTCGCGGTGTCCGCGACCGCATCGCATCGCCCGCCGACGCCGCGGCGTTGATCGCGGCGCTGCCCGATTCGGACAAGCCGATTTGGGCTACGGCGTTCTACGCGGGTCTTAGGCTTGGCGAGCTGCAGGCGCTGGAGGACGAAGACATCGACCTCGACGCCGGCGTGATCCACGTTCGCCGCTCCTGGGACAAGTACGCGGGGCCGATCGCGCCGAAGAGCCGCGCGGGGGAGAGGAAGGTGCCGATCGTCGCAGCGCTCCGTGCACATCTGGCCGCGCACCGCCTGAGACGCGGCGAGAGAGGCGGCTTGTTCTTCGGCCGCGACGGCCGCCCGTTCCGCACGGAGACCATCCGCGACCGGGCCGCCAGAACGTGGACGGAGGCCCAATTGCCGGTCTACGGTTACCATGAAGCCCGACACACATGCGCGTCGATCCTCATCGCCGCCGGCGTGAACGCTAAGGCACTGTCGACTTACATGGGACATGGTTCGATCGCGATTACGTTTGACCGCTACGGCCATCTGATGCCGGGCAACGAAAGCGATGCGGCGGCGCTCGTCGACCGCTACCTAGCCGTCGCGACTGGTGCGCAAGCTGGGGCACATGCCCCGCAAAGGCAGTCGTAGAGCCAAGTGCACCAGGTGCGAAAGACGTACCTCGGCGAGACGTAGTCGCCGTTCGCGTCGTGGCCGCGTCACGTTCGATTGTATTCACGCGCCGCCGCTTCGTCGGCGTCGCGGCGGCAGCGGTAGGCGCGCTCCTGGCACGACCGCCGCGTCCCGCGGGGGCGAGCGCCGCGGCCTCCGGCCGCTTCGTGACGCAGCCGCAGTTCGACCCGCCGCCCGTCGCCGTGCAGGTGCCGGCCGCCGCGGACGCTGCGGACGGGTTGATCTTCGTCGCGCCGTTCGGCTTCGGCGGCGCGGCTCCCCCCGCCGGACGCTACGGCCCGCTGATCCTCGACGGCGCCGGCGAGCCGGTGTGGTTCCTGCCGCTGTCGACCGTCGTCGCGCACAACTTCCAGGTGCAGCGGTACCGCGGCCGCCACGTGCTCACGTGGTACGAGGGGAAGGCGGGATCGACCTACGGCGGCAGCTGGGTGATCTACGACTCCGCGTATCGCGAGCTGCACCGGGTGCACGCCGGGCACGGCTACGCCGGCGACCTGCACGAGTTCCTGATCACGACGCGCGACACGGCGCTGCTGTCGATCTACGACCAGGTTCCCGGCGGCGCCGCGTCGGCCGGCGTACCCGTCGTCGAGGGAATCGTCCAGGAGCTCGACCTCGACTCGAAGCGCGTGCTCCTCGAGTGGCACAGCCTCGACCACGTGCCGGTCTCCGAGTCGTACCGCGCGGAGGTCACGCCCGCCGGGAACGTCGACTACTTCCACCTGAACTCGATCGGCGTCGACCCGCGCGACCGGCACCTGGTCGTCTCCGCGCGGCACACCTCGACGGTGTACAAGCTCCATCGCCGGACCGGCGCGATCCTGTGGCGGCTCGGCGGCAAGCGGAGCGACTTCGCCGTCGGGCCGGACGTGGCGTTCAACTTCCAGCACGACGCCCGCATGCACCCGGACGGGACGCTGACCGTGTTCGACAACGGCGCGAGCGGCCCCGGCGCGGAGGCCGTCGAGCCCGCGTCACGCGCGCTCCGCCTCGCGCTCGACGAGAAGGCGATGACTGCGACCCTCGTGGCGACGTACGCGTCCCCCGTGCCGCGGCTCGCGATCGCGCTCGGCGACGTGCAGCAGCTGGACGACGGCGGCGTCTTCGTCGGGTGGGGGACGGCAGGCGCGTTCAGCGAGTTCCGCCCGGACGGGTCCGTCCGCTACGACGCGGCGTTCGCCGACGGCAGCGTCTCCTACCGCGCGCGGCGGTTCGCGTGGTCCGGCCGACCCGCGACGCGCCCCGCCGTCGCGGCACAGCGTGGCGCCGACGGCACCCTCACGGTCCGTGCGAGCTGGAACGGCGCCACCGAGGTGACGCAGTGGCACCTCCGCGGCGGCGCGGCGCCGCACCGCCTGCGCCCGCTGCACACGAGCAGGCGCCGCGGGTTCGAGACGGCGATCACGCTGCGGGCGTCGGCCGACTACGTCGCGGCCGACGCGCTGGACGCGCACGGCAGGCGGCTCGGCACGTCGCGCACCGTCGCGGTCGCGCCTCCGGCCTAGCCTCCGCGCGAGCCGGCGCGCCGCGCGGCGACCTCGGCGACGGGAGCGGGGCGGCCGTAGTGCCAGCCCTGTGCGTACTCGATCCGCAGGAGCTTCGCCTGCCCGGCGCTCGCGGCCGTTTCGACGCCCTCGACGACGACCTGCTTTCCGTAGCAATGGGCGACGGACGTGATCGCGCCTGCGATCACACTCGAGTCGGTCGAGTCGCCGCCGGTCGGCGAGAAGCTCGCCGGGATCTTGACGATGTCGCAGGGGAGCGTCGCGAGCTCCGAAAAGGACGTGAAGCCGAGGCCGAAGTCGTCGATCGCGACGAGAGCGCCGAGCCGGCGGAGGCGGTCGAGCGTCGCAGACGACCGCTCGAGGTCGCTCAGCGTAGTGTGCTCGGTGATCTCGATCCCGAGAGCGTGCGGCGGGAGGCCCGCGAGGGTGCGCTCGAGCAGCCCGAGCAGGTCGGAGTCGTCGAAGCTGCTCGGGCTGATGTTCACGAAGAGGCGGAGCGCCGGCTGCGCGGTGAGGAGCGTCCGCGCCTTCTCGAGCATGCGCGCGTCGACCGCCGGCATCAGCCCGAGCCGCTCCGCCGCCTCGATCCACTCGGCTGTGTCGACCGGAGAGCCGTCGGTGAGCCGGAGGCGGCAGAGCAGCTCGTAGTAGACGGGCTGCTCGTCGGCCAGCGCCACGATCGGCTGGGCGTACGGCTCGAGCCGGTCGTCGGCGAGTGCGTCCTTGATGATCGGCGACCACCTCCGCGAGCTCGCGACTGCGCGCATCGGGTCCGAGTGCCAGCGCTCTGCGCGGTTCCTGCCGTGCGCCTTCGCTCGGTAGAGCGCCTCGTCGGCGCGGCGGAGCGCGATCTCGCTCCGCTCCCCCGGCTCGAGCGGATAGATGCCGGCGCTCACCGTGACGTCGAGTACGCGATCCTCGAGGCGCAGGCGGTAGTCGCGCGCCGCCGCGACGATGCGGTTCGCGACCGCGGTGGCCGCGGCGGCCGACGCATCGCCGAGCAGGACGGCGAATTCGTCTCCGGAGAGCCGCGAGACGACGCCGTCCGCGCGGATCGTGCGCTGCAGCAACCGCGCGAGCTCGCGCAGCATCCGGTCGCCGGCGGGGTGGCCGGCGGTGTCGTTCACAGACTTGAAGTCGTCGACGTCGACGAGGATCAGGTGGCGGCGCCGGCTTGCCGCGTCGACCGCCGCGTCTGCGAGCAGGCGCTCGAACGCGCGTCTGTTCGGGAGGCCGGTGAGGGGGTCGTGGTTCGCGAGATACGCGATCGTCCGCTCCTGGCGCCGGCGCTCGGTCACATCTTCGAACAGGGCGACGATGCGGCCGTCGCCCGTCCGGAGCGGCGCCGTCGAGACGCGCAGCTCGATCGGCTTGCCGTCACGGTCGAGGAGGCGGACCTCCGTCTGCTCCTGCGCGATTCCGCGCAGGGCGTCGGCGTAGACGGCGGCGACCCGGCCGGGATCGTCTGCCGCGACCACCGGCGGCGGGTGGCCCACGACCTCGGCGGCGGCGTATCCCGACGTCTGTTCCGCGGCGCCGTTCCAGAGCTGGACGACACCTTCCCGGTCGACGACGCACATCGCGACGGGCGACGCCGCAATCACCGCGTCGAGGTCCGCGGCGAGCTCGTGCAGGGCGCGGAGCATGTCGCCGACGCGCGCGAGGCTGAGGAGCGGCAGCAGCAGCACGGTCATCGCGAACACGGCGATGTCGGTCGCGTCGTCCACGTTCCGTCGCGAGACGACGAGCACCGCGGCCGGAACGGACACGGCCAGGACGAGGAGGAGCAGGCGCCGCCACGCCGCACGCGGTCGCGCCGCGGCGGCGTCGACCCCGAAGCGGTCGATCTCGACGGCGGACGGGTGCAGCGCCGCCGTCCCCCAGAGGACGTACCCGCCCATGAAGAGCGCGTTGATCCACGAGGACGGGACATAGCTGCCGTCGGAGAGCCCGACGCGCCACATCAGGTCGCCGACGAACATGACGAAGAAGCCGGCCGTCAGCAGCCGGTACGCCGGCGGGAACCGGCCGGAGCTGAAGGCGAAGCGCGCCGCGAGCGCGAGGACTGCGAGGTCGCACGTCGGATACGCGATCGTCAGCACGAGCTCGCTGCCGCCGAGGTGCCGCCGGTCGACGATCGGGTCGATCAGGAGGAACCACGTCGGGCAGAACGCGGCGATGAAGAGGACGGCCGCGTCGAGCGCCTGGCGCACCGTCGTCTCGATCGGCTCGCGGCGGCGCGCAGAGAAGGCGAGCAGCGCCCACGCGAAGAGCGGATACGTTGCGAGGTAGGCGGCGTCGACGAGGTACGGCGACGGCAGCGCCACGCCGAGGACGTCCTCGAGCGTCCAGAGGAGGTCGCCGACGGCGAACGCGGCCACGGCGGCGGCGAGCACCGGCCACGCGCGCGACCGGGTGCTGAGCCGCCGCCGCACCGACCACGCGACGGCGGCGACCGCGCCGATGCTGCACGCCTCGTAGAGGAGCGCACCCGCGTAGGGCGACGCCCGCAGCGCCAGGTAGACGGCCACGAGCGCCGCACCGGCGGCGGCGAACATCGATGGTGCGGCGAGTCCGGAGCGTACGAGCATGGGTCGCATAGGCACGGGCCGTCGCCGACGGGCATCCGTAGATCGCCGCACCTGGAGGAGCCGTTCGGCAGGTTCACCCATCCGGGGTACGGTCGGTCGCCGCCGAACGCGCCTCGTCGGTAGAAAGCCGCGAGCGGGAACCTCTCCGGCGTGATCCGTCATCCCGACCAGCTCTGGTGGCCCGAGCTCGGGCTGCGCAAGGCCGACGCGGTCGCCTACTACGACGAGCTGGCGCCGGTCGTCCTGCCGCACGTCCGCGACCGGCCGTTCACGATCAAGCAGCACTACAACGGGCCTCGGTCGCCGTTCCGGTGGCTGAAGGACAAGCCGCCCGACGCCCCGACGTGGGTCCCGACCGCGCCGCAGCCCGCCCGGTCGCGCGGCGGCGCGCTCGTCGACTACGTCGTCGTGCGCGACCGCCGGACGCTCCTCTGGGCGGTCGACTACGGCGCGATCGACCTGCACGTGTGGACGTCGCGGATCGACCGGCCCGACAGGCCCGACGTCGTGCTGCTCGACCTCGACCCTCGCGGCGCCGGGTTCGGCGCGGTCGTCGAGGCCGCGCTCCTCCTCCACGAGGCCCTCCGCGCGCTCGGCCTCGACTCCGTGCCCATGACCACGGGCGGCGACGGGATGCACGTGCGCGTGCCGATCGCCCGCCGCCACACCTACGAGGACGCGCGCGCGTTCGCCCGCGTGATGGCGGAGACGCTGCGCCGTGTCGGTGCGCGTCGCGTTGCGGTGGACGTGAAGATGAACGGCCACGGCCAGCAGATCGTGGCGCCGTACTCGATCCGTCCGGTGCCGGCGGCCGCCGTGGCCACGCCGCTCCTGTGGGACGAGGTGCGGGAGTCGCTCGATCCGGCGGCGCTCACGCCGCCGGTCGTCCGTGCGCGCGTGCACGAGCTCGGCGACGTGGCCGAGCCGCTGCTGCACGGCAGGCAGAGCATCGCCGCCGTCGTTTGACGTCCGGCCGCAGGGGCATCTCACCGCCATGGCAGAAGCGAAGACCACGACCGACCACGACGAGATCCGCCGCTGGGTCGAGTCCCGCGGCGGACGCCCCGCCCGCGTCACCGAGACGGGCGGCAACGGCGATCCCGGCATCCTGCGGATCGACTTCCGCGACCCGGACGAGGGGCTCGAGGAGATCCCCTGGGACGACTGGTTCGAGGCGTTCGACGACAACAACCTCGCGTTCCTCTACCAGGACGAGGGGGAGAGCCGCTTCAACAAGCTCGTCGACCGCGGCAGCGCGAACGGCAACGGCTGACGCGGCCGGCTAGCGGCCCTCTTCCTGCTCGCGCAGCTCGAGGATCTCCTGCTCGACCTGCGCGAGCTCCTCGTCCGACATCCGCTCGAGCTTCACGAGCTGCGTTCGCGCGTCGGCGGTCCCGCGCAGGATCTCGTCGAGCTTGAGCTGGATCGCGCGCGTGTCGCGGTTCTGCGTGTACTGCAGGCTGAAAACGATCAGGAACGTGACGACGGACGCGATCGCCGACGGCCACAGCAGCCATGTGTCGTCGAAGCCGACGAACGGCCCCACGACGAGCCACAACGCCGCGAGGACGATCGCCGCGAAGAAGGCGCGCGGCGAGCCGACGATCTCCGGCGTCCGAAGCGCGATGCGGCGGATCAGGCGCACGTCGGGCTGCAGATCCAGATCTCGTGCGCCGGGTGCGCGTCGATCCGGAGCCCGGCGGAGCGCGCCATCGCCTCGACACACGCTGCGTTCGGCGCCCACCAGTTCGTCTCGTCGTCCGCGAGCTTGCGCTCGATGAACGCCATCGCCGGCCACCCCGGCGCGAGCAGTCGGTCGCGCTCGTCGATGTCGAGGTCCGCCGGCGCGTCGACGCGCGCGTCACCCGGCATCGTCAGCGTCTGCAGGACGAGCAGCCGCCCGGTGGCCGCCGCGACCGCGTCGAGAGCGAGGAGCGGATGGCGGAGGTGGTACAGGACGCCCATGAAGAGCACCAGGTCCCAGCGTTCGCCGGCGTCGACCAGGTCGTAGACCGTTCCCTGCCGGAGCTCGACCGAGCCCTCGAGGCCGAACCGCCCCGCGGCCCAGCGAGCCTGGCGGAGGTAGTGGCCGTCGATCTCGAGGCCTGTCACGAGCGCGCCGCGGCGCGCCAGTTCGAACGAGTAGAACCCGGCGTTGCAGCCGATGTCGAGGGCCGTCCAGCCGGACAGGTCGTGCGGGATGTACGGCTCGACGTCCCGCCACTTGAACGAGGGGAAGTCGCCGAGCGGGTGGTCGGGCGCCGTCTCACGCCCGTCCGGCAGGTGCAGGTTGTGGAACCACGGCCCGAGTGCCGCGATCTCCGAGTCGTGCGTCGCGGCCGACTGCAGCGTCATGCGCGCACCTCTTCCCGCACACGGGAAACGTGACGCTCGAGCTCGGCTGCCCGGTGGTCCGCGGTGTGCTCGGCGAGCACGCGCCCACGGGCGCGCGCACCGACGCGCGGGTCGCCCTCCCGAAGGTGGCGGAGGACGTCGTCGCCGCTCTCCGCGACCAGGATCTCGAGCCCGGGCTCGAAGAAGGCGTCCAGCCCGTCCCACCAGTCCGTGACGACCGGGACGCCGCACGCCGCCGCCTCGAACAGCCGGACGCTCGGCGACCATCCGGCGGCGACCATGTCGGCTCGCGTCACATTGAGCGTGAACCGCTGCGCCGCGTAGAACGCCGGGTGGTCCGGCGGCGCGAGGCTCTCGAACCGCTCGACGTTCGCCGGCCAGGCGATCGACTCCGGGTACTGCGGCCCGGCGACCGCGAACGCCCGGTCCGGCCGGGCCTGCGCCGGCCCGACCAGGAGCTCGTCGACCTTCGGCTGGCGGTCGTCCGAGTACGTCCCGAGGTAGCCGAGCTCCCAGCGGCTCGGCACGTCGAGCGGCCGGTACAGCGTCGTGTCGGCGACGCAGTAGAACGGCGTCGGGCGCCGCGCGCCGAGCGTCTCGAGGAACGGGCCGCCGGTGAACGACAGGTAGAGGTCGAAGCGCGGCACGAGGTCGGGGGAGAGGTACTCGTGGTCGCCCCGCGCGAGCTTCGCGGCGGTGACGGGCGTGTCGATGTCCCAGAACGCGGTCACGCCCTCCGCCTCCGCGAGCACCCACTCGGCGACCTCGCAGCCGTCCGGCACGTACGAGCCGACCACGACGAGATCCGCCCGGCGCACGTCGTCGGCGAAGCGCGCCAGCTCGTCGACTCCCTGGTAGAGCCGGACGAATGGCGCGTCGAAGTCGCGGTTCGCCGCGTACCAGGGGACGTCGCGCTCGAGGAACAGCACGTCGTGCCCGCGCCGGGCGAGCGCCGGAAGCAGGCCCCGGTAGTTCGTCGCGTGGCCGTTTCCCCACGACGAGGTGATCGAGAGGCCGAGCCAGACCGTCTTCACGCCGCGACCCCGAGGATCGCCTCGACCTGCTCGGCCCGCTGGGCGTACGTGTGGTCGCGCAGGACGCGCTCGCGCGCCGCCGCGCCGATGCGAGCGGCGGCCTCCCGCGTGAGCGCCTCGAGGTGGCGCGCGACGTCGCGTCCGTCCTCGGCGACGAGGACCTCGGCGCCCGGCTCGAGGAACTCGTCGATGCCGCGCCAGGAATCGGTGACGAGGCAGGCGCCCGCGCCCGCCGCCTCGAACACGCGCGTCGGGGGCGACCAGCCGTTCGCGACCATCGAGTCGCGGGTCACGTTGAGGACGGCGAGCGGCGTCGTGTTGAACGCGTTGTGGTCGCGTGTGCCGACGTGGCCGACGTAGCGAACGTTGCCCGGCAGCCGCTTGTCGCCCCACCCCGAGCCTCCGAAGACGAAGGTGCGTCCCGGGGCGAGCTCCGCGGCGCGGAGGAAGAGCTCCTCGACCCGTGCCTCGCGGTCGGGCAGGCGGTTTCCGAGGAACGCGAGGTCGCCCTCGAACCGGGCGTCCGGAGCGGCCGGATGGTGGGTGTCGGGGTCGAGCGCGTTGTAGACGGGGACGCACCCGCGCGCGCCGAGCTCGAGGTACCGCTCGACCACGGGGTCGCCGCCGCCGTAGGTGAGCACGAGGTCGAACCGGGGCACGAGCGCGGCGAACCGTGCGTCGGCGGCCGAGAGCGTCGCCGGCGCGTCGACGTCCCAGAAGACGCGCGCCGGCCCGTCGAGGGCCGCGACCGCGTCCTCGAGGACGTCGTCGAGCACGCCGACGCCGCTCGCCTTGACGACGAGGTCGGCGCCCCCCGCCCGGCGGACGAGCCGCCGGGCGTGCGCCTCCGTCGGCTCCCACACCACGACGTCCGCCCAGGGCGGGTCGTCGATGTCGCGGTGCGCCTGCCGGTCGTACGCGTCGGGCTCGTAGAACGTCACGGTGTGGCCCCGCTGCGCGAGCGCCCGGACGAGGCCGCGGTAGTACGTCGCCGCGCCGTTCCAGTACGACGACACGAGCGACGATCCGAACCAGGCGATCCTCACGCGGCGATCACCGCGTCGTCGTGGATGCCCAGCTCGGCGAGGATCGCGGTCAGCTCGCGGACGCGGTGCGCGCACGTGTGGCGGGCGAGGACGGTCTCGCGCCCCTGCGCGCCGAGAGAGCGGTCTGCGACCGCAGCGCGCAGCGCGTCGCGCACCTCGGCGCCGTTCCGCGCCCAGAGGAAGTCGCCGTCGCGGAAGAGCCCCTCGGCGTCGTCCCACGGCGCCGAGACGAGCGGGATCCCGCACGCGAGCGCCTCGAACACGCGGATCGTGGGGATGCCGGGGAGGGCCTCCACGTACGGCCGCCGCGGCACGTGGACGGTCGCCCGGTGCGCGGCGAAGACCTCGGGGACGCGGTGGTTCGCGATCCAGCCGCGATGGTCGAGGCCGGCGGCGGAGACGGCGGCGAGGCCCTCCGCGGGGTAGCGGACGCCGTGCACCGTGCCGGTGAGCCTCAGCCGGCGCACGGGCTCGAGCAGGTACTCGCGGAGCTCCGCGCTCCGTTCGCCGTCGCCCCAGTTGCCGATCCACACGAGGTCGCGGCCGGGCTCCCGGTCGAGCGGGCGGAACAGCCGGTGGTCGGCCGCCTCGTGCCACGCCCAGACGCGGTCGTGCCATCCGCGCTCCCGGTACACCTCGGCGATCGCCGACCCGAACGCGAGCACGCCCGCGTACCCGGACAGGTCGTACCGCTCCATCTCCTCAGGGCGCGTCACGGCGCGGTGGTGCGTGTCGTGGAAGAGCGCCGGCGCCCCGGCCGCGCCGACCGCGCCGACGAGCCACGGCTCGTTCCACTCGTGGACGATCGCCGCGTCGGCGCCGGCGACGGCGGCGTCGACGTCGAGGTCGCGGCCGTAGACCCGGCTCGGGAACGCCGCGGCGAGCTCGTCGGCGACAGCCCGTCCCTGCTCCTTCGCGAGGTTCGCGCGCGACCACCCGTCCTCGGGCTCCCAGACGTCGACCTCGTGGCCCGCCTCGCGGAGCTCGCGGACGACGCCGCGGAGGAAGTGGGCGTTGCCGTGGTTCCAGCAGCTCGCGAGCGAGTGGACGAAGAAGACGAGCTTCACGCCGCCACCGCCGCGAGCGCGTGCTCGTAGACCTTCGTGTACCCCGCCGCCATGCGCTCGGCGGTGTAGAGCCCCGCCCGGCGGCGCGCCCGCTCCGCGAGCTCGAGGCGGAGCTCCTCGTCGCGCGTCACGAGGCGAAGCGCCGAGGCGAGCGCGTCGTCGTCGTCCGGCGGCGCGAAGAGCGCCGCGCCGCCCCAGACCTCGCGCAGGCTCGGCAGGTCGCCGAGGACGAGCGCGCAGCCCGACCGGGCCGCCTCGAGCACCCCGAGCCCGAACGGCTCGTAGCGGGCGGGGGAGGCGAAGACGCCGGCGCGCGCGAGCAGCGCCCGGACCTGGCCGCGGTCGAGGCGCCCGATCGCCGTGCCGGCCCCTGCGGTCACGATCGGCCACGGGCACCGCTGCCGCGCACGCTCGAGCGCCGCGACGTTCTTCGCCGCGTCCCAGAACCTGCCGAGCGCGACGACGAACGGCTCCTTCGCGGCGAGAGCCGGCACGAACGAGCTCCCGTTCGGCACGACGACCTGCTCGCGGCACAGCCGGTAGTGCCGGGCGAGGTCCTCCAGGACCGCACGCGTCGGCGCGACGACGACGTCGGCGGCGCGGAGACCGGCCTCGACCGCGGACCGGTACGCGTCGTAGCGCTCGGGCGGCGGGGTCCCGTGCACGGCCCACCACCACGACACCACGTCCGAGTGCGCCGCGACCACCACCGGCGCGCGCCACGGCAGCGACCCGTGCGCGTACCCGTTCAGGTGGACGAGATCCGGCTGGAGCTCCTCCTCGAGCTCGAGAAGCCAGGCGCCGGCGCGGTCGACGTCGTCCCACGGGTCGTCCTCCCATTCGAGCGCGTACGTCGACACGAGCACGTTCGGCCCGCGGTCGGCGGGGGGCGGTCCCATCGTGGCGATCACGACCTCGGCGTCGAGCGCGCCGGCGAGCTCGGCGGCGTACGTCCACACACCGCCGACCGCGTCGGCTGTCATCAGCACCTTCACCGGCCGTAGATGCGGTCGAGGATCTCGGCGACGCGGACCAGCTCGGCCGCCTCGGCTGCGTCGAAGCCGTCGCCGGCGGCGACGCGGCGCGCCCAGGCCACGGCGGCCCGCCCCGGCCACGCGTCGGGCGGCACGACCAGCGCCTCGGAGCCGGTGCCGCGCAGGAGGTCGCAGCGGAAGTCGTAGAACGAGCCGTCGACGTTCGCGACCCGCACGCTCGCCGCCGACCCGAAGAACGTCGCTTCGATCCACGCGTCGCGCCCCGCGTGCAGGTCCCACGAGCACGCGACGCGCACGTGGTCGAGCTCAGCCGTCGCCCATGTCTCCACGGGCTCGCCGCGGAGCCGCGCCCGCACCTCGCGCGGATCGAGGTCGAGCGTCCAGACGGCGAGGTCGACGAGGTGGATCCCGAGGTCGATGACGCACCCGCCGCCCGCGAGCGCCGGGTCGCGGAACCACGGCTTGTCGGGGCCGTACGCGTTGTGGAAGACGAGCTCCGCCGCGTACACCTCTCCGAGCTCGCCGGAGCGGACGAGCTCGCGTGCCGCGGCGAACGCCTCGGCGTGCCGGTACGAGAGGTCGACGCCGAGCGGCACGTCGGCGCCGGCCGCCGCGGCGACCACCGCGCGCGCCTCGGCGGCGCTGCGCCCGAGCGGCTTCTGGACGAACACCGGCAGGCCCCGCTCGAGGGCCGCGATCGCCTGCTCGGCATGGAGGGCGCTCGGTGTGGCGATCACGACGCCGTCGAGCTCGTGCTCGAGGAGCTCGTCGTACGAGCCGAGCGCGCCGTCGACCGCCGGGTCGGCGACCGCCACGGCGAGGCCGGCGCCCGCTTCCTCGATCGCCTGCAGCCGGCTCCGGCCGATCCAGCCGACCCCCAGGAACCCGAGCCGCGGCAGGGTCGCTACGGGCACACGACCGCCTTGAGGAAGCCCGCCGGGCGCGCACGGGCGAGCTCGAGCGCCTCGTCCAGCCGCTCGAGCGGGAGCCGGTGGGTGACGAGCGCCTCGACGTCGAGGCGCCCGCTGCGGGCGAGCTCGACCGCCTCCCGCAGGCCGCGCACGTACGCCCGCGGGTCGCGCTCGTGTGCGTTCACGACGTCGATCCCGCGCCAGTTCCAGCTCTGCATGTCGACGCTTCGCGGGCCGTCCTGGTGGAAGCCGGCGACGACGAGTCGGCCGCCGGTCGCGACGAGCCGCGACGCCGTGTCGAGCGCCGACTGCGTCCCGGCCGCCTCCACGACGACGTCGAACTCGCCGTCGACGACCGTCTCGCGCCGCACCTCCGTCACCTCGCCGGCGATTCGCGCGACGGCGGTGCCGAGGAAGCCCATCCCGACCACCGCGACCCGGTCGCCGGGCAGGATCGCGGCCCGGCGGACGACGTTCACGGCACAGGCCAGCGCCTCGCCGGGGAACGGCACGCCGTCGAGCTCCGCCGGGAGCTCGACCACGTCGTCGGCGCGCGCGACGTCCCATTCGGCGAACCCGTGGTGGCCGAGGACGGCGACGCGCCGGCCGTCGTCGGTGCGGCCCCACGCCTCGTGCCCCGGGGCGCCCGGCTCGGCCGGATAGGCGAACCAGTCGCGCCCCTCCCACAACGGGATCGACGACCCGCACACCCCGCAGCCCTCGACCCGGACGAGCACCTCGCCGTCGGCGGGCTCGGGGACCGGCACGGCGGCCGTCCGCGCGCGCCTCGGTCCGGTGACGACGGCGGCGCGCATCGTCCTCGTCGCGACGAGCGTCAGGCGGCGGCCTCCACCGGGTGCAGCCAACGGACGAGCCGCTCGATCCCCTCGCGCGCGTCGACGAGCGGCGACCAGCCGGTCGCGTCCCGGAAGCGGCGCGTGTCGGCGACGTAGTAGCGCTGGTCGCCCATGCGAGCCTCGGCGTGGGAGACGTCGGAGGCGCCGACGAGGTCGAGGACCTCCGCGACCGAGACGGCGTTCTCCGGCCCGCCGCCCATGTTGAACGCGCGCCCTGCGACATCGGCCGCGTGCTCGTGCGCGAGCTGCATCGCGTCGACGAGGTCGTCGACGTACAGCAGGTCGCGTACCTGCTTGCCGTCGCCGTAGATGGTGATGGGGAGCCCCCGCTGCGCGCGGATCGCGAAGTGCGCGACCCAGCCCTGGTCCTCCGTGCCGTTCTGGTGCGGGCCGTAGATGCAGCTCATCCGGAAGACGGTCGCGTGGAGCCCGTACGACTTCGCGTAGTCGAGGACGTACTGGTCGGCGCCGCCCTTCGAGCAGCCGTACGGCGTGCAGAAGTCGAGCGGGCGGTCCTCCGACAGCCCGTGCGCGCGGAGGCGCGGGTCGGCGGGGAGCCACCGGCCGTCCGTCAGCGCGAGCGGCAGGTCGGGGAGCGACCCGTAGACCTTGTTGGTCGAGGTGAAGAGGACGAACGGCGGCTCGTCGAGCCGGCGCGCCTCCTCGAGGAGGGTCAGCGTCCCCCGCAGGTTCACCTCGAAGTCGTCGACGGGAGCGTCGAGCGACGTCGTCACCGCCACCTGCGCGGCGAGGTGGAACACGCGGTCCGCGCCGGCGAGGGCGCGGCGGACGGCCGCGCCGTCGCGGACGTCGCCGCGCTCGAAAACGACCGCGCGGCCGTAGCGCTCGCGGAGGAAGCGGAGGTTCCGCTCCGAGCCGGGCCGGGCGAGCGTGTCGAGCACGACGACGCGATGGCCGTCCTCGACGAGGCGCGAGGTGAGATTCGTGCCGACGAACCCGGCGCCGCCGGTGACGACGGCGGTCCTCACCGTGCGAGCCCTCGCGCGACCAGCTCGGCCGTCGCGGCGTCGACCCGGTCGTCGGCCGTCTGCGTCTCGAGCCACGCCGCGAGCTCGCGCATCCCGTCCTCGAGGTCGACCTCGGGCTCGTACCCGAGCAGCGTCCGCGCCTTCGAGATGTCGGCGAAGCAGTGGCGGATGTCGCCGGCGCGGAACTTCGCCGTGACCTCCGGCTCGACGTCCACGCCCAGCACCTCGCCGAGGCTCCGCGCGATCTCGTTGACGGTCACGCTCCGGCCGCTGCCGACGTTCAGCGCGTGCCCGTCGGCACCGTCGGTCTCGAGCGCGAGGGTGCAGGCGCGCGCGACGTCGCGGACGTTCACGAAGTCGCGGCGCTGCTCGCCGTCCTCGTAGACGAGCGGCGGCTTCCCGTTCAGGAGGCGCGACGCGAAGATCGCAAGCACGCCGGTGTACGGGTTCGACAGCGCCTGCCGCGGGCCGTAGACGTTGAAGAAGCGCAGCGCGACCGTCGGGACGCCGTAGGCCGCGCCGAAGACGAGGCACAGCCGCTCCTGGTCGTACTTGGTGAGGGCGTACACCGACGAGTTGTCGCACGGCTTCTGCTCCGTCGTCGGCAGCGGCGTCAGCGGCTCGCCTCCCGCGCCGACCGGCTCCCAGCGGCGTGCCTCGAGGTCGGCGCGGCGGCGCTCCACGGCCGGCACCGGCGCGTAGAGGCCCTCGCCGTAGATGGACATGCTGGACGCGACGACGAGCTTCTCGACCGGCGTGTCGAGCATCGCCTCGAGCAAAACGGCGGTGCCGTGGGTGTTCGCGGAGACGTACTCGTCGATCTCGTACATCGACTGGCCGACGCCGACCCGGGCCGCGAGGTGGACGACGGCGTCGGCCCCGTCGAGCGCCTCGCGCACGAGTGACCGCTCGCGGACGTCACCGACGATCAACTCGACGTCCTCGGACAGGTAGTCGGGCCGCTCCGTCGCTCCGTGGACCTGCTCCACGAGCGAGTCGAGGACGCGGACGCGGTGCCCGCGCTCGACGAGCGTGTCGCAGAGGTGGGAGCCGATGAAACCGGCTCCGCCCGTGATCAGGATCGTCTTCAACCGTCCTCCCGTTGCCGTCGCTTCTCGTCGTCCGTTTCCTTCCGAGGCAAGGTGAAACCAGACACCGTTGCCAGCGATGCATCTATGTCTTTGACAACGTGCGGCGCGGAGCCGCTCCGGAAGCCGGTTCAGGCGGCGACGACGACCGGGAAGTAGGGCGGCGCCAGGAGATAACCGATCCGGCGGGCGCCCCGGCCGCGTGCCATTTCGAGCGCTGCGCCGAGCCCGTGGACCGGGACCAGGCCGAGGTGGCGCGCCGCCTGCGCGTCGCGGCAGCCGGCGACGAGCACGGCGCCGAGGCGGTGCGCGACGGCGTCGCACGCGCTCCATTCGACGAACGGCTGCAGCGGGTGGCACGAGTGGCCGGCGCGGTAGTCGTCGAGTGCCGTCTCGTCCGCGCCGGCGGACGCCTCGACCGCTCGCATCTCCTCCACGTCGCGCGTCGTGCGCGCATGGAAGAGCGCGCGGTAGGGCGTCTGCGTCGGCCGCGGGAACCGGCGCGGGAGGGGGTGGACGAGGATCGCGGTGCCGCCGTCGACGACCGGCGGCGCGTTCCGCCAGAGCCGGAGCGCGAGGCCGAGGCCCAGGTACGCGGCGGTGACCGGGTTGGGGCGCTCGCGCGGCATCCACGGCGTCGTCGGCGGGATCCCGATCACGACGGCGTCGAGCGGGGTGTCCAGGTCGGCGCCCTTGAACACCGTGCCGCGGAGCAGAGCCTCCGCGTGCGCGACGGACGGCGTGCCGCCGTAGACCGCGGCCGCGGTCAGCTCCCGCGGCAGGCGGTCGAGCAGGCGCTCGCGGGCCCGTGCCGGGGCCATCTGGAAGAGCCGCCGCACGCGCGAGCGGAGGAGCCGCTCGACCGCCTCCTCGTCGTGCGGATAGCCCGCGAACGGCCCGGTGACGCGCGGCAGGTTGAGGACGAGCGACGCGCCCGTGACCGGCACGCGCTCCTGGAGGCGCCGCTCGACCTCGAGCGCGAGGCTCCAGCCCTGGGACGAGCTCGTCTCGAGCAGCGACACGCCGCCGGCGGCGCGCAGCGAGTCACGGCCCGTCGCCGCGAGCAGGGCGCCGGGGCCGCCGTTCACGACCGTCTCGGCCGCCGTCACGGTCACGACGAGGTCCGTCTCGACGAGCGCCGGGCTCGCCCGGAGCGGGACCGTCCCGGCCTCTCCGAGGTCGACCAGGTCGGTCGCCTCGGCGTCGTGGACGACGATTCGCCCGCGGAACCGTCGCCGGAACTCGGGCGGGAAGAGCAGGCCGATGTCGCGCGGCGACGCGCGGCGCAGCAGCCCACCGGCGACGAGGATCGTGAGCCGTGCGACACCGAGCCGCTCGAGCTCGTCGGCGGCGGCCGCGATCGCCAGGTGTCGCGGCCCGACCGTTGCCGAGGGGATCGGCAGTGACGGCTGCTCGATCACGATCGTCGCCGTGCCGCCGCGCGTCACGAGGCGCTCGAGCGGCTCGCCGGCGAGCGGGAAGGCGAGCGCGTCGGCGACCGCGCGTGGGACGTCGCCGAGCGACTCGCGCGGCGGGGGCGGGCGGAGGATCACATCGTCGTCCGCGGGCTCCGCGACGACGAGCCGCGCGTCCGCGAGGAGCGGGACGCGCGTCACGTGGCGCGGTGCGCCACGGCGGCGGTGATCCCCAGCGCGACGAAGACGCCGCCCGAGGCGAACCGGCGGACGCGTGCGCCTCGCCCGCTGCGGCGGAGGCGCGCGGCGAGCACGGCGGCGACGAGGGCGTACGTGCAGTCGGACGCGAAGGCGATCACCGCGAAGACCACGCCGAGGAGCGCCACCTGCGGCGCGACCCGCGCGTGCGTGTCGACGAACTGCGGCAGGAATGCCAGGAAGAACAGCGCCGTCTTCGGGTTGAGCAGGTTCACGACCACGCCCTGCCGGTAGAGGCGGCGCAGCGGCGCAGCGGCCGGCTGGGCCGTGGCGGCCTCGTCGCGCCCGGCGATCCGCCGGATCCCGACCGCGATCAGGTACGCCGCCCCCACGAGCTTCACCGCGGTGAAGGCGGTCGCGGACGACGCGATGACCGCGGAGAGGCCGACCGTCGCCGCCGCGACGTGCACGAGGCCGCCGCTCGCGACGCCGGCCGCCGAGGCGAGGCCGGCGCGGCGGCCCTTGTCGACGCTGTGCATGACGATGTACGTGACGGCGGGGCCCGGCACCACCGCCAGCGCGAGCGACGCGAGGCAGAAGAGCGCGAATGCGGACGCGGAGGGCACCTACGGCACCGCCCGGTACAGACGGAGGTACTGCGGCCGGAACCCACGCCTCGGCCAGAAGCGCGACGAGAGCAGGTTCACCGACCGCCAGTCCGTCGTCAGCGACCGGAACCCCTGCTCGTGCGCCCACCGCAGCGCGAACGCCGTCAGCGCGAGGCCGACGCCCGACCCGCGCACGGCGTCGAGCGTCGCGACGTGCCCGAGGTCGACGTTCTCCGACGGGACACGCAGGTCGCCCGCGGGGCGGCGATAGAGCAGGACGTGCCCGACGACGCGGCCTTCCCGCTCCGCGACGAAGTGCGTGTGGACGTCCCGCTCGTCCCAGAGCGTCGACCACTCCTCGCGAAAAGCGCCGCGACCCGGCACCTTCCGCCCCGAGAAGCTCGGCGAGCGGGCCTGCAGCGTCCACAGGATCTCGTCGAACTGCGCGACGTCCTCGAGGTCGTCCGGCGTGCTCGGGCGGATCGTGCCGCCGAACTCGACCGGCTCCGCCGGCTCCGTCTCGCGCACGGCCCAGACGAACTGGCATCCGAACGCGAGCCTGAACCAGACGTCGATCAGCGCGGCATCGTGCGCGGGCGCCGCCACGGCGAAGCGCGCGACGTCCCACTCGTCGGCGAGGACGGCGAACAGGTCGCGGAGCGCCTCCGGCTCCGACGCGGCACAGCCGGCGAAGCCGACCCGCGCCGTGTCGCCGTCGACGTCGCCGGCGAGGAACGCGACGGTCGTCCCGGAGCGCGTCGCCACCAGTCCGTGCTCCGGCACGTGCGCCGCGAAGTCGTCCACCTCGGGCAGGAGCGGCTCGGCCGCCCGGTGCCGCTCGTGCCGCTCGCGGAGCAGCCGCGCCGCCTCGTCGCGAAGCTCGGAAAGTGGGTGGATCTGGAGGCCCCGCATCGGGTGCCGACGATACCGTTGGCGTGTGCCGAAGACCCTGACGGGAGCGGAGCTCCAGCTCGACGACGCGCCCGCGCGGGAGTGCGACCTCTTCGTCGTCGACGGCAACAACCTCGCCTACCGCGCCTACTTCGCCCTGCCCGAGGAGCTCGCCACCACCGACGGCCAGCCGACGAACGCGCTGCTCGGCTTCACGGACATGCTGTTCAAGCTGCTCGCGGACTACCGCCCGAAGGGCGTCGCGGTCGCGTGGGACTCGCGGCCGGTGCACCGCGCCGCCGTCGCCGAGGCGGCCGACGTCGTCTACAAGGAGGGCAGGCGGGCGATGCCCGACCTGCTCCGCGAGCAGTTCCCGCACTTCAGGCCGATCGTCGAGGCGTTCGGATACCGCAACCTCGAGTTCGAGGGGTGGGAGGCCGACGACGTGATCGCGACGCTCGCGACGCGCGCGGACGCCGAGGGGATCCGGACGTGCGTCGTCTCCACCGACCGCGACGCCTTCCAGCTGTGCAGCGACAACGTCTGCCTGATGATGACGCCGCGCGGAGTCGCGGACGTGAACGTGTACACGCCTGAGCGCGTCGAGGCGCGGTACGGCGTCACGCCCGAGCAGGTGCCGGACTTCATCGGCCTCAAGGGCGACACGTCCGACAACATCCCCGGCGTTCCGGGCATCGGCGACAAGACCGCGGGGCAGCTGATCGCGCAGTACGGGTCGCTCGAGGCGGTGATCGAGCACGCGGAGGAGCTCTCGCCCGCGCGCCGCAAGAACATCCTGGAGCACGCCGAGATCGCGCGCACCTCGAAGGAGCTCGCGACGATGCGGCGCGACCTCGACATCGACTGCGACCCGGCGCAGCTCGTGCTCGAGCCGCCCGACCGCGCCCAGCTGAAGGAGATCTTCCGGCGGTTCGAGTTCCGCAACCTCCTGAACCGGGTCGACGAGCTCGATGCCGCCGTCCCGTCGGCGCCGATCAAGGTGACGGGGATCGAGGTTCCCTGGCGGGAGGGCGAGCTGGACTTCCGCGGAGTGGTCGGGTTCGCCGCGCTCGGCGACCGCGCGGCCGTCGCGAACGGCGCGGACGTGGTCGTCGGCCCGCGGCCCGTCGTCCCTCGCGATGCGCAGCTCGTCGTCCACGACGCGAAGGCGCAGCGGGTGGAGGCGAGGGACGACACGCTCCTCGCCGCGTACCTGATCGATCCGGGCCGCGCCTCGTACGCGCTCGGCGACCTCGCGGCCGAGTACGGGGTCGAGCTGCTGCCGACGCCGGAGGCTGAGGAGGAGACCGTCGCTCTCGTGCGCGCCGCCGAGACCCCGCGCCGGCTGATCAACCCGCTGCTCGAGCGCCTGGCCGAGCGCGGGGTCACCAACCTCTACCGCTCGGTCGAGCTGCCGCTGACGTCGGTGCTCGCCGCGATGGAGACCGCGGGCGTCAAGATCGACACCTACCGCATGGGCGAGATCACGGCGCGCCTCGCCGACCGCGTGGAGGAGCTCGAGTCGCAGGCGTTCGAGGCCGCCGGCGAGGAGTTCATGATCGGCTCGACGCAGCAGGTGGGGCGGATCCTCTTCGAGAAGCTCGGGCTCACGGCCGGCCGCAAGGGGAAGACGGGGTACTCGACCGACGCGAAGGTGCTGCGCTCGATCCGCGGCGACCACGCGATCGTCCCGGTCATCGAGGAGTGGCGCGAGCTGTCGAAGCTCCTCAACACCTACCTCGGACCTCTGCCGTCGCTCATCTCCGACGACGACGCCCGCCTGCACACGACGTTCAACCAGACGGTCGCCGCGACCGGCCGGCTCTCGACCTCCGACCCGAACCTCCAGTCGATCCCGATCCGGACCGACCTCGGGCGCGAGATCCGCTCGGCGTTCGTCGCCGAGGAGGGGCACCGGCTGCTGTCGGCCGACTACTCGCAGATCGAGCTGCGCATCCTCGCGCACGTGTCCGGCGAGCCGAAGCTCCGCGAGGCGTTCGCCCGCGGCGAGGACATCCACACGGCGACCGCTGCCGAGGTGCTGGGCGTCGTTCCGGCGCAGCTGACGTCCGGCCAGCGCTCGATCGCGAAGATGATCAACTTCGGGATCGTCTACGGGATCTCGGCGTACGGGCTCTCCGAGAACCTCGAGATCCCCCGCGAGGAGGCGCAGCAGTACATCGACGCATACCTGGCGCGGTTCCCGCACGTGCAGGACTTCATCGCGCGGACGATCGAGCAGGCGGCCGCCGACGGCTACGTGACGTCGCTGCTCGGGCGCCGCCGGCCGGTGCCGGAGATCAGGGCGTCGAACCGGCAGACGCGCGGCTTCGGCGAGCGGATCGCCGTCAACTTCGTGATGCAGGGGTCGAACGCCGACATCATCAAGGTCGCGATGATCCGGATCGCCCGCCGGCTCCAGGACGAGGGGCGGGCCGCGAGGCTCGTGCTCCAGGTGCACGACGAGCTGCTGCTCGAGGTCCCGGACGCGGAGGTGTCGAAGGTGCGCGAGCTCGTCCGCGAGGAGATGTGCGGCGCGTACGACCTCGATCCGGCGCTCGTCGTCGAGGTCGGCGTCGGCGACAACTGGGCGGAGGCGAAGAAGTAGCCCCGTTTGGCGTCCTGCGGTCTCTGGTACCTGATCCGCGTTGACCGCCACGAAAACGACGACCGGGTACGACGTGCTGCGCGCGGCGGTGCCGCAGGAGGCGGTCGACCGCACCCTGCGGCTCCTGCATCGCGACGTCGCGACGAACGGGCTGCCGCAGGAGTGGCTCGCGGAGTGGCTCTGGAACGCGCACTGGTTCCCGCACCTGCGCTGGGACGACGACGTCGTCGCTCTCCTCGACCACCTGCCGTCGGCCCTTCGCAGCGGCGAGCTCTGCGACCCACAGATCGTCGTGCAGCTGCCCGACGAGGCCGACGACGTGGAGCTCGTGCCCCACGTCGACCGGGAGCCGGAGTGGGCGAACGGCAGGCCCTACCGGCGCATCGTTGGCGTCGCGCTGACCCGGAACGGCGCCGAGAACGGCGGCCTCGCCGTGTGGCCCCTCGACGGGGCGCCGGTCGAGCGGGTCGAGCTGGAGGCGGGGGACGTCCTCGTCATGAACCCCCTGCTCCCGCACGCGAGCGGGCTCAACCGCACGGGCCTCCCGCGCCACGCGGTGTACTTCCGGTTCCTCGAGCCGTAGCCGGGGGCGGCGCCCCCGAGGTGCCGGGCGATGGTGGCTATACTTCCCGGCCGCTTGGCTTCCAACGACCTCATGCAGCGAGAGCCCGGCGTCTGGGTCGAGGGCCCCGACGGCGAGCTGATCCCCGACTACGAGTCCACCTTCCCCGAGATCAACGAGGGGCAGGTCGTGCACGGCACGGTCGTGCGGGTCGACAAGGACGAGGTCCTCGTCGACATCGGCTACAAGTCGGAGGGCGTCATCCCCGTCTCGGAGCTCTCGATCCGCCGGTCGGTCAACCCGATCGACGAGGTCGCGCTCGGCGACGAGATCGACGCGCTCGTGCTCACGAAGGAGGATGCCGAGGGGCGCCTGATCCTCTCCAAGAAGCGTGCGCGCTTCGAGCTCGCGTGGAAGAACATCGAGGGCGCCGCCGAGTCGGGCGAACCCGTCACCGGCCGCGTCATCGAGGTCGTCAAGGGCGGTCTCATCCTCGACCTCGGCGTGCGCGGGTTCCTGCCGGCGTCGCTCGTCGACATCCGCCGCGTGCAGGACCTCGACGAGTTCCTCGGACAGGAGCTGCGCGCGAAGGTGATCGAGCTCAACCGCTCGCGCAACAACGTCGTGCTCTCGCGCCGCGCCGTGCTCGAAGAGGAGCGCAAGGAGCAGCGGCAGCAGATCCTCGACAAGCTGCAGCCCGGCGACGTCGTCGAGGGGCAGATCTCGAACATCGTCGACTTCGGAGCCTTCGTCGACCTCGACGGCATGGACGGCCTCATCCACATCTCCGAGCTGTCGTGGTCGCACGTCAACCACCCGTCGGAGGTGCTCGACATCGGGCAGACCGTCGAGGTGAAGGTGCTCGACATCGACCGCGAGCGCCAGCGCATCTCGCTCGGCCTCAAGCAGACGCAGAGCGACCCGTGGCAGCAGGTGGTCGAGAGCTACCACGAGGGCGACGTGGTCGAGGGGCGCGTCACGAAGGTCGTCACCTTCGGCGCGTTCGTCGAGATCCTGCCGGGCGTCGAGGGCCTCGTGCACATCTCGGAGCTCGCGCAGCACCATGTCGAGAACCCGCGCGAGGTCGTGTCGCAGGGCCAGCCCGTGAACGTGAAGATCATCGAGGTCGACGGCGAGCGCCGCCGCCTCTCGCTCTCCCTGAAGCGCGTCGAGGACACGGACCCCGTGCAGCCGCGCGCCGACGGGGGCGAGTCGGTCCACGCACGTCCGGCGATCGACCTCTCGGAGGAGGTGTTCGCCGAGGCGCCCGTCGCCGAGGCGGAGCAGCCGGCGTCGCCGTTCGAGGTGCCGGGCGAGCCCGACGCGGAGGAGCAGGCGCCCTCGGCCGAGGCCGACGCCACCGGCGCCGGCGTCGCGGACGCCGCCGACGAGGAGCAGGCGGGGCAGGACCCGCACGCCACCGACGCGGCCGAGCCGGAAGCCTCCAGCACCGAGGAGTGACCCGCCGCCCGATCGCCGTCGCCATCACCGGCGGCATCGGAGCGGGCAAGAGCGAGGCGCTGCGCGCGTTCGCGCGTCACGGCGCGGCGACCGTCTCGAGCGACGAGATCGTGCACCATCTGCTCCTGCGCCCCGACGTGCGGGACGAGATCGTCGGGCGCGTCGGGCACGGCGTCGTCGCGCCCGACGGCGAGATCGACCGGGGAGCGCTCGCGACGGTGGTCTTCAACGATCGCGAGTCCCTGGACTGGCTCGAGCAGCTGCTGCATCCGCTCGTCTCGGCGGAGTACCTGCAGTGGCGGGAGCAGGTCGCGGAGCTGCCCGACGCGCCGCGCGTGACGGTGACGGAGGTGCCGCTGCTGTACGAGTCGGGCGCGGAGTCGCGCTTCGACAAGGTGGTCGTCGTCACGGCACCGACGCAGCTGCGGCGTGCACGGTCGCCGGTGGCGACCGAGGATCGCGAGGCACGGCTGATCGACGACCGCGAGAAGGTCGCCCGCAGCGACTACTCGTTCCGGAACACCGGGTCGCTGGAGGAGCTCGACTCGTTCGTCGCCTCGGTGATGCGCGACCTGACGACGTGAGGCGACTCCTGCCGCTCGTCGCGCTGCTCGTCCTCGCCGGGGGCGTGCTCGCGTACGTGATCGAGACGAGCCCACCGTGGTACGAGCGGATCCGCTACCCGCTGCGTTACTCGCAGTACGTCCGCGTGCACGCCCGGGAGCACCGCCTCGACCCGGCGCTCCTCGCGGCGGTCATCTACCAGGAGTCGAAGTTCGACGCGACGGCCCGGTCGGCGTCGGGCGCGATCGGTCTGATGCAGCTGACCCCGTCGACCGCCCACGGCATCGCGATCCGCACCGGCGGCCGCGCCTTTCGCACGAGCGACCTCGACGACCCGGAGATCAACATCCGCTACGGGTCGTGGTACCTCGCCCACCTGTTCGGCAAGTACCGCAGCGAACGGCTCGTGCTCGCGGCGTACAACGCGGGCCAGGGGAACGTCGACACCTGGCGCTCGCGCGGGGAGGGGATACAGTTCGCCGAGACGCGCGCCTACGTGAAGCGCGTCGAGCACCTGAAGCGCGTGTACGCCGACGCGTGGAAGTCACAGCTGTCGCAGTAGCTCGCGTACTCCCTCGGCGCTCGCCGTGAAGGCGTGGCGTTCCCAGACGGCGAGAGCGTCCTCGTACGCCGCTCGAGCCTGGTGAGCCCGGCCCGCTCGCAGGTGCACGTGGCCGAGCGCTTCGTGGGCACGCCCGTGCTCGCTCGGGAAGTCGGTGCGGAATGCGTAGTCTCGGGCGGTCCGGGCGAGCTCGAGCGCGCCCTCGTCGTCGCCCAGGTCGGCGGCGATCACCGCCCGGAGCGCGCGGCCTCTCGAGAAGTTGATCACGTCGTCGGGGCCGCCCATCCGCTCGCCCTCTACCGCGAGGTCCGCGGCACGCTGGAGGTTCCCGAGGGCGTACTGCGTCTCGCCGTGCTCGATCATCGACGTCGAGAGGAACGCGGCCTGGCCGAGGGATCGCATGAGCTCCGCCACCTCCTCGTACGCCCGTACCGAGTCGTCGAGGCGCCCGAGCTTCCGCAGGATCCCGGCGCGCGCGCCCATGGGCGCGACGACGATGCCGAGGAGCCCGAGCTCCGTGTACCGAGCCGCCACGGCCTCCACGTGCGCGAGCGCGTCCTCGTAGCGTCCCTCGCGTTCGGCGATCATCCCCTCGATCGCCTGGCGCTGGGGCGCGTCGGGCCGGAGGCCCGAGAGGTGCAAGCGCATGTCGTCCGGCGTGAACGGGCCCCACACCATCGGCCCGAGCTTCATGACGTCGAAGCGTCCGCCGAACTCGACCATCCCGGCCCGTCGTGCGTGCAGCGTGAACCGCTCGACGGCCGCGACGGTGTCGGCCGCATGGCTCCGCAGCCACGCGAGCGTCGCCTCGAGCTGCGCCGCCGCGGCGAGCCCGCGGTCGTCCCCGAGCGGCTCGAACAGCGCTCGCGCTTCGGCGATGGCGCGGGGCCCTTCGACCACCGCCTCGTCTTCGGCGGCGTCGAGCGAGATCCCCAGGCGCGCCAGACGCGCGTGCATCCGGAGCCGCGAGTCGCTGCTTCGCTCGAGCCGCTCCACCGCGGCGGCGAGGTCGTCTCCAGGGACGGTCAGGAGCATGGTGAGGCGGTCGAGGGTCGCCGCCTCCCATTCGGGGCTGCCTTCGCGCATGAGGGAGACACTCCGCGCGAGCAGCTTCAGCGCTGCACGGAGGTCGTCTCTCGCGGCCGCCCGTCGCGCGGCCGCCGCGAGCCTCTCGCCCGCTCGCTCCGCGAGGTCGGGGCGGACGTGCGCGAGCTCCTCCGCGTATCCCGCGGCCCGTTCGAGGTGGTACCCGACGAGCTCGTCGAGCTCGATCAGCTCCCGTGCGTGGACGTCGAGCCAGTCGGCGAACCGCTCGTGGAGCTCGGCACGGGTCTGCTTCGGCAGCGCGTCGTAGGCGGCGTCGCGGATCAGCAGATGGCGGAATCGGAAGGCGTGGTCGCCGGCGACGGCGCTGGGAGCCGGGTGGATGAGCTCCTTCCGGACGAGGCCCGCCAGCTGCGGGTCGACCTCCGCGGGGCGCGTCAGCTCGACGACCGCGCCTCGGTGGAACACCTGACCCTCGATCGCGCCGCGCTCGATCACCGTCCGCTCGTCGAGCGCCAGCTGGTCGATGCGCGCCTGCAGGAGCGCCTGCACGCTCGACGGGATGCCGACGTCGCCGTCCTCCTGCACGAGCGCGACCATCTCCTCCACGAACAGGGGGTTGCCGTCGGCTGCGGCGAGGATCCGCGCTCGCACGTCGTCGTCGACCCCACCGTGGATCCTGATCAGCTCGGCGCACTCCTCCGGCGCCAACGGCTGCAGCAGGATCGTCGACGCGTTCAGCTTGCCGCCGCCCCAGCCCGGTCGCTTGTCGAGCAGCTCGGGGCGCGCCACGCAGAGGAGCAGGATCGGCGCGCCGCGTGAGAGGTCGGCGACGTGGTCGACGAGGTCGATGAACGTCTCCTCGCCCCACTGAACGTCGTCGAACACGACGACGAGCGGCCGGTCGAGCGCCGCCTGCTCGAGCGCGGTCCGCACGGCCCACGGCACCTCGTTCGGCATCGTCCCTCCCTCGACGACGCGCTCGAGCGCGCTCTCTCCGTCCGGCCCCAGCTGCTTGAGGATCGACACCACCGGCCAGTAGGTGATCCCCTCGCCGTAGTCGAGGCAGCGGCCCTCGAGGACCCGGGCGTCGACCGAGGCGAGGAACGCGGCGACGAGCCGCGACTTCCCGACACCGGCGGCGCCGAGCAGCGTGAACAGGTGGCAGCGCTGCTCGCGGACCGCCCGGTCGAAGGCCCCGCGAAGCTGTTCGAGCTCGGACACGCGGCCGACGAGCCGCGTGTCGAGCCGGCGTGCGATCGGCGCGGCGTCCGGGTCGACGTCGAGGAGCCGGAAGGCGTGCACCGGGCCCGTCTTACCCTTCGCATCGACGTCGACCGGCTCGACCGCGACGGCGTCGCGGACGAGGCGGCGCGTCTCGGCGCCGACGAGCACCTCGCCCGGCTCGGCCGCCTGCTCGAGACGCGCGGCGACGTTGACGGCGTCGCCGGTCACGAGCGTGTCGCCCTCGCCCGCCACGACCTCCCCGGTGTTCACGCCGATGCGCGCGGAGAGGCCGAGCGCCGGCACCGCGGCGCGCATCTCCCAGGCGGCGCGCACCGCGCGCACGGCGTCGTCCTCGTGCGCCACCGGCACGCCGAAGACGGCCATCACGGCGTCGCCGATGAACTTTTCGACGGTGCCGCCGTGGCGCTCGAGGATCGAGCGCATCTCCTCGTAGTACCCGCGCATGCGCGCACGCAGCGCCTCCGGGTCGGTCGACTCGCCGAGGCGCGTCGAGCCCGTGAGGTCGCAGAAGACGACCGTCACGACCTTCCGCACCTCGCGCGGGGCCGGAGCCTCGACGAGCTCGGCGCCGCAGCGCCCGCAGAACCGAAACCCGGCCGGGTTCTCCTGACCGCACGCGATGCAGCGCATGGATGCGAATCTAGCCCTTCACATGGACTGGGTCCTGGAAGTCGCCGAGAACGCGAATGCGTACACGCCGCTCGGCCCGAACGACGAGCGGGTGGTCGCCGAGCGCTACGTCCTGTGGATGGGCTCCGGCGACGACCCGGGATGGAACGTCGCGCAGCGGTTCCGCTTCGACGCCGCCGACCTGGCGGAGGTACGGGAGGAGATCCACGCCCACCTCCGGACACGTGGGCGCTCCGCCTGCACGTGGGAGGTCGGGACGCACGCGCAGCCGTCCGACCTCGTCGACCGCCTGCTCGCGCTCGGCCTCGTCGACGACGAGCCGACCGCGCGCGCCGTCGGGATGGTGCTGACGGAGCCGCCGGCGCCCGCTCCGCGCGGCGTCGAGGTGCGGAGGGTCGAGACGGACGACGACTTCTTCGAGGCGGAGCGGATCGCGGCGATCGCCTTCGAGATGAAGACGGAGCCGGCGCGCCGACCGTACCGGCCGGACCCGAACAACACGATCTACCTCGCCCGTGTCGACGGGCGTCCCGTGGCCAGGGCGTCGGCCGCGTTCGGCGAGCACGCCGTGACGCTCTTCGGCGGCTCGACGCTTCCGGACGCGCGCGGGCGCGGCGCCTACCGCTCGCTCGTCGCCGCGCGCTGGGACGACGCGGTCGCGCGCGGGACTCCCGTCCTCGTCACGCAGGCGGGCCCGATGTCGCAGCCGATCCTCGCGCGCCTCGGGTTCCGCGAGGTGTGCGAGATCCGGATCCTCGTCGACCGCTTCGGCTGAGCGTCAGAATGCGCCCGTGAGGGTGAGCGCGAAGGCCGACTATGCGATCCGCGCTGCGGTCGAGCTGGCCGCGGCCGGCGACGGGCCGGTCAAGGGCGAGCGGCTCGCCCAGGCGCAGCAGATCCCCGCGAACTTCCTCGAGAACATCCTCGGCGATCTCCGCAACGCCGGCATCGTCGCGTCGCGCCGCGGCGCCGACGGCGGCTACTGGCTCGCCCGCCCGGCCGGCGACGTCTCGCTCGCCGACGTGATCCGCGCCGTCGACGGCCCGCTCGCGAACGTCCGCGGCGTGCGTTCCGACCAGCTGCGGTACGAGGGGACGGCGGCCGCGCTGGCCGACGTCTGGGTCGCCGTCCGCGCGAGCCTCCGTCGTGTCCTCGAGGGCGTCTCGCTCGCGGACGTGGCGCGCGGAGAGCTACCCGACAGCGTCCGGGAGCTCGCGGCCGACCCGGACGCCTGGGCGCCGCACTAGCACGATCTGCCCCGGCTCGAGCTCGAGCTCGGCCGCCTGCTGGCGCGTCATCTGCACCGTCACGGCCGTGCCGTCGCCGAGCGTCAGCTCGCACCGTGCGTCGAACCCGAGATGGACGATGCGCTCCACCTGCGCCTCCTGGTCTCCCGGCTCCGCGTCGAAGGCGATCTCGAGCTCGTGCGGGCGCACGAGCTCGCCGTCGAACCGGACGGCTTCGCCCACGAACGTCATCACGAAGTCGTTCGCGGGCGCGTCGTACAGCTGGCGCGGCCCCGCCGCCTGCTCGACGCGGCCCTCGTTCATGACGACCACGGTGTCGGCGACCTCCATCGCCTCCTCCTGGTCGTGCGTGACGAAGACGGTCGTCGTGTGCGTCTCCTCGTGGAGGTGGCGCAGCCACACGCGGAGCTCGGCCCGGACGCGCGCGTCGAGCGCGCCGAACGGCTCGTCGAGGAGGAGCACCTTCGGCTTCGGGGCGAGCGCCCGCGCGAGCGCCATCCGCTGGCGCTGGCCGCCGGAGAGCTGCGCCGGGTACCGGTCGCCGAAGCCCTTGAGCTGAACGAGCTCGAGCAGCTCGTCGACCCGCGCGCGGATCTCCGCCTTCGGCTCCTTCCGGACCCTCAGCCCGAACGCGACGTTGTCGCGGACGGTCATGTGCTTGAACGCGGCGTAGTGCTGGAACACGAATCCGACGCCGCGCTTCTGCGGCGTCAGCGCCGTCGCATCCTCGCCCGCCAGCCGCACCTCGCCGGTGTCGGGCGTCTCGAGCCCGGCCACGATGCGGAGCAGGGTCGACTTCCCTGATCCCGAGGGCCCGAGCAGGGCCGTCAGGGACCCGCCGGAGACGTCGATCGAGACGCCGTCCAGCGCCTGGAAGGTCCCGAACCGCTTCGAGACGTCGCGCACCTCGATCGACATCAGCTCTCCTTCGGCCTGAGCAGGGTCATGGCGACGAGCACGAGGACCGAGATCGCCGCGAGCACGATCGCGATCCCGTACGAGCCCGTCGTGTTGAAGTTCTCGTAGTAGTCCTGGACGCGGAGCGTCGCCGTCTCCGTCCGGCCCTCGATGTGCCCCGACACGACTGCGACGGCGCCGTACTCGCCGAGGCAGCGCGCGGTCGTGAGGACGACGCCGTACACGACGGCCCACCGGATCGACGGCAGCGTGATCCGCCAGAAGGTCTGCCAGCTCGAAGCGCCCAGGGTGTGGGCCGCCTGCTCCTGCTCGTCGCCGAGCTCGCGCAGCGTCGGCACCACCTCGCGCGCCACGAACGGCAGCGAGACGAAGATCGTCGCCATCACCATCGACGGGGTCGCGAACAGGATCTGGACGCCGTGGCGCGCGAAGAACCCGCCGAACCAGCCGGTGCGTCCGTACAGCAGGAAGAGCATCAGGCCCACGACGACGGGGGAGAGGGCGAGCGGGAGGTCGACGATCGCGTTGACGACGCCCGCTCCCGGGAACCGGCGTCGCACGATCGCGAGGGCGCAGACGATCCCGAAGAGCGTGTTGATGGGGACGGCGATCGCCGCGATCTCGAGCGTGAGCTTGAACGCGTGCACGGTGTTGGCGTCCGTGAGCGAGCTCCAGAGCGGGTCGAGGCCCTTCTCGAAGGCGCGGTAGAAGACCATCGCGAGCGGCCCGAGCAGGACGGCGACGAGGTAGAAGACGGCGACCAGCCGCAGCCCGCGCCTACGCATTGCGCTCGTGCCTCGTCGCGAGGTGCCGGATGCCGCCGATCGCGAGGAGCAGCAGGAAGGCGATCACGAGCATCACGACGGCGACGGCCGCAGCGCCGGCCTGGTCGCCGCTCTGGATGTGGTTGAAGACGAAGACGGCGGCGACCTCCGTCCTGAACGGGACGTTGCCGCTGATCAGGACGATCGCGCCGATCTCTCCGACCGCGCGGGCGAATCCGAGCGCGACGCCCGAGAGGATCCCGGGGAGGATGTTCGGCAGGACGACGCTGCGGAAGACGCGCGCCTCGGTCGCGCCGAGCGAGCGGGCGGCCTCCTCCGCCTCGTGGTCGAGCTCGAGCAGCACGGGCTGCACCGTGCGCACGACGAACGGCAGCGTCTCGAAGAGCAGAGCGAGCAGGATGGCGGTCCGCGTGAACGCGACGTCGATGCCGATCGGCGACTGCGGGCCGTAGAGCGTCAGCAGCGTGAGCCCGCCGACGATCGTCGGCAGAGCGAACGGGAGGTCGATCACCGCGTTCATGAGGCTCTTGCCGGCGAAGTCGTCCCGCACGAGCACCCAGGCGGTCACCGTCCCGACGACGGCATTCACGAGCGACACGACGACGGCCGCGCCGAGCGAGAGCTTCAGCGCGGCCACCGATTCCGGCGCGGTGACGACCGACCAGAACTCGTGCCACCCGTTCGTGCTCGACGCCGACAGGAGCGCGGCGATCGGCAGCAGCACGACGACCGACAGGAACGTCGTCACGAAACCCAACGCGAGCGGCGCCCCCGTCCGGGGGCGCCGCACCGCGGGCAGTGCTACGGCCGGGCTAGCCAGAGCTCGGGCCTCCGACCGCCTGCTCGATCTTCGCCATGCGGCCGTGGTTCGGGTCGAACCAGACCCTGTCGGCGTTCCGCCACCCGCCGAAGATCGTGTCGTCGATCTTGTAGATCCCCGGCCGTGCCGGGAACTTGTCGGCGTACTTCGCGGCGACCTTCTTGTCGACGGGCCGGAAGCCGTACTGGCCGAACAGGTCCTGCGCGACGCCGCCCTTGACGAACCGGATGAACCGGGTCGCGACGTCCTTGCTCGCGGAGCCCTTCAGGACGGCGATCGGGAGCTCGATGAGCATCGACTGGCGCGGGATCACGTACTGGATGTTCTGGCCGTTCGCGCGCGCGGCGAGCGCCTCGCTCTCGTAGGTGATGAGCACGTCGCCCTTGCCGGACAGGAACGTGTTCGTGGCGTTGCGGCCGGACGTGTCCTGCGAGACGACGTGCTGGAAGAGCTTCTGCACGTACGCCGTCGCCTGCTTGTCGGTCTTGCCGAGCCGGCGCTCCGCGCCGTAGGCGGCGAGGATGTTCCACTTCGCCGAGCCGGAGCTGAACGGGTTCGGCGTGATCACCTGGACACCCGGCTTCACGAGGTCGCTCCAGCCCTTGATGTGCTTCGGGTTGCCGTCACGGACGGCGAAGACGACGACCGTGTCGGCCGCCATCCCGTTGTAGCTCTGGCGGTTCCACTTCCCGTCGACGAGGCCCTGGTCGACGAGCAGGTTCACGTCGTCGCCCGTGGAGAGGAACACGACGTCGGCCTTCAGGCCCTGCGCGACGGCGCGCGCCTGGTCGGTCGAGGCGCCGTACGACTGCGTGACGGAGACGCCCTGGCCGTCGGGGGTCTGCTGCCAGGCCTGGATGATCTTCCCCATCACCGTCTTCGGCGTGGAGTAGGCGACGAGCGAGAGGTTCGTGCCGGCGGCGGCCACGGCGGCCGTCGCGAGGGCGGCGAGTGCCGCCGCGACGATGATCAGCTTGCGGGCTTTGTTCATGGGCATACTGGGAAAGTAGATAACGATCGCTGATTCGTCAAATAAGTAGTTGTGCGGCTAGGCTGACGTCGTGGCTCCGGTCCTGGCTGCGCGGGGCGTGGTGAAGCGCTACGGCCGGGTGCAGGCGCTCGCCGGCGTCGACCTCGAGGTCGGGACGGGCCAGCTCGTGGGCCTCCTGGGGCCGAACGGGGCCGGGAAGTCGACGCTCGTGAAGATCGCGGCGGGGCTCGTCCACGCGGGCGCGGGGACGGTCGAGGTCGCCGGGGCGCGGGCCGGGTCGCTCGCCGCCCGCAGGTCGCTCGGGTACCTCGCCGAGCTCTTCCGCTTCCCGTCCTGGATGTCGGCGGACGAGGTGCTGACGCTCCACCAGCGGCTGTCCGGGTCCCAGCGCGGCGCTGCGGAGCGGGTCGAGCTCCTGGAGCTCGTCGGGCTCGCTGAGGCGCGTCGCACGCGCGTCGGCGCGATGTCGAAGGGGATGCAGCAGCGTCTGGGGATCGCGCAGGCGATGGTCGGCGGGCCGCCGCTCCTGCTCCTCGACGAGCCGACGAGCGCGCTCGACCCCGCCGGCCGGCGGGTCGTCCGCGTGCTCCTCGAGGAGCTCCGGAGCCGTGGGACCTCGGTGCTCCTCAACTCGCACCTGCTCTCGGAGGTCGAGCTCGTCTGCGACCACGTCGTGATCGTCGACCACGGCCGCGTCGTCGCGGCGGGGACGCCCGCGGAGCTCCGGCACGAGGGCGGGGTGGAGGTCGACACGGCCGCGGGGACCCGGCGGTTCGCCGATGCGCGCCGTCCCGACGTCCCCGGCATCGTGCGCGCACTCGTCGCCGACGGCGAGGACGTCTACGGCGTGCGGCTCGTGACCTCGACGCTGGAGGAGGCGTACCTGGAGGTCGTCGAGGAGTGACGGCGATCGTCGCCTACGGGCTGCGCGAAAGCGTGCGCCGGAAGATGTTCGTCGTCGTCCTCGTGCTCACGGCCGCCTTCCTCGCGCTCTACGCGTGGGGCACCCACAGCGCGTTCCGCGACGCGCGCAGCTTCGTCGGGCCGGGGCAGGAGCAGCTCGATCCCGATGCGCTCGCCGGCGCAGTCGTCGAGGGGCTCGCGATGTTCGCGACGCTCTTCCTCGGCGCGGTCCTCTCGGTCTTCCTCACGCTGAACGTCGTCCGCGGCGACGCCGAGGCGGGGCTGCTCCAGCCGCTCGTCGTCCGCCCGGTCGGGCGCGCGCAGCTCCTCCTCGCACGGTTCGTCGGCGCGGCCGGAGTCAGCGCGGTGTACGTCCTCGCGGTCTACGCCGCAACGGTCGCGATCACCGACTGGGCGGGCGGCTGGACACCGGACCGGGTCGTCACGCCCGGGCTCGAGCTCGCCGCGGCGGTGGTCGTCGTCGCGGCGCTCGCGCTCGCGGGGTCGGTCTTCCTCTCGCCGATCGCGAACGGGATCGGGACGCTGATGCTGTTCGGCGGCGGGCTCACGGCCGGGCTGCTCGGAGAGATCGGCCACGCGATCGACTCGCAGCGCCTGCAGCACGTCGCGCGCCTCGCGTGGTGGGTGTTCCCGTTCGACGCCCTCTACGAGGACGCCCTCCACCGGCTGACGATCGACACGACGGGGTTCGCCGCCTTCGTCCTCACGCTCGGCCCGTTCGGCGGCTCGCACCACGCGGGCACGCCGCTGCTCGTCTGGGCGGGCGCCTACCTCGTGCTCGTCGGCGCCGCCGCGCTCGCCGCGTTTTCGGTTCGCGATCTGTAGAAACGCAGGACGCGTGCGATTCCGTCCGGGAGCCAGGCTCGATCCCTCGCAGGTCGAGGACCGCCGCGGCATGGGCGGCGGGGCGGTCGCCGTCGGGGGCGGCGGCCTCGGGATCGCGGGCGTCGTCGTCTACCTGCTCTTCGTGCTCCTGGGCGGCGGCGGCGGCGCAGGAGCCTACGACGCGCTCGACGGCGTGACCGCCGGGCCGGGCGCAGCCTCCGGGACGCAGCTCGACTGCTCGTCCGGCGCCGATGCGAACGAGCGGCAGGACTGCCGGATCCTCGGCGACGTGAACAGCGTCCAGGCCTACTGGGCCGGCTGGTTCCGGGCGCACGGCAAGCGCTACGAGCAGGCGAGCACCGTCTTCTTCACCGGGTCGACGCCGACGCAGGGCTGCGGCACCGCGACCACCGACGTCGGGCCGTTCTACTGCCCCGCCGACAGGCACGTCTACATCGACCTCGGGTTCTACCAGGAGCTCCACGACCGCTTCGGCGCCCGCGGCGGGCCGTTCGCGGAGGCGTACGTGATCGCGCACGAGTACGGCCACCACACGCAGGACCTGCTCGGCGCGCTCCGCGGGCAGCAGTCGCAGGGCGCGACGGGATCGTCCGTGCGGACCGAGCTTCAGGCGGACTGCTACGCAGGGGTGTGGGCGCGCCACGCGGTCGCGACCGGCTACATCGTCGACCTGACGCAGCAGGACGTCGCCGACGGGCTCGACGCCGCCGCGGCGGTCGGCGACGACCGCATCCAGCAGGAGACACAGGGCCGCGTGAGCCCGGAGACGTGGACGCACGGGTCGTCGGCCGAGCGGCAGAAGTGGTTCCGCCGGGGCTACACGCGCGGCGAGCCGAGCGGGTGCGACACCTTCAGCGGCTCGCTCTGACCCGCCGGGCGCCACGGCGCTTGCGCAGCGGGAACCGCCCGCGTTACGGTCACCCGCATGCAGGCGTCACCGGGCCGCAAGGCCCTGGCAGAGGCGCTGCGGCACGTGGGCGTCCGGGAGTCTCCACCCGGCTCGAACCGCACGATGTTCGGCCGCTGGTTCGGCGCCGACGGCGTTCCCTGGTGCGCGATCTTCGTCTCGTACTGCTTCGACGTCGGCGCGGGAGTCGTGCTGTGCCGCGGCTGGCACGGCGCCGGCGTGGGGCGGCGCGGTGTCTCGTACGTCCCGACGCTCGCCGCGTGGCTCCGGGCGACGCGCCGCGTCGTCGAGGAGCCGGTGCCGGGCGACATCGTCGTGTTCGACTGGGACGGCGGCCTCCCGGATCATGTCGGGATCGTCGTCGCGAGCGATCTCGAGCGGCTCCACACGGTCGAGGGGAACACCGCCGTCGGCAACGACTCCGACGGCGGCGAGGTCATGCGGCGGTCGCGGCGTCTCGCCGACGTCGAGCTCTTCGGCCGCGTGTAGTCGCGGCGCTATCCGGCGCGCTCGGCGCGCGCGAGCCCGGTGCGGGCCCACACGGCGAAGACGGCGAGGAGCCCGGCCGAGATCGCGAATGCCGCGGCAACCTGGGTCGGGCGGCCCTCGAGGAAGCCGCGGCCCGACTCGACGACGAAGGTCGCCGGGTTCACGCGCGCCACCGCGTGGATCCAGCCCTGGAGGAGGCCGAGGGGCACGTAGACCGGCGCGAGGAACAGCACGAGGAAGACGGGCGTCTGCATCAGCGGCCCCGACTGCACCGACCGGAAGCGCATCGCGACGCCGCACGCCCACAGGAGCCCGACCTGGTTGAAGGCGACCGCGAGCACGTAGAGGCCGAACAGGTCGATGCCGCTCCCTCCGACTTGCATTCCCGCCGCGAGCGCGACGGCCGTCAGGACGAGCGCGACCATCGCCCAGCGGACGAGCGCCCCGATCGCGTAGCCGAGGATGATCCCGCTGCGGCGCGGCGCGGACACGAGCAGGCGGCGCGCGAAGCCGTGCTCGAAGTCGCGCGCCACGCCGAAGCCGGCGAAGACGCCGCCGAACGCCGCCGACTGGAGCAGCACGAACACGAACTGGAACGCCGTGTAGCCGCCGCGGAAGTCGAACCCGGGGACGTGCCGCAGCCGTGACAGGCCGCCCGCGTACGCGAGGAAGTTCATGAGCGGGAACAGCATCGGCGGCACGAACAGGGACGGGTTCTTGAGGAGCACGGTGAGTTGCCTGTACGCGACCGCGAGCGCGACGGCGAGCGTGCGGCTCACGTGCGCGCCATCCGCACGCGGAGCTGCCGCGTCGCAAGGCCGAGCGACACGCCGATGAGCGCCAGCGTGAACGCGAGGCCGAGCGCGAGCGCCTGGACGTCCCACCCGACGATCACGAGCGACCTGAGGCTCTCGATCATGTAGCTCACCGGGTTCACGGTCGCGATGTCGCGGAACCACGTCACCTCGATCAGGTTCCGCGGCAGGTTGATGCTCGAGATGAAGGTCGCGAAGAAGAGGAGCGGGAACTGCGACTGCACGCCTTCGCCGGACCCGGTCCGCAGTGCGAGCCACAGCCCGAGCGCTCCCCAGCCGGCTGCGATCAGCACCGCGAGCAGCAGGATGAGGAGCGCCCCCGCCACGCCCGCCGCGATCCGCACGCCGGCGGCGAGGCCGACGCCGAGGTAGACGAGCGCCTGCAGCAGCCCGAGCGTGACGGCGCCGCCGATCTGGCCGAGAAGGAGGGCGGACCCGCGCACCGGCGTGAGCGCGAGCCGGTTGAGGAAGCCGGTGTCGATGTCGCGCGCGAGGTCGGTCCCGGAGATGCCGGCCGCGAAGAGCGCGCCCTGGAGGAACGAGAAGGGCAGGAAGAACGCGAGGAACGAGCTCGTCGGGAAGCCCTTCAGGTGCGTCGCTGCGCGAAGGCCGTTCGAGTTCACGGCCATCAGGAGGAGCGGGAACGCGAGCGGCGGGATCCACGTGCCGGGCTGCCGGAAGGTCCGCACGACCGAGCGCGACGCGATCAGCCGGACCTGGTGGATCACTCTTCCGCTCCCTCCAGCGACCGGCCCGTCTTCGCGAGGAAGACGTCGTCGAGCGACGGCTCGTGGAGGTTGATCTGCGCCGCGCGCACGGCCTCGGCGTCGAGTGCGCGCACGACCTCCGGCAGCGCGCCGTGGCCGTCGAGCTGCACCGCGGACGCCCCGGGCCGGGCCGGGGTCGCGATCCCGAACGGCCGCAGCAGGGCGGCGAGGCGGTCGAGGTCGCCCGGCGACTCGGGCACCACCTCAACGGTCGGGCGGCCGATCTCGGCCTTCAGGGCGGCGGGCGTCCCCTCGGCGACGATGCGGCCGTGGTCGATGATCCCCACGCGGTCGGCGAGGACGTCCGCCTCCTCGAGGTACTGCGTCGTCAGGAAGACCGTCACGCCCTCGTCGCGCGCGAGGCGGCCGACCTCGTCCCAGAGCGCGCTCCTGCTCTGCGGGTCGAGTCCGGTCGTCGGCTCGTCGAGGAACAGGATCGACGGGTCGTGGATCAGCGCGAGCGCGAGGTCGAGCCGGCGCTTCATGCCGCCCGAGTAGGTCCGCACCTTCCGGTCGCCGGCCTGCGTGAGGCCGACGCGGTCGAGCAGGTCGCCCATCAGGCGCGCGCGCCGCTCGCCGCGGATCCCGTGCAGCGAGGCTTGCAGCCGCAGGTGCTCCCGGCCGGTGAGGAACGGGTCGAGCGCCGCCTCCTGGAGCGCAGCGCCGATCGAGGAACGGACGTCGGGGCCCTGCGTCGCGACGTCGAACCCGGCTACGGTCGCGCGGCCGCCGGAGGGCGGCAGGAGCGTCGTCAGCATGTGCACGGTCGTCGATTTCCCCGCGCCGTTCGGTCCGAGGAACCCGTAGATCTCGCCGGGCGCGATCCGCAGGTCGATCCCTCTGACCGCCTCCACGTCCTTGAACCGGCGCGCCAGCCCCGCCGCCTCGATCCCGTGCACGGCGCGGCTCACGGAGGAGAATCTACCGGCGGCCTCGAACGGGTCCGGGGGTCGTCACGGGCCGCCGTTCGCGCTACACTTGAGGGGTCAACTATGAGCGTGCTCGCCACCACACCGGAGAAGCAGCTCGAGAGCTGGGTCTCGTTCCTGCGCAGCCACGCCGCGATCACGCGCGAGCTGTCGGCACAGCTGCAGCAGGAGCACGGCCTGACGCTGAACGACTACGAGGTGCTCCTGCACCTCTCGCACGCCGACGGCGGCAGGCTCCGGCGCGTCGATCTGGCGGAGCGCGTCCTCCTCACCGCCTCGGGCATCACGCGGCTGCTGGAAGGCCTCGAGCGGGCGGGCCTCGTGTGCAAGGAGACGTGCGCGTCGGACGCTCGCGTGTCGTACGCGAAGCTGACGGACGACGGGCTCGAGACGCTGCGCGCGGCCGCGACGACGCACCTCCGCGGCATCGACGAGCTCTTCCTGTCGCGCTACTCCGGCTCCGAGCTCGCGACGCTCGCCGAGCTCCTCGGACGGCTGCCGGTCACCGGCACCGACTGCAAGGCCTCGCCGTCGGCCCCCTGTAGCTGAGCCGCGAGCTCGCGGAACGGCCCCGGCGCCTCGAGCAGCTCGTCGAAACGCCCGCGCTGGGCGATCCGCCCGTGCTCGACGACGAGGATCTCGTCGGCCCGGCGGACGGTGGCGAGCCGGTGCGCGATGATGATCGACGTCCGGCCGTGGAGGAGCCGGTCGAGCGCCTGCTCGATCAGGATCTCCGTCGGCCGGTCGATGTTCGACGTCGCCTCATCCAGGATCAGGATCCGCGGGTCGGCGAGCAGGGCGCGCGCGATCGAGATCAGCTGCCGCTCTCCCGCCGACAGGCCTGCGCCGCCCTCGCGCACCTCGTGCAGCAGGCCCTCCTCGAACCGGCGCGCGACGCGGTCGACGCCGACCGAGCGCGCGACCTCGGCCACCTCGGCGTCCGTCGCGCCCGGCTGCGCGAACCGGATGTTGTCGGCGATCGTCCCCGAGAAGAGGAACGGGTCCTGCAGCACGACGCCGAGCTGCCGGCGGTACGCGCGCAGCTCCACCTCGCGCAGGTCGTGCCCGTCCACGCGGACGGCGCCGTCGTCCGGGTCGTAGAACCGGCCGACGAGCTTCGCCGTGGTGGACTTGCCGCCGCCCGACTCGCCCACGAGCGCAAGGCAGTTGCCGGCGGCGACGTGGATGTCGATGGCGTGGAGCACGGGCTCGCGGCCGTAGGCGAACGTGACGTGGTCGATGCGCAGGTCGCCCTCGATCCTCGGCAGCCGGTAGGCGCCCGGGGCGTCGCGGATCTCCGGCTCGGTGTCGAGGACGGAGCTGATCTTCTCCATCGCCGCGCCTGCCGACTGCACCTGGCCGTACAGGTCGGACAGCTCCTGCAGCGGCTGGAAGACGAGGTTCAGGAGGAACACGGCGGAGACGAGCGTCCCGATCGTCAGCGTCCCGCCGGTCAGCATGTGGCCGCCGACCCAGAGCACCGAGACCATCGCCACGCCGCCGAGCAGCTCGATCCCCGGGAAGAAGAGCGAGTTCAGCCACTGCGCGTGGGTGTTCGTCTGGCGGTTCGCCCAGTTGGAGCGGTCGAACTCGTCGAGGAAGGCGCGCTCGCGGTTGAACGCCTGGATGATCGCCATGCCGGAGACCGACTCGGCGATCTGCGCGGTCATCGCCGAGATCGTCTCGCGCACGCGGAGGAACGCCGAGTGCGACTTGACCTGGAACCACCGCGTCAGCACGAGCGTCGGCGGGAGGATCACGAGCGCGACGAGGCCGAGTCGCCAGTCGAGCACGAACAGCCCGACGACAGCCGCCATCAGCGTGAGGGTGTTGACGACGAGCGTCGTCAGGCCCTGGGAGAGGACGTCCGAGAGCGCGTCGACGTCCGAGGTGAGGCGCGCGATGATCCAGCCCGCCTTCTGCTGACCGAAGTACCGGAGCGACAGCCGGGTCAGGTGGTCGAACAGGTCCTCGCGCAGCCCGAGCACGACGTCCTGGCCGACGCGCGCGAGGCCGCGCACGAGCGTCGTCTGCAGGACCCAGGCGACGGCGTTGATCGCGAGGTAGACGAGCACGTCGAGGCCGAGCCGCGAGCGGTCGTGATCGCGCATGCCGTGGTCGATCGCGTCCTGCACGACGAGGAGCGCCGACACAGGCGCCGCCGCCGACACCACGCCGACGACCGACAGCGCGGCGACGCGCCGCATCCGTCCGCGCAGGTAGCGCGTCAGGCGCGACAGGCCCGTGCGCTTCTCCCTATGCGGCGGCACCGACTTCCTCTCCGAACAGGGACCAGAAGACGCCGCCGCGCCGCAGCAGCTCCTGCGGCTCGCCCGACTCGACGATGACGCCGTCGTCGAGGACGACCGCCCGGTCGGCGACCTCGACCGTCGACAGCCTCTGCGTCGCGATCAGGACGGTCCGGCCGGCGAGCGCAGGGCGGAGGTTCTCGACGAGGTGCCGCTCGGTATGCGTGTCGACGGCCGACATCGGGTCGTCGAGGACGACGACGCGCGCCCCTGCGACGAGCGCGCGTGCGAGTGCGACCCGCTGACGCTGCCCGCCGGAGAGGTTGACGCCGCGCTCGCCGATCAGGGTGTCGTACCCGTCCGGCAGCTCGGCCGCGAACTGGGCGACCCCGGCGGCCTCGCACGCTGCGACGACCTCCTCCCACGGAGCGTCCGGCCGCGCTGCGGTCAGGTTGTCGCGGAGCGGCAGCGAGAAGAGGATGGGGCGCTGGGTCACGATCGCGACCGCCGTCCGGAGCTCCTGGAGGCTCAGGTCGCGGACGTCGACGCCGCCGACCAGCACGCGGCCGTCGGTCGGGTCGTAGAAGCGCGGCAGCAGGTTCAGGAGCGAGGTCTTCCCGACGCCCGTCGGGCCGCAGACGGCGACGACCTCGCCGGGCTCGACCTTCAGCTCGACGCCCGAAAGGACCTCGGAGCCCGCGCCGTACGAGAAGCGGACGTCCTGGAAGTGGACGCCGAGGCGCCCGGCGGGGAGGGTCGTCGCGTGCGTCGGCTCCGGGATCGTCTCGACGCCCTGGAGCCAGGCGAAGCTGCGCGAGGCCGACGCCGTCGCGCGCTGCGCGAGCGAGAGGATCCAGCCGAGCGCCTCGAGCGGCCACACGAGCTGCAGCAGCAGTTGGTAGAAGAGGAAGAACTCGCCGTAGGTGAGGTGGCCGCCGATGACGTCGTGGCCGCCGAAGAAGACGACGGCGCCGATCGAGAGCGTCGGCAGGAAGAGGAGTCCCGGCAGGAAGGCAGCCTCGACGCGCGCCTGCCGCAGCACGCCGTCCCGCACCGCTTCGGCCTTGCGCGCGAACCGCGCCTGCACGTCGTCCTCGCGGCCGAAAGCCTGCACCATCTCGATGCCGACGACCGCCTCGTCCGCCGCCTCGGTCACGTCCGCCTTCAGCTGCTGGACCTCGCGTGAGATCGGCATCACCTTCCGCGCGAACGTGAACGCGAGCACGAAGACCGCCGGCATCGAGACGAGCGCGATCGCGGCGAGCTTCACGTTGACGAGGAAGAGGACGACCGCGATCCCGACGATCATCATCAGGGACTGGATCCCCTGGGTCATGCCCCAGCCGATGAAGTACCGGATCGGGTAGAGGTCGTTCGTCGCGCGCGAGACCACCTGACCGGTCGCGTGGCGGTCGTAGAACGCGCGCGGGTAGCGGAGGTATGCCTGGTACAGGAGCTCGCGCATCCGCCACTCGACGCGGATCCCGGTCCGCGCCGTCGCGTACCGGCGCGTGAAGTTGAACGCGAAGCGGAGGATCGCGAGGCCGACGACGGCGAGCAGGTACGGCCAGAGCGCCGAGTGGTGCCCGTTCGTCGGCGCGATCGAGTCGTCGATCGCGTGGCGGATGACGATCGGGATCGCGAGCGCGAGCCCCGAGTAGACGAGCGCGCACGCGAGCCCGAGCGCGACCAGGCGGCCCTGCTCGCGCCAGAGGCGGGCCAGGCCCTTGGCCGTTGCCCACAGCCCGAGGTCCGGCGGATCGACGGAGAGAGAACGCCTGCTCACCGAGGCAGGCTAGCCGAAACCGTTAACCAGGCTAACTGAAGGCCGGCCTGGGAGTGACGGCCGCGCCGAAGCGGCGGACGCCCTGGACGGTCCAGCCGCCGAGCGCGAGCAGGAGCAGGCCGGTGACGAGGAGGAGGAAGAACAGGCGCTTCTTCATGACGCTTCCGAATGTAGGGGCCGGGGTCGCGCCGGACGTCGGCGGTGCGGATGATTCGCCGTCGTCCTTCCGGCGGATCGGTCCGCGGCGGCGGGACGTCGCCCGGGCGACAATGCCGCACGTGGCGGTACGTCCGATCCCGGGCCTCGAGCACCTGCCGTACGCGGAGGTGTGGCTCCACGCCGACGACGCCGAGGCGTGGCGCGAGGCGTCGGCCGCCGCCCGCCGGCTCGGGAAGACCGGCCTCGAGGCGTGGACGACGACGAGGACGCCGAAGGTGGCGCCGTGGCTCGAACGGCTCGGCTTCGAGGAGGTGCGGAGGTACGTCGTCTCCGAGCTCGACGTCGCCGCCGCTCCCGATCCCGGGCCGCCGCGCTTCTCGATCACGACGCTCGCGGAGCGCCCGGACCTGGCGGGCGAGCTGTACGACCTCGCCCGGGTCGCGTACGCGGACCAGCCCGGGCGTTCCGAGACGCTGATCGACGAGCGCTGGCGCGACTGGGGCCTCGCGGCCCATCGTCCGGAGGCGTTCTTCGTCGCTCTCGAGAGCGGGCGCGTGCGTGGGTACGGGTACCTGGAGGAGGACGGCGGCGCCTGGAGCACCGGTTTCCTCGCGGTCGCACGGGACGCGCGGGGGCGCGGCGTCGCGGGCGCGCTCAAGCGCGCGCAGATCGCGTGGGCGAAGGCGGCCGGCCTCCGGTCGCTGCGGACGGCGAACGAGGTGCGCCTGGGGCCGATGATCGACCTGAACCGCCGGCTCGGGTTCTTGCCGCTCTACGAGGAGGTCGTCCTGCGGGGGCCGCTCGCGGGCTGATAGCGGTGCGGTTGCCGTGGGCTCCGCCGCGCCGTAGGCTCACGCCATGGCGAAGCGGTACGAGGCGGCGTGGAAGAGAGGCTTCCGCCAGCGGCGCTTCTCCCGCGTCGGCCCGGCGCGCGCGTACGCGCTGCGGAAGAAGGGCTACGTGCGCGACCTGGACGCCTACAAGAGGATCCTCGACAGCATGCGCTGACGAGGGCGATGGAGCGTATCGGGATCGAACCGATGACCTTCGGCTTGCAAAGCCGACGCTCTCCCAGCTGAGCTAACGCCCCGGGCGGCCCAAGTGTAGCCCGGTCGCCCGCCGGGCTCGACCCCGGCGGGCTGTCGTCTCCGTCGGCGGGCGGTCAGGCCGCCCGCGAGAGCCGCTCTTCCTGGCGGGCCTTCTGGATGATCGCGTCCCGGTCGCCGAACCGCAGCATCGCCCGCGCGTGGCGCTGCTCGTCCCAGAGCTGCGCGACGCGCTCCTCGAGGCGCTTGTGCTCCTCGGCCAGAGCGGGCTCGAACCCCTGTGACAGCTCCCGCATCACGCGGAGCCGCCGTTCGGAGACCTCGTCGATCTCCTGCCTGATCTCGGTCAGCGTTCGCATAGCTCTAAGAACGCAGGACAAGACCCGTGCATTCCTACGCGTAGCCGAGGTCGTCGAGGCGATCCTCGTCGATGCCGAAGTAGTGCGCCAGCTCGTGGAGGACCGTCACACGGACCTCCTCGGCGAGGCGCGCCGGGTCGGGGAACGCGCGCTCGAGCGGGCGCCGGAAGATCGTGATCCGATCGGGGAGGTAGGGGTGGCTCTCCCAGAGCCCGAACAGGTCCGGGTCCTCCGCGGCCTCCTCCTCGACGACGACGGCGACGTTCTCGAGGGCGCCCGCGATGTGCGGAGGGAGCTCGTCGAGCGCCGACCGCACCAGCTCCTCGAACGCCGCCCGACCGGCCACCCGGAGGGAGCCTACGGGTGCTCGGCCACGGGTGCCGCTCGCACCGGCGGCGGATCCTCGACGTCGCGCATCCCCGGCAGGAAGAGTGCCGCCGCGGTCACGACCGCACCGGCGACACCGGCCGCCGCGAGCGTCGCGCGCGCGCCGATCGCCGCCGCGGCCGGCCCGGTGAGGGCGTAGGAGACGGGGAGGAGGCTGATCGAGATCAGCCAGTCGAGGCTCGAGACGCGGCCGAGGAGCGACGCCGGCACGTGGCGCTGCTTGACCGTGGCCCAGACGATCGTCCCGGCGGCCTCGAGCGCGTTGAAGAGGAGGCACGCGAGCATCAGCTGCGGCACCGAGCGGCCGAGGCCGTAGCCGACGACCGCCAGCGTCGCGAGCGTCCAGCAGGCGTAGATGAAGGTCATCGACCGGCGCGGATGGTCACGCTCCCCCATCACGGCGGCGGCGCCGACCGCGCCGACGCCTCCGGCCGCGAGGACGATGCCGAGGTCGAAGGCCGAGGCGTGCAGGTCGTTCTTCACGACGTAGGGGAGGAGCACCTCCGTCGGGCCGAGGAACAGCAGGTACGCGGCCGCCGCGGAGACGAGCGTGCCCCAGAGCCAGGCGCGGCGGCGCACGAAGCGGAGCCCGTCGCGGACGGCGGAGATCGTGGTGTGGCTCGCGTCGCCTTCGCCGTGGAGGGGCGCGAGCGCGGCGACGGCCAGCGCCGACACGCCGAAGGACGCGGCGTCGATCGCGAACGCGGTCCCCGCGCCGCCGAGGCCCACGACGACGCCGCCGAGCGACGGGCCGACGAGGCGCATCGCGATCGGCCGCACGAACTGGTCGAGCGCGTTCGCCTGCGGCAGGTCGTCCGCCGGTACGAGCCCGGGGACGGCCGCCTCGAAGGCGGGCGTGAAGAAGCCGGCGCCGATCGCGTACAGCGCGACGACGGCGACGAGGACGGCGAACGTGAGCTGGTGGGCGAACGCGAGTGCGGCGAGCAGCGCGATCGCGAGGCCGCGGGCGACGTCCGCGAGCAGCATCACGCGGCGCCGGTCGTAGCGGTCGCTGACCGCGCCGCCGACGAGGAGGCAGGCGATGGTCGGCACCGACATCGCGATCCCGACGACCGAGAGGGCGGCGGGGGCGTCCCACAGCGAGTACGCCGTCCAGGCGGTGGCGACGAGGAACACCCCGTCGCCGACGAGCGAGACGCTCATCCCCGCCCAGAGCAGTCGGAAGTCCCGGTGACGCAGCGGGCGGAGCAGGCCGACGCGGGCAAACCCGCCGGGGCGGTCGAGCTGCTCGAAGCTATGTTGCATTCGGGTCGAGCTCGGACGCCGCGACGCCGTCCTCGACCTCGTAGTGCATGTCGAGCGCGGACGACGGCATCGGGTGTCCGAAGAAGAAGCCCTGGCCCAGGTCGAAGCCGAGGTTCTGCAGCGACGTGATCTGGTCGGGCCGCTCGATGCCCTCCGCGACCACCTCGAGCCCGAGCCGCTCCCCGATCGCCATGATCGCGGCGGCGAGCCCGTTGTCGTCGATGTCGCCGGTGAGGAACGCCCGGTCCATCTTCAGGATGTCCACCGGGAGCCGGCTCAGGTAGCTGAGCGACGAGTAGCCGGTGCCGAAGTCGTCCATCGCGATCCGCACGCCCAGGTCCTTCAACGCGTGCAGACGCTGCACGGCGATGTCGGCGTCCGCCAGCATCACGGTCTCCGTGACCTCGAGGACGAGCGACTCGGGGCGCAGCCCGGTCCTGCGGAGCGCATCGCCCACGTCGTCGACGATCGACTCCGACTGCAGCTGCTTCACGGACAGGTTGACGCTCACACGGATCGTCTCGGTGCGCGATTCCTGGAGATCCGCGCCCTTGCGGCACGCCTGGTCGATGACCCACTTGCCGATCGGGATGATCAGGCCGCTCTCCTCGGCGAGCGGGATGAACGCGCCCGGCGCGACGAGACCGCGTGTCGGGTGGTGCCAGCGCAGCAGCGCCTCGACCCCGTACTGGTCGCCGCTCGTGAGGTGGACGACGGGCTGGTAGTAGACCTCGAGCTGTCCCTGCTCGATCGCGCGCTGGAGCTCGGCGCGGAGCTCGAGGCGCTCGACGACCCGCTCGTGCATCGCGGGCTCGAACAGGCGATAGCGGCCCTTCGTGTCGCGCTTCGCCATGTACATCGCGACGTCCGCGTTCCGGAGGAGCTCCTCGGCGTCCTGCGTCAGGAGGTCCTCGTCGCTCATACAGATCCCCATGGAGGCGCGCGGGTAGATCTGCTTCGTGTCGATGTCGAACGGGGCCTCGAGCGTGGCGAGCAGACGGTCGCCGATCAGCGCGGCCTCGTCGGAGTCGGTGACGCCGTCGAGCAGGATCGCGAACTCGTCGCCGCCGAAGCGTGCGACCGTGTCCGCAGGGCGGCTCGCGCGCTCGAGGCGCGCCGCGACCTCGTTCAGCACCGCGTCGCCCGCCTGATGGCCGAGGCTGTCGTTGATCGTCTTGAAGTCGTCGAGGTCGATGAACATGATCGCCACGAGCGAGCCCTTGCGGACCGTCGAGCGCAGAGCGTGCGCCACGCGGTCTGCGAACAGCGCCCGGTTCGCGAGACCGGTGACGGGATCGTGGAACGCCTGGTGCGCGAGCTGCTCCTCGAAGGCCTT
>DASWRL010000003.1:0-57270 GCA_036403195.1 Gaiellaceae bacterium
CCGAAGCTGCCCCCGGCGGTCTGCGGCGAGGTCGGCTGAGACGTCCAGCTGAAGCTCGCCAACGGACCTGGATCGACGACCACCGGAGTGCTCGACGCGGTCACGGACCCGTCCGTCAAGTCCAGCGTTGTTCCCGAGGGCTCGGTGCGGTAGTCGGTGAAGGTGCCGCTGAGAACGCCGCTCGACCACGTCGGGTACGACGCCGTATGCGACCCGTTCGGCGCGTTGTGGAGGCCGCTGGGCGTCGCCGTCCCGGCGCCCGTGTAGTTCGTCTTCAGGTTCCCGTAGGCGTCGTAGGCCTTCGCGGTGGCGGAGAACCCGACGCCAGCTGTCTGCGGCGAGGTCGGCTCGCCCGTCCAGGTGAAGGCCGCCAACGGACCCGGCTGAATCCCGAAGGTGTTCGAGGTGCCGCTCGCAGCTCCGTCGCTCACGGTGACCGAGTCGCCGATCTCGACGTTGTACCCCGTCACCTGCGCGGTCGCGACGCCCTGGCTCCACGGGCCGAAGCCCCCGTACGATCGCAGCGTCCCGTCCGGCGCGGGCTGGAGGTTTCCGCTGACCGACGCTCCGCCGGGGTAGTCCGTCTTCGTGTTCCCGAACTGGTCGAGTGCCGTCGCCGCCACGCTGAACGCCTGGCCTGCCGTCTGCGTCGCGGCGATCGCCGCGACGTCGAAGCTCGCGAGCGTCCCCGGGTTGACCTGGAGCGTCGGATCCGGGTTCGAGTCGTCGGTGAAGTCGTAGCTCGAGTTGTTCTGGGTGCTGCTCGCCTGCGACGTGATCGTGACCGGGGAGGACGTCGTGATCGTCGGTGTGACGTCGACCGAGACGGCCTCCCCTGGCGCGAGATCGTCAGCGCCGGTGTTCGAGGTCGCGTGGAGCGTGACCGTGGCGCCGGAGATCGTGGCGACCCACGACTTCCCCGACGGCGCCGTCGCAGTCAGCGGGCCGCTCTGCAGCCCGACGCCGGCGATCGTGAACGTGGCCGACCCGAGCGGCGATGCGCTGTCGGCGCCGCGGCAGGACGAGTCGGCGGCGGCGCAGTTGTGAATCGTCACGGTAAGACTTCCGCCCGCCGCCACCGGGGAGTTGCTGTCCGCGAAGTAGGTGAACGTCGAAACGGTCGCACCGGTAGACGCGGTGATGGCGAGCACGGCGAACAGCGCGACACCCGTCGCCAACGACCCGATCAGCCAGCTCGGCCGTCCTACCCGCCGCAACCTCGTCCTCCCCTGATGAGCAACCTGCCCGGCGCAAGCCTCGTTTACCGGTCGCGCCGTGTCAACCGACGGTTGTCAGCCGACACGCCGACTGCAGGCAGGAGGACGGCCTCCGGCGCCTTTATGCCGAGCTCGTCGAAGATCGAGTCGCGCACCGCCTCCAGCTCGACGGCGTCGCCCTCCTCGTCCTCGTCCCCGCCGGCGCGCAGCACCTGCGCGAGGACGTCGGCGGTCAACGCGATCTCGTAGTCGGCCTTCAGGTCGTGCGCCTGGCCGATCGCCGCCTTCAGCACCTGCCGAGCCTCGTCGGTCTCTCCGACCTCGTGGAGCGCCCAGCCGCGGATCCGCAGCAGGTACGGCATGATCGTGTAGAGGCCTTCGAGCGACGCGACGGTGTCGAGGGCGGCGTCGCACGCCGCGACGGCTTCCGCGGCTCGCCCTTCCAGCGCCAGCGCCTCCGCCAGCCGCACGTCGATCATCAGCACCTCGACGCGGCGACCGCCCGCGGCCACGTACTGGTCGCGCACGCCGGTCAAGAGCTCGCGTGCCTCCTCGTACCGTCCCGCGCGGGCGGCAAGGCGGCCGTAGAAGCCGTTGATGTCTGCGATCCGCGCCTCGGAGCCGGCTGCGCGCGCGACTCGCAGCGCGTACTTGAACAGCTGCTCGGCCTCTTCGAGTCGACCCTGATCCGCGAGGAGCTCGCCGCGGTTCGTCGTCGCCATGGTCGCGAGCCACCGGTCGCCCGCGCGCTCCCACGCCTCCTCGGCACGACGGTAGTAGTCGACGGCTTCGCGCCAGCGTCCGTCGAAGTACGCAAATGCGCCCAGGTTGTTCAGCACGCCGGCCTCTTCGCTCAGGTCGCCGAGCTCCTGGTAGATCGCGAGCGCGCGGTCGCTGTGCACCGCCTCGTCCTTCCTGCCGAGCCCGACGAGCGCGTAGTCGAGCAGGTAGTAGGCATGGGCGAGCGCCTCGCGGACATCCGCCGCAGTCGCGTCATCGATGGCGCGGCGGCACCAGTCGACCGTCTCGTGCAACCGCCCCTGCCGGAACCGGATCGCCGCGTACCAGGCTTTCAGGTGCGCGCGCTGCCGCTGCGCGGCCGGCGACGGGTCGCCCTCGATCGTCTTCAGGCCGCGGCGCACCCAGCGGATCGCCTCGGCGAAGCGGGCCCGCCGCGACTGGATCGACCCCTGCCGCAACATCAGGCGGGCGGCCTCCGCAGCGTCCTCCCGGAGCAGCCGGCGGGCGTCCGTCAGCGCCTTGTTCGCGCGGTCGTAGTCCGCAAGCCGGAGCTGGACCTCGCCGAGCGCCTCGAGCGAGGCGCTCAGGTCGCGCGCCGGGACGTCCCGCAAGCGGCGCGCCGATTCGATCGCGCGCCGGAGCAGCGTCTCCGCTTCCACGTTGGCGTACAGCTCCTTGGCGCGGCGCCCGGCGAGCGACGAGTAGCGCCATGCCTCGTCGAAGCGCTGCGCCTCGTAGAAGTGGAAGGAGAGAAGCGGCGCCTGTGCCTCCGTGTCGCCGTCCGCGTCGACTGCGATCGCCTCGCCCACGAGACCGTGGAGCTCACGGCGCCGACGGTACGAGAGGCCCTCGTACGCCGTGTCGCGCACGAGTGCATGGCGGAAACGGATCCGCCCGGGGCTCGTCTCGAGGAAGTCGCCGAGGCGGTTGCAGAACTCGATCGGCGAGATCCCCGAGACGACCGATTCGAGGAAGCGCGCCTCGAAGCTGGCGCCGAGCACGGCAGCGCGGCGCAGGTTCGTGCGGTCGGCGGGTGCGAGCGCGTCGATCTGCGCCGCGATCAGGCCACCGACCGAGTCCGGGAGATGCTCGATTCCGCCGAGTTGTTGTGCCGTCGCGACGAGCTCGCGGAGGTAGAGCGGGTTCCCCTGCGCACGTTCCCGCAGCAGCTCGAGCTGGTGCGGAGGAAGCGGCGCCTCGGCCGTGGCGTCCTCGAGCACCTGAAGAGCATCCGCGCCGTCGAGCGGCGCGAGCTCGAGGAGCGTCGCCCACGGGACGTGGGCGCGCTTGAGGCCGCCTGCGGTCGTGCGCGTCGTCGCGACGACGAGCCAGGGGCGATCCTCGAGATGGTCGACGATCGCCCGGAGGAGGTCGCGCGACGCGTCGTCCATCCAGTGGATGTCCTCGAACGCGAGCAGCGTAGGCGCGAGGAGCCCGACGCCGAGCACCTCCTGCACGACCTCCTCGACGCGCGCTTTCCGGAACTCCTCCGTCAGGCTCTCGACCTCCGGCGTGGACGGCACGCGGACATCGAGCGGCAGGGCGACGAGTGGCAGCCACGGCGTAAGTCTCGGTGCGAGCTCCTGGACGATCTCAGCCAGCCGATGTGCAGCAGCCTCATCGTCGAGGCCTTCCAGGCCGAAGAGCCGGCGCAGCGGCGCGCGCAGCGCGAAGTACGGCGTCGACGCCTCGTACTCGGCGCACGCCGTCGAGATGACGGTGACCCCCTCGGCCTCGACCCGCAGCTCCTCGACGAGGCGCGACTTCCCAAGGCCCGCTTCGCCCACCACCTCCACGTAGCGGCCTTGCCAGTTGCGCGCCGCGGCCAGCCCGGCGCGCAGCGTGGCGAGCTCCGCCGCTCGGCCGACGAGCGGCGTCCCGGCAGTCGCGCCGGGCCGCCCGACCACGGGGCCGAGGGAATGCGCCAGGATCGCGTTCGATTTCCCCTTCACGAAGAACGGCTCGAGCTGGTCGAGCGCGAAGACGGTGCGGGAGCGCTTGACGACCTCGTCGGAGGCGACGATCTCCCCGACGTCGGCCTTGCCCATCAGGCGTGCCGCAAGGTTGACGGCGTCGCCCTTGACCGAGAACGTGCGGCGGTGTGAGGGGCCGAAGTCACCCGAGAAGACCGGACCGCAGTTGACGCCGACGCGACGCGGGAGCTCGACCTCGGCATCGATGATCTCGCGCACCGCCCGCAGCATCCGTTCCTCGTCGTCGCCTGCGCTGCGCGGTGCACCTGCGAGCAGGAGGATCTTGCCGCCGTCCTTCGAGATGTCGGTCTCGTGGAACGTGATCCGGTGGTGCTCGACTGAGCGCTGCACGACGCTGATCACCTCGTGGAGCATCCGAGCGACCTCCTCGCCGCCGCGCTCGCGGATCAGCGCGTCCGTGCCGCGAAACTCGACGAAGGCCACTCCGATCGTGCGGTGCTCCGGCTCACGGTCCGTGGTGAGCAAGTGGCTGCGGATCGCGGCCGGAAGGCATTCGGCGATCGGCAACCCCTCGAAATCGGTTACCGGGTCTGCGCGTGAGAGATCCGCCTCCGGCAGGCCGCGCAGGAGGATGCCCGGCCCCTTCACGGCCCCGATGTTCCGGGGAGCGAGGTGCTCGGCGGTCGCGCGCGACACGACGATCTCGCCTGCGTCCGCCACCGCCTCCAGGAGCGTCGTCTCGGTGGCGGCGCTCCCCGCGACCAGCAGCTCGCGGTGGCTCTCTCCGACGAGGAAGAAGTCGAAGGCCCCGCTGTTGACGCCGATCGACATGCGAAGGACGACCGTCCCGGATTCGGTGCGGATCCGGCCGACGCGACGGATCGCTCGTTGCATCTCTGCGGCGCCTCGGCACGACCGCACTTCGTGGCCGTCGCCGTCGAACAGGAGCAGCACGGCGTCGCCGCCCCACTTGATCACGCCGGCGCCGTAGTCGTACGCCACCGACAGCAGCTCCGTGAAGGTGGCGTTGAGCGTGTCGCTCAGCTCTTCGGCGCCGACCTTGCCCTTCCGCGCGAGTCGCTCGGCGAGCTTCGTGAACCCGGAGATGTCGACGAAGACGAGTGATCCCTCGACGCAGCGATACTGCGCCTCCGGGGTCGTGCGCAGCCAGTCGAGGACGAGACGCGGCACGTACGGGAGCAGCGTCTCCTCGACCTGTATCGAATCCACCGTGGGCAGCGCACCCACCTCTCCGAGTTTCGCCGTGGGCCACCCCAATCGTTGCGCGTGGGGCCGCTCAGTTCAAGTGCGCCCCCGGCGCAAGGATGCGCGACCGACGAGTCGAAGGGACTCCCTGTGCTGAGCAACCACCACCTGTCGCTGCGGGAGCTGCTCGAGCGCGGGCAGGCGGAGCCGCAGCTTCGGCAGCGCGTAGCCGCGCTCGCAGGCGTCTCCGTCTTCTTCGCCGGGGCTCTCGTCGCCGCGGGTCTCGCTCAGGTCGTGATCGTCGTGGCCGGTTCGGCGGCTCTTGCAGGCGTGGTCGCGCTGACGGCAGCGCGTCTGCCGCGCCGCTCGTTGACCAGCCTCCGCGGCGTGACGACTGCGTGGAGGGCAGCGCGCCCGCTGCCCGCTCCGCCGACTGCAGGCGAACTCTACGGCTGGCCGTATGCAGGCTCCGATGACGTCGCGCCGGCGGCGCGGGACGACGGCGCGACGGTCGACGACGAGTGGCGGCGCGGCGTCGAATGCAACGCACGCGGTGCGGAGCTCCGGCGCGGCGGGAGCCCGGCGGCGGCGGTGGCGCTTCACCTCGAGGCGCTCGAGATCTTCCGATCGCTGAACGACCGCCGTGCCGAGGCGCCGACGCTGAACAGCCTAGCGCTCGCTCTCGCGGCGAGCGGCGAGACCGACGCTGCGGTGGCGCGGTTCGAACAGTCTCTGTCGATCCTGCGCGAGCGTCCGGACGATCCGGAGCGGGGGAAGGTGATCGCGAACCTCGCCTTCACGCTGCTGCGGGAAGGCGCCGACGAACGAGCGCGGGAACTGCTGACCGAGGCGCTCGACGTGCTGCCCCCGGAGTCGCGGGCGGCGCACCAGGCGCGCGGTCGGCTCGCCGCGCTCGAGAACGTCACGTCGCCCGACGCGTAGCGGCGGCTGATGCCCCCTGCAGGTCGGCGACCGGGTCGACGAGCGCCCAGTCGCAGGCGCAGTCGTCGCGCGCTACACGCGGGTCAGGCGCCGGTGGCCGATCAGGAGCATGAGCCCCACCGTCGTTCTCCGCACCCCGAGTCGCCACCGGGAGCTTCGCTGGACACGCCACATCGCTCCGACGCTACCAAGCGACGGGTGAACCGGTGATGAACACGAGAGCCGGAGGCTCACCGAACCGACGTCGTCGGTGCGGAACCCACGCCATCCGTGCCACTCGTGGCCGCTCGAGGTGTGCTCGGCGCAGGTGATGGGCGCGTGGTTCCTGTGGTGATCCCGGCTGCTCGTGTTCTCCGTGGTGCCGTTGGTGATCTGGGCGCATCCTCGGCGACCCCCGGGGCCGCTGCCACTGGCCGAACGGCTGATCCGACGGCACCTCCGGTGTGGCTCGAACGAGTGATTGTCGCCGCGGCCGGCGGCCATGAGGCGGCCGCCGGCCCCGCCGTCCCGAGAGCTACCGCGCGACCTTGTCCTGGAGGCTCGAGGACATCTCCTCGGCCTGCTGCCGCCCGCTCTGCTGCGCCGCGTCCGTCGCGGCGCCCATCGCGTCCTGCGCCACGGACCGTCCGCGCTCGAGCGCTTCCTGCCCGGCTTCCTTCACCTTGTCCGTCATCTGGTCGGACATCTCGCCGAGCTTCTGGTTCTCGACGTTCGTCTTCGGCAGGAGCGTCCCGACGATGAACCCGAGCGCCGCGCCGGCGATCGTGAGGCCGAGCGGGTTCTCCTTGGAGACGCCGACCTTCGCGGCGCCGCCCTTGACCTGCTCGCCGTCCGGGACGATCCCGCCGACGCGCGACACGAGCGAGTCGGCACCGCCGACGACCGCGTCCTTTCCGCCGGAGACCTTGTCGACGAGTGCGTCCTTCCGGTTGCCCACCGACTCCTTGACCCGGCTCTTCACGTCGGCCTTGTACCCAAGCGCTTCGACCGTGTCGCCCATCCGCTCGCGGGTCCGCTCTATCTCGCTGCGGATCTCGTCGGGTGTTTCGCCCATTCCACGTCCTCCTTGACCGATTCGATTGTTTGTCGAGGCGCGGGCGAGCCGGCATCGTCGACCTTTTCCTTCCCGCGCAGGTAGAGCCCGCCGGCGATCGCCCCGTACACGGCGGCGACGATCAGCGCCGCGAGCCAGTTCGGCATCACGCCGTCCAGCGCGAGGATCAGGAACGCCGTGAGCGCGCCGGCCGCCAGCAGCGCGACCGCTCCTGCCGCGCCGATCAGCCCGACCGCCGGTCCGGCCTTCCGCCCCTTCTCCTTCATCTCGGCCTTCGCCAGGTCGAGCTCCTGCCGAACGAGTGTGGTCGTCTCGGTCGCCAGCTGCTTCAGCAGGTCGGCGACCGGCTGCTCGTGCAGGTCCTGCCGTGTCGTACGGTCAGCCGAGGCCACCGGCAGCACCTCCTGCCGAGCCCGCCGCGCCGACGCTCGCCCGACCGTCCCCGCCGTGCATCGACGCGGACGGGAGCCTCTGCGGATAGCCGCTCGCGTAGCTCGCCGTGCCGCGGTAGCGGCCGCTGCTCGACGCCTTCATGAACCGCGACGCGAGGAAGCCGGCGACTGCGCTGCCGCCGACCATCAGCCACGGCTGCCGCCGGCCGAAGTCCTCGATGTCCCGCAGGATCCTGTCGCCGTCCGCGACGCGGAGGTAGCCGCCGAGCCGCTCGGCGCGGGTCACGAGCGCCTCGACGGCCTCCGCCGCGCGGTCGTTCCCCTCGCTCCGCAGCTGGTCCGCGCTCCGCCGCAGCGCCTGCGCCGCCGACACGAGCTGATCGCCCGCCTGCGACGAACGGTCGGAGATCTGCGAACGGACCTGCTCCCGCGTCTGACCCTTCGCCTGCTCGGCGACGTCCTGAACCTTCTCCTTCACCTGTTCGACGCCCGACTGCTCGCCGGTCGCCCTGCTCGCCGTGCCTGTCATCCACTCCTCCTCAGATCGACGTCTCGACGCGTGCGCCGACAGCCGTCGCAACGGCTGCGCAAGAACCACGAATGCGGAACCCGCCCCGAGATCGACCGTCGTGAAGTGGACCCCTCCTCGCCGCGACGGCTCGATCTCGTTCCGCTCAGACGTCAGTCGCCCGATCGGCCGACAACTAAACCGCCGGCCCCGCCGGCAGCAGGTCTACGCGGTGCGACGTCGCCGGACGACGACCATCACGGCCGCCGTGCAGGCGCCGGCGACCATCTCCGCGAGCCAGACCGCGCGCGCGTCGCTGAACCGTGACCCGAGGCCCGAGACCGTCCACGCGAGCGGCTCGCCGCAGAGGAGCGCCGACACGGCGATCGCGCTCGTGAAGGCACGCGCGACCCTCCACCGGTACCCGAGCACGCCGAACAACGGCGCCCCGACCGCTCCACCGAGGAGCCACGGCAGGTGCCCCTCGACGAGCGGCGCGAGGCCGGCGACTGCCTGTGCGCGCGACACGCCCTCGAGCGGGCTGAGCGTCAGCAGCCAGTAGCCGCTGAACGCGCCGAGCAGGGCGATCGAACCGGCGACGGCGGCCCTTCGCGGGGTTCTCTGGGACCACCCGGCCAGGAACGGGACGATCAGCCAGAGCGCCGACAGGTTGCTCAGCGTGGTCGTCCACGCGCCGGTGTGCACGATCACGTGGGTCGTGCCCAGGTACTGGTCGGCGGCGCCGAACGCGAGCGCAAGCAGCGCGACCCCCACCATGCGTCCACTGTATCCGCCCACCCGAGGCGGGCTCACCAGAGCACGTGGAGCGTCGGCGGCTTCCGGAAGACGAGCCCCCGCGGGCTGCTCGGGCGGTCCGGGTCGAGGCGCAGCCCGGGCAGCCGCTCGAACAGCCGCCGCGCTGCGGTCAGCGCCTCGAGCCGCGCGAGGTGCATGCCGACGCACACGTGGGGCCCGTGGGCGAACGCCACGTGATGCCGCGCGTTCGTGCGGTGCACGTCGAAGCGGTCGGGATCGGGGAAGTAGGCCGGGTCGCGGTTCGCCGCGGCCAGTGACACGCGCACGAGCGCGCCGCGCGGGATCGACGCGCCGCCGAGCTCCACGTCGCGTGTCGCATACCGGTCGACGACCGCGGCGGCGGGCTCGAGCCGGAGCGACTCCTCGAGCGCGTTCGCATCCGGCGTCTCGCTCCACGTCAGGAGATGCCAGATGAAGTTCGCGATCATCCCCTCGGTCGTCTCGATCCCGCCGAACATCATCACGGCGGCGTTCGAGACCACCTCGTCGGCGGTCAGTGCCCCGACCGTGCCGAGCGCCGGCCCGACGTTCGTCCGCAGCTCGTCGAATGCCGCCGCACCGGAGGTCGTCGGCTCGCCGCCCGCGGTGATCACGTTCACCGAGTCCACGATCGCGTCGTACCAGCCGAGCATCGTCGCGGTGTCGGTGGATCCGAGGCCGAGGAGCCGCGCGACGACTCGCGCGGAGAGCGGCCCTGCGAGCCCGCGCCGCAGCTCGGCGCGGCCGTCGTGCGCGAACGCGTCGATCAGCGCCGCCGTCTCCTCCTCGACGATCGGGTCGAAGCGTTCGCGCACCGCCGCGAGCCGCAGGGAGTCTGCGAACGGCGCCCGGTGCCGCGCGTGCTCGTCGCCGTCCCTCGTCAGCATGCTCGGCCCGACGACCTGCCCGGTCGAGAACCGGGGGTCGTCGACCGTGAAGGTGACGGGGTCGCGCATTACCTGGGCGGCGGCGTCCCGGCGGGTCACGAGCCACGCCTCGAGGACGGGGACCCACGAGACCGGCTCCCGCTCGCGCAACCGCGCGTGCGCCGGATGCGGATCCGCCTCAAGCTCTTCCAGCGTGATCTCCGGCACCGTCCGGATTCTGACGACCCCGCGCGTCCGGAGCCGCGGCGTTTTCGGCGAACGCCTCTGGGGAGATCGCGCGAATGCGCCTCGCGCTCGTCCTGATCGGCGTCGGCCTCGGGGCCTGGCTCGACGTCATCGTCTTCCACGACCTCCTGCAGTGGCACCACCTGATCTCCGGGCCGGTGTCGATGCGCACCCTGCACGGGCTGCAGCGGAACGTCCGCGCCGACGGGATCTTCCTCGCCTGCTCGTGGGCCGTCCTGGCGGCGGGGGTCGCGTTGCTCTGGCGCGCGGCACGCGCACGCGCCGACGTGCCGGTCGCTGCAGCGTCGGCCGGGCTGGTGCTCCTGGGCTGGGGCCTCTTCAACGTGCTGGACGAGGCGCTGTTCCACCTCGCGCTCGGCCTCCACCACATCAGGCAGGGCCACTCGCACGTCGGCTACGACGCCCCCTACGGCGCCGTGGCGCTCATCCAGGTCCTCGCGGGAGCATCGCTCGCGCGGCGAGCCGGCTGACGCGCCCTTCGCTGCCTTCGCCGCCGTCACGCGCTCTGGCGCGGGCGCAACGCCCGGCCGCGCCGAGTCAGCGCGCCCGGAGGACGCGCCGGAGCACGCGGTCGTACTCGTCGAGGCCGTCTCGATAGAGGCGCGCCTCGGGCCCCGCGGCGATCCCGACCCGTTCCGGCACGACGCCCCAGATCGGCACCTTCTGCTGCGTCCACCAGTCGATCGTCTCCTGCAGGTCGTTGGTCCCGAGCCGCGCGGCGGTGATGACGATCCCGCGGGCGGTCCTCGCCGGGATCAGCTCGAGCGTGTAGGCCACGCGGCCGAACTCGACGCCTCCGGCGCGGGTGGGGATGACGACCGCGTCCGCCGCCCCGATCGCCGCCTGCACGAGACGCTCGTCGCCCGGCGGCAGGTCGACGACGACGGTCTCGTCGCCCGGCGCCATCGCGCGGGCGAGTGTCCGCTCGGAAGGCGCCTCGACCACCTCGACGCCGTCGAGCGGTCGTTCCTCGAGCCACTCCGCCGCCGACGCCTGCCGGTCGGCGTCGACGACCACGACCGGGCCGCGGCCTCGCGCCGCCGCGACTGCCGCGAGATAGACGGTCGTCGTGGTCTTGCCCACGCCGCCCTTCAGGTTCGTGACGACGATGTTCATACGGCGGCCGAGTCTACTGCGGCCCGTCGGTGCCCGGTGCGATTCGGGGTCCGCGGACCGGGCACCCTGTCCTGGTGCCGGATCGCCGGAATCGAGACGTCGACCTGGAGGCGGCCGTCGCGCGCCGCCGCCGGCGGCGGAGGGGCCGCGGGCGCCGCGGCCACGGGCGCCTCCTCGGCGGGCTCAGCGTCCTCGTCGTCGTGCTGGCCGGGATCGCAGGCACCGCGATCGTCGGCGCCGCCGTCGCGCCGACGCTGATCGCCTCGCGCTGCGACCTCCGGTCGCTGAAGCCGATCAGCATCGGCACGAACTCCTTCATCGCGGCGCGCGACAACTCGATGCTCGGCACGATCCCCGCGCGGAAGAACCGCCAGGAGCTGACGCTGGCGCAGATGTCGCCGTGGCTCCCGAAGGCGACGGTCGCGATCGAGGACCGCCGGTTCTGGCAGCACGGGGCGCTCGACTACGCCGCGATCGTCCGCGCCGCGGTGCGCGACATCGAGAGCGGGCGCACCGAGCAGGGCGCGTCGACGCTCACCCAGCAGCTCGCGCGCAACCTCTACATCGGGCGGCCGTCTCAGACGATCGGCCGCAAGCTGACCGAGGCGTGCCTGGCGATGAAGCTCGCCGATCGCTACACGAAGCGCCAGATCCTCGCGCGCTACCTCAACGTCGTCGCGTACGGGAACCAGGCGTACGGCGTCGCGGCGGCGGCGCAGACCTACTTCTCGCGGCGCGCGTCGCAGCTCACGGTCGCGCAGGCGGCGATGATCGCCGGCCTCCCGCAGGCGCCGACGCTCTACGACCCGCTGCGCGACGCCGACGCGGCGCTCCACCGCCGCAACGAGGTGCTCGACGCGATGCTCGCGACGCACGTCCTGAAGCCGTCGGCGTGGCGCTACGCGCGCACGCGCCCGCTGGGACTGAATCCGGGGACGCTCTACAAGACGATCCACGAGCCGTACTTCTTCGGCTACGTCGAGCAGCAGCTCGTGCAGCGCTACGGGCAGCAGCTCGTCGAGAGCGGCGGGCTCCGGGTGCGGACGACGATCGACCCGAAGCTCCAGCGGCTCGCGGAGCAGACGATCGCGCAGCACCTGCCGGGGCGTGAGGACCCGGCGAGCGCGCTCGTCTCGATCGACCCGCGGAACGGGAAGGTTCGCGCGATGGCCGTTCGCGTCCCGAGCGGCGAGCGGCTGCAGTTCAACCTCGCGTCGCAGGGGCACCGGCAGGCCGGCAGCGCGTTCAAGCCGTTCACGCTCGCGGCGGCGCTCGAGCACGGGACGTCGCTCTACACCTACTTCAACGGCCCGCCGCAGATGACGATCCCCGACCCGCGGTGCGAGGGCGGCTACCACGAGCCGTGGGACGTGCACAACAACGCCGACGAGACGGCCGGGACGATGAACCTGATCGACGCGACCGCGTACTCCGTCAACACGATCTTTGCGCAGCTCGTGTCGCAGGTCGGGCCCGACGCGGTCGTGCGGATGGCGCACCGGCTGGGGATCCAGTCGGCGCTCAAGCCGTTCTGCTCGATCACCCTCGGGACGCAGGCGGTGAGCCCGCTCGAGATGACCGCCGCGTACTCGACGTTCGCCGACCGCGGCGTCCGCCACGACGCGCAGGCGGTCGAGTCGGTGCGGACGGCGAACGGGAAGGTGCTCCCGTACCCGGTCTCGAAGCCGCGCGTCGCGGTCTCGCAGCAGATCGCCGACGAGGTCACCTACGCGCTCCAGGCGGTGACGCAGAAAGGAACCGGTACCGGCGCCGCGCTCGACAGGCCGATCGCGGGCAAGACCGGGACCGCAGAGGACTACGTCGACGCGTGGTTCTGCGGCTACGTTCCGCAGCTCGTCACGTGCGTGTGGGTCGGCTTCCCGCACCGCGAGCTCTCGATGAGCTACGTCGAGGGGTACGCGCCGGTCTACGGCGGCACCATCCCGGCCGGGATCTGGCACGACTTCATGAACGCTGCGCTCGCGAACGTGCCCGTGCAGGAGTTCCCGACACCGGAGATCGCGCAGCCGACATACACGTACGTGCCGACGACCACGAGCGCGACGACGACCACTACGAGCACGACCACCACTACCCGCTAGCGCGCTAGCGGCCGTGCGAGACGACGCGCGTGCCGGTCGCCTTGAACGATGCGTAGGCGGGCTGCCCGACGCGGAGCCCGAGCCGCCGGACCGACTCGGCCGTGATCTCGGCGGTGATCCCGCGGATCGTCACACGCGCGCGGTTCCCGAGCTCGCTGATCGACGTGACCGTGCCGTGGACCGTGTTCAGGGCCGACGACCGTGGCGGCGTCGTCGAGACGGTCACCTCCCACGGGTAGACGGCGAGCGCAACCTCTCCGGAGAGCCGGTCAGGCACCCGGATCGCGGTGCCGTCGGCGGTGCGCACGACGCTCTCGCCGTCCTCGACGGCCGCCTGCCCGACCAGCAGGTTCGCCCCCGTGAACGAGGCGACGAACGGGTCGCTCGGCCGCGCGACGAGGTCTGCCGGCGAGGCGAGCTGGCGGAGGCGGCCCTCGACGAGCACGCCGACCGATGTGGCGAGCGCCGCCGCGTCCTCGAAGTCGTGCGTGACGAGGAGCACCGGGATCTCGAGGCCGGCGAGCAGCTCCTGCAGCTCGCCCCTGACGCCCGCCTTCGTGTGCGCGTCGAGCGCCGACAGCGGCTCGTCGAGCAGGAGCACGTGCGGGTCGCGGGCGAGAGCACGGGCGAGCGCGACGCGCTGCCGCTCGCCTCCCGACAGCTCGCCCGGGCGCGCGTCCGCGAGGTGCGCGATCCCGAGGCGGTCGAGGTACGAGTCGGCCGCGTGCTGCCGCGAGTACTCGACGTTCCGGCGTACCGTCAGGTGCGGGAACAGCGCGAAGTCCTGGTAGACGAGCCCGACCCGGCGCCGCTCGGGCGGGAGCGCCACCTTCGCGTCCGCGTCGAACCAGAGCTCGTCGCCGCAGCGGATCCGGCCCGCGGCCGGACGCACGAGCCCGGCGATGGCGTTCAGGACCGTCGATTTGCCGGCGCCGGACGGACCGACGAGCGCGACCGTCGAGCCGGCGCGGAGGCTCAGCTCGAGGTCGAAGGACCGAAGAGGAACCCGGACCGACTCGAGCTCGAGGGCGTGCGCCACGTGAGGCCGATTCTGAGGGCAAGGAGCAGGACGACGCTGATCAGGACGAGGACCCCCGACATCGCGAGCGTCGTGTCGAAGTCCTGGTCGAACTCCGCGTAGATCGCGAGCGGCAGGGTCTGCGTGACGCGCTGGAGGCTGCCGGCGAACATGATCGTCGCGCCGAACTCGCCGAGCCCGCGCGCGAACGACAGTGCGAGCCCCGCGACGAGGCCGCCGCCCGCGAGCGGAAGCGACACGCGGAAGAAGGTGCGGACCGGGCCGGCGCCGAGCGTCCGCGACGCCGAGACCAGGTGCGCGTCGACAGCCTCGAATGACGCGATCGCCTGCCGGATGTAGAGGGGGCTCGCGACGTAGGCGACGGCGACCGTCACCGCCGACTGCGTGAAGGGAAGGCGGACGCCGAACGCGTCGAGCGTCGAGCCGAGCAGTCCGAAGCGCCCGAACGCCGCGAGGAGCCCGACGCCCGCGACCGCGGGCGGCAGCACGAGCGGCAGCTCGACGAGCGTGATCACTGCACTGCGTCCCCGGAACCGCCGCGTCGCGACCAGGTACGCGGCGGGCGTCCCGAAGAGCAGGATCAGGACCTGCGCGATCGTGCTCGTCTTGAAGCTCACCACGAGCGCGTCGGTGACGACCGGGTTCGAGAGCTGGTCGAGCAGGTGCTGCGGCGACGTGTGCGCGAAGATCGCGACGATCGGGAGCAGCAGGAACGCGAACGCGACGGCGGCGGCCGCGACGCCCGCACAGATGACGGCGCGCGAGGCTATCTCTTCTTGACGCGCGGCAGGAAGCCGTAGGAGAGGAGGACGGCCTGTCCGCGCTTGCTCAGCACGCGCGCGACGAACGCGTTCGCGTCCTGCTTGTTCGGGCTGCGCGAGACGACGCAGATCCCGTACTGCACTTTCGGCTGCGCCCACGCCGGGAGCCTGAGCACCTTCACCTTGCCGGACGCCGTCCTCGCGTCGGTCGAGTAGACGAAGCCGGCGTCGGCCTCGCCGAGCGCGACCTTCGCGAGCACCTCCCGGACGTCGGTCTCCTGGCTGACGACGTTCGCGAGCACCGGCGCCGTGAGGTTCATGTTCCTGAGGATCTGCAGCGTGTAGCCGCCAACCGGCACCTTCCCGCCGGCGATGTCGAGCTTCACCCCGGGCCTCGTGAGGTCGTAGACCGTGTGGATGTTCGCCGGGTTCGCCCGCGGGACGATCATCACCAGCGTGTTGCGCGTGAACACGACCGGCTTCGAGCACACGCCGCTCGTGTAGAGCTGGTTGGGCAGCGACGTGTTCGCGGACGCGAACACGTCTGCGGGCGCTCCCTGCGTGATCTGAGCGGCGAGCGTGTTCGAGCCGCCGAAGGAGTACCGCTGCGCCGGGTCGAGCTTCGGCAGCGCGTCGGTCAGCGACGCCGCGGCATACACCGTGAGCTGCGCCTCGTGCCGCCCTGCACCGGCCGATGCGACGCCGGCGAGTACGGTCGCGGCCGCCGCGACGGCGAGGCCGGAGACGAGGCGACGGTTCGGGGTCATGCGCATCGGTGCTCCACTAGTTCTGGATCATCACGTTGGTCGACTTGACGATCGCCGTCGCCTGCATGCCGGGCCTGAGGCCGAGCTCGTCGACGGCGTCGCGCGTGACGATCGCGACGAGGCGGACGGGGTCGCTCACGACCATCTCGACCTGCGCCATCAACCCGTCGGTCTTGACGTCGGTGACGACCGCGCGGAAGCGGTTTCGCGCGCTGATGTGCTCGCCCTTGCCGTCGCCGCGGAGCCGGTCGATCTCGGCCGCCGAGACGATTCGCCGGTTCCTGGCGTCGCGCTCGACGCGGAGCCGTCCGTCCCGGTCCCAGCGGCGGAGCGTGTCCAGGCTGATCCCGAGCGCCGCGGCCGCCTCGGCCGCCGTGTACAGCTGCTTCGCCATCGTCAGCTCTCGAACGCGTCGAGGACGGCTGTCACGGCTTGCGGCCGGAGAGCGGCGGCGAACGCCTTGCCGATCGCGGGCCGCCCGGCGAGCGTCGAGAGCGCTGCCACGTGCTGCGCCTCGTTCGCCGAGATCTGCGCGATCGCGGTGCGCAGCGGCGCCGTCTCGACGTCCGCGCTCGCCCCGACGTAGGCGCCGAGCTGGAGCGTCTCCAGCTCCGCGGCGAGCTTCAAGATCGACGCCGCGGAGGAGAAGGCGCCGCTCGCGTAGGTGAAGGCGATGTCGTCCGCGGTCGCCGGCGCCTGTCCCGCCAGAGACATCAGGTCGGCGAGCCCGGCGTAGTGCGCGTGCTCGTCGGCGTGCATGCGCTTGACCGTCACGCGTGCCTGTGCGTCGAGCTTGCCGCTCGCGAGCGCCCGCTCCTGGAAGTCGAGGGCGAGGAGCTCCGTGCCGATCAGGAGCCGAAGCGCCGCGAGGTCGCCGCCGGGTGCAGCGAGCGCGGCGGCGGGTGCGGCGAGGACCGATCTCAGCGCGCCCGAGGCGAGGACGGCGCCGCCGCCGCCGAGCAGGCCGCGGCGAAGGACGTCGGCACGGCTCAGGGTGGCTGTCACGTCGGCGGGGCCTCCTCTCGCGCGCAATGGCAATGCACAGGTACGTCAGGCGAGACACTAGCGAATCTCGGCGGAACCACCGGTAGCTGCCTATGCAGATACCCTTGCCTCGTGCGCGCTCTGGCTCTCGGCCTGGTCGCCGCCTCCGGCTTCGCCGCGGCCGCGCCGACCTACGTCCTCCAGGCCGACCACAGGGCAGGTCCGGTCGTGCTCGCGCGCTCGACGCTGCCGCAGGCCTCCGCCGCTCTCGGGCGGCCGGGCGTCGTGCGGCGCCACGGGTCGACCTGCTCTGCGTCGTGGCGCGCGCTCGGGCTCGCGGCGCAGTTCGTGGTGATCGGCGCGGATCCGCGCGACCCGTGCAAGGCCGGCGTCGGGGTCGTCGTCACGCTGACCTCGCGCGCCCGCTGGAGGACCGCGCGCGGGCTGCGGGTCGGCGACGCCGCCGCGCGTGCGCGACGCCTGTACCCGCGTGCCGTGCGGCACGGCTCGTCGCTCTGGCTCGTCACGCGGCACGCGTGCAGCGAGGTCGGGGGCGCCGCCTACCCGGGTCTGCTCGCGCAGCTCCGGGCCGGGCGCGTCGCCGCGCTCGTCGCGACCGCCGGCATCTGCGACTGAGTCGGCGCCCGGGATGGCGCCCGTCAGCCGCGCGGGCGCCCGTGCCGGACGCGGCGGCGGGAGCGCGACGCTGCGGGTGTCCGCATCCGCACCGGGACGTCGTCGGCAGCGACGACCCTGACCTCGTGGCCGTGCCGGTGCAGGTCGCGGGCGAGCGCCTCGGCCGCCTCCTTCGCCGGGAGCGGCGGGCCGTACCGGAACCAGCCCTCCCCGTAGTCCACGTCGACCGCCCACGAGGTCTGCCGGACGTCGTCCTGTCGCTTGAAGATCCGCATCGGCAGCGATCTTCCCCCGTCAGCGAAGACGAAGCAGCCGTCAGTGCAGCTGAGCGAGCCAGTAGCCGATCACCGCGCCGGTCGCGGTGCCGAGCAGGACGACTGCGCCCCAGTCGGCAGCGATCCCGGCCTGCCACGACGGCCGGACGAGCGCCGGGCGGATCGGAACGTCGCCGACCGCCTGCGCGCGGGGCCGCGGCTCCATCGACGCGTCGAGCCGCACGGGCGGCAGCGCCGCGAGCGCGAGCGCGCGGAGCTCCTCGTCGACGAGCACGAGCTCGGGGCTGACCACCGACGCCACCGCGCGCCCTTCGGTCCGCCTCCGCGAACTCCTCGCGCTATCCGCCCGCCCGCGTGTCACGGGCGCGCAGCCGCGCCGCCACGCGCTCGAGGCGCGCGCGCACGCCCGGCGGCACGCGGTCGCTGATCCCGACGAGGCCGATCGCGTCGTTCGCGAGGTTCAGCTTCAGGTCGCCGCCGCGAGGAAGGGCGCCCCGTGCGAACAGCGCCACGCCGAGCTCCGTCGCGCGATCCAGGCGCTTGACCGCGGACGCGAGGATCTGCGGCCCCAGGTACGACATGTCGCTGTCGACGCCGATGCCCCAGACGCCGCGAATCCCGGCGGCCTGCATCGCGCCGTACCCGCAGCTGCCGGCGACGTCGAAGACGACCGTCGAGCCGCGGTCGATCTGGGAGCCGGCGGCGTCCTCGCACGGCGACTGGTCGACGAACGTCTGCGTGTAGTCCACGAGCACCCTGATCCGAGGGTGGATCGACCGTGCACCTGCGGTGTACCCCGCGATGAGGCTCGTCACCGCCGGCACCGCGATGCCGCCGACGGCCGAGACGGCGGAGCCGGGGCGGGCAGTCAGGGCGGCGAGCACCCCGGCCAGGTACCCGAGCTCGCGATCGTCGAAGGCGAGGCCGGTGACGTTCCGCAGGCCCCGGAACGGCGAGTCGCGCCGCGTCACCGAGTCGGGCACGAGGAACGTCGTCTGCGGCTTCGCCGACGCGAAGCCGGCGACCCCGTCCAGGTTGGGCGCCGCCCCGACGACGACGAGGTCGGCCCACGCAGCGGCGGGCGCGACGAGGCCGTTCCAGTAGACGCGCGCCTTCAGGCCGAGCCGCGCAGCGGCCGAGCGCATCCCGTCGATCGGCTCCTCGACGACGGGATCCTCGGCGGCAGGCGCCGGCTTCGGAACGGGGTCGACCGACGCCACGCGCAGGGCGCGGTGCGCGGCCACGTGGGCGCCGGCCGTGCCGTCGTGGAGGACGGCGTACGCGCCGGCGGAACCCGCGGCGACCAGCGCGACGGCGCCCACGAGGAGTGCGCCGCGACGCCGCGCGCGTGCGGCCGGTGCGGGCGGCTCCCGTGCCACCGCCTCCCGCTCGAGTGTCGTGTCGTGCTGCAGGATCCTCGTCTCGAGGCGGCGCAGCGCGTCGCCCGGCTCGATCCCCAGCTCGTCGACGAGCAGCCGCCGGCCGTCGTGATAGGCGGCGAGCGCGTCCGCCTGGCGCCCCGCCCTGTACAGGGCGAGCATCAGCTGGCCGCGCAGCCGCTCCCGGAGCGGGTGAGCGGCGACGAGATGCTCGAGCGGCGCCACGAGCTCCGCGTCGCGCCCGTCGGCGAGCGCCGCGTCGAACCGGTCCTCGAGCGCCGCGAGCCGAAGCTCCTCCAGCCGCGCGATCTCGGGTTGCGCGAAGGCGTCGTACGCGAGCTCCGGCAGCGGCTCGCCGCGCCACGTCGCCAGCGCCTCGTCGAACGCCTCGACGGCGGCGGCGGCGCGGCCGGAGGCGGCGAGGGCACGCCCCTCGGCGACGCGGCGCTCGAAGCGGGCGGCGTCGACGTCGTCGTCCGCCACCCGGAGCACGTAGCCGGCGCCGTGCGTCGCGAGGACGTCGCTCCCGACGAGCTTCCGCAGGTGCGACACGTAGACACGCACGATCTGCGCCGCCGTCCGCGGCGGATCGCGCTCCCAGAGGGCGTCGATGATCCGCTCGGCGGCGACCGGCTGGTTCCGGTGGATCAGGAGGAACGCGAGGAGCGCGCGCTGCCGAGGCCCCCCGAGCGGGAGCGCCGTACCGCCGTCGACCACCTCCAGCGGCCCGAGCTGGCGGAACTCCACGTCGCCTTCTACCACGCCGCGGCCGGCGCTTCGACCCGCGTTTAGCCGCCGTTTACGCCGCGTTGACGCGTCCGCACGACGCTCGCTCCCACCCGCCGACCGGCGGAGAGACGAACGAGGAGGAGGCAAGGGTGTCCACCAGGTCCTCAGATCGCCGTTGCACAGCGACCGCTGCCGCCGTCGTGCTCGCGCTCGCCGTTCTCGCCGCCGCCCCTGCGGCCGGCGCCCGCCCCGCGGCGTGGCAGCAGGCGCTTCATGCGCGCAGCGTCGCCCTCGACGAGCGGTACGGGCTCGGGCGGTTCGCCGTCCCCGCGTCGGCGGCCGTCGCGACGACACCTGCGTGGCTGCGCGCGCTCGAGGTGCGCGGCCGCGCGATGAACGCGCGCTACCACCTGGGCGCGTTCGAGGTGCGCGCGCCCTCGACGCCGTTCCGCTGGCGGGACGCCGCGATTGGCGCCGCGTTCACCGCGGCGCTGGTGCTCCTCGCCGCGGCCGCGCTGCTGATCGCCCGCAGGGCGCATCCGAGAGTCACGAGCTCTGCCTGAACGCGGGCAGAACCGGCCGCCCTCGCGGACCGAACCCTCCGGTGAGGGCGGCCGGTGCACTACCCTCGCCGCGTGCACGTGGCGATCGCGCCGGCCTCGGACGCGACGCTCGCCGAGCTCGCGCAGTGGAGGTACCCGCCGCCGTACGACTTCTACGACGGCGACGCCGATCCGGTCGCGGATCGCGACCGGTTCTTCGGCGCGCACGACGAGACGGGGGAGCTCGTCGGCTTCTACTACTTCGAGCAGAAGCCGCCGGACCTCGACTACGGCCTCGGACTCCGTCCCGACCTGACCGGCCGCGGTCTCGGACACGGGTTCTTCCGCGCGGGCCTCGAGTTCGCCCGCGAGCGCTACCGACCGCGGCGCGTCCACCTGCACGTCGCCGCGTTCAACGAGCGCGCGCGCCGCGTGTACGAGCGCGCAGGGTTCGTCGTCGTCTCGTCGCACGTCCGGAGCTTCGACCGCTTCGGCGACGTGCCGTTCCTGACGATGGTCGACTAGGCGCGATCCACCTAGAGGAGGCCGCGGCGCCGTCCCTCGACGACGGCGGCGAGACGCGAGTGCACCCCGAGCCGTCGCAGGAGCTGCCTCACGTGGTTGCGGAGCGTGTCCTCCGCCACGCCGAGCTCCTCGGCCATCTGCGCAGTCGCAGCGCAGGTGCCCGCGCCGGTCGGCCACCACAGCGGCAGGTTTCGCGGGCCGCCGCCTCCGCGGGCCCGTGCGAGCTTCCTAGACTTCAGCGCGTGGAACGCAAGCTCGCCACCGTGATCTTCGTCGACCTCGTCGACTCGACGACGCTCGTGACGACCTCGGACCCCGAGGTGGTGCGGCGGCGCGTGACGCAGTACTTCACCTTCGCCGAGAGCTGCATCGTGAGCCACGGCGGCACCGTCGAGAAGTTCGCCGGCGACGCGGTGATGGCTGCGTTCGGCGTCCCGACGGCCCACGAGGACGACGCCACCCGCGCCGTCCGCGCCGCGCTCGCCATCGTCGGCGGCGTCGCCGAGCTCGGCCTCGAGGCGCGGGCCGGCGTCGAGTCGGGCGAGGTCGTCGTCGACTCGGCGGAATCGACGTTCGTGACGGGCGAGGCGGTGAACGTGGCCGCTCGGCTCCAGCAGTCCGCGGCGGCGGGCACGGTCGCGATCGGCCCCGGGACGCGGCGGCTCACGCTGGCGGAGTTCGAGGTCGAGGACGCCGGCGCCGTCGAGGTCCGCGGTCGCGGCGAGGTGTGGTCGTGGCGCGTCGTCTGCGAGGCCGAAGGGCGGCGGCGCCCCGTCGCGCGGTACGTCGGCCGTGACGTCGAGCTCGAGCTGCTCCGGAACCTCTACGCCCGCGCCGTGCGCGACCGGCGCGCGCACCTCGTGACGGTCTTCGGCGAGGCGGGAGTGGGGAAGTCGCGCCTCGTCGCGGAGTTCACCGACGGCGTCGAGCGTGCGACGGTCCTCACGGGCCGAGCGCTCTCCTACGGGGAGGGCGTCGCGTACTGGCCGATCGCCTCGATGATCAAGGCGTCGGCGGGCATCACCGACGACGACCCCGCCGCCGAGGCGTTCGAGAAGCTGCGCGTCTCGTGCGAGAGCGACGCCGTCGCCGACCTCCTCGCGGTGGCGCTCGGGGTGCTCGGCGCCGCGGAGACGCCGACCGGGGGAGGCGGCGAGCAGATCGCCTGGGCGGCGCTTCGCTGGTCGGAGCAGCTGGCCGAGGCGCAGCCGCTCGTGCTCGTGTTCGAGGACGTGCAGTGGGGCGACGAGCGGCTCCTCGAGCTGGTGGAGCACCTGGCGCGGTCGCTCGACCGGTCGCCCGCGCTGATCGTCTGCGTCGCGCGGAACGAGCTGCTCGACGTCCGTCCGGACTGGGGTGGGGGGAACCGGCGCGCGGCCGCGGTCGAGCTGGGGCCGCTGTCGCCGGAGGAGAGCGCGGAGCTCGTCGACGAGCTGCTCTCGGAGGAGGAGGCGCCGCCCGGCGTCCGCGCACGCCTGCTCGAGCGCGCCGGCGGCAACCCGCTGTTCCTCGAGGAGACCGCGCGCATGATCTCGGAAGGCGACGGCGCCGGCGTCCCCGACACGCTGCAGACGCTGATCGCCGCACGCATCGACCTGCTGCCGCCGCCGGCGAAGTCGGCGCTGCAGGCGGCCGCCGTCGTCGGCCGCGTGTTCTGGCGCGGCGCGCTCGGGCACCTCCTTCCCGACGTCTCGCTCGACGCGGCGACCGACACGCTCCTCCGCCGCGACCTCGTCGTCGAGGAGGAGCGGTCGGCGATCTCCGGCGACCGCGCGTACCGCTTCACGCACGTCCTCAACCGCGACGTCGCGTATGCCACGGTGACGAAGGCGGAGCGGGCGCGTCTGCACCGGAGCTTCGCGGAGTGGGTCGCGGCGCACGGCGACGACCACACCGCGATCCGCGCGTACCACCTCGACCGGGCGGCGCAGCTGCTCGTCGAGCTCGACGGTGGGGTCGAGCCAGAGCTCGCGGCGGCGGCCGCGGGCGCCCTGCAGGCGGCCGGCGAGCAGGCGCTCCGGGCGAACGCGTTCAGCCGCGCCCGCAGGCTCCTCGTCCGCGCGGCAGAGCTGGAGCGGACGCCGAGCCGGCAGTTCCTGGCGGCCTCGGCCGCCGTGGAGCTGGCCGACATGGGCGCGGTCGCCGACGAGATGGCGGAGGTGCGCGACGAGGCGCGGGCGACGGGCGACGGCGTTCTCTACGGACGCGCGCTCAACGCGCTCGCGCTCGTGGCGCTCGCCCGGGACGGCGACGCGGTCGCGTCGGAGCGCCTGGCGCAGGAGGCGCTCGCGGTGCTGCCGCCGGACGACGTCGAGGGCCGTGCGGCGACGCTGTTCCGCCTCGCGACCGCGGCGTGGTGGCCGGGGGAGGTCCGCCGCGCCGAGTCGTTCGTCCGCGAGGTGCTCGAGCTCGCGGAGCGTCACGGCAACCGCGATCTGCGCGCGCGTGCGCTGAGGACGCTCGCATGGCTCCTCGAGGTGCGGCTCGACCTCGACGGCGCCGGGGCGCTCCTCGCTGCGCTCGACCCGCCGGGCGAGGACGTCCTCGAGCGCGCACGCAGCGCGTCGGCGGACGCCGCCCTGCTTCGTCTCCGCGGCGACCTCGCCGCCGCAGCGGCGACCTACGGCGAGGCGCGGACACTCTTCCTCGACATGGGGCTCCAGAGCGACGCGGCGTGGATCGACGTCATGCTCGGCTGGATCGCGTTCGTCGAGGGCGACGTCGGCGGAGCGGAGCGGCTGCTGCGCGACGCCGTGCGCGTGTTCACGGCGAGCGAGGACCACGGCCGCCTCTGCGAGGGCGAGCGGGGGCTGGCGGAGATCCTCCTCGCCCGCGACCGCGTCCCCGAGGCCGAGCGCCTCGCGCTCGCGGCCCGGGAGCACGTCAGCCGGCAGGACCTGACGTCGTCGACGTCGACGCTCCGCACGCTCGGGCTCGTGCGCGCGGCGGAGGGGCGCGACGACGAGGCGGAGGCGCTGCTGCGCGAGTCGCTCGCGCTCGTCGACGGCACCGACTGCCGGCTGCTCGAGGTCGGCTCGCTCGTGCCGCTCGCGGCGTTCCTGCGCGACCGTGGTCGTGGCGACGAGGCCGACGACCTCGAGGCGCGGCTCCCGGCGGAGCCGCCGGGATGGCTGAACGACGTCGACCGTGCCCGCGATCCGGTCCGGCCGCGGCTTCCTCAGACGTCGTAGGCGGCGCCCTCGGCGGCGAGATCGAGCCCGCGCTCGGCGAGACCCTCCGCCGTGTCGCGCATCGACTCGAGCTGCGCGTCCGAGTGCGACGGGTCGTGGTGGAACATGACGACGCGTCGCGCGGTGAGCGACCTCAGGTAGTCGCCCAGGTCCTCGAGACCGGTGTGCCCCCACCCGACGCGCGAGCGGTACTCGTCCTGCGTGTACTGCGCGTCGTGGAACAGCAGCTCCGCGCCGTCGGCGAGCGCGACGCCGGAGGTGGGGTCGAGCCCGACCTCGTTGTCGGGGATGAACGCGAGCGCCCGTCCGTTCTCGCGGAGCCGGTAGGCGAGCGTTTTCCCCGGATGCGCGACGATCGCCGACGTCACCGTGAGCTCGTCGAGCTGCCACGTCTCCTCGCCCAGCTCCACGAAGTCGATCGTCGCCGGGAACCGGTCGAACGGCACCGGGAAGAACGGCGGCGACAGGTACGTGCGGATCCGCTCCGCGAGCGACGAGCCGTCCTGCGGCGGGCCCCAGATCGTGATGTGCCGCTCGGGGTCGAAGAGCGGCCCGAAGAACCCGAGCCCCTCGACGTGGTCCAGGTGCAGGTGCGTCAGGAGGAGGTGGATCCGCCGCGGCTCGGACGGCAGCGACTCGCCGAGCCGACGGATGCCGGTGCCGGCGTCCAGCACCACGAGCGCGTCCGTCGACGTGCGCACCTCGACGCACGACGTGTTGCCGCCGTACCTGACCGTCTGCCCGCCGGGGGTCGAGAGCGACCCGCGGCAGCCCCAGATGCTCGCGCGCACGCGCGGCTAGACCGACGCTGCCGGCCCGCTCAGCGCTGCTCGATCTCGCGCGTCCGGCGCGCCATCGCTTCGAGCAGCGGCCAGGCGATCTCGGCGCTCCCCTCGACGAGGGGCTTGAACTGCCACCGCGTCAGGCCGTAGGCGACCCCGTCGCTCGTCGCGGTCACCGTCGCCGTGCGGGCGCCGCCGTCGATGAGCGCGATCTCGCCGAAGTAGTCGCCCGGCCCGAGCGTCGCCCGGTCGGTCCCGTCCACCGTCACCTTTGCGGTGCCGGACCCGAGGACGAAGAACCCCGCGCCGCCGGAGCCCTCGTGCGTCAGCTCCTGCCCGTCGGCGAACCGCCGCTCGGTGAACTCTGACGACAGGCTTCGAAGCTGCTTCTCGGGGAGGTTCTTGAAGAGCGGAACGTTCTGGAGGAGTTCGATGGGGGCGGGCATGCGCTGGATCGTATAACGGCTAGACGGTGTCCGCCTGCAGGCGCTCCGACAGCGCCTTGACGAGGCTCGCGTTGATCGCCGGCATCTCGCGCGTCACGCGCTTGAACGCACGGTCGGTCAGCACGAGGATCCTCGCCGCGCTCGTCGTCGTGACGGTTGCCGTGCGCGGTGCGCCCGAGATGAGCGCGATCTCGCCGAGGAAGTCGCCGGCCCCGAGCCGGGCGAGGCGACGGCCGTGGCGGGTGACGTCGACGGAGCCTTCGACGATGACGACGAACTCGCGGCCGGGCTCACCCTCGCGCGTCAGCGCCGTTCCCTCTGCGACGTCGAGCTCGTCCGCCTCGGCGGCGAGCGCCGCGAGCTGGCCCCTCGAGCAGTGCGAGAACAGCGGCACGCCCTTGATGAGATCGATCTTCGCGTTCTTGCGCAACCGCATGCGGCGATCCTAGACCCGTGGCACCCCAAGGCCAACCCCGCGCGCCGGTGCGCTACGAGACGGTCTGGCGGAGGAGTGCCGAGATTTGCGCCTCGAGCGCGTCGATCTGCGCGTGCAGGGCGCGGCGCTGGTCGGACACCTTGCGCTCGCGGAGCGCCGTCGAGGTGTTCGCGAAGCCGTAGTCGAGCTGGTCGTGCAGCCGCCGCCGCACCGCGGAGATCGCCCTCTCTGCGCGCTCGAGCCGCTTGAGCTCGGCGCGCAGCGCCTGCCGGTCCGGGGGCTCCTCGTGCGTCATCTCCCATACATCGGCATGCGGGCGCGGCAGGTTGAGCGCAGGCGCAGGATCACGCGCGTCCGGAGCGAAGCCTCACCTCCCGGAAGCGCGACACGAGGAGAAGACAGTGGAGACGAGCAGGGGACGGATCGTCGGCGGCGCGGCCGCGTTCGCATTCGCCGACGTGTGGGTCGTCGCAGGATTCACCGCCGCGGTCGGATGTGCGGCAGCGGCCGCGGCCGGCTACTGCGCGGTCCTCGCCGCCGAGCGGCATTCGATCGCGTCGACCCGCGCGAAGATCGTGGCGCTGCGGAGTCGCGTCGAGACGCGACTCGCGCCGCCCCGGCAGCCTCGCTCGAGGCGGGTGCGCGCGAGCGACCGCCCGACGGCGGAGAGCACGTACGGCTGGTAGGCCGTTCGACCTCACCGGCCGCCGCGCGCTCGTCACCGGCGCCGGCAGCGAGTCCGGCATCGGCTTCGCGTGCGCGAGGCTCCTCGCGCGGCTCGGCTCGCACGTCACGATCACCTCGACGACGCGCCGGATCGAGCAGCGCGCGGAAGAGCTCCGTGCCGGCGGCGCCGAGTGCGAGGGCCACGTCGCCGATCTCACGCGGCGCGACGAGGCGCTCGCGGTCGTCGCGGCGGCGTCGCCGGTCGACGTGCTCGTGAACTGCGCCGGGATGGTGCAGACGGGGGTCGACGTCGCCGGCGACCGCTTCGTCGACCTCTCTCCCGACGCGCTCGAGCACCAGCTCGAGATCACGCTGAAGACGGCGTACCACGTGACGCAGGCTGCACTGCCCGGGATGGTCGAGCGTCGCCGCGGCCGCATTGTGATGGTCTCGTCGGTCACCGGGCCCCTCGTGACGGCGCCCGGCTCGGCCGCGTACGCGGCGGCCAAGGGGGCGCTGGACGGGCTGATGCGCACGATCGCCGTCGAGCACGGTCGCGACGGCATCACCGCCAACTCGGTGGCGCCCGGCTGGATCGCGACCGGGTCGTCGGAGCCCGACGAGCTCGAGGCCGGGAAGCACACGCCCGTCGGGCGGCCGGGGACGTCCGACGAGGTCGCGGCGCTCGTCGCGTTCCTCGCCTCGGACGAGGCCTCCTACGTGACGGGCCGGTCGGTCGTGGTCGACGGCGGGAACACGATCCAGGAGCCGCACGGGATCGAGCTCTACGGCGATCCGTGAGGCTCTACGATCGCCGGATGTCCGTCCTCGAGTCGCACCCGCCGCGGTTCACGACGTCGGACGCGGCCGCGATCGCGGCAGAGGTGTACGGCGTCTCGGGGCTCGCGAGCGACCTCGGCAGCGAGCGCGACCAGACGTTCCTGATCGACGACGGCGCCGCCGGCGCCGTCCTGAAGGTGTCGAACAGCGGCGAGGACGAGGCGGTGCTCGACCTCGAGGAACGCGCGATCGCGCACGCGCTCGCGGTCGACCCGGAGCTTCCGATCGCGAGGCCGATCGCCCCGCGGCGCACCTACGAAGGGCACTACGTCCGGCTCTTCGAGCGCGTCCGCGGCCACAAGGGCGGCCCGACGCTCGCCGACGGCTCCGTCCGCGACTACGCCTGCACGCACGCGCGGCTGAGCCTCGCGCTGCGCTCGCTCTTCCATCCCGCCGCGGCCCGTGACCTGCTGTGGGACATGCGCCAGACGCCGCGGCTGCGCCCGCATCTCGACGACATCGAGGAGCCGGCGCTCCGCGAGCTCGTGACGGAGGCGCTGGACCGGTTCGACCGCGACGTCGCCCCGCGCTGGACCCTCCTCCGGGCGCAGGTCGTCCACGGCGACCTGAATCTCGACAACGTGCTCCTCGACGACGACGGACGCGTCGCCGGGATCCTCGACTTCGGCGACTGCGCGTACGGCGCCCACGCGGCCGACGTCGCGGTCGCGCTCGCCTCGCTGATGCGCGGCCGGCCTGCCGACGACGTGTTCCGCGCCGCGCGTGTCGCCCTCGACGGCTACGCGTCGCTCGTCCCGTTCGAGCCGCTCGAGCTCGAGCTGCTGGGGCGGCTCGTCGAGGCGCGCCTCGCCGCCGTCCTCGTGATCAGCGCCTTCCGCGTCCGTCGCTACCCGGAGAACGCCGAGTACATCCAGGCGTGGGACGCCGAATGCCGCGAGCTGCTCGAGCTGTTCGCGGCGCTCGGCCCGGACACGGTCGCGCGGCAACTCGGCGCGCCGTCCCCGCCGTCGCCGACCCCGGAGCTCGCGCGCCGGCGGGGCGCGGCGCTCGGCGCGGTGCTGACGCCGCTCTCCTACGCGGAGCCGGTCCACGTCGTCCGCGGCGAGGGCGTCTGGCTCGTCGACGCCGACGGCCGCCGGATCCTCGACGCGTACAACAACGTCCCGGTCGTCGGGCACTGCCACCCGCGCGTGACCGAGGCGGTCGTCGACCAGACGCGCCGGCTGAACACGCACGCGCGCTACCTCTACGACCCGCTCGTCGACCTGGCCGAGCGGCTCCTCGCGACCATGCCGCCCGGCCTCGGGCTCGACACCGTGATGCTCGTCAACTCGGGGAGCGAGGCGAACGACCTCGCGTGGCGGATCGCGACGGCCGCCACCGGCCGCCGCGGCGTCGTCGTCACCGAGCACGCCTACCACGGCGTCACGGCGGCGACGACGGGGCTGTCGCCGGAGGAGTGGCCGCCCGGCTTCGTCGCGCCGGATGTGGCGCGGATCGCGCCGCCGGGCGCCGCCCGCGACCTCGACGTCGAGCTCGACCGCGCGCTCGGCGAGCTCGACGGCCTGGCGGCGGTCGTCCTCGACGGCGGCCTCACGAGCGACGGGATCTACACGCCCGACCCCGGCGAGCTGCGCCGCCTCGTCGACCGCGCGCACGACGCCGGCGGCCTCTACGTGGCGGACGAGGTGCAGGCCGGCCACGGGCGCCTCGGCGACCACCTGTGGTCGTTCGCCGGCCACGGGCTGCGCGCCGACGTCGTGACGATCGGGAAGCCGATGGGCAACGGCTATCCGGTGGCGGCGCTCGTCACGCGGGGCGAGCTGCTCGAGCGGTTCCCGTTCGCCGGGCGCACGTTCAGCACCTTCGGCGGGAACCCTGTCGCCGCCCGTGCCGCGCTCGCCGTGCTCGACGTGATCGACGACGAGAGCCTCGTCGCGCGGAGCGCCGAGGTCGGCGACCGGCTGCGGTCGGCGATCCTCGGGCTCGGGAAGAGCGACGTCGTCGCGGTCCGGGGCGGCGGCATGCTGACGGGCGTCCAGCTCCCCTCGGCCGAGCTCGCGGGGCGCGTCGTCGACTCGCTGCGGCGCGACGGCGTCCTCGTCGGGCGCACCGGCAGGGATGCCAACGTGCTGAAGATCCGCCCGCCGCTCGTGTTCGCGGACGAGCACGCCGACGTGCTCGTCCGCGCCCTCGACCGCGCGCTCTAACCGCCGGAGATCGCCGCGATCACGTCGACGCGCGAGCGCGGCGAGACCGCGGTGTCGAGCGCGGCGCGCTCGCGGTCGACGTACACGTGGATGTGCGGCCTGATCGTCGGCCCCGACTCGCAGAGCCGGTCGCGGAGCCCCGGCCAGCGCGCGTCGAGCTCGCCGATGACCGCCTCGACCGTCGGAGCGTCCAGCTCGACGCGGCGCGGCAGGCCCGCGAAGAGCGGCGTCAGCGTCATGGGGAGGTGGACGTCCGCCATCTCAGTCCACCAGCGCGACCTCGACGGACGAGATCCCCGGCAGGTAGCCGGCGATCTCGCTCCACGTCGACCCGTCGTCGGTGCTCGCGAACACCTGGCCGGTGCTCGTGCCGAAGTAGTAGCCCGGGACGTCGTACGTGTCGCCCGTCATCCCGTGCCGGAGCACGCCGACGTGCGCGTTCTCCTGCGGGAGGCCGTCGGTCAGGCGCTGCCAGCTCGAGCCGGCGTCGCTCGTGCGCCAGACCGCCGCCTGCCCGTCGGGCATCGTGCGGCCGTGGCCCGGGTCGAGCGGGATCACGAAGAAGGTGTCGCGGTCGTGCGGGTGCGCGGCGGCTGCGAACCCGAACTCGGTGGGAAGCCCCTCCGTGATCTCGTGCCACGTCGCGCCGCGGTCGTCGCTCCTGTGCATGCCGACGTGGTTCTGCTGGTACATCCGGTCGCCGTCGGCGCGTGACCGCGCAAGCTTGTGCACGCAGAAGCCGACGTCCTCGTGAGGGCGGGGCCAGTCGGCGCGGAGACCGCGGTTCCGCGGCGTCCACGTGGTGCCGCCGTCGGCCGTCTCGAACAGACCGACTCCCTGGACGATCGCCCAGAAGGTGTTCGCGTCGTCGGCATCCGGCGTGATCGCCGAGATGCCGAGATGGCCGGGCGGCTGGGTCGCCGGGTCGTCCCACTGCTCGCTGCCGGGTTGCCCCGCGAGCGTCGAGAGGAGCGAGAACGTCTCCCCGCCGTCCCGGCTCTCGAAGATGCCCGGTGCCTCGACGCCGACGAGCACGCGCCCGTGCGCAGCGGCGAGCGACGACACCTTCGACAGGCGCCGGCCGTCGTCGTAGGCGAGGCCGTTGCTCGAGTGCTCCCACGTCTCGCCGAGGTCGCGGCTGCGCCAGATCGCCGAGCCGTGCCACTCGCTCGCGGCGGCGGCGAAGATCGTGCCGTTGTCGGCGTCGAAGACGGCGTGGTACACCGGCCAGTTCTCGCAGTACGGCCCTCTGACGCTCCAGTCGCGGCGCTGGGCGTCGCTCTCGAGGACGAACAGACCCTTACGGGTCGCTACCAGCAGCAGCGTGCGCGACACTCTCGGTCACCTCCGGCGGACGTGGTTCGGACAGACGTTCGACCGCGCCCGCGGCCGAAAGTCATCGCTCCTGCGTGCGCAGGAAGAGCGCGGCGATCGCGGCGCCGAGCGCCGCCGCCGAGGCGAGGAGGGAGAACCGCAGCATCACGGTCTCTCATCGGCACCGGCCGCTGCGGTCTTGAGCGCTTCGTCACGAGCGCGGGTCGGTCGCCTCGGCGACCGCCGCGGGCGTGCCCGGCCGCTTCGCGACGACGAGGTACCCGTCGCCCGTGTCGACGACGTCCTCGACCGCGCGATCCTCATGGCCGGCGAGGACGAGGAACTGCTCCGGGTGCGACCGGACGCCTTCGTAGGTCTCGACGGAGACGGAGACGCGCTGCGTGCAGTCCAGCCGGTCGCACTCGCAGACGATGTGGAGCGGCTCTCGCTGGGTCAGTGCGAAGGCGCGCTGCAGGGACTCGATCCGCTCGTTGACCTCGCGGAACACCGCCTCGTTCGCGGCCTTGCGCCGCTGCCCCTCGTCCATGACGCAACAAGCTAGTCGCTCCGGCGCGCCGGGTCACGCGAATCGCGTGGAGATCAGTCGTCGAGCGGCAGCGGTACGACGGAGGCCCCGCCGGCGGCCGCGCCGCGGCGCCGCTCGTCCCGGCGCAGCTCGACGACCGTTCGCAGCCGCTCCAGGGCGTGCACGTCGTAGCGCGCGTCGGTGTTCCGCCGCTGCGCGGCCACGAACCGGTCGAGCAGGCGGTAGTCGACGTTGTTCGAGCTCACGCCGTCGCCGTTCGCATCCCGCAGCCGAACTCCTTCTTCTCTCAGCCCGCGTGGCGGTCGTCGTCGGACGCCGCGCGGTGCAGCGCGGGCCCCCGGAGGGTCCCGTTCCCGCGGGCGGTGAGGGTGTGGCGCGCGCCGCCGGGGCTGCCGACGCGCACGCAGTCCCGGCCGCTCGCCTTCGCCTCGTACAGGCCGACGTCCGCCGCCTGGATGACCTCCTGCAGGGACTTGGCGGCGGTCGAGTCGCTGACGCCGAAGCTCGCCGTGAAGTGGGCGTGGCCGTCCTGAACCGTGCGCGCAAGGTGCGCCCGGATCCGCTCCATCACCTCGACCGCCGAGTCGGCGTCGGCGTCCGGCAGCGCGATCAGGAACTCCTCGCCGCCCCAGCGCGCGACGAGGTCGCCGTCGCGGAGCACCTGCCGGATCACGTGCGAGAACAGGCGGAGGCAGCGGTCGCCCTCCTCGTGCCCGTGGGCGTCGTTCAGCTGCTTGAAGTGGTCGAGGTCGGCGAGCGCGATCGCGAACGAGCGCTCCTGGCGCATCAGGTCGCGCAGCTCGGTCTCGAGCGTGCGGCGGTTGTTCAGCCCGGTGAGCCCGTCCGTCTGGGCCTGCAGCTGGGTCTTCTCGAACGCGCGGACGGTGCCGATCCGCGCGCCGGCCTGCGTCGCGAGCGTCGTCAGCTGTGCCACCTGCTCCGCGCTCGGATCGACGCCCTCCGGGCCGGTCGCGTGGAGCACGCCGAGCGACCGCCCCATGAAGCTGACGGGGACGCACACGGCGGAGCACGGGCCCTGGGCACGGTTTCGCAGCTTCGGGCAGGAGTTGAGGGCCTCGCTCGAGTCGAAGACGACGGGATGGCCGCGGCGGACGGCGACGCAGGAGTACGGCGACTCGACCGGGCAGGCCGGGGCGCCGGCCTCGGGGTGGATCGCGGTCTGCTCGAGGTGCGCGCGGCTCGAGTCGGAGAGCAGCAGCTCCATCGGCGCGTCCGGCGCGATCTCGACCATCGCCCGCCGGACGACGTCGTACGCGGAGCTCTCGTCGTCGGCCATCTCGAGCGCCTCGACGAGCTGAGAGCCGAAGTTGTCGCGCTGCGCCTGGCGCGTCAGCTCCTGCTCGAGCCGGATGCGCTCGGTCACGTCGCGCGCGTTGAGGACGACGCCGCGCACATGACGGTCGGTGCGGAGGTCGGTCAGGTGCGCCTCGAGCGAGCGCCACTCGCCGGCCGCGTTCCGGATGCGGAACACGAGCTCCTTGCCCCCGTCCGCGACACGTGCGCGCTCGAACGCCTCGCGGTCGCCCTCGTGCACGACCTCGACGATCCGCCGCCCCGCGAGCTCCGACCGCCGTCGCCCGGTCAGCCGCTCGACCGAGGGGCTCGCGTACCGGCAGCCGCCCGGCGCGAGCACGAGGACGAGATCCGTCGACGAGTCGACGAGGCTGCGGAAGTGCGCCGTCTGGCGCCGGGTCGTCGCCACGAGCGCCCACGCGAGGAGGAACGACACGAGGACGCCCGCGCCGCCGAGCGCGACCTGCAGGCGGATCGACTCGGCCACGTTCCTGTCCGTCTTCGCGGCGATCGACCGGGCGACGTCGAGCGACACGTTCGACGTCAGCGCCGCGAGGACCCGCAGGCGCATGAGCGGCGTCCGGGTGGACAGGCGCTCGCCGGCGGTCGCCGTGAATGCATGCAGCGGACGCCCCGCCTCGTACGCGGAGCCCGCCGCGACGAGGTCGCGGATCAGCTTCTGCTGCTCGACGATCTGCGCGCGGATCCGCGGGTCGGTCTCGCGCTCGAGCGTGACCTCGTCGTCGTCGCCGTCGACGGCCGGCGCGGCGCCTCCGTCGAGCAGCGCGGCTGCGCTGTCGGACATGAACGCCGCGGTGCGGCGGGGGTTGACGGACGCGCCGCCGTGCGCGAGGAGGAGCTGCTCGACGTACCGCTCGGCGAGCGTTCGCTGGCGCGCGGCGACCTCGACGACGGCGGCGCGGTTCTGCGAGCGGCTCGTCGACCAGATCGAGATGGCGGCGCTCGCGGCGAGGACGAGCGCGAAGGTGGCGACGATCGCCGCGATCGTCCGCCGGGCATGCGGCGCGAACGGCCGGAACTCGCCGGTGCGCCGCCGCGTCACCGCGCGACCACCACCGCGTGCATGCCGCCCATGAAGTGCCCGTACATGTTGCAGAGGAGGAGGTAACGGCCGCGGGTCAGCCGGACGCGGAGCACGCGCCGCGCGCCGGCGGCGGCGGGCTCGACGGCACCGAGCGTCTGCTTCTCGAGCGCGTCCTCGTCCACCGTGATGCCGTCGGCGCGGAGCGGCAGGCGGCCACGGTCGCGCACGAGGATCAGCTCGTGCGCGTCGGGGCCGTCGTTGTCGATCCGGAACGTCACGTCCCCGGCCGGGACGCGGTTCGTCGAGACGGTGATGCGGAAGTCGCGCTCGACGACCGTGACAGTGCGGCCGCCGCCGTCGGCGCGGGGTGCCGCGAGCGCGCCCGCGACGATCGCGATGCCGAAGAGGGCGGCAGCCCACGCTTGCGCCGAGCGCGTTCCCACGATCCCGGTATCGGTTGCGGTGCCCCGGTGCTTGAGCCGGAGCGCACGAACGAGGGCGCTACGGGCGGAGAAGGGCGACCTGCGCGCGGTGCGCGGCCTCCCGCTGCTCGTCCCAGTCCCCGGTGCAGTAGACCGAGAGATCGGTGATCCCCTGCTCGCCGACGTCTGCGCGGAAGAGCTCCCTGGCATACCACGAGCCGCCGTCCTGCCAGCGCTCCTCGACCTCGAGCACGAACCCGGTGCCCGTCTCGTCGAGCCGCGACCGCACCACGCGACCGGGGCCCGGGTGGCCCGCCCGGCGGAGAGCGACGAGGTCGTCGACGCCCTCGGCCTGAAGCCGCCAGTGGGGGAGGGTGAAGTCGCAGAACACCGCGGGGTCGAAGAGCCCCTGCGGCGGCTCGCCCGTCTCGAGGAAGGAAACGAGCCCGTCGGCCAGCTCCTTCGCGCGGCTGCCGACCTCGATCGCAGACGTCATGTGTCGTCCTCCTTTGGACGTTATGTCTAGACACTATGTCTAAACAGCGCGGACGCTACACGTTCCTGGACGGGCTGTCTAGACTCCGTGTCGATGTACGCGACGCGCCGGTCGGGCCGGAGGACGGATTCACGGAGGCGCGTCCTCGACGCCGTCCGCGCGCTCCTCGAGGAGGGCGCGTTCCACGAGTCGACGGTGGAGGAGGTCGCCGACCGCGCCGGGGTCTCCCGCGCGACCGTCTACGGCCACTTCGGCTCCCGCGTCGGTCTCGTCGACGCCGTCTGCGAGGTCTTCGACGCGTCGCCGTCCCTCGCGGCCGTCCGCGCCACCGAGTCGCTCGACGCGTTCGTGGCCGCTGTCGTCGGGTTCTGGGCGGTCGAGGAGAAGCTCCTCGTCCAGCTGTACGGCGCCGCAGCCGTCGACCCCGCGGCCGCCGCGTTCGTGGAGCGCCAGCGGCGCGACCGCTACTCGGAGATCCGGCGCATCCTCCGCCTCTGCGGCCGCGACGACGCCTCGTCGTTCGCCGCGCTCGCGCTCCTCACCAGCTTCGACTCCTACCTCGAGCTGCGCCGGCACGCGGGCCGCTCCAGAGCGGCCGTGACGGCCGAGCTCAGCCGCGCCGCGCACAGGCTGATCGAGGAGTGAGATGACGCTGCTCGTCCTGAAGGTGCTGCTCGCGCCCGCGTTCGTCGTCGGGATCTCGCTCGTGGCCCGCCGCTTCGGCGCCCGAGCCGCCGGGATCGTGGGCGGGCTGCCGGTGATCGCCGGGCCGATCCTGCTCGTCGTCGCGATCGAGCGCGGGCATGCTTTCGCAGCCGCCGCCGCGCGCGGGACGGTCCTCGGCGTCGTCCCGCTGATCGGGTTCGTCCTCGTCTACGCGGCGATCGCCCGCCGGAGCGGGTGGCCGCTCGCGGTCGGCGGCGGCTGGGCGGCGTTCTTCGCACTCGTCGCCGTGATCCGCGGCGTCCACGTCGGCTCCGGCCCCGCGCTCGCACTCGCGGTCGGCGCCTGCGTCGCCGGGGCTGCGCTGCTGCCGAACCGGCCCGCCGCCGGCGTCGCGGCGCCGCTCCCCCGCTGGGACCTGCCGGCCCGCGCGGTCTGCGCGGTCGTCCCGGTCGTCGTGATCACGGCGGCGGCGACGACGCTCGGGCCGCGGCTGACCGGGATCCTTGCCTCGTTCCCGATCCTGATGCCGGTCGTGACGGCATTCACGCACGCCCACTCCGGGGAGCGGGAGGCGGTCCGGCTGCTTCGCGGCTTCACCGTGGGCTTCGTCGCCTACGCGTCGTTCTGCTTCGTCGTCAGCGTCGCCGTCGACGGCCTCGGCGTCGCCGCCGCGTTCCTCGTCGCGTCGACGACGGCGCTCGCCGTCCAGGCTGTGGTCGTCGTCGCGTCCGTCGGCCGTCCGAGGCTCGGACTAGCTTCCGGCGGGTGAGGAGCCTCGCCGGGGTCGCCGCCGTGCTCGTCCTGGTCGCGGCGGGCATCGGGGGACGTTCCGCGCACGCGAGGGGAGGGCCGCTCGCGCGGGCCGCGGTGGAGACGGTCCGCGAGATCGGGACGGCCGCCGTCCCTGCGGCGCGCCGCGCCGCTTCGTCCTGGTGCGGGACCACGTCTCCGACCGACCGGCCGCCGGCGGTGACCGGCTACTCGATCCACGTCATCTACGCGATCCCCTCCGACGGCGCCGACCAGAGCGCCACGTACGCGCCGCAGATCTCGGACATCGTCGACCAGGTCAGCTCCTGGTGGCAGCGGGAGGACCCGTCGCGGGCGCCGCGCTTCGACGTCTACGCGGCGCCGTGCGGGCCGCAGGTCGACCTGACGGTCGTGCGCATGCCGGCGGTGAGCGTCGCCACGACCGACGCGCACCAGGTGTTCGAGAGCCTTTGGACACAGCTCCAGGCCGACCCGACCGCGCCCTACTCGAAGTTCGTGGTCTTCGTCGACGACGTCGACACGGGCCTCACGTGCGGCGTCGGCGGGCCGTCCGCTGCATCGGGGCTCGGCAACCCCGCCTACGGCGTCGCGAGCGTCTTCCTCCAGTCGTGCAACGGCGCCGACCGCGCGACCGTCGCCGCGCACGAGCTCCTGCACGCGGTCTCGCCCGCGGCCGGCTTCACCGGCGCGGCGCACACGTGCGCCAACGACCCCTACCACGTGTGCGACTCGACGGGGGACGTCCTCTACCCCTACGTGGAGGCCGGGATCCCGCTCACCTCGCTCCAGCTCGACGTCGGCCACGACGACTACTGGGCGGGCACGGCGCCGGTCAACCTCCAGGTGCAGCCGTGGTTCCGGCACGTGCAGGACCAGGTCCACCTCGGCCTCTCGATCGCCGGCCAGGGGACCGTGACGAGCGACCTCCCGGGCCTCGCCTGCGCCACGACGTGCGGCACCGACTGGGACCGCGGCGACGCGGTGGCGCTGACGCCCACACCCGCTGCCGGGCAGCGCTTCGTCAGGTGGACCGGCGCGTGCACGGGCGCCTCGTGCGCCGTGACGCTCGACGCGTCGAAGGACGTCGGGGCGCTGTTCGCGCCCGCGACGTTCACGCTCGACGTCCGCGTCAGCGGCAGCGGCCGGGTCACGAGCTCCCCCGGCGGCATCAGCTGCCGGCGCGGCGACTGCAAGAAGGCGTTCACGTCGTTCGCCGGCGTCGCGCTCACGGAGAAGGCCGCGAAGGGGTGGCGCTTCAGCGGCTGGTCCGGCGCGTGTCGCGGCACGCGGACGCGCTGCACCGTCCCCATGGCTGCGGCGACCGCGGTCCGGGCGAGCTTCGCGCGCAAGCGGTAGACGCTGTCGCACGGAAGGACTACCGTCGTCCGGAGCCAAGGACGACGGTTGGTGCGAATGCCCAGGATCCCGAGGACCACACTCGCCGCGCTCGCCGCCGTGACCGCCGCCGCGGTGCTCGCCGGCGATCTCTCGGCCGCCTCTCCGAAGGAGCGCCTGCGGGAGAAGCAGGCGCAGGCCGCACGCGTACTCGCCCAGGTGCACGCCCTCGACAACCGCTTCGAGGCGAGCGTGGAGGCGTGGAACGGCGCACGGTACGAGCTCGGCGTCACGCGCAAGCAGCTGACCGCCGACCGCGCGCTCCTGCGCGACGCCGAACGGCAGCGGAAGCTGGCGGGCGCACGGCTCGCGGCGCGCGTGCGTGCGCTGTACGAGAGCGCCGACGAGCCGACGACGATCGGGATCCTCCTCGGCAGCGCGAGCCTCTCCGATTTCCTGGACCGGATGAACGACGCGAACGCGGTTGCGGCCGCCGACCACCGGCTCGTGTCCGACACCGAGGCCGCGCGCGACCACTTCCGCCGGGTCGCGGCGCGGACGGCGGCGACCGAGAAGCGGCGCGAGACCGCGCTCGCGCAGCGTGAGCGCGAGCGCGCGAGCATCGGTGCGATGCTGAGCGAGCGGAAGCGCCTGCTCGCGTCGGTCCAGTCCGACGTCGTGAAGCTCCAGGCGGCCGAAGCCGCGCGGCAGGCGCGGCTCGCCGCAGAGGCGCGCGCGCGGGTCGCGGCGGCGAGAGCGGAGGCGGTGAGGCGCGCCCGCGCCGCTGCCGCGGCACGCGCAGCCGCCGAGCGGGCACGCGAGCAGGCGGCGCAGCCGGCGACGACGACGACGGCCGCTCCGACGACGACGGCCGCGCCCCCGACGACCACGGACGCGCTGCCGACCACGACGGACGCCGCGCCTCCCGCGGGGCCGCTCCCGGCGGGCCATCCCGACGCCGCGTCGATCGCGCTCCGCTACCTCGGCGTCCCGTACCTGTGGGGCGGCTCGACGCCTGCGGGCTTCGACTGCTCGGGCCTCGTCGCGTACGTGTACGCGCAGCTCGGGGTCGCGCTGCCGCACTACGCCGCCGCGCAGTACCAGCTGGGCGTGGCGGTCCCGCAGGACCAGCTGCAGCCGGGCGACCTCGTCTTCTTCGACGGTCTCGCGCACGTCGCCATCTACATCGGCGGCGGCCAGGTCGTGCACGCGCCGCACACGGGCGACGTGGTGAAGATCTCCCCGATCTCCGACTGGGGGAACGGGTACGTCGGGGCGCGCCGCATCTAGCCCGCTCCCGCTCGACGGGATCCGCGTCGTCGACTTCTCGCGCGTGCTCGCGGGGCCGCTCGTCGCGATGACCCTCGGGGACCTCGGCGCCGACGTCGTGAAGGTCGAGTCGCCGCTCGGCGACGACACCCGCCGCTGGAAGCCGCCGCAGGACGCCCTGGGCCGCGCCTCCTACCACCACACCGCGAACCGCAACAAGCGGTCGATCGCGCTCGACCTGAAGCAGGAGCTCGACCTCGAGCTCGCGCGACGGCTGTGCGCCGGCGCCGACGTCGTCGTCTCGAACTTCCTGCCTGGCACGCTCGAACGCTTCGGGCTCGACCACGACACCGTCGCCGCCGGCAACCCCGGCGTCGTCCACTGCGAGATCAGCGGCTTCGGCGAGGCGGCGGGGGCGCGGCTGCCGGGCTACGACCCGCTCGTCCAGGCGCTCTCGGGCCTGATGTCGGTCACGGGGCCGCCGGGCCACCCGTCGAAGACGGGCGTCGCCGTGACGGACGTGGTCGCGGCGCTCTACGCGACGATCGCGGTCCTCGCGGCGCTGCACGTGCGCCGCGACACCGGCCGCGGCCAGCGCGTGACGATCGACCTCCTCCACGCGAGCCTGGCGCTGCTCGCAAACCAGTCCACCGGCTACCTGGCGAGCGGCGAGGTTCCCGTCGCGCTCGGGAACGTGCACCCGAGCATCGAGCCGTTCGCGACGTACGCCGCCGCCGACGGCGACCTGATGATCTGCGCCGGGAACGACGCGCAGTTCCGCCGGCTCGCGGAGACCGTCGGTCTCGACGAGGACGGCCGGTTCGCCACGAACGAGCTCCGCGTCGCGAACCGCGAAGCGCTGCGGCACCTCCTCGAGAGCCGCCTCGCCACGCGTCCGCGGGCGGAGTGGGCGGACCTGCTCTCCTCGGCGGGCGTGCCGGCGGGGCCGGTGCAGACGATCGACCAGGCGTTCTCGCTCGCGGAGCGCCTCGGCCTCGAGGTCGTGGACGAGACGGACGGGGTGCGGACGGTCGCGTTCCCGGCGCACCTGTCGGCGACGCCGGCGACGGTCAGGCTGCGCCCGCCGGACCTCGACGAGCACGGCGGCGAGCTCAGGAGCGGGTGATCGTCACCTCGACGCCGGCCTTCTTCAGCAGGCGAGAGAAGGGACAGCCCTCGTCGGCGCGAGCGAGGATCTCGTCCGGGACGTCGGCGCCCGAGATCGTGACGTGCGACGCGACGATCTCGTGCCCCTGTCCCTCGACCTCGTCCATCACGACCGTGCACGTCACCTCGAGGCGCTCCGGCGGGGTCCCGGCTCCGGTCAGCTCGCCGGTGATCGACATCGTCAGGCAGCCCGCGTGCGCGGCCGCGAGGAGCTCTTCGGGGCTCGTCTTGCCCTCCGGCGCCCCGATGCGCGACGGCAGCGAGAACGGGAGGCCGGTGAACGCGCCGCTGCGGCCGGTGATCGCTCCGTTCCCGCGCGCGAGGTTGCCTTCCCAGACGATGTCGATGGTGCGCTCGATGTGGGGCATTCAGTCCTCCTCGGGGACGACGGCGGCGGTGCCGTCGGGGTAGTAGGCCTCCGCCGGTGAGCCTGCGGGGCGGAACACGCCGAGCACGCGCATCTCGCGGTCTCCCGTGTTCGCGAGGCAGTGGACGAGCGTCCGCGGCAGGTGGATGCACGTCGCCGGCCGGATCGGCGCCTGCTCGCCGTCGATCTCGAGCGTGCCCTCCCCGTCCAGCACGTAGATCACCTCGTCGTACAGGTGGTAATGGTCGGGCGCGCGGCCGGGTGGGATCAGCCCGATGAACTGCGTGACGCTGTTGCAGCCGACAGCGGGGCAGGCGAGCAGCCGGAACGAGCGGCCGGCGGTCGCGGTGCCCGCCGGCGCATCGTCGGCGGGCACGGTGGCATACGGCGCTCCGGGCTCCGGATCCGGAACGCGGACGGAGATGATCTCGAGGGAGTCCGCCTCCGTTACGCGCCAGGGCGTTCGCGCGGCGGCGTAGACGGCCGCCCCCGGCGCGAGCTGCACGTGCCGGCCGCCGACCTCGACGGTGCCGGAACCGCCCAGGACGAAGAGGACGTCGTCGGCCTCCTCGTCCTTCGCCGCCGCGGCGGGGCCGGAGAAGCGCAACAGCCGCTGCTCGAACCGCTCGCAGCCCCTTTCGTGGCCGAACAGGGGCTGTTCACCCGGGTGGATCAGCCAGCGCACGCGCCAAATCTATCCGGCCCCCCGCCGCGGCCGGGCTTCCGTCATGAGGTGGGACGGATTAGAGTCGATCGCCCCACCCCCCCCGACGCCAAACCACCTTTCCTCGGCGTCGTCTGATCTTGCAGATACCCAAAGGAGGAAACACTTGTTGGACAAGAGAGTGGTGACCTTGACGATCGCCGCGTCCGTCGCGTCGCTCGTCATCGTCGCCGCAGCGTTCGCCCGGCCTGCCTCGCACCGTTCGACGGCGGCCGTGACGGCATCGAGCCTCTGTACGTCGGCCGGCCTCGCCTACGCCGGCCCCCTCAGCGGCGGCGCGGCCTTCCTCGGCGACGACCAGCACCACTGGATGCAGCTCTTCATCAGCTACTGGAACAGCGGCAAGAAGATCCCCGGGGTCCCGGCGACGATGAAGCGCGTGAAGCTCGTCGACGCCCTTGACGGCGACAGCGGCCTCGACCCGCAGAAGGCGGCCACCGTGGGCGCGCAGATCGTCGGCAACAAGAGAGTCCTCGGCCTCGTCGGCTTCGCCGGCTCCAACGAGAACCTCGGCGGCATGCCCGTCCTGATCCGTGGCGGCGTGGTCGCCATCTCCGGATCGGCGACGGCGGACCAGCTGACGGACGGGAAGTCGCTGAAGCCCGGTTACTTCTTCCGCGTCGTGCCGAACAACACGGCCCAGGCGTCGCTCGGGGTGAAGTACATGCTCACGAAGCTCGGCCTCAAGCAGGGCCAGAAGGTCATGGTGGTCGACGACGCCGAGGCGTACGGCATCGGCATCTCCGACGCGGCCCAGGCAAAGCTCAAGGCGGCGGGCATCAGCGTCGACCGCGAGTCGCAGGACCAGAAGAACACCGACTACTCGTCGCTCGCCCAGAAGGCGGTCGCGTCGGGCGTGAAGGTCGTGTACGCCCCGAACCAGGTTGCTGCGGACTCGCAGCTCTTCGCGCAGCAACTGAAGGGAGCGGGCTATACCGGCGCGTTCTTCGCAACGGACGGGAGCTACGACAACACGGCGTTCAAGTTCCCGGGCGCGTACGTGTCCTTCTTCGCGACGGACATCTACCAGCTCCGGGCCGTGCACTCGATCGTGCACGACTTCGCCGCGAAGTACGGCAAGACGACCCCGTTCGGCGCCCCGAGCTGGGTCGCCGCGCAGGCGATCGCGATGGCGATCTCGCAGTCGTGCACGGACGGCAAGACGAGCCGGGCCGAGGTCCGGGCGAACGTCGCGAAGGTGTCGATGCAGACGTCGCTGCTCGGGCACGCCGTGTCGTTCGGGAAGAACGGCGACGTCGCCACCGGTGGCGTCACGGTCTTCCAGATCCAGCCGGGCGGCGTCTACAAGCTCGTCTCGGCAGGCTAGAGCGACGCGCGATCCAGGGCGGCCCCTGTTCGGGGCCGCCCTGGGCGTCGTAGGATCGGCCGACCTTGCACGACCTCCTCCTCCTGCACGCGCACGTCGCGTTCATCCCGTCGTACGAGCGGACGTGGAGCTACCTCTTCGCGCAGGTGGTCGCGGGGCTGACGCTCGGGAGCCTGTACGCCCTGCTCGCCCTCGGCTACTCGATGGTGTACGGGATCCTGAAACTGCTGAACTTCGCCCACGGCGACGTCTACATGATCGGGTCGTACATCGGGTTCTTCGTTCTCACCGCACTGGGTGGAGCCGCGTCGCCCGACCTCAGCACCGTCCTCCTCATCCTCGCCATGTTCGCGGTGGCGATGCTCGGCTCCGGTGCGCTCGGGATCGTCATCGAACGCTTCGCCTACAGGCCGCTCAGACGGGCGACCCGCATCGCGCCGCTGATCAGCGCGCTCGGCGTCTCCTTCTTCCTGCAGCAGACGGCCGTGCTCCTCTTCGGATCGATCCCGAAGCAGTACAACACCTACAGCCTCCACAACGGCACGCTCTTCACGCCGATCACGATCGGGTCGCTCCGCATCCAGCACGTGCAGCTCGTCGTCGTGGTCGCCGCCGTCTCTCTGATGGTCGCGCTGACGGTGCTCGTCACGTCGACGCAGGTGGGGCGGGCGATGCGCGCCACCTCGTTCGACCTCGAGGCCGCGACCATGATGGGAATCGACGTCGACCGCGTGATCGTGTTCACGTTCCTCGTCGGGTCGGCGCTCGCCGGCGCCGCCGGCGTCATGAACGGGCTCGTCTACCAGAACGTCACGCCCTACATCGGCTTCCAGGCGGGGCTCAAGGCGTTCACGGCGGCCGTCGTCGGCGGCATCGGCAACATCCGCGGGGCGATGGTGGGCGGGCTGATGATCGGCCTCGCGCAGACGCTGACCGCCGGCTTCCTCTCGTCGACGTTCCAGGACATCATCGTCTTCGCGATCCTCATCGTGTTCATGCTCGTCAGGCCGACCGGCCTGCTCGGAACGGCTGCGATCCAGAAGGTGTGACCGGATGACCGACGTGTCGGAGAACCCGCCGGGGACGCCGCCCGGCGACCCGCAAGGCCCGAGAATCGGCGTCGACGAGTGGGTCGCGCGGTCGGGCGAGCGGCTGACGAGCCGCGCGGGGCCCGTCGGCGCCGTGAGCCGTGCCGTCGTGGGCGTCCCGCCCGCCGCGCAGCTCGTGGCGTTCCTCGTGTTCGGCGCGCTGATCCCGGTCTTCACCTCGAGCGGATACACCATCCGGGTCGCGACGGACACGGCGATCTACGCGCTGCTCGCGATGGGGCTGAACGTCGCCGTGGGCTGGGCCGGGCTCCTCGACCTCGGGTACATCGCCTACTACGGCTTCGCGGCGTACCTGTTCGCGATGCTCTCGTCGTCGAAGTTCGGCATCCACTGGCCGACCTGGGCGTCGGTGCCGACGGTGCTCGTGGCGACGATCCTCCTCGGCCTGCTGCTCTCGCTCACGTCGCGGCGCCTCACCGGCGACTACCTCGCGATCGTCACGCTCTTCTTCGGTCAGATCTTCGTGACGCTGACCACCCAGGGCTACCGGCTGTCCGTGTTCGGCATCGGCGGCACCCACGACATCACCGGCGGCCCTACCGGCATCACGAACGTCGACCCGTTCCGGATCTTCGGCCACCAGCTCACGCAGGTCCGCGACTACCTCTGGCTCACGCTGGGTGCGTTCGCGCTCGTCGCGGCGGCGCTCTTCCTCGTGAACCGCTCGCGCACGGGCCGTGCGTGGCGGGCGCTGCGCGAGGACGCGCTCGCCGCCGAGCTGATGAGCATGCCCGTGAGCCGGCTGAAGATGCTCGCGATCGCCGTCGGAGCGGGGGCCGCAGGCCTCGTCGGCTCGATCAACGCCGCGTACTTCCAAGGCGTTTTTCCGACCTCCTTCGACTTCCCGCTCCTGATCACGATCTACGCGATGGTGATCCTCGGCGGAGCGGGCAGCCTCGGCGGCGTCGTCGTCGGCGCCGTGCTGATCAACCTCCTCCTCGAGGTGCTGCGGACGCCGGATCACGCCCGCTGGGTCTTCTACGGCGTGATCGTCGTCGGGCTCCTCGTCAAGATCCGGCCGGTGCGCCTGCTCGCCGCCGTCTGCGGCGGTATCGTCGCTTTCGGCGTCGCCGTCAACCTGATCGTCGGCGCCGTCTGGCCGCGCGGCACCGCCGGGCCCGTATTGACGTCCAACGGCCAGTTCACCTCGCACGGCTTCGTGGCCGACGTCCTCCGGCACTGGCTCGTGCTGCCGGCGAACACGTACACGGTGCCGGACTTTCGGATCGGCAACTACGCGTTCGTGATCCTCGTCGGCCTGGCTCTCACCCTCACGCTCGTGCGCGGCGTGTGGCGGTACGTGCTCCTCGTGCCCACGATCTGGGTCGGCGCGTTCGTCTGGGAGAACAGGCTCGTCGAGGAATCGGGAACGACGCGTCCCCTGCTCCTCGGGGCGATCCTCATCGTGCTGATGGCGGGCAGGCCCGAGGGGATCTTCGGGACGCCGAGGGTGGAGGTGGTCTGATGCCCGAGCCGCTGCTCGAGCTGCGCGCCGTGACCAAGGCGTTCGGGGGCCTGACCGTGATCTCCGAGCTCGACCTGGCCGTCGGCCGCGGCGAGATCGTGAGCGTGATCGGGCCGAACGGCGCGGGCAAGACCACGCTCTTCAATCTCGTCACCGGGATCTTCCGGCCCGACGAGGGTGACATCGTGTTCGAAGGGCAGTCGGTGGTCGGGCTCGATCCGCACGACATCACGCGGCGCGGCATCGCGCGCACCTTCCAGACGCTCCGGCTGTTCCTCAACATGACGGTGAAGGAGAACGTCATGGCGGCCGCCTACGGTCACACGCGCGCCGGGATCCTCCGCTCGATGCTGCGCACGCCGGGGATGCGGCGGGAGGAGCGCGAGATCGAGGCACTCGCCGAGGAGCGGCTCCGGTTCTTCGGGGACCGCCTGATGGGGTACCGCTGGGACCAGCCGGCGTACTCGCTCTCGTACGCGAACCGCCGCCGGCTCGAGATCGCGCGCGCGACGGCGACGAAGCCGACGCTCCTGCTCCTCGACGAGCCGGCCGCCGGCATGAATCCGGCCGAGACGCACGAGATCACGGAGCTGATCGGCCGTCTCCGCACCGACGGGGGCTACACCATCCTCCTGATCGAGCACGACATGCACGTCGTCGCGGGCATCTCGGACCGCGTGGTCGCGCTCGACCACGGCGTCAAGATCGCGGAGGGCTCCTTCGACGCCGTTGCGACGGACGAGCGCGTCGTCGAGGCGTACCTCGGCCTCAACACCATGTCGCGCAAATGAGCTTGCTCGAGCTCGAGGACGTCAACACGTTCTACGGGCCGATCCACATCCTGCAGGGGCTGTCGATCCGCATCGAGGCCGGCGAGCTCGTGTGCCTGCTCGGCGGCAACGCGTCGGGAAAGTCGACGACCCTGAAGACGATCCTCGGCATCGTCAACCCCCGCACCGGTTCGGTCACCCTGGACGGCGAGGACGTGACGCGCCGCCCGACGAGCTACCGGATCGCGCGCGGGATCGCGATCGTGCCGGAGAACCGCCGGCTCTTCGCGCCGATGACCGTCCTCGAGAACCTCGAGATGGGCGCCTACCTGAGGGGCGGCGGCGACAAGGAGGACTTCGAGCGCGTGTACGAGCTCTTCCCGCTGCTGTACGAGCGGCGTTCGCAGCTCGCGGGGACGCTCTCCGGCGGCGAGCAGCAGATGGTCGCGATGGGGCGCGCCCTGATGTCGCGGCCGAAGCTCCTGCTGATGGACGAGCCGTCGATGGGGCTCGCACCGATCCTCGTCGAGCGGAACTTCGAGATCATCAAGCAGGTCCACGAGTCGGGCGTCGCGATCCTCGTCGTCGAGCAGAACGCGAACGTGTCGCTCTCGATCGCCGACAGGGGGTACGTCCTCTCGACGGGCCGGCTCGTCCTCGAGGGCAAGGCCGCCGACCTGAGGGAGAACGAGGATCTCCGCAAGGCCTACCTTGGACGTTAGGCGCCGCTTCCCGATCTTCGAGCGTCTCGTGTACGTGAACTCGTGCTCGCAGGGCGCGCTCTCCGACGCGGTGCGCGCCGCGTACGATGAATACCTCACGGGCTGGGACGAGCGCGGAGCTCCCTGGGACTACTGGGTGGAGCGCACCGAGGCGGCACGCGCGTCGTTCGCGGGGCTCGTGAACGCCGCCCCCGACGACGTCGCCGTCACGACGTCGCTCTCCGCCGGCGTCAGCGCGCTCGCCTCGGCGATCGACTTCTCGGCGCGGCCGAAGGTCGTGATCAGCGACTACGAGTTCCCGACGATCGGACAGATCTGGCACGCCCAGCAGCTGCGCGGCGCCGAGGTGCACGTCGTCCCGCCGGAGGCGGTCGACGAGGCGATCGACGAGCGGACGGCGATCGTCTCGATCACCGCCGTCTGCTACCGGAACGGCGCCCGGCTGCCGGCGGAGGAGATCGCGCGCGTCGCGCACGAGCGCGGAGCGCTCTGCCTGCTCGACGCCTACCAGGCGGCCGGGACGTACCCGCTCGACGTCACGGAGCTCGGCGTCGACGCCCTCGCCACCGGCGTCCTCAAGTACCTGCTCGGCTCGGCCGGGCTCGGCTTCCTCTGGACGCGCCCGGGCCTCGCGCAGGAGCTGACGCCGACGGAGACGGGGTGGTTCGCCGACCGCGACATCTTCGAGATGTCGCACACGCGGTACGAGCCGGCTCCCAACGCGCGCAGGTGGCAGTCGGGCACGCCGCCCGTTCCCGCGATCTACGCGGGCATCGCCGGGATCGAGCTGATGCGCGAGATCGGGGTCGCCGAGACGCGCGAGCACGTGACGGGCCTCACCGAGCGGCTGATCTCGGGCGTCGACGAGCTGGGCGCGACGGTCGTGACCCCACGCGCGCCGGAGCGGCGCGGGGCGCTCGTGTGCATCCGCTCGAACGACGCTCCGGCCCTCGTCGCCGCGCTCGCCGCGGACGGGATCGTCACGAGCGAGCGGGACTCGAACCTGCGCGTCTCGCCCCACGCCTACAACGACGAGGGCGACATCGACGCGGTGCTGGGAGCGCTCCGGCGCCACCGCGGGCTGCTCGCGTAGGACGGCCCTCTGTCGCCGTTCGGGCGGGTGCAACTTGCATTCCGCAGATCAGACATTTTATAAAACCCGGAACATGCTCCTCCGCGAGGTCGCCTACGCCAAGCCGTCGTCCCTCGCCGAAGCACTCGCCCTCCTCGCCGCCGACGACGGGGCCCGCGCGCTCGCCGGGGGCCAGACGCTCGTCAACGTGATGAAGGCGCGTGCCGGCTCCCCCGACGCGCTCGTGGACCTGAACGGGCTCGAGGAGCTGAAGGGGATCGAGCTCGGCGCCGACGGCACGCTGGAGATCGGCGCGATGACCACGTACACCGAGATCGTCGCCTCGAGCGAGGCGCGGGCGCGGCCGATCCTCGGCGAGGTCTGCGCCCAGATCGCCGACGTGCAGGTGCGCAACCGCGGCACGATCGGCGGCAACGTCTGCACGAACGACCCGACGAACCACCTGCCGCCGCTGCTCGCGGCGCTCGGCGCGCGGTTCACGATCGCGAGCGGAGGCGGCGAGCGCACGATCTCAGCCGAGGACTTCTTCCTCGGCGTCTACATGACGGCCGTCGGCACGGGCGAGCTGCTGACCCGGATCTCCGTCCCGGCCGGCCGCAACGACGGGTTCGCCGCGGTGACGCTCGGCGTCGACGGCACGTGCATCGTCAGCGCCGCCGCCACGGTCAACGGCAGCGCTCGGGTGGCGCTCGGCTGTGTCGACGCCGTCCCGGTCGTGCTGACCCCGGCGGCGACGGACGCGGACGCGGTCCGGCAGGCCGTCCGCGCAGCGAACCTCGACCCGCCTTCCGACGTCCACGCGTCGGCCGACTACCGCCGCCACCTCGCCGAGGTGCTGGCTGTGCGCGCGATCACCGAAGCCCAGAGGAGCTGAATGACGAGCACCGTCTCGACGAGCCGCAGGATCTCCGTCACGATCAACGGCACGACCTACGAGCGCGAGGTGGAGGCACGGAAGCTGCTCATCCACTTCGTCCGCGACGACCTCGACCTGACAGGCAGCCACATCGGCTGCGACACCGGGAACTGCGGCGCGTGCTCGATGATTGTCGACGGCGTCCTCGTGAAGAGCTGCATGATGCTCGCCGTCCAGGCCGACGGCGCGACGGTCGAGACCGTCGAGGGCCTCGCCGACGGCGAGGAGCTGAACAGGCTGCAGCAGGCGTTCAGCGCGCACCACGCGCTGCAGTGCGGGTACTGCACCCCGGGGATGCTCATGAGCGCGACCGCGCTCCTGCGCGCGAACGCGCACCCGTCGGACGACGAGATCCGGAAGGCGCTCCAGGGCAACATCTGCCGCTGCACGGGCTACTGGAACATCTTCGAGGCGGTCAAGGCGGCCTCCGAATGACGACGATCGCTCCCGAGCAGACCGAGCAGGCGCAGGAGACGTGGTCGGGGCAGAACGTCCCGCGCAAGGAGGACCGGAGGCTCGTGCAGGGCCTCGGCGTCTTCGTCGACGACGTCAAGCGTCACGGCATGGGATACCTCCACTTCGTCCGCTCTCCGTACGCGCACGCGCACATCACGTCGATCGACGTCTCGGCCGCCGAGGCCCATCCGGGCGTCTACGGCACGCTGACCGGCGAGGAGGTGGCCGCACTCACGGAGCCGTTCTTCCAGCTCGCCTCGGTGCCCGGCGCGAACGTGAAGGACTACGCGCTCGCCGTCGGCAAGGTGCGCTTCGTCGGCGAGCCGATCGTTGCCGTCGTCGCCGAGACGCGCGAGGCGGCGCGCGACGCGTCGGAGCTCGTCGAGGTGGAGTACGAGCCGCTCGACGCGATCGTCGACGCGCGGCATGCCCAGGACGCGAGCGTCCCGACGATCCACGAGGACGCCGGCGGGAACCTGATGTGGCACGGCGTCTACGAGTGGGGCGACCTCGACGCCGCGTTCGCGGAGGCCGACAAGATCGTCAGGATCGACGAGCTCCACTTCCACCGCTTCAACTCGACCCCGCTCGAGTGCGACGGGGCGCTCGTCGAGTACAACCGCGGCACGGGGCAGTGGACGATCACGACGAACAACCAGTTCCCGGGCTTCGCGATCATCATGATGGGCCCCGCGATGCGGGTGGGGCTGGACAAGCTCCGCTTCGTCACGCAGGACATCGGCGGCGGCTTCGGCAACAAGATCACGTCGCACCCGCAGCTCGTCGCGTGCTGCCTCCTCGCCCGCAAGCTGAACCGCCCCGTCCAGTGGACCGAGTGGCGCACCGACTTCCACCTCTCGATGTCGCACGGCAACGAGCGCTGGTTCCAGGAGACCGAGGTAGCCGTCAAGAACGACGGCACGCTGCTCGGCTTCCGCACGAAGGCGCTCGACGACGCCGGCGCCTACCTCCGCTACGAGCCGCTCGGCGGCGTCATCTGGGCGCAGGTCACGCCCGGGATGTACAAGTGGCGGAACATCCGCGTCGAGTTCACCCAGGTCGCGACGAACAAGGCGCCGGTCTCGCCGAATCGCGGCTACTCGCGCATGCAGCACCTCTGGTTCACCGAGCGCGTGATCGACATCGTCGCGCACGAGCTCGACCTCGACCCGGTCGACGTGCGCAAGCGCAACTACGTGAAGGCCGAGGACATGCCGTACACGACGCCGAACGGGTGCGTCTACGACTCGGGCGACTACGCGAAAATGCTCGACATCGCGCTCGACCTGGTCGACTACGGCTCGATCGACGCGCGCCGCGCCGACGCCCGCGCGCGCGGCAAGGTCCTCGGCGTCGGGATCGGCTCGACGCTCGACAGCGGCACGAACAACTTCGGCCAGTCGCGGCTCATCAACCCGGAGCTCCAGTTCTCGGGCAACAACGAGGTGGCGACGGTCAAGCTCGACATCTTCGGCGAGATCGTCGTGACGCTCGGCACGACGCCGCAGGGCCAGGGTCACGAGACGACCGCCGCCCAGGTCGTCGCGGACATCCTCAAGTGCTCGCCCGACGACGTGTACGTCCGTGCGGGCCACGACTCGTACTGGAACTCGCACGCCGGCTTCTCCGGGACGTACGCCTCGCAGTTCGCGGTCACGGGGCTGTCTGCCGTCAAGGGCGCGACCGAGATGCTCCGCGACGAGATCTTCAAGCTCGCGGGCGCGGTCTTCGGCGGCGTCCCGGCCGAGGCGCTCGAGCTCGCGGAAGGCGGCATCCGGATCAAGGAGAATCCCGACGCGTTCCTGCCGTTCATGGCGTGCGGCGCGATCATCAACGCGAACAACGCCGGCCTCCCCGAGGATCTCGGCGTCACGCTCAACTGCCGCTACGTCTACCGGCCGCCCTTCGAGGTGCCGGACGTGGAGCGGAAGTACGGGAACCTGACGCTGACGTACGCTGCCCAGGTGCACGTCGCCGTCGTCGAGATCGACCCGGAGACGGGGTACTACGAGGTCGTCGACTACGCCGCCGTCGACGACTGCGGGAAGCGCATCAACCCGCAGATCGTCGAGGGCCAGGTGATGGGCGCGACGGCGCAGGCACTCGGTGCCGCGGTGCACGAGCAGTTCGCCTACGACGAGGACGGCAACCTGCTGACGCCGAACTTCTACGACTACCACGTCCCACACGCCCTCGACATGCCGCCGCTCCGCACGGGCTACGTCGAGAGCGCCTCGCCGTTCACGCCGCTCGGCACGAAGGGGATGGGGGAGGGCGGCGGCGCCGGGATCCACGCCGTCTGCGCCGCGGTGCAGGACGCGATGCGCGGGCACGGCGGCGCGATCGTCTACGACAGCTGCAACCCCTACCACCGCGTCTGGGAGATGCTGGGCGACCGGTCGAAGGGTGCGCGCGTCGAGGTGGTCGCGGGATGATCGTCTCGGGCGAGCGGACGTTCGCGGCGCCGCGCAACGCGGTCTGGCAGGTGCTCAACGACCCGGCGGCGATGGCGAAGACGATGCCCGGGGTCGAGGGCTTCGACGTCCGCGACGAGCGCAACTGGACGGCGAACGTCAAGATCCCGCTCGGGCTGGGCGGCCTCAAGATGAAGGTCGACATGCAGAAGGTCGAGGAGCGCGCGCCCGAGCACGCGGAGCTCCGGGTCAAGGGCCACGGCGTCGGGGCGATGCTCTCCATGCAGACGTCGTTCGACCTCGCCGAGGTCGCCGGCGGCACCGCGATGCAGTGGAGCGCCGACGTCAAGATCGCCGGGCCCGTCGGCTCGATGGGGCAGCGCGTCCTGCAGCCGATCGTCAACCAGCAGGTCGAGCACGTGCTCTCGGCGCTCGACCGGGAGGTCCAGAACGCGCTCCGGACGCACGCCGAGGGGCCGAAGGACTACGGGCCGCCTGCGGACGTGCCCGCCGACGCCGCGCCGCCCGCCGGCGCGAGCGGCGCCGAGGAGGGCACGAGCCCTCTCGAGCCCGAGGCGTACTCCTAACCGTCATGGCGCAGCCGTTCCGCGTCGGGGTGATGCAGCTCACCATGGAGCCGCTCGACGTCATGCTCGAGTCCGCCCGCGCGATGGACGACGCCGGGATGGACACGATCTGGCTCGCCGAGGCGTACCCGTGGTGGCGCAAGCACGGGATGGAGGCGCGATCGTCGACCGGCGTCGCGGCGCTCATGGGCCGCGCGACGAGCCGCATCACGATCGGCTGGGGGATCATCGCGGCATCGACGCGGCACCCCGTGCAGGCGGCGATGGACGCGCGCGTCGTGCAGGAGGCGGCCGGCCCGGGGCGGTTCATCCTCGGCTTCGGCACGTCGAAGATCTTCCTCAACAACACGAAGACGCAGACGCGCAAGACGCTCGGCCCGATGCGCGACGCCGTGACCATCGCGCGCGGCGTCCTCTCCGGCGAGCGCTTCGACTACGACGGCGACACCTGGAGCGCCGACGTGCCCGCGCTCGCGGCCGACGCGCACGCGCCGCGCGAGGTGCCGCCGCTGTACGTCGCCGCCACCGCGCCGAAGATGCAGGCGCTCGCCGGCGAGATCGCCGACGGCTGCCTGACTCCCTCGATCACGACGCCCGCGTTCGTGCGCTACACGCGCGAGAACGTGGCCGCCGACATCGACATCGGCTGCACGGTCGTCGCCTCGATCCACGCCACCGACCGTGACCAGGGCCGTGACGGGGCGCGTGAGATCGCAGGGATGTACCTGGCGAACAAGGTGCAGAACATCCAGGGCGCCGCCGACACGCTGCTCGACCTCGCCGGCCTCGAGCAGGACGAGATCAGGCCGGTCGCCGAGGCGATGGAGCGCGGCGGGCGGCTCGCCGCCAAGGCGGAGGTGACCGACGCCATCCTCGACAAATGCCGGCCGATCGCCGGCACGCCCGCCGACTGCATCGCCGCGATCGAGGAGTACCGGGACGCCGGCTGCACGCACGTGATGCTCGAGCTGTGGGGCGAGGACCGCCTGGAGCAGATCCGCCTGTTCGGCGAGCAGGTCCTCCCGCACGTGCGGGGCTGATGGTCGCGGTCGAGATCGACCGCGACCGCCTCGTCGCGACGGCATCGTCGCTCGTCGACGTCCACAGCTTCACCGGCGACGAGGAGCGGATGGCGCACCGGATGGTCGAGCTCTACGAGGAGCTCGGCCTGCAGGTGCAGTGGCAGCAGGTGGAGGACGGCCGCGCGAACGCCGTCGGCACCTGGCGCGGGAGCGGCGGCGGCAAGACGCTGATGTTCAACGGCCACATGGACACGTCGTACTCCGGACGCGAGCCGTGGCTCCGCGACGTCCCGGGCTTCCAGCCGCACGCGTTCGTGCGCGACGGGCGCCTCTACGGGCTCGGCATCTCGAACATGAAGGGCGCACTCGCCTGCTACGTCGAGGCGGTGCGCGCGCTGCGGGACGCCGGCGTGCGGCTGCGCGGCGACGTGATGATCGCGGCCGTGTGCGGCGAGATCGAGAAGACGCAGTACGGCGACGCGACCGGCGCCGAGTTCAGGGGCTACGCGGCGGGGACGCGGTACCTCGTCTCCCACGGCGGCGTGGCCGACATGTGCCTCCTAGGCGAGCCAACGGAGGGGAAGGTCGTGCTGGGCCACTTCGGCGCGCTGTGGGTGCGGATCCGCGTGCACGGCAACTTCGTCCACACGGCGTTCAGCGAGGGGAAGCGCGGTCAGAACTCGATCCTGCGCGCGCACGAGGTGACGGCGGCCGTCCTGGAGTGGATCCCCGCGTGGGAGGAGGACGACTCGAACTCCTACCGCGGCGCGCGCGCGATCGTCAACGTGGGCGCGATCGAGGGCGGCTTCGGCTGGCGCGTGTCGAGAACGCCGCACCACACGGACCTGTTCCTCGACGTCCGGGTGCCGCCCACGAAGCCGATGGGCCGCGCGCGACGCGAGGTGCTCGACATGGTGCGGTCGCTCGCCGAGCGCTTCCCCGAGTACGGGATCGAGGGAGAGGTCTACGTGACCGCGCCCGGAGCCGAGATCGACGAGGAGCACGAGCTCGTCCAGGCGATCGACCTCGCGCACGAGGAGGTCTTCCGCGAGCCCGCCGGCCGCGACGTGACGCGCTGGTTCAGCGACGCCTCGGCGCTCACCCGCTACGGCGTCCCGACGGTCAACTACGGCACCTCGACCGGCCTGATGGACGTCGAGCTGGGCGAGAACCTCGAGATCGAAGGGCTGGTGAAGATGGCGCACACCTACGCGCTCGTCGCAGGGAGGATCTGCTCGTGACGAAGCTCGTGACATACGACGGCGGCAAGGTCGGGCGGCTCGACGGCGGCGAGATCGTGCAGCTCCACGTCCGCTCGATGCGTGAGTACTTCGAGGCGGGCGGCGCGAACGAGAGCACCGTCCGGACGCCGCTCGCCGAGGCGACGCTGGAGGCGCCGATCCGCCCGAAGAAGCTGTTCCACACGGCGGGCAACTTCCGCGAGCACGAGGAGGAGTCGAAGAACGTCAACTGGTCGCACCAGATCGCGCCTTGGATCAACTTCTTCCAGAACGTCGACGCGATCGTCGGGCCGGAGGCCGCGATCGTGTACCCGCAGCACCTCACCGAGGAGCTCGATTATGAGCTCGAGCTCGCGGTCGTGCTCCGCAAAGCGGGGAAGTGGTTCTCGCCCGAGGAGGCCGCCGACTACATCGGCGGCTACCTCATCTTCAACGACATCACGGCCCGCGACATCCAGCGCGGCGAGATGCGCTCCGGCGTGTTCAGCTTCTGCAAGGCGATCGACACCTTCTGCCCGCTCGGGCCGTGGATCGTGACGCCCGACGAGCTCGGCGACCCCCACGACCTGCGGATGGAGCTGCGCGTGAACGGCGAGGTGCGGCAGGAGTCGCACTCGAGCCGGATGAGCGTGACGATCCCCGAGATCCTCTCGAACTTCTCGGCGCTCGGGTACAGCGCGGGCGACGTGCTCTCGACGGGAACGGTCGCGGGCGTCGCGGGCTTCAAGTCGGAGGAGGAGCGGAGGCGGCTGTACCTCAGGCCGGGCGACGTCGTCGAGGCCGAGATCGAGAGGATCGGCGTGCTCCGGAACCGCGTCGTCTCGTGGCAGGAGGGGCACGGGTCGCCGGCGCCGCCGCGCGTCCGTCCGTGGGGCGATGCCTGATGCGGTGGGCGCGGGACGACGCGAAGCTCGACCGCGTCCGGACGCTGATGGAGGAGCACGGCCTCGACGCGCTCGTCGTCCGCGCGCCGGACGACGTCCTCTACCTGACGAACTTCTGGGGGATGAAGGGGTACGACGCCTGCGTGTTCCCGCTCGAGGGAGACCCGGTCCTGATCGCGCTCGAGGCCTCCGAGGAGGACGCCGCGGAGACCGCCTGGACGTCGGACGTCCGCTTCGTCCGCGGCTACGCCGAGGACGACCCGCGCCCCGTCCCGGCGCGCACGCTGGACGCGGCGCTCGAGGCGTCGAGGCCGTACGCGAGCGTCGGCCTCGAGCTGTCGCTCGGGACGCAGGCGTCGGACCGGATGGTCGGCGAGCCGACCACGTTCACGAAGGCGTGGTTCGACGCGTGGCCGGGCGCGCGGGACGCGACGCCCGTGCTGAACGCCGCGCGCGCGATCAAGACCGACCAGGAAGTCGAACGGATGCGGCTCGCGAACGAGATCGCGGCTCGGGCGATGGAGCACGTGGCGGCACACCTCCAGCCCGGGATGAAGGAGAGCGAGGCGGCCGCGCTCTGGCACGGCGTCGTCCACGGCGAGGGCACGGGCTGGCACGGGAAGGTCGACCTCGCCCTCGGCTACTCCCTCGTCTGGTCAGGCGTGGGGATCAAGACGTTCACGGCGACCGGCGACCTCCCGGTGCAGCGCGACCAGCCGACGCTGTTCGAGATCTGGGTGTGCGCCGACGGGTACTGGTGCGACCACACGAAGCTGGTCGCGCCGGGGCCTCTCCGCGACGATTACGTAGAGCTCGAGCGGGGACTGCTCGACGTCTATGGCCGCGCGATCGAGCACTGCCGGCCCGGCGCCTCGCTCGCCGAGCTCGACACGCTCGTGCGCGACGGCCTCGCCGAGCTCGGCTACCCGGGGCAGCCGACCCATCCGATCTGCCACGGCGTCGGCGCGCGCGCGCACGAGCCACCGTACGCCCACCGGGCCGGCGGCGGCACGATCGAGGCGGGGATGGTGCTCGCGATCGAGCCGGGCTGCTACTGGCCGGGCGGCGGCGGCCTACGCGTGGAGGACAACTTCCTGATCGGCGAGGCGGGAGCCGAGAAGCTGTCGCCGTTCCCCGACGGGGTCGTATGCACGAACTGATCTGGACGGGCTCGCTGAACGACCCGTACGCGATCCGGGGCAGGGTCGGGCTGTACGACACGACGCTGCGCGACGGCGAGCAGACCGTCGGCGTCGTCCTGAGCCCGGACGAGAAGCTCGAGATCGCGCGGCTTCTCGACGACCTCGGCATCGACCGGATCGAAGCCGGGTTCCCGCGGGTCTCGGACGACGACTGGCAGGCGGTCGCGAAGATCGCGGAGGCGGGCCTGCGGGCGGAGGTGTGGGGCTTCTCGCGCGCCGTCCCGGCGGACCTCGAGGCGCTCGTCGAGCTTGGCGTGCGGTATTCGGTGATCGAGTCGCCGATCTCTGACCTGAAGCTCGACGCGATCGGCGTCTCGCGCGAGACGATGCTGGAGCGCATCGCGCGCGCGATGCGCTTCGCGGCCGAGCACGACATCCACGCCGCGTTCTTCGGCGTCGACTCGACCCGCGCCGACCTCGAGTTCTTCCGGCAGGTGTACGAGACCGCCGTCGAGGCGGGGGCGAAGGAGGTCGTCGTCGTCGACACGCTCGGCATCGCCTCGCCCGAGGCCGTCACCGACCTCGTCGGGAGGACGCTTCAGTGGGTCGACGGGCTGCCCGTGCACTTCCACGGCCATAACGACTTCGGGCTCGCGACCGCGAGCGCCGTCGCCGCGGTCCGCGCCGGCGCGGCCTGGGTGCAGGGGACGATCAACGGGATGGGCGAGCGCGCCGGGAACGCGAACCTCGGCGAGGTCGCGCTGACCCTGCGCGCGCTCTACGGCGTCGAGACGAACCTGCGTCTCGACCGCGTGCGCGCCGTCGCGGAGCGGGTCCGCGAGCTGTCCGGGTACGAGCTCGAGCCCTGGAAGCCGGTGACCGGCGACACGCTCTACCGCCGGGAGTCCGGCGCCGTCGCCTCGCAGTTCCACGACCCGCCGTCGATCGAGCCGTACTCGTCGCAGCTCGTCGGCGCCGAGCGGTCGATCGTCCTCGGGAAGAAGAGCGGCCTCGACTCCGTCCGCATCAAGGCCGAGGAGCTCGGGCTGGACCTGCCGGAGGAGCGCCGCGCGGACGTCCTCGCGGCGGTGAAGCGGCTCGGGACGGGCAAGCGGGGGCTCGTGACCGACGACGAGTTCAGGGCGATCGTCGGTGGCTGAGCACGATGCCGTCGTCGTCGGCTCGGGCGTCAACGGGCTCGCGTGCGCCGCGCTCCTCGCGAAGGCGGGCTGGGACGTGTGCGTCCTCGAGCGGAACGAGTGGTTCGGCGGCTGCATCCGAACCACCGAGCTGACGGAGCCCGGCTTCCGCCACGACGTCTTCAGCGCCTGGCATCCGTTGTGGGTCGGCGGCCCGGCGCACCCCCAGCTCGAGGC
>DASWRL010000004.1:0-22758 GCA_036403195.1 Gaiellaceae bacterium
CGGGTCGAGGAGCTCCGGACGCTCCTGCACGTCGTGGTTCCGCTCCGGATGCGCGAGCACGGCGCGGAACCCGCGCAGGCGAGCCCGGAACAGGCGGTCGGCGAGGTCGAGCGGCCAGCCGAGATAGGGCGTCTCGACGAGGAGCCACGGGCCACCGCCGAGCGCGAAGCGGTGGAGCTCCTCGTCGGGCCGCTCGAGCTCGGCGAGGTCGAGCTCCGCTCCGGCGACGAGCTCGACCGCCGGTGCGGCCGCGCGCAGGGATGCGAGCGCATCGTCGATCTGGTCGGGCGTCGTCGGATAGTCGTCGCGCACGTGCGGTGTCGCCGCGAGGACCTCGATGCCGTCGGCCGCCGCGGCCACGCAGAGCGCGAGCGCCTCCTCCAGCGTGCGCGTCCCGTCGTCGAGCCCGGGAAGCACGTGACTGTGGAGGTCGATCAAAGGTCGGCGAAGGCGGAGTAGAGCTCGCGCGCCGCGCGGATCCCGAGCGGCACGTAGTCGGCGACGAGGCGCTCGTTCGGCGAGTGGATCTGCGAGTCGGGCAGCCCGAACCCGGTGATCACGGTGGCGATGCCCCTGCCGGCGAGCGCGGGGACGATCGGGAGCGTCCCGCCGGTTCGGATGAGGGCCGGCCGCGTCCCGAGCGCGCGCTCGAAGGCGTCCAGCGCGAGCTGCACCGCCCTCGCGTCCGGCCGCACGAGCCCCGGCGCCGACGACGACCACAGCTCCACGTCCACGTCCGCGCCCGCGGGGGCGGCCTCGCGCAGGAGGCGCTCCACCTCCGGCGCGATCTCCTCGACCTGCTGCCCCGGCGCGAGCCGGATCGACACGTTCGCGACCGCCTCGACCGGCAGCACCGTCTTCTGCAGGAGCGGCGAGCCCGTCTGGATCCCGTTCACGTCGAGCGCCGGCTCCGCGAACGTGCGCACGTAGAACTCGCGCGCCGCGTCGGCGTCCTTCGGCCGCGCGCCCTGCTCGGCGAGCTCGCTGTCGCCGGAGGGGAGCAGCGCCCAGCCCGCGAGCTCCTCGGCAGTCGGCGGGGCGATCCCCTTCCGGAGCGGCTCCGCCAGCGTGCCGTCCCGCGCCACCAGGCCGTCGAGCGCGGCGACGAGCGCGTGCGCCGCATTCAGCGCAGCGCCTCCGAACACCCCCGAGTGCAGGTCGCGGTCGCCCGTCCGCACCGTGACGTGGAAGTACGCCATCCCGCGCGTCGCCAGGTTGAACGCCGGGACGTCGCGGCGGATCATTCCCGAGTCGAAGATCACGGCCGCGTCCGCGCCGCGCTCGTCGGCCGCGAGGAAGTCGACGATCGAATGGCCGCCCGTCTCCTCCTCGCCGTCGCAGCAGAAGCGGACGTTCACGGGCAGCTCCCCCGCGTGCGCGAGCTCGCGTGCGGCGGCGAGCAGCATGTAGAGCTGGCCCTTGTCGTCGACGGAGCCGCGGCAGTAGAGGTAGCCGTCTCGCAGCGTCGGCTCGAACGGCGGGGACTCCCACAGCTCGAGCGGGTCGGGCGGCTGCACGTCGAAGTGCCCGTAGCAGAGCACCGTCGGGGCCCGATCCGCGCCGTGCGACGCGCGCACCTCCCCGACGACGAGCGGCTGGCCGTGCCAGTCGACGACCTCGCACGTCCCTCCGGCGCCGCGGACGAAGGCCGCGACCCACTCCGCCGCGCGCAGGACGTCGTCGCGGTGGGCGAGGTCGGCGCTGATGGAGGGGATCCGCAGGAGCTCGCCGAGCTCGTCGAACCAGGCGTCGGGCATGGCCGCGAGCCTAGCGCTCACGCAGGCGGTCTCGCCCCATGACCGCCCGCAGGGCACGCGCCGCGACGAACTCGAACGCGCTCAGCACGAGGTAGGCGGCCGACGCCGCGAACCCGCCGACGAGCCACGCGACCCACGAGTCGAGGATCCACCCCACGACCGCGGCGGCGAGGATCGCCGCGGAGACGGAGACGAAGCCGAGGGACGTCCCGAGCGAGAGCACGATCGGCGGCTCCCCCTCGACGCGGGCGGTGAACCCGCGCGTGACGAGCGGGTTCGCCACGGTGAACGCGAGCGACCCGCCGACGCCGAAGAGCACGATCGCGAGGACCGTCGTCCGGACCTGGAGGTTGAGGACGCCGAACGCGCCGGTCAGAGCGAGCGAGTAGCCGTACGCGAGCGAGTTGTGCCGCGCCGACTCCCCGACGCCGCGCACGAAGTGCTCGCGGATCGCCGACCGGCCTTCGTCGTCCCCCACCCGCGGGTTCTACCGCGGTCGGCGGGGAATTACGCCACGTCGCGGAGCGTGTTCGACTCGGCGAGCGCGCGGAGCTTCTTCAGGCCCTGGTTCTCGATCTGCCGGATCCGCTCGCGCGTCACCTGGAACGTCCGCCCCACCTCGTCGAGCGTCCGCGGCTGCTCGCCGTTCAGCCCGTACCGAAGCTCGAGCACGCGGCGCTCGCGATGGCTGAGAGCGTCGAGGCAGCGTGCGAGCGCCTGCGCGCGGAACGACGTGTCGGCGGCCTCGTCGGGGAGCGGCGTGTGCTTGTCCTCGATGAACTGGCCGAACTCGCTCTCCTCCTCGTCGCCGACCGGCTTCTCGAGCGATACCGGCGTCTGCGAGGTGCGGCGGATCGACTCGACCTCCTCGACCGTCATGTCGAGGTCCTCCGCGATCTCCTCGTCGGTCGGCTCGCGGCCCCGCTCGGCGCGCAGCTTCCGCTCGGTGCGCATGATCTTGTTCAGCTTCTCGACGACGTGCACCGGCATCCGGATCGTCCGCGCCTTGTCGGCCAGCGCCCGCGCGACCGCCTGGCGGATCCACCAGGTCGCGTACGTCGAGAACTTGTACCCCTTGCGCCAGTCGAACTTCTCGGCGGCGCGCACGAGGCCGATCGTCCCCTCCTGGATCAGGTCGAGGAACGGCAGCCCCTGGTTGCGGTACCGCTTCGCGATCGAGACGACGAGGCGGAGGTTCGCCTCCACCATCTCCTGCTTCGCCCGGTGGTCGCCGGACTCGATCCGCTTCGCGAGCTCGACCTCCTGCGCCGCCGTGAGCAGGTCGACCCTGCCGACGTCCTTCAGGAAGAGCTGCAGCGAGTCGGCTGAGAACTCCGGGTCGACCGTCTCCTCGGGCTCCTCGACCCGCGAGGCGAAGTAGTCGGCCTCGGCATCGGTCTCGGCGTCGAGCGAGGGGGCCTCCTCGTCGAGCTCGCCTTCCTCCTCGAACTCGTCGACCGCCTCGAACTCGACGTCGGCCACTGGCTCCCCCTCCGGTCGGATGCGGAACGATCGCACCGGGATCGGACGGACGCATAGGCCTAACGGCTCATCTTTTCGGTGCGCCAGACCCACCCGCCGCGAGGCTGCGCAGGAAGACGGCGGCGGTGCGGCCGAGCTTCGTCGCCGGCCCCAGGTCGCGGGCTGCGCGGAACTCGGTGCGGGCCTGCTTCCGCTCGCCGATCCAGACGAGCAGGAGGCCGAGATGGAAGCGCACCGACTGGCTGTGCGGGAACCGCTTCACGAGCGGCCCGAGCCGCGAGAACGAGGCGCTCAGGTCGTCCATGTCGAAGCGGCCGACCGCGGCGGCGACCTGCGCGTCGGGGTCGTCGGGGTGGAGACGCGCCGCGCGCGCGAAGAGCCGCTCCGCGCTCTCCGGGTGGAACCGGCGCTGCTCGACCTGGCCCTGGACGAGGAGCGGGTCCGTGCCGTCGTACTGGAACGGCGGGTAGCCCTGGTCGAAGTACTGCGGATGGAGGAGGTTGTCGACGGCGACGCGGTAGTAGGTGTCGCGTGCCGCCGCCTTCGCCCGCCGGAACGCCTGGGTCGCCTCGTCGGGGTACCCGGCGCAGTAGAGGACGCGGCCGAGGTTGAACTGCACGACGGGATCCCGCGGCGCCGCCTGCGCGACCGGCTCGAGGGCCAGCGCCGCCGCCTTCGGCTGCTTCGCGAGGGCGGCGCGGACGGCCGCCAGGTGCCGCGACGGGACGCCCGCGACGACCGTCGGCCGGAGCGGCCCCTTGCAGAGCGCCTTCGGCTGGGGCGGGTCCTGCCGCGTCGCGTAGACGACGCCCGCCACCACCGCGGCGGCCGCGACGGCGGCGAGGCCCACGGCCAGGCGCATCCGCGCGGTCGGCGACATCGGGAATGAAGGTACCGGCCGCTACCGTTTACACCGACGATGACCACCTATCGCGAACTGCTCGCGCGGACCAGGGGCGAGATCTCCGAGCTCGACGCCCGCGCCGCCCAAGAGCTCGACGGGGCCGCCTGGATCGACGTCCGGGAGGCCGACGAGTGGCAGGAGGGCCACCTGCCCCGCGCCGTGCACGTCCCCCGCGGCCACCTCGAGAGCCGCATCGAGGGCGTCGCGCCCGACAGGGCCCAGCCGATCGTCCTCTACTGCGCGTCCGGCAATCGCTCGGTGTTCGCCGCGAAGACGCTGCAGGAGCTCGGCTACACGAACGTCCATCACCTGGCCGGCGGCTTCACCGACTGGAAGCGGAACGGCCTCGAGATCGTGATGCCGCGCACGCTCTCGCCCGAGAAGCGGACGCGGTACTCGCGGCACCTCCTGATCCCCGAGATCGGCGAGGAGGGGCAGCTGAAGCTGCTCGACTCGCGCGTGCTCCTGATCGGCGCGGGCGGCCTCGGCTCGCCGGCGTCGCTCTACCTCGCCGCCGCCGGCGTCGGGACCCTCGGGATCATCGACGCCGACATCGTCGACGAGACGAACCTGCAGCGCCAGATCGCACACTCGCTCGACACCCTCGGCACGCCCAAGGTGGATTCGGCGAAGCGGACGATCAACGCGCTCAACCCGGACGTCGACGTCGTGACGTATCGCGAGCGGCTCACGTCAGAGAACATCGACCGCATCCTCGACGACCGCTGGGACCTGATCGTCGACGGCGCCGACAACTTCCCCACGCGATACCTCGTCAACGACGCGTCCGTGTGGCGCAACATCCCCGTGGTCCACGGCTCGATCTACCGGTTCGAGGGCCAGGTGACGGTGTTCCAGCCGCACGTCGGCCCCTGCTACCGCTGCCTCTTCCCGGAGCCGCCGCCGCCCGAGCTGGCGCCGTCGTGCTCCGAGGGTGGTGTGCTGGGCGTCCTCCCGGGCATCATCGGCTCGTTGCAGACGAACGAGGCGATCAAGCTCGCGGCCGGCATCGGCGACCCGCTCGTCGGGCGGCTGCTGCTCTTCGACGCGCTGTCGACGGAGTTCAACGAGGTGAAGATCGAGCGCAGGCCGGACTGCCCCGTCTGCGGCGACCACCCGACGATCACCGAGTACATCGACTACGTCGAGTTCTGCGCGCGGTGACGGTCGTCCGTGTCCCTCCGGTCCTCCGCGCGGAGGCGGGCGGCGCCCGCGAGGTCGAGGCCTCCGGCGGCACCGTCCGGGAGCTCCTCGAGGACCTCACGCAGCGCATCCCCGCCCTCGGCTCGCGCGTCTACACCGGTGAGGACATCCACTCGTTCGTGAACGTCTACGTCGACGGCGAGGACGTCCGCACCCGCGACGGCCTCGAGACGCCGGTCGGCGACGGGTCGACCGTGATCCTCCTCCCGGCGATGGCCGGCGGCGCGCCGTCGCGCGCGCGCTGACGGCACGAGGCCTCGCCGGGGCCGTGGTAGCCGAGTCGCTCCTCGACCTGATCGGGAACACGCCGCTCGTCGCGCTCGAGCGGCTGTCGCCGCCGGGGCGGACGATCTACGCGAAGCTCGAGGGGCAGAACCCGACCGGCTCGATCAAGGACCGCGTCGCGCTGAAGATGGTGGAGGAGGCCGGGCTCGAGCCGGGGCAGGAGCTGCTCGAGCCGACGAGCGGGAACACCGGGATCTCGCTCGCGCTCGTCGCGAAGCTGAAGGGGCTGAAGCTCACCTGCGTGTTGCCGTCGAACGCGACGCCCGAGCGGCGCGCCCTCCTCTCGCTCTACGGGGCGACGATCGTCGACTCGCCCGGGGAGCTCGGGTCGAACGGCGCCGTGCGCCTGGCGCAGGAGCTCGCGGCGAAGGACGACCGCTACACGATGCTGTTCCAGTACGAGAACGAGGCGAACCCCCGCGCGCACTACGAGGGGACGGGCGCGGAGATCGCACGCGATCTGGAGCGCGTCGACGCGTTCGTCGCGGGCCTCGGGACGGGAGGCACGCTCATGGGCACCGGCAGACGCCTTCGGGAGGCGTTCCCGGGCGTGCAGGTCGTCGCGGCCGAGCCGCTCCCCGGCGACCCGGTGATGGGCCTGCGCTCGCTCGACGACGGCTACGTGCCGCCCGTGCTCGACGTCTCGCAGCTCGACCGCAAGCTGCTCGTCTCGAACGACGAGTCGGCGGCAGCTGCACGGGCGCTGCTCGAGCGCGAGGGGGTCTTCGCGGGCGTGTCGTCGGGCGCGGTCGTCCACGTCGCGCGCCGGATCGCGGCGGAGCTCGACGAGGGCGCCGTCGTCGTCTGCGTCCTCGCCGACGGCGGGTGGAAGTACCTCTCCGCGCCGTTCTGGGCAGGCGACGACATCGACGAGGCAGTCCTCTGGTGGTAGTCCCTGAGGCGATCCGCGCCGAGCTGCGCGCGCACGCCGCGGAGGACGCGCCGAACGAGTGCTGCGGGGTCATCGTCCTCCGCGACGGCGTGGCGGAGCGGTATGTCCGCGGCCTGAACGCGCTCGCCTCGCCGTATCGCTACGAGCTGGAGATCGACCCCGAGATCTGGTTCCTCGAGGACGACGGGTACGAGCTCGCGGTGTTCCACTCGCACCCGGAGACGGAGCCAAGGCCGTCCCGCACGGATCGCGAGCTCTCCGGCCTCTGGGCCGGCAAGCCGTTTCTGATCTACGGCCTCGCCCGTGACGAGCTGCGTGCATGGCGCATCTCGCGGGACGAGGTCGAAGAGCTCGAGATCCGCGCGGCGTGAGGCGGACGGTCGGCTCAGCCGACCGTGAAGCTTCCCTTCATGAACGACGCGTGCGGGTCGCACACGAACGTGTACTTGCCTTTCTTCAGCTTGAGCTTCCACGTCGTCGTACCCTTGGCGCCCACCGCCGTCTTCTTGTCGACGCCCGGCCCCTTTAGGTGGAAGTTGTGGATGTCGGACTTGTCGCTGATCGAGAAGACGTAGGTCCCCGGCTTCAGCTTCGTGACCTTCTTCCCGGCCTTCGTCAGCGTGATCGTGAATCCGGGACCGTCGGTCCCCTTCAGCGTCGTCGGCGCCGACAACGCGGCCGGGACGAGCAGGAGCGCCGCGGCGGAAGCGGCAATCGCAACGAGCTTCATCTGACTCCTCGGAGTAGGGATCGAGTGCGTCGACAGGGTACGCTCGCTCGGTGATAGCCGCGCTGACCGACGTGCTCCCCCGCGAGGCCGTCGTGGAGCCGGAGGGCAGGTACCTCGCCGACCTGATGGGCCGCGGCGTCCGGGGCACCGCGGACGCGGTCGTCTTCCCGTCGACGGCGGAGGAGGTCGCGGCGGTGATGCGCTTCTGCTACGAGCACGACGTGCCGCTGACCCCGCGCGGCGGCGGCACCGGCCTCGCCGGGGGCGCGATCCCGATCGAGGGAGGCGTCGTCCTCGCGTTCGAGCGGCTGAACAAGGTGCGGCAGTTCGACCCGCTCCTCTGGCGGATGCACGTCGAGGCGGGCGTCACCACCGCCGACGTGCAGCGGCTCGCCCGGGAGAGCGGCCTGCGCTTCCCACCCGATCCCGGCGCGGCGGAGCTGAGCCAGATCGGCGGGAACATCGCCTGCAACGCGGGCGGCCCGCACGCGTTCAAGTACGGCGTCACGGGCCAGTGGGTCACCGGGATCGAGGCGGTCGTCCCACCCGGCGAGATCGTCACCGTCGGCGGGCCGATCCGGAAGGACGTCGCAGGGTACGACCTCAGGAGCCTGCTCGTCGGCTCCGAGGGCACGCTCGGCCTCGTCACCGCGGCGTGGCTCCGGCTGATCCCCGCGCCCGAGCTCGAGCTCCCGGTGATCGGGCTGTACCGCGACGCCGAGGCGGGCATCTCCGCGATCGAGCGCGTCCTCGCGTCGGGCGTCGTGCCGGCCGCGGTCGAGTACGTCGACGAGGTGCTCCTCTCGTACGCGGGCGCGACGTACCCGTTCCGTCTCGACGCGGGCGCGTCGTTCATGGTGATCACGGAGGCGGACGGCGCGCGCGACGAGGCACGGCGGGTCGCCGACGAGCTCCGCGACGCGCTCGCGGAGGACGCGGTCGCCGTCCACGCGCCCACGGAGCCGAGCGACGTCGCGGAGCTGTGGCGCTGGCGGGGCGGCGTCGCGTTCGCGATCCTCGCGCAGCGGGGCGGCGCCTACAGCGAGGACATCGCGGTGCCGCTCGACCGGCTTCGCGACGTCGCGCGGGAGACGCTCGAGATCGGCGCGCGGCACGGGGTGCCGTCCCTCTCGTTCGGCCACGCCGGCGACGGCAACATCCACTCGACGTTCCTGTTCACGCCCGACGACCTCGACGAGGAGCAGCGCGCCGACGAGGCGTGCCAGGAGCTGTTCGACCTCGCGCTCCGTCTCGGAGGCACCGTCACGGGCGAGCACGGCATCGGCTGGCTGAAGCGCGGCCAGCTCGAGCCCCAGCTCGGCCGCGTCGGGTACGACCTGCACACACGGCTGAAGCACGCGTTCGACCCGAAGAACCTCCTCAACCCGGGCAAGAAGCGCTGACATGGACGGCGAGGCGCTCAGGCTCCGCGCGCGCGCCGGGCTCCGGCACGGTGCCGAGCGCGCGGCGGCGCGGGCGCACTTCCGCGCGATGGGCGTCGACCCCGACGGCCTCGACGCCCGCATCGTCGGCGTCGCGTCGACGTGGACGGGGACGATGCCGTGCAACCTCAACCAGCTCGAGCTCTCGCGGCTCGTCTGCGAGGGTGTGGCCGCAGCCGGCGGGGTCCCGCTCCCGTTCAACACGATCGCCGTCTCGGACAACCAGTCGCAGGGAACGCCCGGGATGCGTGCGTCGCTGATCTCGCGCGAGGTGATCGCCGACTCGATCGAGCTCATGACGCACGCGCACGACTTCGACGCGCTCGTCTGCCTCGTCGGCTGCGACAAGACCGTTCCCGCGGCCCTGATGGCGCTCGCGCGCCTCGGCAAGCCGGCGGTCGTCGTGTACAGCGGGCCGATGCGTCCCGGCCCACGGAACGCGACGATCCAGACCGTGTGGGAGGCGGTGGGCGCCGAGGAGCGCGGCCTCCTCCCCCGCGCCGAGCTGGACGAGCTCGAGCGGACGGCGTGTCCGGGGGCCGGCACGTGCGCGGGCCACTTCACGGCGAACACGATGGCGGTCGCGCTCGACTTCCTCGGCATCGCCGTCCCCGGCGACGGGCTCGCGCCGGCCGACGACGTCGCCGGCCGAGCGGACGCCGCGCGGCGCGCGGGCGCGCTCGCCGCCGGCCCGCTCGCGCCTGCGTCGTCGTTCCTCGACCGCCGCGCGCTGCTGAACGCGATGGCGGGGATCGCGGCGAGCGGCGGGTCGACGAACGGCATCCTCCACCTGCTCGCGATCGCGCACGAGGCGGGCGTCGAGCTGACGATCGACGAGCTCGCCGAGGTCGCCGACAGGACACCCGTGATCGCCAGCCTCGCGCCGTCGGGGAAGCACGTCGCGACCGAGCTGCACGCCGTCGGCGGCACGCCGGTGCTCATCCGCGAGCTCGCCGCAGCCGGCCTCGTCGAGGGAGACGCGCCGACGGTGACGGGGCGCACGCTCGCGGCGGAGGCTGCCGGCGCTCCTGCCCCGGACGGCGAGGTCGTCTACACCGTCGCGCGGCCGTTCAAGGCCACCGCTGCGCTCGCCGTCCTCCGCGGGAACCTCGCGCCCGAGGGAAGCGTCGTCAAGGCGTCGGGAGCGCTGCGGCGCACGCACCGCGGCCCGGCGAAGGTGTACGAGAGCGAGGAGGCGGCGGCGGACGCGGTGCGGTCCGGGCTCGTTCAGGACGGCGACGTCGTCGTCGTCCGCTACGAGGGCCCTGCCGGCGGTCCCGGCATGCGCGAGATGCTGAGCGTCACGTCGTCCGTCGTCGGCGCCGGGCTCGGCGACTCCGTCGCCCTCGTCACGGACGGCCGCTTCTCGGGCGCGACGCGCGGCTTGATGGTCGGCCACGTCGCGCCCGAGGCCGCGCGTGGAGGGCCGCTCGCGGTCGTCCGCGACGGCGACGTCATCACCGTCGACGTCGACCGGCGCACACTGCACCTCGAGGTCGCGGACGGGGACCTGGCAGAGCGCCTCGCTGCGTGGTCGCCGCCCGAGCTCCCGTACGGGACCGGAGTGTTCGGCCGCTACCGCGCGCTCGTCGGCTCGGCATCGGAGGGCGCCGTCCTCGGGACCGCCGTGGGCACACGGTGAGGGCGCTGGTGACGGGCGGCGGCTCCGGCATCGGCGCGGCCGTCGCCGTCCGGCTCGCCGACGACGGCTTCGACGTCACCGTCGCCGACCTCGAGCCCGACGCGGTCGCGACCGACCTCGGCGCGACGGCCGTGCGGCTCGACGTCCGCGACGAGGATGCCGTCGCGGGGGCGATGGGCGGCGTCGAGGTGCTCGTCAACGCCGCCGGCATCGGCGCCACCACCGACGCGCCGAATACCCCGCTCGAAGTCTGGGAAGACGTCTTCGCGGTGAACGCGCGCGGGACGTTCCTCTGCTGCAAGCACGCCATCCCCGGCATGCAGGAGCGCGGCTTCGGCTCCATCGTCAACGTCGCCTCGGTCGCGGGGCTGATCGGGCTGAGAAACCGCGCCGCCTACTGCGCGTCCAAGGGCGCGGTCGTCGCGCTGACGCGCGCCCTCGCCGTCGACCACGTCGGCGACGGGATCCGCGTGAACGCCGTGTGCCCCGGGACGATCGACACGCCGTGGGTCCACCGGCTTGTCGAGGCGAGCGGCGAGTCGCTCGACGCTCTGCGCGCGCGTCAGCCGATGGGCCGTCTCGGGACGTCCGACGAGGTCGCCGAGGCGGTGTCGTACCTCGCGACCGCGGAGTTCGTCACGGGCACGATCCTCACCGTCGACGGAGGCTGGACGGCGCAGTGATCGACGCGCTCGTCGCCGAGCCGGGAGTCGAGCACTCGACGCGGGTCGAGCAGGTCGAGGAGCCGGACGGCGAGGGCGTGCTGCTCCGCGTCCTCGAGGTCGGGGTCTGCGGCACCGACCGCGAGATCTCCGAAGGGCTCTTCGGCGACGCCCCCGAGGGACGCGAGGTGCTCGTCATGGGACACGAGTCGCTCGCGCTCGTCGAGCGCGGGGGCGGCGGGTTCGCGGAAGGGGACCTCGTCTGCGCGACCGTCCGCCGCTCGTGCGGCCATTGCCTCGCCTGCGGCGAGGGCGCGCCGGACTCGTGCCTGACCGGCGACTACAGCGAGCGCGGCATCACGCGGCTCGACGGCTTCGCGCGCGAGCTCGTCGTCGAGGACCCGAACCAGCTCGTCCGGATCCCGCGCACGCTCGGACGCCTCGGCGTGCTCGCCGAGCCGACGTCGATCTGCGCGCGCGCCGTCCGCCACTCGCTCGCGATCGGCGGCCGCCAGCCGTGGCGGCTCGAGCGCGCGCTCGTGACGGGCGCAGGCGCGATCGGGCTGCTCACGACGATGCTCCTCCGCCTCGCGGGCGTCGACACCTGGACGGCGTCGCTCGAGCCGTCGAACGCGATCGCGGACGCCCTCGGCGCGCACTACGTCTCGACCGAGTCGGCGGGCCTGGCGGGGCTCGGCGGCTTCGACCTCGTCGTCGAGGCCGCGGGCAGCGCCGAGCTGATGGCGGCCTCGCTCGGCCTCCTCCGCAGGAGCGGCGTCGCGTGCCTCCTCGGCATCGACGGGCGCGCGACGAAGGTCGAGCTCGACGGCCGCGTGCTCGGGGTCGACACGGTGCTCGAGAACCGGGTGCTCTTCGGCAGCGTCAACGCGCACCGCGAGGACTGGGAGGCGGGCGTCGACGCCCTCGACCAGGCCCGCGAGCGCTTCCCCGGGGTGCTCGACGAGCTGGTCGGCCTCCGCGTCCCGCTCGACCGGTTCGAGGAGGCGTTCGCGTTCCACGGCGGGAAGGCGACGCTCGTCCTCGACGACCGTCCGCTCTAGCGCCGCGTCAGGCGCAGGTCGAGGTACCGCGGCGCGGCGCCGTCCCAGCCCGGCACCTCACGGAGGTCGTCGAGCTGGAGCCCCGCCTCGAGGAACGACCGGAGGTACGCCTCCAGGGTCCGGTGCTGGTGGAACACGTGACGGTGGCCGAGCGGCACGCCGTGCGCCTCCTCGACGAAGTACCGCCGCACCCGCAGCTCACCCGCCTCCTCGTCGAACGACCCCGCCAGCGCAACCGGATGCGCGAGCCCGACGACCGCCGTCCCGCCCGGTTGCAGCACCCGGGCGAGCTCCTTCACCGCCGGCTCCAGGTCGACGACGTGCGGCAGCACGTTCACGCACAGCACGAACGCCGCCTCCCCTTGGGCGAACGGGAGCGCCTCGAGCTCGGCGACCTCGTACCGCCCGCCGGGGTCGGCGCTACGCGCCTCGTCGACGAGCGCCGCCGACCGATCGACGCCGACGACGTCGTACCCGAGTGCACGGAGCTCGCGCGTGAGGCGGCCCTCGCCGCAGCCGGCGTCGATCGTAGTGCCCTCGGGTGGAGGGAACAGCCCACGGAGCGCCGCGTCGTGGGGGTGCACGTCCATTCCGCGCACGCGCTCGACCCAGGCCTTCGCGCCCTCGTCCCAGGCCCGGGCCTCACCCACGTCAGGAACGGTAGGCGATCGTCTCGCGCCCGCCGCTCGCGCTCGACCGGACGATGGCGTCGCAGATCTCGGCGGCGCGGTAGCCGTCCTCGAACGTCGCGCCGTACGGCGCCACCGCGGTGTCGGCGGCGATCGCTCCCAGGAGATGGTGGAGCTCGTGCACGAACGTGTCGCCCCAGCCGACGATGTGGCCCGGCGGCCACCAGTGCTCCCAGAACGGATGGTCCGTCTCGGAGACGAGGACGGTCTTGAAGCCGCGGGCGCGGTCGCCGTCGGCGCGGAAGACCTGCAGCTCGTTGAGACGCTCCATGTCGAAGGCGAGCGAGCCCTTCGTGCCGTTGATCTCCCACTGGAACGCGTTGCGGCGCCCGTGCGCGAAGCGCGTCGACTCGAGGGTGCCGACGGAGCCGTTCTCGAACTGCACGGTCGCCTCGACCGCGTCGTCCACGCGGCGATCCGGCAGGAACGTGTGCGTGAATCCCTGCACGACCGTCGGCTCGCCGTTCAGGAAGCGCGCCAGGTCGACGACGTGGGCCATGAGGTCGCCGAGCGCGCCCGAGCCCGCGGCGTCGACGTCGAACCGCCACGTGTCGAGCGACGGGTCGTCGCCCCAGTCCTGGAGGTACCGGCCGCGGAAGTGGCGTATCTCGCCCAGCTCCCCCGCCTCGATCAGCTCGCGCGCGAGCCGGACCGCGGGGACGAAGCGGTAGTTGAATGCGCACATGTGCTTCACGCCGGTCGCCTCGACCGCCTGCCAGATGTCGTAGCTCTCCGCGGCGTCCCGCCCGAGCGGCTTCTCGCAGACGACGTGCTTCCCGGCGCGCGCGGCCGCGATCGTCGGCTCCGCGTGCAGCGAGTTCGGCCCGCCGTTGTCGAAGAGGCCGATGCGGTCGTCGTCCACGAGCCGCCACCAGTCGTCGGTCGCGTACTCGTAGCCGTAGCGCTGCGCCGCCTCCTCGACCGCCTCCGTGTTCCTGCCGCAGATGCCGACGAGCCGCGGCTCGAGCGGCGGCGGCCACGTGATGTAGGCGATCTTCTTGAAGGCGTTCGAATGGGCCTTGCCCATGAACGCGTAGCCGAGCATGCCGACGCCGATCGTCTCCACGCGGCGATACTACGTCTGATGGGGAAGAGGGGCCTCGCTGCCGATGCCTGAGCCGGTCCGGTTCGGAATCGTCTCCACCGCCGACATCAACCGGAAGGTGATCCCGGGCGCGCACGCGTCGCCGGACGTCGACCTCGTCGGCGTCGCGAGCAGGACGCAGGAGCGCGCCGACGCGTACGCGCGCGAATGGGACATCCCGCAGGCCTACGGCTCCTACGAGGCGCTGCTCGAGGATCCCGCGATCGAGGCCGTCTACATCTCGCTCCCGAACACGCTGCACGTGCCCTGGACGATCCGGGCGCTCGAAGCGGGGAAGCACGTCCTCTGCGAGAAGCCGCTCACGCGGCACCCGGAGGAAGCGGCGGCGGCGTTCGACGCAGCCGCGGCCGCAGGGCGGCACCTGATGGAGGCGTTCATGTGGCGCCACAACCCGCAGACGGCGAAGCTGAAGGAGCTCGTCGACGGCGGGGCGATCGGCGAGCTCCGGCTCGTGCGCTCGGTGTTCAGCTACGGGCTCTACGACGAGTCGAACATCCGGCTGCAGACGGACGTCGAGGGCGGGGCCCTCATGGACGTCGGCTGTTACAACGTCTCCGGCTCCCGCTTCCTCGCCGGCGCCGAGCCCGAGCGGGTCTGGGGCGAGGCGTGGTTCGGGCCCACCGGCACCGACTGGGTCTTCACGGGGACGATGCGCTTCCCCGGCGACGTGATCGCGCTCTTCGACTGCGGCACCGCGCTCACGAACCGCGACGAGCTGGAGGCGATCGGCAGCGAAGGCTCCCTCTTCGTGGACGACCCGTGGCACTGCCTCGAGCCCGGGATCGAGCTGCGGCGCGCCGACGGGAGCGTCGGGCGGATCGAGGTCGAGCAGCGGGACTCCTACCGGCTCGAGCTCGAGAACCTGAGCGCGGCGATCCGCGGGACGGGGGCTCCCCTCCTCGGACGTGACGACGCGCTCGGCCAGGCGCGCGCGCTCGAGGCGCTCCACGCGTCGGCGACCGAGCGGCGCCCCGTGACGCCGTAGCGTCAGGCCGAGCGGTCGATCGCCTCCAGCACGAGCCGCTCGTCGACCTCTCCCGGGAGCCCGCTCACGCCGACGGCGCCGACGCGCACGCCGTCCTCGAAGACGGCGACTCCGCCGAGGAAGAACGTGAAGAACGGGTCGAAGCTCGCGCGCTCGACGGCGTCGTCGCGGACCTTCTCCGCCAGCTCACGCGTCGAGCGCGCGTCGCTGCGAGCGGCCGTGTACGCCTTCCGCTGCGCGTTCAGCCGCGTGTCCGGCGCGGCGCCGTCCATCGTCGCCGCAGCGACGAGCTCGCCGTGGGCGTCCGCCACGAACACCGAGACGGGCCCGGGTGCGGCCGTGACGACGTGGTCCACGATGGCGCGAGCCCTCGCCAGGCGCATGGACGGATACTACGCTGGAGCGCGATGACAGCCGTCGCGATCCGGGGCGTCTCGTACCCGGTCGTCCTCCCGAAGCTCAGAGATCCCCGGCTGCACCTCGCGGCCACGATCACGTCCCTCCAGGTCCTCGGTCAGGTGGCGTTCCACTTCCGCCTGTCGATCGCGCAGATCCTCGTCGCGCTGGGAACCGCGGCGGTCATCGACGTCGCCGTCGCGTTCCGGCGCCAGCGCGTGCTGATGTGGCCCGCGAGCGCGCTCCTGACCGCGAACGGCGTGGCGTTCGTCCTGCGGGCGCCCGGGACGCGGCACGGCGACTGGTGGAGCCTGCACGACTGGTGGCTCTACATGGCGGTCGCGGGCGGGTCCCTCCTCTCGAAGCACGTGGTCAGGTGGAGGGGCGAGCACATCTTCAACCCCTCGAACATCGGCCTCGTCGTCTGCTTCCTCCTGCTCGGCCGGGGGCGCGCGGAGCCGCTCGACTTCTGGTGGGGCCCGATGTCGTGGTGGATGGCCCTCGCGCTCGCGATCATCGTCACCGGAGGGCTCGCGATCCTGTCGCGGCTCGGGCTCCTGCGCGTCGCCGTGGCGTTCTGGGTCGCGTTCGCGGCGTCGATCGCGCTGCTCGCGTGGCGTGGGCACGTCATGACGGCCCGCTGGCACCTCGGCCCGATCAGCGGGTTCCACTTCTGGTCGGTGCTCGTGACCTCACCGGAAGTGCTCGTCTTCCTCTTCTTCATGATCACCGACCCGAAGACGGCGCCGGGCGGCCGCCGCGAGCGCGTCGTCTACGGCGCCGCACTCGGTGTCCTCGGGGCCGTCCTGATCGCGCCGACGACGACGGAGTTCGCGGCGAAGGTGGCGCTCCTGGCGGCGCTCGCGGTCGTCTGCGCCTCGAGGCCGTTCCTCCGCGCTGCGCCGCGGGTCGCGATCGCGGCGGCGGCGCCGGCGGCGGCAGCGGCGATCGGCGTGCTGGTGCTGGTCCACGGCGGTGCGGCGCCCTCGCTCGCCGCAGCGCCCGCTCCGGCGCGCGGGCTCCCCCGCATCGCGATCCTTCCGTCTCCGGGCGTGCAGACGAAGCTGTCGCGGCGCGACGCCGAGTCGATCGTCGGCACCCTCACGGCAGCCGTGCCCGCGAGCACGGCCGACACCGTGAGCGTCCGCCTCGTCCCGGGCACCGACCAGGGCCCGCCGAGCGCCGTCGCGCGACTGGCCGGGCGGACGTACCACCTCGCGCTCGCCGGCTACCCGCAGACGTGGACGCTGCAAGGCGCGAAGCCGCGCCCCACGCCGGCGCCGGCCCGCGCGTCGCGACTCGCGGGCCTCCGCCTGCGCGACATCGCTCCCGCGGTCGGTCTCGACTTCCGACAGGGCGCATTCCGGTTCGGCATGTCGAGCGACTACGGCGCGATGATGGGCGGCGGAGTCTGCTGGCTCGACTACAACGGCGACGGGTGGCAGGACCTGTTCGTCGTCAACGGCTGGTCGGACGCCGACGCGCCGCAGTGGGAGGCGCACGGCGGCCTGCCCCGGGCGGCGCTGTTCGAGAACGTCCGCGGGCGCTTCCGCGACGTCTCCGCGTCCACGCACGCCGGGCTCGCGGTGCGCGGTGACGGGTGCGCCGCCGCCGACATCGACGGCGACGGCCGCCCCGACATCGTGCTCACGACGGACGACGGGGTGAAGGTGCTCTGGAATCGCGGCGGCAGCACGTTCGCCGCCGCGGAGCTCACCTCGGGCCGCGAGAGCTCGTCGTGGTACACGGGCGCGGCGGTCGCCGACGTGAACGGCGACGGGAGGCTCGACGTCTTCGCCGCCGGCTACACCGACCTCACCTCCCCGGTGCCGAACGCGCTCGCCGGCTTCCCGACGGACCACGAGGGGGTGCGCGACCTCCTCTTCATCAACGAAGGTGCTCGCCGCTTCCGGGAGGCGGGCGCGGCCGCCGGCGTCGAGGCGGCGGCGTTCGGCCACGGGCTCGGTGCGGCGTTCCTCGACTCGAACCGCGACGGCCGCCCGGACCTGTACGTCGCGAACGACGAGGATCCGAACCAGCTCTACGAGAACGTGCCGTGGCCGGGTGGCGCGAAGGCGGACCCCGCGGGCCTCGGATTCCGGTTCGAGGAGCGCGCCGCGGCGGAGGGCGTCGCCGACCGGTACGCGGGCATGGGGATCGCCGCCGCCGACTACGACGGCGACGGGAGGCTCGATCTGTTCGTGACGAACTCGCGGCACGAGCCCTCGGCGGCCTTCCGCGGCGGCGTGGCCCGGTTCGCGGGCGCGCGCGGCGCCTTCGTCCCGGCGCTCGGGACCGACTTCGCCGGTTGGGGCGCATCGTTCGTCGACCTCACGAACGCCGGCCGCCCCGACGTCGTCCTCGCTGCCGGCGCCATTCCGGTGACGAGCCTCGCGAGGGGGGCGGAGCCGGTGCGCGTCCTGACGCCGACCGCACGCGGCGGCACCACCGTGTACGGCTCGGCGGCGACGGCCCTGCCCGCGGAGGGCATCCGGCTGGACGGCCGCGGCGTCGCGGCGGCCGACGCGGGGAACGACGGCCGCATGGACGTGGCCGTCAACACGATCGGCGGCCGGCTCGTCCTCCTCCGTCAGACCGGCCACGTCGGCCACTGGCTCGAGGTGCGCACGAAGCCCCTCTCGCCCGGCGCGACCGTCACCGTCGAGCTCGCGCACGGCCGCCGCCTCGTCCGGCAGGTCCAGGCCGGGAGCAGCTACCTCTCGTCGGAGGATCCACGCGTTCACTTCGGCCTCGGCAGGGCGACGGTCGCGGCACGGGTCGTCGTGCGCTTCCCGTTCGGCGGGACCCGCGTCCTGCACGACGTCGCCGCCGACCGCGTCGTCGTCGTCCGTCGTCCACCCACGCCCCGGCCGGCGAGCGCGGGGTCGACGCCCGTTCTCGCGGCCTGTACGCCTGCCGCGCACGGCCGCGCGTCGGTCGCGCAGCTGTGGGACGAGACGGCCGTCGCCGTGCTGCGGGAGGCGGGCGCGTCGGAGCCGGAGCAGGCGCGCACCCTTTTCCGCGTCTCGGCCGCGATGTGGGACGCGTGGGCCGCGTACGACCCAGCGGCGAAGCAGTACCTGGCCGACGTACACGCGCGCGGGTCCGCGTCGCTGCGTGCGCGCGAGGAGGCGATCAGCTTCGCCGCGTACCGCGTGCTCCTCTGGGACATCTCGTTCGGGCACGACCTGGACCGGACCTTCGCCGCGCTGAACACCCGCCTCCGCTCGCTCTGCTTCTCCCCCGCGTTCGCGTCGACCGCCTCGGGCTCGCCGGCGGCCGTCGGCAATCGCGTCGCGGCCTCGATCGTCGCCGCGGGCCATACCGACGGGTCGCTCGAGCGCGCGCACTTCGTGGATGCCTCGTATGCGCCCGAGAACCAGCCGCTCGTCCTCGCGCAGGGCGTGTCCACGGTGCACGACGCGACGTTCTGGCAGCCGCTCGCGCTCGCGCAGGTCGCCCCTCAGGGTCTCGCGCCGATCCCGGCGGCGGTACAGACCTTCGTCGACGCGCAGTGGGGACACGTCCGCTCGTTCGCGCTGCCCTCCTCCGCTCGCGGCCTGCCGCTCGACCCCGGCGCACCGCGCCTCGGCGACCCCTCGTCGAGGCCGTACGAGGACGCCGCCCTCGCCGCGATCAGGGAGGCCTCGGGACCGGCAGCGGTGAGAGGCCCCGACGGCTCGCCGACCGCCTGGAACGCGGCAACCGCCACGCTGCCGCGCCGGGGCGTCGCGACCGCTCGCCTGCGTTCCGACGTGCGCGTGTACTTCACGCTCAACGCGGCGCTCCACGACGCCGCCGTCGCCGCGTGGGGCGCCAAGCGCGCCTACCAGGCCCCTCGCCCGATCTCGATGGTGCGCTACCTGGCGTTCCAGGGCCAGTCGAGCGACCTCCACGGCGCGTCCTACGCGGCGGAAGGGCTCCCACTCGTGCAGGGCCTCACGGAGCTCTCGCCGCACGGCACGGTGCTCGTCCGCGAGCGCGGACGCTGGGTGGCCGGTGCACGCTGGACGCCGCTCGCACCGACACCGGCCTCCCCCGGCTGGGTCTCCGAGAACGGGACCTTCGCCTACGCCGCGGCCACCGTCCTTCGCACCGTCACCGGCCGCTCGTTCGACTCGGAGGCGGTGCGGCTCGCCCGTTCCGGCGTCGACTCCGGGACGGAGACACCGGGCGACCTGACAGCGGGTCGCGCGCTCGGCATCGACGTTGCGCGGCGTGTGCTCGCGCGGGCGCAGCAGTTCGTCGGTCGCTGAGTCAGCGCCCGGAGCGCGCCTGGATCCGCCGCACGACCGTGTCGAGCGTGACGGCGAGCAACAGGATCGCGCCCGTGACCATGTAGATCGTGCCCGGGTTGTAGTTCGCGGTGTTGAGGCCGTTCGACACCGTCGCGATCACCGCACCGCCGATGAACGCGTTCCGCACCTCGCCGCGGCCGCCGAACAGGCTCGTGCCGCCGATGACGGCGGCCGAGATCGCGTCGAGCAGGAGCGTGCCGCCGCCGAAGTTCGTGTCGACGGAGTTCACGTTCGCGGCGAGGATGATCCCGCCGATCGCCGCCATCGCGCTCGAGATCATGAAGACGAGGATCCTGATCCGCGGCACGCTGATCCCGGCGCGGCGAGCCGCCTCGGCGTTCCCGCCCACGGCATACACGTGGCGGCCGAACAACGTCCTCCGCGCGAGGTACGTCAGCACGACCAGGAAGAAGACGATGATGACCGCGGCGAGCGGCAGCCCGAGCGGCGTCCCCTGCACCGACGCGCTGTTGCAGATCGCGATCGTCCCGAAGCTGGCGATCGTGACGCCGACGATCTTCAGGCCGATGAGCCACGGGTCGCGCACGGCGAGCCCGGCGCGCAGCTTCCCGACCACGGTGCTGAGCACCGCGCCCGCGTAGACGGCCGTGATCCCGGCCGCGATCGCCCACCCTGCGACACGCGAGAAGTAGTAGCTGCCGGTGTAGTTGATCCAGCGGTCCTGGATGACGATCGAGCCCGGGACCGCGAGGCGATAGACGATCACTCCTTGCCAGATCAGAAACCCTGCGAGCGTCACGACGAACGACGGGACGCCGATCTTCGCCACGATCGTTCCCTGCGCGGCGCCGATCACCGCGCACACCGCGATCGCGATCGGGATCGCGATCAGCCCCGACATCCCCGGCCCGCTGCCCGGGCGCTGGAGCTCGGCGACGAGGAGCGCGCCGATCCCGGCGACGTAGCTGATCGAGAGGTCGATCTCGCCCAGCAGCAGGACGAAGACGACGCCGTAGGCGAGCATCGTCGTGCCCGCCATCTGGATGATGATGTTCCCGAAGTTGTCCGCGGTGAAGAAGTTGGTCGCGCGGTAGCTGAAGAAGACGACGATGAAGACGAGCGCGAGGACGATCGGCAGCACGCCGAGGTTGCCGCTCCTGACGTTGTCGACGCCCCTGCGCAGGAACGCGCCGAGGCCGGACGACACCGTCCCCTCGGGCGGCGGCCCTGCGTCCTGGCCGACCACCTGGGCGCCCGTGCTCACGTGACGGGCTCGCTCGTGGTGGACGGGATGCCCGAGACCTTCGTCGGCTTCCCGGCGGTGATGGCCTCCACGACCTCCTGCTGCGTCGTCTTCTCCCGCTCGTAGACGCCGGCGTTCCGGCCGAGCCGCAGCACCGTGATCCGGTGCGCGGTCTCGAAGACGTCGTGCAGGTTGTGGGAGATGATCACGACCGCGAGCCCCTGCTGCGCGAGCCGGCGCACGAGCTCGAGCACCTGCTCGGTCTGCGCGACGCCGAGGGCCGCCGTGGGCTCGTCGAGAATGACGAGCTTCGAGTTCCACATGACGGCGCGCGCGACGGCGACGGACTGGCGCTGCCCGCCCGAGAGCGTGGCGACCGGCTGCCGGATCGAGCCGATCGTCGTCACCGCGAGCGACTTCATCGTCTCTGCCGTCTTCTGCTCCATGATCGGCTCCTTGAGCCGCTGGAGGCGATCGTGCGCCTCGCGCCCGAGGTACATGTTCTGGACGACGTCGAGGTTGTCGCACAGCGCGAGGTCCTGGTACACGACTTCGATCCCGAGCCGCGCCGCGTCCTTCGGGCCGTGGATGTGCACCTGCTGGCCCTCGAACAGGATCTCGCCGGCGTCCGGCGTGTGCGTGCCGGCGATGCACTTGATCAACGTCGACTTGCCGGCGCCGTTGTCGCCGACGAGCGCCATCACCTCGCCGTTGCGCACCTCGAAGTCGACGTCGGTCAGGGCCTGCACCGACCCGAACGACTTGGAGATGTCGCGGAGCTGGAGGAGTGGTGTATCGCTCACGATGACGTGTCCTCAGAGAGCGCGTGGAGGCGCCCGGTGACGGGCGCCTCCACGGCTGCTCGGTCTAGCAGTACTTCTTGAACTCGCCGACGCAGACGTCGCTCTTCTTGATGAACTTGTCCGTGTACAGCCGGTTGATGTTCTTCTTCGTGATCAACGTCACCGGAAGCGCGAGGGTCGGCTCCTTCTTCGACCCGTTCATCCGGAACCCGTTCGACTTCGGCTTCTGGCCCTTCACGAGCGCGATCGCCGCAGCTGCGGCCGCGGCCGCCTGCTTCGGGACCGGCTTGTAGACGGTGCCGGTCTGCCAGCCGGAGATGATGTACTGCGCACCCTGCACCGTCGCGTCCTGCCCCGAGAGCGGGATCGGCTTCAGGTGCTTCGCCTTCAGGGTGGCGACGATGGCGCCGGCGATGTTGTCGTTCGCCGCGACCGCCGCGTCGATCTTGCTCCCCGTCTTCACGAGCATCTGGGAGAAGATCGGCCCTGCGTTCGTCGCGAGCCAGCCCGGGACGAACTGCTGCGGGCCCTTCGTCAGCGTGCCGGCCTTGAAGAGTGGGTTCAGGATGTCGTCGTTCCCGCTCTTGAACCAGAACGCATTCTCGTCCGTCTGGCCGCCCCAGAGCTCGGCGACGACCGGCTTGCTGCCGTACTTCCCTTCCGCCTTGAGCCCGTTGACGACGAGCTTCGCCTGGCCCCGGCCGACGGCGTTGCCGTCGAACGTGACGTAGACGGAGGCGGTACCGCCCTTGACCTGGCGGTCGTAGTCGATCGCGAAGCCGCCCTTCGAGGTGAAGGACTTCTCGATCGCCGAGGCGGAGCCGTTGTCGAGGGACGTCTCGATGACGACCTTCGCGCCGGCTGCCAGGCACGCCTGCGCCTGGGCCTTCTGCTTCTGGGGGTCGTTCAGGGCGTTCGTGATCGACGCCGTGACGCCGGCCTTCGCGAACGACGCCTTGAGCAGGGGCGCGTCGAACTGCACCCAGCGGACCGACGACTTCGTGTCGGGCAGCAGGACGCAGACCTGGACGCCGGCGGCCCGATGCTTCGTGCTCGCCGTGGCGCTCGCCACGATGAACACTGCGAGGCCCGCCATGACGACGGCGCTCAGGGCGAGCGCCGTCGACCTGCGAAACAGTTTCCTCAAAATCTCTCCTTCATGTTGCTGACGGGGGGCGCGGTTGAGCCTGCAACGCTCGCGGATTCTTTGTCTCCCGT
>DASWRL010000005.1:0-35415 GCA_036403195.1 Gaiellaceae bacterium
ACTGCGCGGCGCGCCACTCGCGGCGCGCGTCGCCGATCGACGACGCGACGGCGCGGCTTCGCTCGACGAGCTCCTCGCCGGCGGCGAGGGCCGCGCTCCGGAACTCGATCGCCGCGGCCGCGAGCAGCGCCTCGCACGCGAGCGCGGTCTCCTCCGGAGACGCCGCCAGCGCCTCCGCGAGCTGCCGCCGGCCCTCGGCGAGCTCGATCCGGCGGAGCCAGAACGGCAGGAGCGCGGCCGCCATCCTCAGGCCGTCGCGCGGGCGGCTCGCGAGCAGCGTGCGCAGCGCGGCCCGGAGGTTGCCCTGGTCGCGGTCGAGCACCGCCGCGCCGCGCGCGCTCTCGGCGAGCGCGAGCGCCCAGGCCGCATGCCGGTCGGCGAGCGTCGGCTCCTCGCCCGCCGCCGCGAGCCGGGCGCGGGCGTAGAGCCGGACGGTCTCGAGCAGGCGGTACCGCCGCTCGCCGGGCCTGTCCTCGACTGCGACGAGCGACTTCTCGACGAGCCGGGCGAGGACGTCCGCGACGGCGGGCGCGGACGTCTCGTCGCCGCCGCAGACGCGCTCGACGGCCTCGAGCGTGAACCCGCCGCTGAAGATCGCGAGCCGCCGGAACAGCGTCGCCTCGTCGTCGTCGAGCAGCTCGTGCGACCAGTCGAGCGTCGCCTGGAGCGTCTGCTGCCGCGTCGGCGAGGCGAGGCTGCCGGTGCGGAGCAGCTCGAACCGGTGGTCGAGGCGTTCCGCGACCGCGGCCGGCGTCAACGCGCCGATCCGCCCTGCGGCCAGCTCGAGCGCGAGCGGCAGCCCGTCGAGCCGCCGGCAGATGCGCACCACGTGCGGAGCGTTGTGCTCGTCGAGCTCGAACCCGCTCGCCGCCTGCGCACGCGCGACGAAGAGCGAGACGGCCTCGTACTCGAGCAGCGCGGCGGGCGAGAGGAGCCGGTCGGGGTCGGGGAGGTCGAGCGACGGGACGCGGAACACGAACTCGGCGGCGAGCCGAAGCGGCTCCCGGCTCGTCACGACGATCGACACCGACGGCGCGTCGCGCAGCACGCGCTCGCTCGCCACGGCTGCCGCCCCGAGCACGTGCTCGCAGTTGTCGAGCACGAGCAGCAGCGAGCGCGTGCGCAGGAACTCGACGGCCGCGTCCAGCGGGTCCTGACCCGGGAGCGCGCGCACGTCGAGCGCGTCGGCCAGCGCCTGCCCGACGTGGCGCTGCTCGCGCACCGGCGCGAGCTCGACAAACGCGGCGCCCGCCGCGTGCGCCTGGGTGCGGCGCGCCAGCTCGAGCGCGAGACGCGTCTTCCCGGCGCCGCCGGTGCCCGCGAGCGTGAGGAGGCGCGTGCGCTCGAGGAGGGACGACAGCTCCTCCAGCTCGTGGCGGCGGCCGACGAACGAGCTCGTGGACGCGGGCACCTCGAACCGCTCGCTCGGCGCCGCACCTGCCGCCGCCTCGTCCAGCCGCGCCGCGAGCTCGGCGGCCCGTGCGCGTCGAGCCTCCGCCCAGTCGTCATAGCGGTTCTCCGGCAGCAGCTCGCCGGGGTACAGCGCGAGCGCGGCCCGGCACGCGGCGGCGCTCCCCGCGCGCACAGCGCCGGCGGCGGCCGCCTCGAACCGGTCGACGTCGACCTCGGCCTCGAGCGAGAGCACCTCGTCGCGCAGCAGGATCGCGTCGTGCCCGAGCGCGCGCCGCGCCGCGTGCACCGCCTGGTTCAGGTTGTTCGCCGCCGAGCCCGGGCCGCGGTCGGGCCAGAGCGCGTCCATCACCTGCTCGCGGTGGAGCCGGTGCCGGGGCGCGAGCGCGAGCAGCTTCACGAGGTCGCGCGCCTTCCGGAGGCGCCACGCGTTCGGCTCGACCGCGGCGCCGTCGAGACGTGCCGCGAACCCGCCGAGGAGGTCGATCTCGACCTTCGCCATGACGCAAACCTACGTCGCCCGCGGGGCGGCACGCCCTGTCGCCGCGGCGACTATGCTCGGCGGCGACTCACCGATCCCCTTCGACGCCCGAGGAGATGCAGTTGACGACGCTGGACGAGCCGCGGCAGTACGTTCGGTCGGACGGACAGGAGAAGGTCACCGGAACGGGTCGCTACACGGCCGACCTCGCCCTCCCGGGGCAGCTGCACGCTAAGTTCCGCTACGCGGGCGTCTCCCGGGCACGGATCGTGCGGATCGACGTCGAGCGGGCGAGGCGGCTTCCCGGCGTGGTCGCGGTCGTCACGCACGAGGACGTCCCGGACGTGCGCTACGGGCAGATGGTCAAGGACCGGCGGCTCTTCGCGCGCGACGAGGTGCGCTTCGAGGGCGAGATCCTCGCGGCCGTCGCCGCGACGACACCGGCGATCGCGGCCGAGGCCGCCGCCCTGGTGGAGGTCGAGCTCGAGCCGCTGCCCCCGCTCACCGACATCGAGGCGGCGCTCGCCGACGACGCGCCGCTCGTGCACTCCGAGTGGGAGAGCTACCGCGGCGACGACGAGCTCGGCCGCAACGGGAACGTGCTCGGGCATTCGATCGTGGCGAAGGGCGACGCCGACGCGGCGCTCGCCGCGGCGGACGTCGTCGTCCGGAGCCGCTACGTGGCCGACGCCTCCCAGGGGGCGCCGATCGAGCCGCGCGCGGTGGTCGCGCAGTGGCAAGGGGACAGGCTCACGGTGTGGTCGTCGACCCAGGTTCCGTTCGTCGCACGGAGCTCGATCGCGCGGGTGCTCCGGCTGCCGCAGTCGCACGTGCGCGTGATCGTGCCGCTCCTCGGCGGGGGCTTCGGCTCGAAGTGCGACTTCCACTTCGAGGCGCACGTGGCGGCGCTCGCGCGCGCCGCGAACCGTCCCGTCAAGCTGGTCTTCTCGCGCGAGGAGGAGTTCCTCGCGCCTGACCACCGGCGCGAGGGGATGGTGATCGAGCTCGAGACGGGCGCGCGCAGCGACGGGACGCTCGTCGCGCGTAAGGGCCGGCTCGTGCTGGACGGCGGCGCCTACTGCGGCGAGGGCGGCTTCTTCGCTCAGCTCGCGGCGATGCACGCCTGCGGCCCGTACGTGATCGAGAACGTCCACGTCGACGCGAAGCTCGTCTACACGAACCAGCAGCCGTCGGGCTCGATCCGCGCGCCGACTGCGCCGCAGACGTGCTGGGCGGTCGAGCAGCACATGGACGAGGTGGCCGCGGCGGTCGGGATCGACCCGGTCGAGCTCCGCCGGCGGACGCTGATCGAGGAGGGCTCCGAGAGCGCCACGCGCCAGATATTCGGCCCGGTCTCGATCAGGGAGACGCTCGATCGCGCGGCCGAGCTGATCGGGTACGGCCGCGAGCTGCCGGAGGGCGAGGGGATCGGCGTCGCGTGCGCCTGGTGGCCGTCGTTCGGGGGCGAGTCGGGCGCGTACCTCAAGCTCAACGCCGACGGGACCGGGACGATCGTGACGGGCGCGCAGGAGAACGGGAGCGGCGCCGTCATGGGGCTGCCGCTGCTCGCGGCGCGCGTCCTCGGGATGCGGCCCGACGACTTCTCGCTGCTCTACCAGGACACAGACGCAGGCCCGTGGGACGGCGGCTCCTCCGGGTCGCAGACGACCTTCAACAACGGCCGCGCCGTCGTCGAGGCGGCGGGCGAGGTGCGCCGGCAGCTGCTCGAGCTCGCGAGCCAGGAGCTCGAGGTCGACCCGGACGACCTCGAGCTGGCGGAGGGCGAGGCGCGGGTGAAGGGAGCGCCCGGGCGCTCGATCGCGATCAAGCGGCTCGCGGGCAGCGGCAGGACGCTCATCGGCAAGGGGTCCGGCCGCGTTCCCGAGGCTCCGCCTGCCGCACCCGACGCCGCCTGCGTCGGCCGCCTCGGGATGGAGTCGTTCCTCGAGCCGCAGCTGATGACGCACGCCGTGCACGTCAAGGTCGACGAGGAGACCGGCGTGGTGCGCGTGCTGCGCGTGGCAGCCGTGCACGACTCGGGTGCGATCCTCAACCCGACCGGCGCGAACGGGCAGGTCTACGGGGGCGTCGCGATGGGGATCGGCCAGGCGCTGACCGAGGGAACACAGTTCGACGAGTCGGGGCGCCAGCGGAACCCGCACCTCCTCGACTACAAGCTGATCACCGCGTCGGACGCCCCGGCGATCGAGATCGAGTGGGTCGAGTCGCCCGCGGTCGACGGCGGGCCGTTCGGCTCGAAGGGGATCGGCGAGCCGCCGTGCGTGCCGACGCCGGCTGCCATCGGGAACGCGATCGCGAACGCGACGGGGCGCCGCGTGCGCCGGTTGCCGATGACGGCCGAGCGCGTCTGGGAGGCCTCCACGTGACGCAGTCGCTGCTCGTCGCGTCGTCCGTCGACGACACGCTCGCCGAGCTCGCCTCGGGCGCACGGGTCGTCGCCGGCGGCACCGACCTCGTCGTGGGTGCGCGCCAGGGGAAGGCGCCGCTCCCGGACCGGCTCGTGTCGGTGCACCTGGTGCCGGAGCTCGCGGCGATCGACGAGTCCGACGGCGTCCTCCGGCTGGGCGCGACGGTGACGCACGCGCGCCTCGTCGCGCACCCGCTGATCGCGTCGCGCCTCACCGCCCTCGCCGACGCGTCGGCGATCGTCGGCTCCCATGCCACGAGGGCGCAGGGCACGATCGGCGGGAACGTGATGAATGCCTCGCCCGCGGCCGACACGGTCGGGCCCCTCCTCTGCTTCGGCGCGTCGGTGCGCCTCCGCTCGGCGACGGCGAGCCGCGTGGTCCCCGTCGAGGAGCTCGCCGCGGGGCCGGGGCGGACGGTCGCGGAGCCGGGCGAGCTCCTCGAGGCGGTCGAGATCCCGGTTCCCGGCGACGGGAGCGGCAGCGCGTACCTCCGGCTCGACTACCGCCGCCAGATGGAGATCGCCGTCGTGGGCGCCACCGCCGTCGTGCGGCTCGAGGGCGACCGGGTCGCCGAGGCGAGGATCGCGATCACCGCGCTCGCGCCGACGGTGCGCCGGGTCCCGGAGGCGGAGGCGCTCCTCGTCGGCACCGACGGCGGCGGCGAAGCGCTCGCCGCAGTCGGAGAGGCGGTCGCCGCTGCGTCCGAGCCGATCTCGGACGTTCGCGCGTCGGCGGGATATCGATCCGCCATGGCAGCGGTGATCGCGCGGCGCGCGGTCGAGCGAGCGCTCGCGCGAGCGCGGGAGGGAGTGGCATGAAGGTCGACGCGACGCTCACCGTGAACGGGATCGAGTACCCGGTCGAGATCGAGCCGCACACGACGCTCCTGCGCGCGGTGCGCGAGCAGGTCGGCCTCACCGGCTCGAAGGAGGGGTGCGACGACTCCGAGTGCGGCGCCTGCATGATGCTGCTCGACGACGAGCCGGTGAACGCGTGCTCCTATCTCGCGCTGCAGGCGGAGGGCCGGCGCATCACGACCGTCGAGGGTCTGGCCGCGAACGGCTCGCTGTCACCGCTCCAGCAGGCGTTCCTCGACCAGGGCGGCGTCCAGTGCGGCTTCTGCACGCCGGGCATGCTGATCTCCGCGACGGCGCTGCTGCGCAAGACGCCGCGCCCATCCGAGGACGACGTGCGGATCGCCCTGAGCGGGAATCTCTGCCGCTGCACCGGCTACGACGGGATCGTCAAGGCCGTGCTGTCAGCAGCCGGGGCCGGCAGCTGAGGTAGCGAGCCGCCCGCTCCTTCCCGATGGCGCACGTCGACCTCGCGCTGCTGAACGGACGGGTGCGCACGCTCGACCCGGGCCGCCCCTCGGCCTCGGCGGTGGCGGTCGCCCGCGGCGGCATCGTCGCGGTCGGCGACGACGAAGAGATCCGCGAGCTGTGCGGCGGCGCGACGGAGGTCGTCGACCTGCGCGGTGCCGCAGCCGTGCCCGGTCTCGTCGACAGCCACATGCACCCGTTCTCCGGGGCGACCTCGGCGCTCGGCGCAGACCTGCTGGACGCGCACACGCTCGACGACGTCCTCGCGGCGCTCGCGGCGGAGCGCAGGAAGTGCGCGCCCGGCGAGTGGGTGCGCGGCTGGGGCCTCGACTACAACGTCTTCGCGGCCACGGGGATCGACGCGACCGTCATCGACGACGCGGTCGCGGGCGCGCCCGCCGCCGTCACCTTCATGGACTGGCACACGCTCCTCGTTTCCTCGAGCGCGCTCGCCCTCGCCTCGGTCGACGGGCCGCGCGCGTTCGCGGAGAACGCCGAGGTCGTGTGTGCCGACGGCCGCCCGACGGGCGAGCTGCGCGAGAACGCGGCGATGGATCTCGTGCGCGACCTCATGCCCCCGGTCTCGCCGGAGGACGAGTCGGCGCTGTGCGCGGAGCACCTGAGGCGGCTCGCGGCCGTCGGCCTTACCGGGACGCACGCGATGGACGGCACGCTCGCGTCGCTCGACCTGCTCCGCCGGCTCGAGGAGCGCGGCGACCTCGTCACCCGCATCCTCGTGCCGTTCACGATCGAGCCGGACACCCCGGAGGAGCAGTGGGAGGAGTACGCGCGGTCCCGCGACGCGCGGGGGCGCCGGTGGCGTGCGGGCGTGGCGAAGTTCTTCATCGACGGCGTGATCGACTCGGGCACCGGGTGGCTCTTCGACCCGGACAGCGAGGGCGACGGGCTGGCGCCCTTCTGGCCCGACGTCGAGCGCTACCGCCGCGCCGTACGGTTCTTCGCCTCGCGCGGCTTCCAGTGCGCGACGCACGCCACGGGCGACCGCGGCGTGCACGAGGCGCTCGACGCCTACGCGGCGGCGGGCGCCGAAGCCGGGGCGCCGCACCGGATCGAGCACATCGAGACGCTCCAGCCGGGAGACCTGCCGCGGTTCGCGCGTGAGGGGGTCGTCGCGTCGATGCAGGCGCAGCACATGATGTGGCTCGAGCCGGACCGAAGCGACAACTGGTCGCAGCGCCTCGGAGAGGAGCGCTGCGCGCGTGCCTTCCCGATCCGGTCGCTCCGGCACACGGGTGCGCTGCTCGCCCTCGGCTCGGACTGGCCGGTCGCCCGCTACGACCCGCGGGAGGGGATGGCCGCAGCGCGGCTCCGCCGCCCGCCGCGGCACCGCGACCGCCTGCCCTACGACGACCAGGCGATCGACGGCCTCGCGGCGCTCGAGGGCTACACCGTCGGCGCCGCCGCGACGGGCGGCGACGCCGACCGCCTCGGCCGCCTCGCGCCGGGCTACCTCGCCGACATCACGGTGCTCGCCGAGGATCCCGTCGACACGGAGCCCGACGACCTCGTCGACGTGCCAGTCGTGCTCACGGTCGTCGACGGGGAGATCGTCTTCCGCTCCGAATGACCGCCGTCCCGGTGCGACGCGTGGCTAGGCTCGGCGCGTGAAGACGAAGGCAGCGCTGTTCCACGCCGTCGGCCGGCCGCTCGAGGTGGTCGAGATCGACCTCGAGGAGCCGCGGCCCGACGAGGTGGTCGTCCGCATGGCGGCGGCCGGGATCTGCGGGACGGACCTGCACCAGGTGAAGGGAGAGTTCCGCCGTCCCACGCCGATGGTGCTCGGGCACGAGGGCGCCGGCGTGGTCGAGGCGGTCGGCGCGGCCGTCACGACGGTCCGGCCGGGCGACGAGGTGGTGCTGTCGTGGGCCCCGTCGTGCGGCGAATGCGCCGGCTGCCGGCGCGGTCGCCCGGCCACCTGCCGGGTTCTCAACGCGGCCATCCCGCAAGGCACGCTGCCGGACGGCCGCACGGGCATGTCGTATCGCGGCGAACGGGTCTACCGCGGCACGGCGACCGGCTGCTTCGCCGAGCGCGTCGTCGTCGCCGGCAGCGCGGCGCTGCCGATCCACGGAGTCCCGCTCGAGGATGCCGCGCTCCTCGGCTGTGCCGCGCTCACCGGCGTCGGAGCGGCGTTGTACGCGGCCGGCGTCTCGGCGGGAGCGACCGTCCTCGTCGTCGGCGCCGGCGCCGTCGGCCAGTTCGTGGTGCAGGGGTCGAGACTCGCGGGAGCGGCGACGATCGTCGTCAGCGATCCGTTCGAGGCGCGCCGTGAGCAGTCGCTGCGGCTCGGCGCGACGCACGCGGCCGCACCCGACGCGCTCGCCGACGTGATCCGAGACGCGGCCGGCGACGGCGCCGACTTCGCGTTCGACGCGGTCGGCGCGTCGGCGACGCTCGCGACGGCGCTCCGCCACACGCGGGACGGTGGGACGACCGTCGTCGTCGGGCTCCCCGCAGCCGGCGAGCAGTACGAGGTGGACCCCTGGGAGCTGATCCGGAGGGAGAAGAGGCTGACCGGGACGCTGTACGGCTCGCTCGACCCGGCGCGTGCGCTGCCGGACTTCCTCGACCACGTCGCGGCCGGCCGGCTGGAGCTCAGCGGCCTCGTCGGCGAGCGGTTCCCGCTCGACCGGATCGACGACGCGGTCGCGGCCGCGCTCGACGGAAGCGCGGGCCGCGTCCTCGTGACCTTCGGCTGAACGGGGAGACGACGGTCGTCCGGCTGGAGCGGGGTCAGCGGGGCGGTCGTATCTCCGTCGGCGCGCGGACCAGGACGGCGCTCCTCGCACGCTGACGCGCGGTTGTCGCCGCCCGGGGGTGCTGGTAGCGTTCTCCACATAATTGAAACGCTATTGCCTGGGAGGCAATACTCATGTCAGAGCACCGCAGCTCGCGCTACGTCGTCGTCGGCGCCGGCATCCACGGCCTGTCCACCGCATACCACCTCGCGAAGGAGCTCCGGACGCGCGGGCTCGGCTCGGGAGCCGACATCCTCGTGCTCGACAAGTCCGCGCCCGGCGCGGGGGCGTCCGGGATCGCGTGTGGCGTCGTCCGGAACAACTACTTCCAGCCCGCGATGAGCGAGCTGATGCAGGCGTGCGTCGAGGTGTGGGAGTCGGATCCCGCCGCCTACCACTACAACCCCGTTGGCTACATCGCGCTCGGCGCGTCGGTGCAGGAGGCGGACCTCGTCGCGACGTACGAACGGCAGCAGCGGATCGGCTACCGGTCGGAGCTGATCCTCGGCGCCGGCGCCGTCGACGAGCACATGCGGTCGCTGTTCCCCGACTGGCGCGCGCAGGGCGTGACGGTGTGCCTGCACGAGCACCAGGGCGGCTTCGCGTTCAACATGGACTCCGTCGAAGGGCTCGTCGGGAAGTGCGAGTCCGAAGGCGTGACGATCCTGTCCGGCGTCGAGGTGCAGGAGCTCGAGGTCGGCTCGGACGACGCGGTGAGGGCGGTCGGCACGAACCGCGGCCGCATCGAGGTCGGCGAGCAGCTCGTCCTCGCGCCGGGGCCGTGGGCGCGGCACTTCTGGGGGATGCTCGGTCTGCCGGCGACGATCGACATCCGCACGCCGTCGGGAGACGTCGTGCCGGACCAGCCGATGTGGACGTACTGGAACCTCCAGGAGGGCGAGATCACGGTCGATCCCACGATGTTCGCGACGGCCGACGGCGGCGCACCGCCGGTGATCCACCTCGACACGGACGCGCCGCTCACGACGGACGACGGCCGCCTCGTGACCGACGAGTTGTGGGGGATCTACTTCAAGCGCGACCGGCACGGCGTGCAGGGCGGCGCCTCGCCGCTCGTCGTCGGGCCCGATGTCGAGCTCGACCCCTACCCGCAGACGACGAACGTCGACCCGGAGTTCGCGGACATGTGGTGCGCTGCGCTCTCGCACGCAATGGCGCGCTTCGAAGGCTGCCGCGCCGACTACCGGAACGCGCGCTCGGGCGGCGTCGGCGCGTTCACCGCCGACAACTTCCCGGTGTTCGACCACCTGAAGCCGAACGTGTACGCGATCCTCGACTCGAACCACGGCTACAAGATGATCGGTGTCGGCCGCGAGGTGGCGAAGGTGCTCGTCGGCGAGCATTCGAGCCTGCTCTACCCGTTCCGCTTCGAGCGGTTCGCGACGGGCGACCTCCACCCGGTGTCGAACTCGCCGTATCCCTGGAGCTGAGGCAGGAGTCCCGTCGCGCCGGATCGCGGCGCGAAGATCACCCGGAAAGGTGAGAGTGGATCGCGTCGGTTCCGGAAACAGCCGACGGAGGTGACGGCTGCGCGGATCGACCCTGCGACCGGCAACCTCGTCGTGGGCGGGAGCGCCGTGTTCCCGATCGGGCTCTCCGACCCGCCGCCCGTGGGCGGCTCGACGCCGCGCGGACGGCCGGCGTGGGAGGAGGTCGCCGGCGCGGGCGTCACCATGGCGAGGCACTACGGGGTCTGGACCGCCGCCGCGGCCGCCGAGGAGCTGCTCGCGGTGCGGAGCAGGCTGGACGCTGCGCAGCGCCACGGGTTGCAGCTCTGGCTCGCCCTCGCCGGCGTCGACGTCGACCTCGGGCACCGGGCGCTGCTCGACCGGATCGTGAACGCCGTGAAGGACCACCCGGGGCTCGGCGTCTGGAAGGGCGCCGACGAGCCCGCGCACGGCCGCGTCGCACCTGCCGGGCTCGTGGCTGTTCGGGAGCACCTGCGCTCCCTCGACCCCGACCATCCGCTTGCGATCATCGAGGCGCCGCGCGACCCGGCGCCTTCGCACGGGGCGGCGGACCGCCGGCTCACCGTCGCCGCCCTGCGCCCGTACGCGGCGGCCTGCGACATCCACGGCGTCGACATCTACCCGGTCTCCGTCCCGCCCGGACGCCACGCGGGTGGGCCGCCGGTGAACACGGACGTCAGCGTCGTCGGCGACGTCACGAGGATCGTCGCGGCCGCGACGCGGCGGAAGGCGATCTGGACGACGCTGCAGATCGCCTGGAGCGGCACGCTGCCTCCGCACCGGGTCGTCTTCCCGACGCTGCAGCAGGCGAGATTCATGGCGTACGACGCGATCGTCGCCGGCGCGCGCGGGCTGTTCTTCTTCGGTGGCCATCTGCCGCAGGCGATGAACGAGCGCGACCGGCTCCTCGGTTGGAACTGGACGTACTGGGACCGCGTCCAGCGCTCGCTCGTCGAGGAGCTCGCAGGGCCGGCGCACAGGCAGGCGCTGCTCGCTCCGGACGCGCCCTTCACCGTCACTGCCGACGCGCGGGACGTGGCTGTGAGCACCCGGCAGACGGCCTCGGCGATCTTCGTGATCGCGGTGCGCCGCAGCCCGACGGCGACCGGGCGCGTCCGCTTCCACGGCCTTCCGGGCGGCATCGCCCGCGGGACCGTCCTGGCCCACGGGCCCGACAACCCGGTGCGGCCCGTCACCGCGACCGGCGGCTCGTTCGCCGACCCGAGCCCGTACCGGCCGCACAACGCGCGGGTCTACCGCTTCGCCCGCGCCTGACGGCCGGCGCGGCGTCGACCGATCAGGTGAGAGCCTTGAGCACGGGGCCCGGGAGGGCGTGGTATGACGTGAAGGCGATGGTCGCGAAGCCACTGACGGCGGACGGGCTCGGCGGGCAGGAGGACGACTTCGTGCTCGTCCGGTGGACGGCCGAGGCGGGCGACCACTGGATCGCGCCGCTCCACGTCCACCACGAGGACGACGAGGCTTGGTACGTGCTTCGCGGCACGCTCGGCTTCCGTCTCGGCGACGAGGAGATCGAGGCCGGCCCCGGATCGGCCGTCCTCGCGCGGCGCGGCACCCCGCACACCTACCGGAACGCCGGCACCGCCGAGGCCGAGTACCTGCTCGTGATGCCGCCGAGGATCGCGGCGCTGATCGAGGCGATCCACGCGCCGGGCGCGGATGTGCCCACGCTCTTCCGTGCGCACGCCTCCGAGATCCTGGGCTAGCCGCCGCCTCGCGGCCAGCCCAGGCGCCCGCCGGTCAGCGGCGTCCGTAGAAGCGGCCGCGGCCGCCGACGCCGCCGACGAGGAGGAGCACGAGGATGATGATGAGGATGATCCAGAGCAACGGGTCTCTCCTTCCGGGGTGTAGTCGAAGGAGGAAACGGAGCGCGTGCGCTCCTGGATACGCGGCCGGCAAGCGGGGGGCCCGCGCCGAGGGGTAGACGGCGCGAGCCCTCCCGAGCGGGTGCTCAGCGCCGAGGGGGTCAGCCGGCCCGACGCGAGACGTTCCCGCGCCGCGAGTTTGATCATGTGCCAAATCTCGGGCAACCGCGTCTGGTCCCATCGGCGCGCAAATTGCGCGATCGGCGTGGGGGCGGCGCGGTCAGCGCCGGCGCGGGTCACGGGTTCGTTAGATTGCGCGGTCGTTGGGGGTCATCGAACGAAACAATGTCGCGCTGAGCGGCCCTGTCGGCGCGCCGCCGATGGTGTTCGCGCACGGGTTCGGATGCGACCAGAACATGTGGCGGTACGTGGCGCCGGCGTTCGAGGACGACTACCGCGTCGTGCTCTTCGACCACGTCGGCGCGGGCAAGTCGGACCTCGCGGCGTACGACCACCAGAAGTACGCGACGCTGCAGGGCTATGCCGACGACGTTCTCGAGATCCTGCGCGAGCTCGAGCTGCGCGACGTCGTTTTCGTCGGTCATTCGGTGAGCGCGATGATCGGTGTACTCGCGGCGGCGGAGGAGCCGGCGCGATTCGCGACCCTCGTGCTCGTCGGTCCGTCGCCGCGGTACATCGACGACGGTGACTACGTTGGCGGCTTCACCGCCGACGATATCGAGGGCCTGCTCGACTCGCTCGACAGCAACTACCTCGGGTGGTCCGCGGCGATGGCGCCCGTGATCATGGGGCGGCCGGATCGGCCCGACCTGGGCGAGGAGCTGACGAACAGCTTCTGCCGCACCGACCCCGAGATCGCGCGGCAGTTCGCGCGGGTGACCTTCCTGTCGGACAACCGTCTCGATCTCGACGCTGTGCAGACACCGGCGCTCGTGCTCCAGTGCAGCGACGACGTCATCGCCCCGGCGGCAGTCGGCGAGTACGTCCACCGGCGTCTGCGCGGGAGCACCTTGGTGCATCTGCAGGCCCGGGGCCACTGCCCGAATCTCAGCGCGCCCGAGGAGACGACCGCCGCAATCCGGGACTTTCTCTGACGCGTCCGTGCAGGCCGCGGGCGACCAGGAGGACGAGCTGAGCGGCCGCGACCTGGAGGAGCTGCTCGAGGAGCGGAGCGACGACCTCTACGAACGCGCGCCCGTGGCGTACATGTCGACGCTGCTCGACGGCACGTTCGTCAAGGTGAACGAGACGCTTCTCAGGTGGACGGGGCATGAGCGGGACGACCTCCTGCACGCGAAGCGCCTCCATGACCTGCTCGCGCCGGGCGCGCGGATCTATTACGAGACGCACTACGCGCCGCTGCTCCAGCTGCAGGGTGAGGTTCGTGAGGTCGCCGTGGAGCTACTGCGCGCCGACGGCTCGCGACTGCCGGTGCTTCTGAACTCGACGCTCGTGCGCGACGACTCGGGCGAGCCGCGGGTCGTGCGTACGACCTGCTTCGATGCGTCCGAGCGGCGGCGGTACGAGCGCGAGCTCCTTCGGGCTCGAGCCGATGCGGAGGCGCGGGCTCGGGCGGCGCACGCGCTGGAGTACGTCACCGACGGGGTCGTCCTAGTGGGCGAGGACGGCCGCATCGCCGTCATGAATCCGGCTGCCGAACGGATCTTCGGACGCGTCGTGGGGCGGCCGGCGTCGACGATCGAGGCATTGGGCGCGAGCGGAGCACCGCCCGTGCGCGCTCGAGCCGGTGATCGGCCGGCACCGTCGATCGTGCCGACCGCCGTGGCGGGACGCGAGGTGTGGCTCGAGATCCGCGCCCTTCGAGCGGGCGATGCGGTGGTCTACACCGTACGAGACGTCACCGACGACCGGCGGCTCGAGCAGCTCCGGACAGAGGTGGTCGCCGTCGTGTCGCACGAGCTGCGGACGCCGCTCACCGGTGTCTACGGCGCTGCTCAGACGCTCCTCGAGCGAGACGCGACGTTGAGCCAGGAGGCGCGTCGGGAGATGCTCGCCATGCTTGTCGAGCAGACACGGCGACTGACGGCGATCGTCGACCAGATGCTCCTCGCCGGGCGGATCGACTCCGGGAACATCAGCGCCGACATCGCCGTGTTCGACGCGGCGGACGTGCTCGACGGGCTCGTGCAGAGCGTCGCGGCGGACGCGCGGCACCGGCTCGTGGTGGACGCTGGCGACGGCGCGCGCGTCCGCGCCGACCTCGACCGGCTTCGCCAGGTGTTGACGAACCTCGTCGACAACGCGCTCAAGTACTCGACGGGGCCGGTGAACGTCTGCGTCGGCCGACGCGGGCTCTCGGTCCGGTTCGCCGTGACGGACGAAGGCGAGGGTATCCCTCGCACCGAACGCAGCCGTATCTTCGAGAAGTTCTACCGTCTCGACCCGGACCAGACCCGTGGGGTGGGCGGAACGGGGCTCGGGCTTTACATCGCCCGAGAGCTCGTCCATCGCATGGGCGGCCGAATAGGTCTGGCCTCGCGCGATCGGGGCACGACCTTCTACGTCGACGTGCCAGCGCCGTGAGGTCGGCTGCGGCACCCGAATGCACTCGCCGGGGGGCTGTCGTCGAGGCGATCGATCTCCGGCGCACGTACCGGACCTCGACGGGGACGTTTCGACGTCGGACGCTCGAGGTCGAGGCGGTGCGCGGGGTGACGTTCGAGATCCAGTCGGGCGAGCTCTTCGGGCTGCTCGGGCCGAACGGCGCCGGGAAGACGACGACGATCAAGATGTTGATCACGCTCCTCATCCCGACCGCGGGCACCGCCCGCGTTCTCGGCCACGACGTGGTCAAGGACGCACGCGAGGTCAGGAAGCGCATCGGCTACGTCTTCGGCGGCGACCGCGGCCTCTACGAGCGGCTGTCGGCGCTCGACAACCTCCGGTACTTCGCCGAGCTGTACGCCGTCGACCCCGCGCAGCAGAAGCGGCGCATCGCCCAGCTGCTGGAGCTCGTCGGGCTGACGGGACGCGAGCGCGAGCGCGTCGAGGGGTACTCACGCGGGATGCGGCAGCGCCTCCACATCGCGCGGGGCCTGCTCCACGACCCGCCGGTGGTGTTCCTCGACGAGCCGACGATCGGCGTCGATCCGGTGGGCGCGCGTGAGTTGCGGGCGACGATCGAGTCGTTGAAGGAGGCGGGGAAGACCGTGCTCCTCACGACGCACTACATGTTCGAGGCGGACGCGCTGTGCGACCGCGTCGCCGTCATCGCGAAGGGTCGGATCCTTGCCGAGGGGACTCCGGCCGACCTCAAGGCCCACGTCGCCGAGCGGACGGTCGTCGAGATCGAGGCGTACGGCGTCTCCGAGGCTGCGGTCGAGCGGCTGCGCCGCGTTCCCGGAGTCGCCTCCGTCGCGGTCGAGGAGCGGGAGCAGGCGCAGCTGCTTCTGGTGCAGAGCGCGCAGGGGCTCGAGCTGACGCGGGCTCTGCTGCACGAGCTCGACGGAGAGGTCGGCCGCGTCGCGGCGCGCGAGCCGACGCTCGAAGACGCCTACGTCGCGCTCGTGACCGACGGATGACCTACGTGCGGATCTTCTGGACCGGCTGGTTCTTCCAGCTGAAGAACCTGACCCGGTCCGGCCTGTTCGTGTTCACGTCGCTCGTCGAGCCGCTGATCATCTCGACGCTGAGCTTCTACATGTTCAAGGCGGGTCACCGCCCCGGAACGCTCTTCTACGCCGCGCTCGGCGCCGGCGTGCTCGGCATCTGGTCCTCGACGCTCTTCGGGTCGGGCGGCGCGATCTCGTGGCAGCGCTGGCAGGGGACGCTCGAGCTGCTCGTCGCGGCGCCGCCGCCGCTGATCGTGGTGGTCGTCCCGCTCGCGATAGCGACGTCGACGATCGGGATGTACTCGCTGACGGCGACGCTCCTCTGGGGCAAGCTCGCGTTCGGGATCCCGTTCCACCTCGCGCACCCGTGGCTGTTCGCCGTCGCAGTGCCCGCCGCGGTGGTGGGGCTCGGGCTCTTCGGGCTCCTGATCGCCTCGACGTTCGTGCTCTACCGCGCCGCGAACGCGCTCGCGAACATGCTCGAGTTCCCGATCGCCCTCGTCTGCGGCGTCATGGTCCCGCTCTCGATCCTCCCGGGGTGGTCGAGCCCGATCGGGTGGGTGCTGGCGCCGACGTGGGGCGTTCGCGCGATCAAGCGCGCCGCCCTCGGCGGTGACGCCGTGACGCCGATCCTGATGTGCCTGGCACTCGGGGCGGTGTACGTCGTGCTCGGCGCGTTCTTCATCCGGATCATGGAGCGTCGCGCGTTGCAGCGGGCGACCCTCTCGCTGACGTAGGCAGAACGCGTGCGCGCGAACGCCAGGGTCTTCTTCATCGGTGGCCTGATCGCCTACCGCGGCCTGTTCAACTGGATCAGGCCCGCCTACTACATCCCGACGATGCTCCTCGGGCCGATCTTCCAGATCCTGTTCTTCGCCTACCTCGGGCGCTACAGCCGATCGGGCTCCGACGCCTTCTTCGCCGTCGGGAACGCGGTTCAGGTCTCGGCGATGGCGGGCGTTTTCGGGATGGCGCTGACGATCGGCGGCGAGCGGTGGACGCAGACGCTCTCGCCGGTGCTCGCGTCTCCGGCCAACCGCGCCGCGCTGTTCCTCGGCCGTGCGCTGCCGCAGGTCGCGAACGGCATCTTCGTGTCCCTCGTCGGCTTCGCCGCCGCCCGCGTCGCGCTCGATTTCCATCCACGTGCCGCGAGCCTGCCCGCGCTCGCGCTCGTCGTGGTGGTGACGACGGTCTCGTGCACGGCGTTCGGGATGGCCGTCGGCGCGCTCGGGCTTCGGCTTCGGGACGTCTTCCTCGTGGCGAACCCTGCGTACTTCCTCATGCTGCTCTTCTGCGGCGTGAACGTCCGGCTCGACGCGCTGCCGGGATGGATGGCCGCGATCGGCCGCTGCCTGCCGCTGACGCACGGGATCGCCGCGGCGCGACGCGTTGCCTCCGGGGCGTCGATCGGCGACGTCGGGACATTGGTCGGGACCGAGATCGCGGTCGGCGCCGCCTGGGCCGCGGTGGCGTACCTGATGCTCCGGTTCTTCGAGGAGGAGAGTCGGCGGCGCGCGACGCTCGACGCGATGTGACGACGTGATCGTCGCGGCTCAGAGCGCCCAGAGGAGGAGGCTCGTCGCCGCGACGGCGGCCCACGTGGCGGCGCCGAGCGCGAACGGTCGCCAGCCCGCGCGGCGGATCTCGCCGAGGCTCGTGCCGAGCCCGACGGCGGCGAGCGCGACCGTGATGAGGACGAGCGCGCTCTGCTGGAGGGCGTGGTGGGCCGAGCTCGGGACGAGGCCCGTGGAGCCGGCCGTCGCAGCGAGCAGGAACCAGACGAGGAACCAGGGCACGAGCGCCGACCACCGGAGCGACGTGCGCCGCCGAACGGAGAGGAAGACGACGATTGGGACGATCGCCAGCGTCCGCGTCAGCTTGACGAGCACCGCGTGCGCACCCGCGGCGTGGCCGTAGGCGTACGCGGCAGCGACGACGGAGGACGTGTCGTTGATCGCCGTGCCGGACCACAGGCCGAACGCGGATTGCGACATCCCGAGCAGGTGGCCGAGCGGCGGGAAGAGCACGACCGCGACGAGGTTGAACGCGAAGATCGTCGAGATCGCGTAGGCGATCTCGACCTGCGTCACCTCGACGACCGCCGACACGGCGGCGATCGCGCTCGCGCCGCAGATGCCCGTACCGACGCCGATCAGCGTCCGCAGCGGCGACGGGATGCGGAGAAGGCGGCCAGACGTCGTCGCGACGGCGAAAGCCGCCGCGAGCGTCACCACCACCACCGGGAGGCTCGACGCACCCACGGATGCGACCGTTCCCAGCTTCAGCGTGGCGCCGAGCACGACGATCGCGAGCTGGAGGACGTAGCGGCTCGTGAAGGCGCTCCCTCGAAGGAGCGCCGGTCGCTTCACGAACAGGGTCCCGACCGCGACACCGATGATGAGCGCGAACACGGGCGCGCCGACGAGCGGCTCCGCCTGGCCCATCGGCCAGGCGACGGCCGCGATGACGACTGCAGCGAGCGCGCCAGGCAGTGTCGACGACACGTCCCCGACGCTATCGACGTGCGACGGCGCGGGCCGGATCGCTCGATTCCCACGTGCGAGTGATCTCCGTCCGGCGGGAAGGCGCCGACAATCGACCCATGGCCTCCGACGCGAGCCCCTTCGAGAACCTCGGTGTGACAAGCGTCACCGTCGAGCTGCGCGGCGGCTCGGAGACGTGGTCGCCGCTCATCTCGGACGAGCCGTGGGAGTCGTTCGTCGAGGGGCTCACCGCGCGGTACGGGCGGGCGCGCGCCGAGCTGCAGCACCGCCAGGCGCCCTCCGCGTCGGACGAGCCGGGCGCCTACTCCTTCGACTACTAGCCGCGCCGCGCGTCGGCGCTCAGGGGAAGAACCGCCCGTCGAGGTGCAGGTCGAGGCTGCCGCCGCGCCGGCACCCGCGCGGGACGACGTAGGCGGGGGCGTCGGCGAACGCCGACGGGTTCTCGGCGAGCTGCACTCGCATGAGCTCTCGCGCCGTCGTCGCGGCGAGGCCGAGGTGCTCTCCGACGCCGACGCCTGATTGATACGCGAAGCAGTTCGCGCGCCCCTCGCTCGCCTCCCCGCGGAGATGCCATGCCTCGTGCGCGAGGACCGCGATCGCACGGCCGGACGCGATCCCATGCGCACGCTTCGTGTGCTCGACGCGGTAGAGCTGGTAGCAGATCGAAGGCGTCAACCAGGCACGCCGGCCGCCGACCTCTGCCAGCCCGTCGGCGTCCTGGATCGAGCCGACGTGATGTCCCGCGGTGTCGCAGACGACGGTCGCACGATGACCGGCTATGCGAGAGGCTTCGCGACCCAGCATCGAAGCCGTAGCGCTGCGCGTCGACCCCGGCAGGTGGCGCCAGTGATCGTTGCGCCGGTCGAGCAGCAGTGCCGCTCCGAGCACGACGACGACCGCGAGGGCCTGCAGCAGGCGCGACCACCCCCTTCGAGGGCGACCTCGCGCCGGAGGTGGCGGCGCGAGGTCGTCGCCGTCGTCACTCGGCCACCCGAGCTCCTCGAGGTCGCGCGGCTGCGGACCGGCGTCCGACGGCCGCACACGGCCGCGCGGCCCGCGCATGCTTGCGACGAAGAACTGCGCCTCGACCAGCGCCGCCGCGAGGAACGGCGGCCACGGGGAGATCCAGAGCTGGAGGCGCGGGCTCGCGAGGTAGGCAAGGGCGAAGCCGAGCAGCAGGACGCGCCAGAGCCAGAGGACGCGCCGCGAACGCACGGGGGATCGGTACGACCGGCTCAGGCGTCGTCTTCGGCCTTCTCGGCCTGCTCGCCGAGCTCGACGATGTCGCCGTCGTGGAAGAGGACGCCCCGGCACGCGACGTGCCACTTCTTCTTGCGCCGCAGCAGGAACTCGAGGTCCATCGCGAAGTGCTTGAACTCCTCCTGCTGGGCGTTCTCCATGATCGCCCGCGCGTCGGCGTCGTGCTCGACGTCGAGCCGCTGCTCGTACCAGTCGATCGCCTCCGCCTCCTCGATCAGCGACTGGATCATGCGCGCGAACGTCCGCGTCTCCTGGGACAGCTCCGCCGGCGGTTCGTGATACTGGTTTTCTGGCACGACACGCTCCTTCCGCTCGAGGCCGGGGTGAGGGCGGAGGCTATCCAGGAGGTGAGGGAACTGGACGGGAAGATCGAGCTGATTCTCTTGCCGGTCGCGGACGTCGACCGGGCGAAGGAGTTCTATGTCGAGCGGTGCGGCTTCGAGCTGATCGTCGACCACTCGCCGAGCCCGACCTTCCGCATCGTCCAGTGCCAGCCACGGGGATCATCGTGCGCCGTCGGCTTCGGCGTCGGCATCCGCCTCGACGCAGAGCCGGGGTCGGTGTCCGGCATGCACCTGATGGTGACGGACATCGTCGGGGCGCGAGAGGAGCTCGTCGAGCGCGGGGTCGATGTCGACTCGATCGTGAACTTCGGCGCCGACGGAGTCGCGCACGAGGGGCCGCATCCCGACCGGAGCGACTACAGCTCCTTCGCCGCATTCAGGGACCCGGACGGCAACGGCTGGCTCCTGCAGGAACGCGGCCACCGCCCGCCTGCCGGCGACCCGCCGTCGTGACCCTCGGCCTGTCCGTGCGAGAGCTCGCCGCCGAGCTCGGGTGCTCCGAGGACGACGTTCGCGAGCTCATCCGCGCGGGCGAGCTTCGGACGGTCGCGTGCGGCATCCGCCCGGGCCTCGTCCCGCGGCACGAGCTCGACGCGTACCGGCGCCGCCTGGAGGCTCGCGGCTGACGTTCGCCCGACGCAGCGTCACGGATCAGCGCAGAACGCGGTAGTCGACGAGCAGATGGCCCGTCGGCGAGACGTCGCTCCGGATCGGTTCGAGTCGGATCGACGGCAGGGCATCGAGGAGCCGTCGTCCGTCTCCGACGACCCTGGGCGCGATCACGAGCCTCAGCTCGTCGACCAGGCCGCCGGCGAGCAGCGCTTGCGCCACCGAGATGCTCGCGTGCACGCCGATGTCGCCGCCCGTCCGCTGCGTGAGCTGCCGAACGGACTCGACCAGCTCGCCGTCGAGTACCGCCGTATTCGCCCACGTCTCGTCGAGAGGCGTCGACGTCACGACGTGCTTCTCCACGCCGTTGATGAACGTCGCGAACGGCTCGATGTCGCTGGTCGGCCAGTACGGAGCCCACTCGTCGTAGCTGCGGCGGCCGAGAATGACTGCGTCCTGTGTCGCGATGACGTCGGCGAGGTTTGCGTCCATCGCGTCGTCCCAGCCGAAGAACCGATCCGGTGCCTCGGCGACCCCGTCGAGAGACACCAGCTCGTACACGACGATCTTTCGCACGTCGTCGGCGAGCTCAGCGCTCGCAGAGCGCTTTGAGCGAGGCGTACTGCTTGCGGACGTTCCGCCGGATCACGGGCGCAAGCAGCGGGAACACGACCTTCCAGACCCCTTTCGGCCGGAAGTCGAAGGCGCTGTCGACGTTCGTCCCGTCGCCCGTCGCCGTGAACGTGTACGCGATCGTCAGGTCGGGGTTTCCGCTCGCCTCGAAGACGAGCCGTGAGGGCCGGTCGTACGTCGTGATCGTCACGTCGTACGGCGTCCCGCTGTTGACGATCGCGAAACGCGACCCGAGCTCGATCGGTTCGCCGGATCGCAGCTCGCCGCTCGTGAAGGTGCTGTTCCACCTCGTTTCGTTGCGCATGTCGGCCACGAGGTCGAAGACCTCTTCCGGCGGGCGGGCGATACCGGTCGTTGCGCCGATGCGCACGAGCGCGATCGTATACGCGGGCCGGCTTGTGGGAACCGGGCTCAGCCGGGCGCCGGGCTGAGGAGCTCGTAGGAGCGCAGCCGCTTCGCGTGGTCGTGGATCGCCGAGGCGACGATGATCTCGTCCGCGCTCGTCTCGGCGACGAGCGCTTCCAGCCCGCGTCGGACGGTCTCGGGGGAGCCGACGAACGAGCGGGACAGCATCGCCGAGACCCGCTCCCTCTCGAGCGGCGTCCAGTAGCCCTCGATCTCGTCGATCGGGGGCGGGAGCTGCCCCCGCCGCCTGCGGAGGATGTTCGTGAACGACTGCTGGGCGGAGGTGAAGAGGCGGCGGGCCTCCTCGTCGCCGTCGGCGACGACCGCGTTCACCGCGACGATCGCGTACGGCTCGGCGAGCTGCTCCGACGGCTCGAACTTCTCGCGGTAGATCGCGAGCGCGGGGAGGAGCGCGGCGGGCGCGAAATGCGATGCGAACGCGTACGGAAGCCCGAGCATCGACGCCAGCTGGGCGCCGTAGAGGCTCGAGCCGAGGATCCAGAGCGGCACCTTGGTGCCTGCGCCCGGTGTCGCGCGGACGGCCTGGCCGGGAGCCGGGTCGGCGAGGTAGCGCTGCAGCTCGATGACGTCCTGCGGGAAGGTGTCTGCGGCCGAGGCGTCGCGGCGCAGCGCGAGGATCGTGAGCTGGTCCGTGCCGGGCGCGCGGCCGACCCCGAGGTCGATGCGCCCGGGATGGAGCGACTCGAGCGTGCCGAACTGCTCCGCGATCACGATCGGCGCGTGGTTCGGCAGCATGATCCCTCCCGCGCCGACCCGAATCGTCGAGGTGCCCGCGGCGACGTGCGCGATGACGACGGCGGTCGCGGCGCTGGCGATGCCGACCGCGTTGTGGTGCTCGGCGAGCCAGAATCGCCGGTAGCCGAGGCGCTCGACATGCCGGGCGAGATCGAGCGAGTTCCGGAGCGCGTCGCCGGCCGTCGCGCCTTCGACGATCGGCGCAAGGTCGAGCACGGAGAGCGGCGGAAGCGGCACCGGCCCAGGGTGCCTGACGCGGCCCGCGTGGGCGAAGAGCGACCTCGAGCCTCAGCGAAGAGCATCCTCGAACCGCGGGTCGTCGCGGACCGCGGCGAAGTCGTCGTCGGCTCGTGCCTGGACGCGGAACGGGGGGAACAGCTCGCCGGCCCGCCGAAGACGATCGAACGTCTGCTCGTCGATCTCGCCCGCCAGCGCCGCGAAGCACGCGTAGTTGTAGTTGAGGCCCGCGTTGTCCGGGAAGCGCTCGAGCCCGCTCCGCACCGCGGCGAGCGCGTCCGCGTACCGCCGCTCGCCGTACGCCTTCATCGACTCGTCGTGCACCGGCCAGGCCTCGCCCCAGTCGAGCGCCTGGTAGACGACACCGGGCGTGCCGCCAAGTGCCAGGACGGTTGCGTCCCCGGTGGCCTTCCGTCGCGACTCGGGCCGCACCGACACGAACGTGCCTGCGGGCGCCTCGACGGTCTGACCGTCGATCTCGAAGGTGGCGATCCCGTCGAGCACGACGTACACCTCTTCCTGCCCCGACCCGGCCTCGTCGTGCTCGTTGATCAGCGTCCCGTCCTGGCCCGTCTTCACGGCGTTGATGCCGAACGAGTGGATCCCGAGGTGCTCGCGCACCGGGATGAACCGCCCGCGCCGCTCCAGATCGTCGAGGCGCACGACGCGCCACTTCGCGTTGTCGTTCATCCGGCCACCTCCAGAGGGCGCGTCGATTGACCCGCATGCTGCCAGCCAGGACGGAGGTGCGCCGTACGAACCACGCCGTCCGCCCTGGCTGAGTGCGTGTCAGCCGGTGACGTGAACCCAGCCGCTGTGCGACAGCAGGAGGTTCGTGTTCGCCTCGGTCGTCCCGGTGGTGATGCAGAACTGCACCCAGGCGGTGCCTCCGGTCTTCAGTGTGGATCGCACCGTCACACACGATGTGGGTTGCGATGGCTGTCCCACCAGCCGTCCAGGTCGCGGCTGCGGCCGATCAGCGGCGTGAGCGGCACCGGGATGCTGTGCCGTCGGGGTGTTCAAGCGGGCCGCCGCGGGGTATACATCGCCGTAGGGGAGCCTGCACGTCCGAGGTTGAAGGGGTTGTCGGTGACGGTGGTGGTCAGCCCGGAACTGGCTCTCGTCGACGAGGAGCTGCGAGCGGCTGCGTGCGTGAACCTGCCGCCGCTCGACCCCGATGCCTTCCTCGGGTGCTCCAGGCTTCCGCCGAGCCCGTGCGGGTACTCGAGGGCTCGCGACGACCGGATGGTTCGCTGGCGGGTGCGGGCACGAACCCTGCGGCCCTGGTCCGGGATCGTCGCGGTCGCAGCCGTCGCCGGCGTGCTCGTCGGTCACGTCCTCAACGGCTGAGGTGCATCTCGATCACGCCTCCGGCGGCGGTGCCGCCGTACAGCCGGTGATCGCCTGCGTCGAGCGTGAGCGTCGTGACGGCTTGACTTTCGAGTCCCGCGTCGAACGGTTCCCATTTCCGGCCGCCGTTGGTGGTCGTGAAGACGCCGCGCCAGCCGGTTGCGGCGTACAGGGTCGTGGGGGTCGCAGGGTCGAGGACGAGTGAGGTGATGCCGAGGGTGGGCGTCAGGAGCGTGCCGTTGCGGGAGCGCGTGCGCCAGGTCAGGCCCGCGCTTTCTTGCTGCCAGGTCGTTCCGGCGTCCGTGCTCTCGAAGACCCCACCTTCGGCTCCGTCGGTGCCGACGTAGACCGTCGAAGGGTCGTGCGGGTCGATTGCAATTGCGGAGACGTCGACGGCGAGCCCCGCGGTGAGGCGTTTCCAGGTCGTCCCCCCGTCGCTGCTTCGGAAGAGGCCGTGGCTTCCGTCGGGGCCGAGGCCCGCGCCGCCGGCGTAGACGGTGGCCCGATCGCCCGGCGCCAGCGCGAGTGCCTGGACGGCGAGACCGCGGGGGCCGAGGTTGCGCCAGGTCCGGCCGCCGTCGGTGCTCCCGAAGATTCCGCTGATCGGCGTGGCGACGTAGAGGGTTTGGCCGCTGGTTGCGACCGCCATGACGTCGCGGGTCGCGAACGGGATCCGTGTCCAGGTGCGGCCGCCGTCCGTACTCTTGCCGAGGCCGCCGGGCGAGCCCGCAGCGATCACGGTGCTCGGGTTGGTCGGGTCGACCGCCACCGCCTCGACGCGTGCGATCCCCGATCGAAGCAGCCGCCAATGGGCGCCGCCGTCGGTGGACTTGAAGACGCCGAGCGAGCGCGCTGCCGCATACACCGTGCGCGGCCGCTGCGGGTCGACGGCGAGCTGCGTGACGGTCGAGACGTCGATCCCGGTGGTGGTCAGGTGCCAGCGGGCGCCGGCGTCGATGCTCTTCAGGACGCCGCGGTCGGGCTCCGCCGCGTAGAGGATTCCCGGCCGGCGTGGATCGACCGCGAGCGTGTACCGCCAGGGGCAGCGCGGCTCCAGGCCGACGTTGGACGCGCTCCAGTGGCGACCGGCGTCGGTGCTCTTGAAGACGCCGGCGCAGTCGGTCGTCGCATAGACCGTTCCCGCCGCGCCCGGTGCGAAGAGCAACGCGGTCACCTGCATGTAGCCGCGGTCGCGACCGTGCCCGCCCAAAGCGGCGTTCAGGAGGCGCCAGCTCCGTCCGCCGTCGCTGCTCTGGGTCAGGCCGCTGTCGGTTGCGGCGACCACGATGCCTGGGTGGGCGGGGTCGACGGTGACAGCGGTGACGTCGTGGTGAGGGATCTTGATGTCCACGGCGCGCCAGCGGCCGCCGCTGTCACTGCTCTCGTACAGGCCGTCAGCGCCGAGCGCGGCGTAGACGGTCGTCGGCTCGGCGGGGTCCGATGCCAGCGACCAGAGATACGTGCGCGGTAGGCCGGTGTCCGCCGCCTGCCAGCGGCGGCCGCCGTCGCTGCTCCGCAGGAGCCGACTCGCCGCGTTTGGGCCGCCCGTCGCTGCAAAGAGGGTCGCGGGGCTCGTCGGGCTGATCGCAACCGGTTGGCCTCTGACGGCGAGCGTATGCCACGTGCGTCCGCCGTCCGAGCTCCTGTAGATCGGCCGCTGGTAGGTCGCGCCTCCTTGCCAGGCGCCGTTGCGGCCCGCGTACACCGTTTTCGGCGAGCGCGGGTCGACCACGAGCGAGGTGACGCCGGGAAGCGACGGCGGGTAGGCGATGCGTGAGACCGCCGGCCCGTTGAGCCCGGCGCCGGTCCAGCTTCGTCCTGCGTCGATGCTCCTGAACACGCCTCGCTCGGTCCCCGCATAGACGACGTCGGGCGCGGACGGCGCCACCGCGACCACGTAGGCGGGCCCGCCGTACGGGCCGGCGGACGGCTGCCAGACGCCCACGCGATCCCGGGGGCTGCCGCTGCCACTGGTCGCGGAGGCGGCGGCCGCGGGAGCGCCGCTCGGGCCGCCGCCGCCCCGACCGCCACCGAAGTAGAGACCGGCGCCGAGCAGGACCGCGAGCAGGGCGTAGCCGCCGTTTCGGCGCCGCCGGCGTCGCGCTCGCTGCCGCGCCTCCTCGATCAACGCTTCGACGAACGCCTCGAGTTCGTCCGCGTCGATCAGGCCGTCGGGCCGAGGCGGACGCGGCGGGGCGGTAACGCTCATCGTCCTCCAGCCAGCACAGTTACGCTAGTATGATTAGCACCATGCTCAGTGTCAAGATCGACCGCACCGACCCGACCGACCTCTACGAGCAGGTCGCCGGTGAGCTTCGCCGCGCGATCGCGACGGGCGAGGCGAAGCCGGGCGGGCGACTGCCGCCTGCCAAGGATCTCGCCGCCGTCCTCGGTGTCAACACGAACACGGTCCTCCGAGCGCTACGCATGTTGCGCGACGAAGGCCTCCTCGAGTTTCGGCGCGGCCGCGGCATCTCCGTTGCGGGAACACCCGAGCGCGGTGCCGTCATAACGCGCACGCGTGAGCTCGTCGAGTTCGCCCGCCTCCACGGCTACCGGCGCGACGAGCTCATCAAGCTCATCGAGGATCTCGCCTGACCCCGCGCGCAGCGGATCGCGACTAGGCTCTTCCGAGGGGGATGCCGGGGTCGATCTGTCCATCGTGCGAGGCTGAAAACCGCACGGAAGCGCGGTTCTGCCGCCAGTGCGGCGAGGCGCTCGCACGTGGCTGCCCGGCCTGCGGCGTGCCGGTCGGCGCCGAGCAGCGGTTCTGCGACGTCTGCGGTCACAACCTCGTTCTCCCTCGAGAGGAGCCTCTCGCGGTGCCTCCCTCGTCGCCGGAGCGGGTCGCGGAGCGGCGGCTCGTTTCCGTCCTCTTCGCCGACCTCGTCGGGTTCACCGCCCTCTCGGAGTCGCGGGACGCCGAGGAGGTGCGTGAGCTGCTGTCGCGCTACTTCGATACCTGCCGCCGGCTCGTCGAGCGGTACGGCGGCGTCGTCGAGAAGTTCATCGGCGACGCGGTGATGGCGGTCTGGGGGACGCCGACGGCGAACGAAGACGACGCCGAGCGCGCGGTCCGGACCGGCCTCGACCTCGTTGCGGCCGTGCAGGGGCTGACGGACGAGCTCGGTGCGGACGTGAAGCTGCGCGTCGGTGTGCTCACCGGCGAGGCGGCCGTCACCGTCGGTGCTCGGGGCGAGGGCATGGTCGCAGGCGACCTCGTCAACACGGCCTCGCGCATCCAGAGCGTGGCGGAGCCGGGCACCGTCGTCGTCGGCGACGTCACCCGCCGCACGACGGAGGCAGCGATCGCCTACGAGGACCTCGGCTTCCACCAGCTGAAGGGAAAGGCCGAGCGGTTCCGGCTGCACCGCGCGCGGCGTGTGATTGCGGCGCGCCGCGGCGAGGGCCGCTCGGACGGGCTCGAGCCGCCGTTCGTCGGCCGCGAGCGCGAGTTCCGTCTGGTGAAGGAGCTCTTCCACGCCTCCGCGGAAGAGCGTCGCGCGCGCCTCGTCTCGATCGTCGGCATCGCGGGAATCGGGAAGTCACGACTGAGCTGGGAGTTCGAGAAGTACACCGACGGGCTGATCGAGGACGTGCTCTGGCATCGCGGGCGCTGCCTCGCATACGGGGAGGGTGTCGCGTACTGGGCGCTCGCGGAGATGGTGCGTATGCGCGCGCGTGTGTCGGCGGACGAGGGTGCCGACACCGCGCTGCCGAAGCTGCGCGAGACGCTCGCCGCGTTCGTCCCCGACGGGGACGAACGGGCGTTCCTCGAGCCGCGGCTCGCGCACCTGCTCGGTCTCGCCGACCGCAGCGCGCCCGACAAGGAGGACCTCTTCTCGGCATGGCGTCTCTTCTTCGAGCGCATGGCGGCCGTCGACCCGGTCGTGCTCGTCTTCGAAGACCTGCAATGGGCGGACGGGGGTCTGCTCGACTTCATCGAGTACCTCCTCGACTGGGCGCGCGACCATCCCATCTACGTCGTCACGCTGGCCCGGCCCGAGCTTGCGGAGCGCCGCAGCGCGTGGGGCGTCGGTCGCCGGGATTTCACCTCGCTGTTCCTGGAGTCGCTTCAGGCGGCCGAGATGGAGACGCTGCTCGCGGGGACGGTGCCCGGCCTGCCGGACGAGCTCCGGCGACGGGTCGTCGAGCAGGCTGACGGCATCCCGCTCTATGCCGTCGAGACCGTCCGTATGCTGCTCGACCGCGGCCTGCTGAAGCGAGACCGCGAGCAGTACCGTCCAGCCGGTCCGATCGAGACGCTTGCGATCCCGGAGACGCTGCAGTCACTCGCCGCAGCGCGGCTCGACACGCTCGCCGCGGAAGAACGGCGGCTGCTCGAGGACGCGTCCGTGCTGGGCCGAACGTTCACGCGCACCGGCCTCGCCGCGATCTCCGGACGGGGTGAGGAGGAGCTCGAGCCGCATCTGCAGTCGCTGCTGCGAAAGGAGATCCTCACCCGGCAGCTCGACCCGATGTCGCCCGAGCGCAACCAGCTCGCGTTCCTGCAGGACATCTTGCGACGCGTCGCCTACGACACCCTCTCCGTCCACGATCGGAAGCGGCGCCATCTCGCAGCCGCGGCGCACCTCGTGCAGGAGGACGACGACGACATCGCCGCCGTGATCGCCGCCCACTACCTCGACGCGTATCGGCTCGGTCCGGGTCATGCAGACGCCGCCGAGCTGCGCGAGCTCGCGCGGCTCGCGCTCGTGCGCGCCGGCGCGCGCGCGAGCTCGCTTGCGTCCGCAGGCGAGGCCGCCCGGTACTTCGAGCGCGCCGCCGAACTGACGGACGCGCCCCTCGAGCGCGCCGAGCTGCTCGAACGTGCCGGCCGCGAATGGGGGAAGGACGTCCAGATCGAGGCCGCCGAGCGCGCGTTCGAAGAGGCGGGACGGCTCCTGCGCGAGCAGGGCGAGAGGCACGCCGCGGCGCGGGTCGCCGCTCGCCTTGCCGAGGTGCTCCGCACCGCCGATCGCGTCAGCGAGGCGCTCGAGCTGATGCGACCGGCATACGACGAGCTGATCGGCGGGCCGCGGTCGCCCGAGATCGCCCTCGTCGCCGCCCAGCTCTCACGGATCGCCTACTTCGCCGGCGAGCGCGAGCTCGCACTCGCGACGACCGAAGTCGCTCTCGACATGGGGGAGGTGATGCGGCTCCCTGAGGTGCTCGCCGAGACCCTGACGACGAAGGCGACGCTGCTGTACCACAGGCCGCACGAAGCGGGTGCGCTCCTGCGCGAGGCGATCAGGATCGCGAAGGCGAACGACCTGACGACCACGCTCCTCCGCGCGCAGTTCAACTTCTCGGGGCTGTCGATCGAGCACGACCACCTCGAGGAGGCGCGCTCGACGCTCGAGGACGCACTGGCGCAGGCGCGGCTCCGCGGCGACCGGACGTGGGAGGCGCTGGTCGTCGGTCAGCTCGCGGAGGCACTCGTGCTCACGGGCGACTGGGACGACGCGTGGGCGCTGCTCGACCCGCTCGGCGTCGGCGAGCACGAGTTCGGCACGGCGATCCGACTCAGTCCGCTCATCGACCTGCTCGTCGGCCGAGGGCTCGTTGCGGAGGCGCGTGCGCTCCTCGACCGCGAGGCCGAGCTCGGTCGCTCGAGCGACCTGCAGACGAAGAGCATCTACCTCCTCGCCGACGCTCAGGTCTGCTTCGAGGAGCGCCGGTTCGCGGACGCGCAGGAACGGGCGCGTGAGGCGACGGAGCTCTGGCGCACCCTGAACCAGCCGCACTACGAGGTCTTCGGCTACGTGACGGCGGTCGAGGCGTCGCTCGCGCTCGGTGAGGTCGAGCGTGCGCGAGTGCTGCTGCAGCAGCTCGAGTCGATACCGCTCGTCGAACGGCGCGGCTTCGTCGACGCCCAGGCGAGCCGGCTCGGCGCGAAGATCGCCCTCGAGCGCGGCGAGGACGCAGCCGCCGGCTTCGCAGAGGCCGGCCGCATCTTCCGCGAGATCGGCATGCCGTACTGGCAGGCGATCACGTTCGCGGAGTCGGGGCAGGACCTCGAGCAGGCGCAAGCGATCCTCGCGCGGCTCGGGGCGCACGCGTGGCTCGACCGGCTTCCGCTGCGTTCCCGCGGCGTCGAGGCGGTGGCGACGGTCGCGACGCCGCCGTCGGCCTGAGGGCGCGTCCGTACCACCGCATGCGGGGTTGGCGGGAGCTGCGTCGGGTGGGGGCGGAGCGTCAGCTCGCGCTCGACCTCGGTACCGCGAACACGGTCGTCTACCAGCGGGGTCGTGGGGTCGTCCTGTTCGAGCCGTCCGTGGTCGCGGTAGACGAGACAAGCGGCGAGGTGCTTGCGGTCGGTGAGCAGGCCCGCAGGATGATCGGCCGGACTCCTGCCCATATCCACGCGACGCGGCCGCTGCGGCACGGGGTGATCGCAGACTTCGAGGTGACCGAGCAGATGCTCCGCTACTTCATCCGCGGTGTGATCAGCCGGGTCGGGCGACGCCCGGACGTGATGGTCTGCGTCCCTTCCGGTGCGACGCAGGTCGAGCGGGCGGCGGTCGAGGATGCGACGCTGGCGGCGGGGGCGGGCCGGGCGTTTCTGATCGAGGAACCGCTGGCGGCGGCGATCGGCGCCGGACTGCCCGTCGCGGAGGCTTCCGGTTCCTGTGTCGTCGACGTCGGCGGCGGAACCTCGGAGATGGCGGTCACCGCGCTCGGCGGCATGGTCGTCAGCCACGCGATCCGTGTCGGCGGCTACGACCTCGACGAGGCGATCGTGAGCGTCCTTCACCACGAGCAGCGGCTGCAGATCGGCCAGGAACAGGCCGAGGCGCTGAAGATCGAGATCGGCGCGGCCGTCGCCGGCGCGGACGTCGCCGCCGCAGCCGACGTCGCGGGCCGCGACCTCGTCAGCGGCCTGCTCCGGCGTACGACCGTCGAGGCCGACCAGGTGCGTGCCGCCCTGCAACGCCCACTCGCGCAGATCGTGGATGCGGTCAAGCTCGTGCTCGAACGCACACCGCCGGAGCTCGTCTCCGACATCGCGACCCGCGGCCTCACCCTCGTCGGCGGCGGCGCCCTCCTCCGCGGCTTCGACCAGCTCCTCCAACGTCAGACCGGCCTCGCGGTCACCGTCGCGACGGATCCCCTGACCACCGTCGTGCACGGTGCCGGTCAGGCTCTGGAGCAAGCCGAGCACTTCGCCTCACGCCGGCCACCACGACGAGGACGACGCCGCGACCATTGACGGCCACCCGCGACAGCGGTGGCGCTTCTAGGGGTCGGGGTAGTTCTGTCGCCAGTTGGCTTCGGCCCGATCCAGTACCTCGGCGATCGTGCGCCCGCGCAGGCCCCGAGTGGTATCGAGGGTGTAGCCGTTACGTGCGATGTGTCCCGGATCGACGGGTTTGAACGTCGCCTCGAATCGTCCGGGGGCGGTTTCGCGGACGTGGATCGTCACGTCTCGGAGCTGCCGGCTCTCGCCGGGATTCGCTTCGAGCTCGCTCACGTCCGCTCCACCTCCCAGAGGCCGTGCTTCGGCCTGTCCGAAGGCTCGATCAGCTGCGGCGGCACGATGTTGGTGATCCGGAGGGTTCTGCCGTCACCGGTCGAGAAGACGTCGCCGACCTCCCACGTCGGCGACGTGGTCACGAAGGTGCCGGCGTAGCCGCCGTCGCCGTAACGCAATTCGTAGCGTCCCGCCGAATCACGCTCGATCCGTTCGCTCATATCGCCCCCAGTCAAGGATCAGCGGCGCCGGCGACGCCCACGCTTTTGGTCGGGTGTCGCATGCTCGCTGCGAGGGGTGCGCAGAGTGTCCAGCGGTTCCGTCTCGATGCGCACGCTCCCGTCGGGTGCCACGACCACCTGCTGCGGGGGCTCGTCGTCCTTCAGGTACTTCCGAACGATCTCCTCGGCGTACCCAACCGAGGCGACCGCCGAGGGCGCTGTGAACTCGACGATGACCTCGGCTCGCTCTTCGCCGTACCCGACAGTGACGCGGTAGGCGGCGTCGGCATCGGAGCCGTCCGCGGGCGAGATCGCAACAGAACGCTCGATTCGCCAGTTCTCCATACCTCCATCATCGCACGTCCACGTCCCGGACCCGGAGACGGATGCGCTCGAGCTCCCGCTAGCCGCGCGGAATGACCCAGAGGGCGATCGTTGCGTAGTGGCAGCCGGCTGCTGCGACGGTCAGTACGTGGAAGAGTTCGTGGTAGCCGAATAGATGCGGGATCGGGTCCGGGCGTTTCCGGGCGTACACGACGGCTCCGAGCGAGTACAGGAGCCCGCCGGCTACGAGCAGCAGCAGGCCGGCAGCAGCGATCTTCAGGAGCTGGCCGAAGGCGATCACGGCGACCCATCCGAGCGTCAGGGCGATGACTGCGGCGAGCCACTTCGGGGACCGAAGCCAGACCAGCTTCAGGAGGATTCCTGCGCAGGCGCCACTCCAGACGATCGTCAGGATCACCTTGCCCCAGCCGGCGCTCATCACCAGCAGGCAAAGCGGCGTGTAGGTGCCGGCGATCAGCAGGTAAATGCCCGCGTGGTCGAGCCGTGCGAGCCAGCCGCGTACGCGCGGCCGCCACGTCGGCCTGTGGTAGAGGGCGCTCGCGCCGAAGCAGAGAGCAGCGCAACTCGCGTACACAGCGGCGGCGAACCGCGCGCGGCCCGGCTCAGCCGTCGCGACCAGCGGCACGCCGAGGACCACCGCGCCGTAGAACGCGCCCTCGTGAAAGACGCCGCGTAGCCTCGGCTTTTGCCGTGGCGGCAGATGGGCGCAGCCGTCGCCCGGATCATTCTCCCGAACCACAGCGACGCTCAGATGTCGCGGAGAGCGGTCTCGAGCGCTGCGAGACCCGGCGTCAGCATCGATCCCCAGTTCCGGAGCGCGTCGGCAAGCGGCGCGCACTCGGAGAGCAGAACGCGCACCTCGCGGCCCGAGCCCGGATGCAGAAGCGCCGTCTCGCAATCACGGCGCACCGCGGCGAGTTGGCCGTCGGTACACATCCGCCCGAGCAGTGCGACATCATCGATCGGAAGGCCCGCGACGTGCTGCCATCCCTCGACTCCCTCCACCTTCTGTACCGCCACGCCCATCGTCGCCGTCATCAACCCGCATCCTGACAGAGCTCGCCGACGTCGACGCGCGACCGGGTTCACCACCACCCGCGGCGGCGGCGGTTCTGTCGATGGCCGAACGAGAACAGTCCGAGGGGGAGGAAGAGCAACGGCAGGAACACGACGTGACCCGCGGTCAGGGCGAACACGACGAGCGCGATCGCGATGCCGATGGCAAGGGTACGCAGCATGTCGCGGTCTTCGACTGGCGTCGTGTGCGCGTGGGGGACGCAGACTTCTTGCGTCCCCCACGCACGGTCGCTCTACCTGTCGCGCCGGGCCGCCTGGTCGGCATCCCGCGTGCCCGGGAGATCGTCACCGCTCGCCCAGTAGGGATCGCGGCTGCCTGCTTTCGCGAGGCCCCGGCTGACCATGTAGCCGACCCCGACGATCGCGACGTACAGCCACGCCCGAACTGCCGGGAACGCATCGACGTTCGCGTTGCCGTTGCCGTCGCCCTGCCCCACGATCCACGAGGCGATCAAGATCCCCGCGATGATCGCGATCATCGCGTAGAACTCCGTCGTCTTCGTCGCATGCTTCGTCTCCGAGCTGAGGCGCATCAGGAGGTTGTCTCCCGACGTCCGCCTCCCACGGCCGACCGTGCCTGCCGCCATCGAACACCACCCTTCTGTAGGAAGTCGCTGGTGGTGTTTGGCCGCGAGAGGGTGCGGTGAAACGTCGGTCTCGACGGGTTGCCGATAGCCTGCGCCGGTCTACCGGGGAGCAGGCGATGATGACGTTCGAGGAGGCGGCGACCCGTCTCGTGGAGTTGGCGCTCGCACGCGGCGGCACGCTGACCGCCGCAGAGGTCGAAGCCGACCAGGAGCTTTCAGCCGAGCAGGACGTGGTATCGGCCGCCGCACGTGCCCTTGCCGGCGGAACGAACGTGATCAGCGCCGGTGAGCGCGACGACGGGTGGTTCCCGTACAGCACACTGACGTTCAGCGAGATCTACGGGAGAAGCCGTGGCAACACCGGCTGGAAAAGGGTCCTGAACCGGCGGTGAGCGAACGCTAGGCGAGCAGTTGCTCGAGCGCCAGTCGGAAGCGCATGAGTGACGGCCGGTCGGCCTTGAGCGTCGGTTCACGGAGGACGAGCTGGAGATCGGCGAGCTCGTGATGCTCGAGCTCGATCGGCATCCGGGCGTCTTCGGATCGCGTCAGCGCTTCGTCGATCTTCCGCACGGCGGACCGGGTCGCGAGCGTGTGCTGGTTCCAGAGCAGCTCTCTCATCGTACGGACGTCGACTTCGTCGACCGGGGTGTCGGGAAGCTCCTGGAAGACGACGTAGCCCATCCGCTAGACGTCGCCGGGCGCAGGCGATTCGGCGGCAGAGCGGTCTCCGCGGTCGCGACCGTGGTTGCTGCCGTCGATCGTGAATGTGACGCCCACACGTGGAGTCTACGGCGCCGTGACGTGCGGGCGGTGCGTACGCCACCCCAAAACACGCGAGCCTCATCCTCTACCGCACGGCGGCGTCGCCACGGGTCTCGCGACCGCGGTTGCGCTCCAGCGTCTGTTCGAACGGGCGCGCTGACAGACGCCGCGTGTGGCTGGACGGCGGGAGAGGGAGGCCGCGCGTTCGTGCCTCCCTCTCCGGCGCCGTGCTCTACAGCCCGATCTTGCTGATGACCTCCTGCGGGTTGAGGCCGAACTGCTCGAGTTGCTGGCCGTCGTGCTCGTGGTCGACCCTGTCGGGAAGTTGCTGGTCTGCCTGCTCGGCCTTCTCGTGCTCGCCCCGTTCGCGGAGCAGGCTGACGATCGTTTGCCGGTCGATCTCCACCGTTGAGCCTCCCTCGGTTGCCGTCCCTCGGACGGCTACCCGCTGCCGCGCGCGTTACGCCGGCGGCTTGGAGGAGCTCGCCAGGCCGGCCACGGCGGAAGGCCGTCCGGATGGGGGAGGGACGGCCTTCTGCCTGCCTTGACGGAGCCACGCCGCCCGTCTCGCCGAAGACGCGCGGCAGACCCTGTCGCTCACACGATGCCCCGACCGTTCAGGAATCCAAACGCGCGACGCACGTGCGGCGCTTCGCTGAGACCCCGGTCAGGCCGCTTCGTTCGGATCCTCGTTGTCGGCAAGTTGCAGCGACGAGGCGCGGATGTCGGTCAGGTGGCGCTTCTGGATCGGCATTCCCCAACTCGTCAGCTGCTTGACGCCGGGGTGTCTCGCCCGCTTGTTCAGGTGGGCGAGGATCTCCCAGTGGCCGGCCTCTCCCGCTTCCGCCATCGTCAGGAACTCGAGACCGTCGAGCGCGTCCGACTCCTCGTCGAGATACGTGTCCATCATCTGCGTGCCCTTCTGCTTGACCTGGCGCGCCTCGGCGAGGATCGCCGACTTCTTCCCGTCGATCGTGCCGGCAACCTCCCGGCCTCGTTGTTCGGCCTCCTTCGCTTCTGCCTGCATCTTCTGAAGCAGCGCAGCGAGACCGCTGCGCTGCTCCTTGCGGGCGAGCGTCGCGACCTTCCGCGTTGCCGCCTGTGAAGCCATCGCCAATCCGACGACCTCACCAAGCTTCGACTCCAGATTCGACAGCTCTGCCATCCGGTCCCTTCCGTCGTGAGGAAATTGCCACGTACCCGGTTTCCGGGGAGCGAACCTTCCTCGGCCGGCGAGTTGCGTCGTTCAGGGGTGCGATCCCCACGCGGCGAGATGTGCTTCAGGGCCGTGGGTGAGCTGTGTCGGGTTGGTGCCGTTGGAGTTGACAGTCCGATGTACGCGCTCGTATCGACACGCCTCGGCGCTCCCGTTCGACGCCCGATAGAGCGACCATCCGTCTCATCGTGCGGCGGCCGCCGTCAACGCTCGAGCTGCCGCGCCACTGGCCACGAATGTGGACCTGCGGGAACGTGCAACGCCTACGCCGGCGGGTTGATGAACCACACCGACTGCTGTTACCCGAGCGCCAAGGGCCAGCAAC
>DASWRL010000006.1:0-18850 GCA_036403195.1 Gaiellaceae bacterium
GACCATGTGCACGCCGCGCTCGAGGGCATACGCCTCCCATTGCCGCACGCGCTCCTCCACGACGGCCGCGAGGTCGACCTGCGCTGCTCCGCCGCCCGACGAGTCGGCACGCGCCAGCGCGAGCAACTCCGCCACGAGGCCCGTCAGCCGCTCCACCTCGGGCAGCGCGCCCGCCGTGTCCCCGTTCTCGAGCCGGAGCCGGAGCGCCGTCAGCGGCGTCCGCAGCTCGTGCGACGCGTCGGCCACGAATTGCTCCTGGGAGCGAACGAGGGCCGCGAGGGTCGCGGTCGTCCGGTTCAGCTCCGCCGCGAGGCGCCGGGAGTCCGGAGGCCCCTGGTCCTCCGGGGCGCGCGCGTCGAGGTCGCCGCGCCCCACGCGCGCCGCAGCCTCCTGGAGGCGGCGCAGCGGACGGACGATCGACCACGCGAGGATCAGCCCGACGGCGGCGGCGGCCGCGAGCACGACGAGGGCGACGACGACGAGCACGAGCCGGTACCGCCGGACGCGGTGGTCGAGCGTCGACGTCGGGTACGTGATCCGCACCGCGCCGTGGACCGCCCCGGACGACGCGACCGGCACGGCCACGTAGAGCAGACGCGTGCGCAGCGTCGCCGACGAGCGGATGCCCGTGGCGACGGCACCGCGCAGCGCGGCCGCGATCTCGGGGCGGCTCCCGAACCGGCGCTCGCCCGCGAACGTCGGGCGCGAGTCCGCGACGCTCACGCCGCGACGATTCACGATGACGATGCGCCCGCCGGTGCGCCGGTCGTAGGCGACCGCGAGCCGCTGCAGCGCCGGCGAGCTCGCCCCGTGCTGGAGAACGTCCTCGGAGAGCGACGCGACGGCGAACGCGTCGCGCTCGACCTTCGCGGTGAGATCCTGGCGCGCGTTGCGCGCGTTGACGATCGCGAGCGGGACCTCGAGCGAGACCAGCACCACGACGGTCAGCGCCAGGTAGCTCGCGAGGAGCCGGCGCGTCACGCCGAGAAGCGCAGCCCGACGCCGCGGACCGTCTCGATCAGCGTCGGGTCGCCGAGCTTGCGGCGCAGCGACGCCACGTGGACGTCGACGGTCTTCGACGACCCGTACCACGTCGTGTTCCAGACCTCGCGCAGCAGCCGCTCCCGGTCGACGACCGCGCCCGCGTCACGGACGAGCACCTCGAGCAGGTCGAACTCCTTCGCCGTGAGATGCACCTCGTCGCCGCCGACCGTGACACGGTGGCCGCGCACGTCGATGCGGACGGGCCCCGCCGCCAACTCCTCGCCCTCCGCCCGCTCGCGGCCGCCCGTCCGCCGCGAGACGGCGCGGATCCGCGCGATCAGCTCGCGCAGCCCGAACGGCTTCACGACGTAGTCGTCGGCGCCGAGCTCGAGGCCGACGACGCGGTCGACCTCCTCCCCGCGCGCCGAGACGACGATGATCGGCACGTCCGACCGCGCGCGGAGCTCGCGGCACACCGTGAGCCCGTCGACGTCCGGCAGCCGGAGGTCGAGCAGCACGAGGTCGGCGGGGGGTGCGTCGAGCGCCTCGGCGCCGGTCGCCGCCCGCGTCACCTCGAACCCCTCGCGGCGGAGGCCGTCGGCGAGCGGCTCGGCGATCGAGTCGTCGTCCTCGACGAGAAGCAGCTTCACGGCCGCATCGTCGCAGGAGCGGCGAGGGCCGCTTCGGCGTATTCACCGATTCTTGGCGAAGTCTTGTCGTCCGCCTTTCCCGACCCTCGCGGACGCCGTCCTACGGTGGCGCCATGACACGCACACACGCACTCCTCATCTCGCTCGTGCTCGCCGCCGCCGTCGTCCTCGGCGGGCTCGCAGCCATCCGGTCGACGCAGCTCAGCGCGTCGGCGTCGGCGCCGAAGGTGTCGTCGACGCAGATCGCCCGGCAGAGCGCCGCACTCGACCGCGCGCAGGCGCGCCTCCGGGCGGAGCTGCGCTCGCGGCCGCCGGCGCTGCCGGCAGCGGCAGCGGCGCGGCCGGCAGCCGTTCCGCAGACCGTCGTCTACAAGCGGTCGCCCGCGGTCGTCCGCGTGATCCATCGCCACGGCGAGCACGAGAACGAGGCCGAGCACGGCCGTGAGCACGAGGGCTCGGATGACTGACCACGTCGCCAGGCTCTACGCGCTCGTCGTCGGCATCCTCGCGTTCTTCCTCGCCTGGGCAGCGGTCGTCGCCCATCCGTGGGCGCCGAAGAGGGCCGCCGCGGCGGACGCGCGCGTCGCCGCGCTCGCCGCCCGGCAGCAGCAGATCCAGGCCGAGTCGCTGCGCGTGCAGAAGGTCGTACGCGCCAGGTGGGCGGTGTACCAAAGCGCGCTCGCGAAGCGCAACGCCTCGAACCGGCTCGCGTCGGTTCCCGTGACGCCGTCGGTGCGCGTGGTGACCCTCCCGCCGCTCACCGTCACGAAGGTGTCGTGATGAGGAGCCGCACGTTCCGCGCGATGGGGACCACGATCGAGCTCCACCTCGACGCCGCCGACGGCGACCCCGCTCTCGACGCGGCCGAGACGGAGTTCGCCCGGCTCGAACACGTGATGTCGCGGTTCCGGAGCGACTCGGAGCTGTCGCGGTTGAACGCGGCCGGGACGATGGACGTCTCCGCCGACCTCGCCGACGTCGTCGAGTCGGCGCTCGCGGCACGCGACCGGACCGGCGGCGTGTTCGACCCGACGGTCCACGACGCGCTCGTCGCCGCCGGGTACGACCGGCCGTTCGACGATCTGCCGGCGGACCGGGACCGGTCCGCCGCGCCGGCGCCGTGCGGCGGCGCCGTCGAGATCCGCGGCCGTCGCATCTCGATCGAGCCCGGCTTCCGGCTCGACCTCGGCGGGATCGGGAAGGGGTTCGCCGCCGAGCGGTCGGCCGAGCTGCTCGCGCTCGCGGGGCCCGCGCTCGTGAGCGCCGGCGGGGACGTCGCCGTGCGCGGCGTCCCCGCCGAAGGGACGTGGGCCGTCGCCGTCGAGGGCGGGCCGACGCTCGGGCTGGACCGCGGCGGCCTGGCGACGTCGGGGGTGGACGGACGCCGCTGGCGCCTCGGCGGACGGTCGCGGCATCACCTGATCGATCCCGCGACGGGCGCTCCCGCCGAGTCCGACCTCGTCCGGGTCACCGCCGTCGGCGACGACGCGATCGCGGCCGAGGTGCTCGCGAAGGTGCTCCTCCTCGGCGGTGAGTCGGCCGCGGTCGCGGCCGCTGCGCCTGCGGTCCTCGTGACGGCCGACGGCCGCATCGTCATGACGGGTGGCATCTAGATGCACCACGACCCGACGTTCTGGCTGCTCGCGCGCGCCGGAGGCCTCGCGGCGTACGCGATCCTCACGCTGTCCGTGCTCGCGGGGCTCGTCCTCAAGTCGCGCCCGTTCGCGCGGCTCCGGCCGGCCAGCGTCACGGAGGTGCACAGGACGCTCGCGCTCACGGGCCTCGGCGCGCTCGCGCTGCACGGCGTCGCGCTCGTCCTCGACGCGACGGTGAAGGTCACGCCCCTCGCGCTCTTCGTCCCGGGGCTCGTCGGCTACCGCCCGCTCGCGGTCGCGATCGGCGTCGTCGCCGCCTGGCTCTTCGTGGTCGTCACGGCGTCGTTCTGGGTCCGCAGGCGGATCGGCGCCCGCGTGTGGCGACGGCTGCACTGGCTGACGTACGCTCTCTTCGCGATGGCGACCGTGCACGGCGTCGCTGCCGGGACGGACACGGCACAGCCGTGGGCGCGCGGCCTCTACCTCGGCGCGCTGGGCGCCGTCGCCGGCGCGACCGCGTGGCGCGCGCTCGTCCCGCCCCGGCGCAGGGCCGCCGCGTGAGGTGGCTGCTCGCCGCCGTCGTCGCCGTCGCGGCGGTCGTCGCGGTCAACGTGGCGCTCCTCTCCTACGGCGGCGCGGGCAGCGACCCCGTCGGCCGCCTCGCTCCCGTCGCGTCGGTGCCGGCCCCGGCCGCACCGACGACGACCGCACCGTCGCCCCCCGCGACGGTTCCCACGACGACGAGCGGCGGCGACGACCACGGCGGCGGGAGCGGCCGGTCGCACCCCGAGGACGACTAGGCCGGTTCCTCCCACGGCGAAGGCCGGCCGGTGCCGGGGAGGCAGCAGTCGGGTGCGCAGGTGTCGTGGCTCGGCCCGAAGCGGCCGACCGAGCGCCGCGGCGCGCCGGAGTCGAGCCGCTCCGCGACCGCATCGGCGATCGCCACGACGAACGCCGGGTGCGTGCCGGCGGTGCCGGCGCGCGCGAATGGCAGGCCGAGCCGCACGGCGGCCTCGCGCGCCTCGACGTCGAGGTCGTACAGCACCTCGAGGTGGTCCGACACGAAGCCGATCGGCGCGACGACGACGCCCGGGGCGCCCGCGCGAGCGAGCTCCTCGAGGTGGTCGACGACGTCCGGCTCGAGCCACGGCACGCTCGGCGGGCCGCTTCGCGACTGGTAGACGACGCGCCACCGGTCGACGCCCGCGCTTTCGGCGACGAGCCGCGCCGTCTCTCGCAGCTGCGCCTCGTAGGCGCAGTTCCTCGCCATCGCGACGGGGATCGAGTGCGCCGTGAACGCGACGTGCGAGTCGGCGGGGACCGAGGCGAGCGCCTCGCGCAGGCGGTCGGCGTTCGCCGCGACGAATCCCGGGTGGTTGTACAGCATGCGCAGCCGTGAGACAGCCGGCGCGCCCGCGCCCACCGACCGCTGTGCCACATGGAGGTTCTCGCGGTACTGGCGGCAGCCGGAGTAGGAGCTGTAGGCCGAGGTGAGGAACGCGAGCGCGTTGACGACTCGGGCGTCGTGCATCTCGCGCAGCGTGTCCTCGAGGAACGGGCGCCAGTTCCTGTTGCCGAAGTAGATCGGGAGGTCGATTGCGCGCGTCTGCAGCTCGACCTCGAGCGCTGCGATCAGCGCGCGGTTCTGCGCGTTGATCGGGCTCACTCCGCCGAACTGCTCGTAGTGGTGCGCGACCTCGAGCAGGCGGTCGCGCGGGACACCGCGCCCGCGCGTCACGTTCTCGAGGAACGGCATCACGTCGTCCAGGCCCTCCGGCCCGCCGAACGACACGACGAGGAGCGCGTCGAACGGCGGCGCCGCGGGCGCGGCGCGGTCGGCGGGCGGCTTGCGGTCGGAGACGGAGGTCGGCAGCGCTACGTGGGGTCGTCGAACCAGAAGAACCCCACCGTGCCAGGTCCGGCGTGGGTGCCGACGACGGCGCCGAGCGTGGTCGCGACCTCGACCTGCGCCTGCGGACGCGTCGCGCGGACCATCTTTCGCAAGGCCTCCATGCGCTCGGGCGCAGCCGCGTGCGCGATGCCCACGCGCAGCGTCGGCGAGTCCGTCGACGACTCGACGAACGCCCGCTCGAACTCGGCGAACGCCTTCTGGTTCCCCCGCACGCGCTTCAGCGGCACCACCTCGCCGTCGCGGATCGTCAGGATCGGCTTGACGTTGAGCAGGTTCCCCGCAAACGCGGCGGCCTTGCCGATGCGCCCGCCCCGGGCGAGGTACTCGAGCGTGTTGACCGTGAAGAGCAGCCGGTGGTCGCGCGCGTGCCGTGCGACGAACGCGTCCACCTCCTCGTCCGTCGTCCCGCGCTCGAGCCTGCGCTGGACGCCGATCGCGAGCAGCGCGAGCGAGGCCGAGACCGTGCGGGTGTCGATGACGCGGACCGTGTCCCTCGCGAGCTCCTGGGCGGCCGTCTGTGCGCTCGCGAACGTGCCGGAGAGCGTCGACGAGATCTGCAGCGACAGCACCCGCTCGTAGCGCGGCACGAGGTCCTCGTAGACCGCGAGGAAGTCGGCGGGCGTCGGCTGCGACGTCGTCGGCAGCTCCGGCGCCGACTCGAGCCGTGCGTAGAACCGCTGCGGGTCGATGTCGACGTAGTCGCGGAAGCTCTCGTCGCCGAAGCGGACGTAGAGCGGCACGACGCGGAAGTTCGGGAACCGGTCGGGTGCCTCGGGAAAATCCGCCGTCGAGTCGAGCACGACCGCGGTGTTCTCGGTGGTGAGTCTCACGAGGCAGCAGCCTCGCAGACGACGCGCAGCAGCCGGTCGAAGTCCTCGTCCTTCGTCACGCACGCGACGGCGCCGGCAGCGAGAACCTCGTCGACCTCCTCGGTGGTGACGGACGCCGTGAGGCAGATCACCCTCGTGGCGGGCGCCGCGGCGAGCACGGCCGCCGTGGCCTCTGCGCCGTTGAGGCCGGGCATCCGGTAGTCCATCAGCACGACGTCGGGTTCCGCGCGACGCGCGAGCTCCGGGGCGTCGTCGCCGGACGCGGCGCTGCCGACGACCTCGACCTCCTCGCGCATCCCGAACAGGAGCTCGAGCGTCTCCCGGAAGACGTCGTTGTCCTCGACGATCGCGACCCTGACCGGCGTCATTCGGCGGCGAGCAGGAGGGGGTAGTGGGGCTGCCCTCCCTGGTGGACGTCCAGCTCGAGCTCGGGATGCTCGGCCTCGACGTACGACAGGAGGCCGTCGAGCGCGGGAGCGTCCTCGCCGGTGAGCAGCGTCAGCACCCCGCGCGGCTCGCGCAGGAGCCTCGCGAGGACGCCGCGCGCGGCGTCCTCGAACGTGTCACCGCCCGCGACCGGCTCGCCGTCGGCGAGGCCGAGCCACTCTCCGGCCCGCACGGCAACGCCGTTCAGCTGGACGTCGCGCCCCGCGACGGTCACGGCCCCCGTCGTCACGGCGGCGACGGTGGCGGCCATCGCTGCGGCGTTCGTCTCGGCGGCGGCGCCCGGGTCGAACGACACGACGGCGGCGAGGCCGGCGGGGATCGACCGCGTCGGGACGACCTGCACGTCCTTGTCCGACGCGTCCGCCGCCTGCTCCGCGCTCATGATCACGTTGCCGTTGTTCGGCAGGACGACGACCTGCTGCTCCGGGGCGCGGTCGATCGCCGCGAGGAGGTCGGCCGTGGAGGGGTTCATCGTCGCACCGCCGTCGACGACGAGCGCCCCGAAGCTCTCGAAGAGCGCCCGGTTGCCGTCGCCGGCGCTGACGGCGACGACGGCCGAGACCGCCGCTCCCGGGCCTGCGAGCGGGTGGAGCAGCCGCTCCTCGCGCGCGAGCGTCTGCGCGTGCATGTCGGCGATCTCCACCCCGCCGATCGCTCCCCGCGCCACGCCGAGAGAGAGTGCCCGTCCGGGGTCGTCGGTGTGGACGTGCACCTTCAGCGCGGTCGGGTCGCCGACGACGAGGAGCGAGTCGCCGAGGAGCTCGAGCTGCGGCTCGAGCTCGTCCCGGTCGAGCCCGTCACCCTCGACGACGAACACGGTGCAGTACCGGAAGCGCGACGGCGCCCGGTGGATCGCGTCGAGCCCGATCTCGCCCGCGCGGGGCGCGGCGGGAAGCGCCTCGCCCGTCAGGACGGCGTGGATGCCGCGGACGATCTCCACCAGCCCCGCCGCGCCGGCGTCGACGACCCCTGCCTCCTGCAGGATCGGGAGGAGCTCGCGCGTCCGGGCGACGGTGTCGTCGCCGCGCGCAACGACGGTGCGGAGATCCCCGCCGTGCTCGGCGGCGTCCGCCATCGCGCGGATCGCCGTCAGCATCGTCCCCTCCACCGGCTTCTTGACCGCCCGGTAGGCGGCGTCGCTCGCAGAGCGGAGCAGCGTCGCGAGGTCGTCCGTCTCCACGAACGCGTCGCACGCGCCGCGGACGATCTGCGAGAGGATCACTCCCGAGTTGCCTCGCGCGCCCATCAGCGCCGCGCGTGTGATCTCCCGCGCCAGGCCGGCGCGATCGTCCGGGCCGTCGTTCGCGAGCGCCTCGTCCACGGCCCGCACGGTGAGCGTGAGGTTCGTGCCGGTGTCGCCGTCGGGGACCGGGTACACGTTGAGATCGTCGATGCGCCGCCGATGCGCCTCGATCGAAGCGAGGCCTCCGGCGACGAGCTCGCGCGCGCGGCTCCTCACGCCGACTGCCTGACGCGCTGGATGACGACCTCGACCGAAGCGACCGCGAGCCCGGTCAGCCGCGCGACCTCGTACGCGACCTGCGACCGCACAGTCGCCGCGACCTCCGCGAGGTTCAGGCCGTGCTCGACGACCACGTGCAGCTCGATCCGGAGCGCCGCCGCCGACCCGTCGACGCTGATGCCCTCACGCCGGAACATGCGCCCGACACGGCTGCCGGCGCTCAGCCCGACGACGCCGTACGAGGCGAGCGCCGTCTCAGCGACGATCTCGGCGACCGCTTCGCGCGAGATCGTCAGGCGCCCGTGCTCCAGCTCCAGCGTCAGGTCGTCCGCCACGGCTGTCGGATTAGACCCTATCGACCGGCGGACCGGTTAACCCGTTCTTGGCCGAAGCCTGGCGTCGCCTTGACCCGCCCCTGTCCGGAGCCCTCCTACGGTGGGATCGCCACCGACCGAAGGAGGAACCGAAATGGCCCGCTACCGCGTCACGATCGACCGCTCGCTCTGCAGCGGCTTCGGCTCGTGCGTCGACGCCGCGCCCACGCTGTTCGCGATCGACGGCTCCGGCGTCGCCACGATCTCCATGCACGAGACGGACGACGACTCCGTCCTCGACGCCGCCGCGTCGTGCCCGATGGGCGCGATCGCCGCCGTGGAGGTGAAGGCGGCATGACCGGGACGGTGCTCGTCGCCGGCGCGGGGCTCGCCGGTTCGCGGGTTGCCGAGACGCTGCGCGCGCTGGAGTACCCGGGCCGCGTCGTCGTCGCGGGAGACGAGCCGCACGCCCCGTACGAGCGGCCCGCGCTCTCGAAGGAGCTACTCGGCGGAACGCGATCGCAGGTCGCGCTCCGGCCGGAGAGCCACTGGCGCGACCGCGACATCGAGCTGCGGACGGGTGCGGCGGTCGAGGCCGTCGACACCGGCAGGCGGACCGCACGCGTCGGCGGCGAGCTCGTCGAGTGGGACGCCCTCGTCGTCGCCACGGGCGCCCGTGCCCGCACGATCGACGGGCCGCCCGGGATGCACACGCTCCGCACGCTCGACGACGCCCACGCGATCCGCGCGGCGGTCGACGCGTCTACGCGCGTCGTCCTCGTCGGCGCCGGGTTCGTCGGCGCAGAAGCGGCATCGACGCTGCTGCCGCTCGCGGCGAGCGTGACGGTCGTCGAGCCCCTGGCGGCGCCGCTGCTCCGCATCGTCGGGGCCGACGTCGGCGGGATCCTCGCGCGCCGCTACCGCGCGCACGGCGTCGATCTCAGGGTCGGCGCCGGCGTCACGCGAATCGCCGGGGGCGACCGCGTACTGGCCGTCGAGCTCTCGGACGGGTCGACCGTGCCCGCGGACGTCGTGGTCGTCGGCATCGGCGCCGCGCCCGTGTCGCCCTTCGGCGGCGCCGTCGACGTCGACGAGCACGGCCGTTCGGCCGCCGCGGGAGTCTTCGCGTGCGGCGACGTCGCAGCGTGGTGGCGGCCGTCGCTCGGCCGGCGGCTCCGCGTCGAGCACTGGACGAGCGCGGCCGGGCAGGCTCGCGCGGTCGCCGCGGCGATCGCCGGCGAGCCGGAGCCCTACGACGAGCAACCGTACTTCTGGTCCGACCAGTTCGGCCTCCGCCTCCAGCACGTCGGCCACGCCGAGAGCTGGCATGCCGTCGTCCTCGACGGGGACGAGAGCGCCTTCACCGCACGCTACGTCGACCGGCGGGGCAGGCTGCTCGCGGCGCTCGCTGCGAACAGCGCGAGCAGCGTCGCAGGGCTCAGGCGGGAGCTCGCGGCGTAGTGCCTAGACGGCCTTCGTGACGCGGCCGCTCTTCAGGCAGCGCGTGCACACGTACGCCCGGGTCGGCGACCCCTTCAGCAGGATCCGGACACGCTGGAGGTTCGGGTCGAAGCGCCGCTTCGTGGCGACCATCGAGTGCGACCGGTGGTGCCCGAACGCAGGCTTCTTCCCGCAGATTGCGCAGACCTTCGACATCGCGGCCGGGAGTGTAGCCGCTAGGTGCGGGCGCTCGCCCGGAGCCGCGCGAACAGGTCGGCCATCTCGAGCGCGGTGCGCACCGAGTCGGCCGCTCTCGGAATGCGCGCCTCGCCCTGTTCGAGGTTCTCGACCGTGAGCACGCCGAACGCCACGGGCACGCCCGTCTCGATCCCCGCGAGCTGGAGGCCGGAGGCGCACTCGGACGCGACGTACTCGAAGTGCGCCGTGTCGCCGCGGACGATCGCGCCGAGCGCGACGATGCACGCGTAGCGGCGCGTCTTCGCGAGCGCCATCGCGGCGAGCGGCAGCTCGAACGCGCCGGGCACGGGGACGACGGTGACGGCGTCCTGCGCGACCCCGGCCTCGGCGAGCGCGTCGAGCGCCGTCTCGAGCATCCGGTCGGTCAGACCGCCGTTGAAGCGGGAGACGACGACCGCGACGGACCGCCGCTTCCCGAGCGGTGTCCCCTCGAGCACCGTGTACCCGTCGGGCACGCGGATCTCGCCGCGGACGTGCTCGACGCTCGTGCCGTCGGGCGGCGCCTCCTCGATCACGCCGGCGGACTCGGCCGCGGGCCACCCCTCGAAAGGATCGGCGGGCGTCTCGTCCGTGTCCTCCGAGACGGTCGTCGTCGGCTCGGCGTGCTCGTCGATCTCGCTCATTCGGGCTCCGGTTCGTAATCGAGGTTCTTCAGGTCCTGGTGGTGCAGGCGATGCCCGAGCTTAGTCCTCTTGGTGGCCAGATACCGGCGATTTTCCTCGTGCGGGGCGACCTCGATCGGCACCTGCTCCACCACGGTCAGGCCGAAGCCGTCGATCCCGGTCAGCTTCTTCGGGTTGTTCGTGAGGATGCGGATCGTCGTCAGGCCGAGGTCGGCGAGGATCTGGTTGCCGATCCCGTAGTCGCGCGCGTCGGCCGGGAACCCGAGCTCGAGATTCGCCTCGACCGTGTCGCGCCCTCGCTCCTGCAGCTCGTAGGCGCGCAGCTTGTTGAGCAGCCCGATGCCACGCCCCTCCTGGGCCATGTAGAGGAGAACGCCTCGCTCCTCGGCCTCGATCTGCGCGAGCGCGTGCTCGAGCTGCTCGCCGCAGTCGCAGCGCAGCGAATGGAAGACGTCGCCCGTGAGGCACTCGGAGTGGACGCGGACGAGGACGTTCTCGGCGCCGTCGACGTCGCCCTTCACGAGCGCGACGTGGGTCTTGCCCGTGAGCTTCTCGCGGAACGCGACGGCGCGGAACTCGCCGTACTCGGTCGGGAGACGGACGGCCGCGCCGCGCTCGACGAGCTTCTCGTGCCGGCGCCGGTACTCGACGAGGTCGGCGACGGTCACCATCTTCAGCCCGTGCCGCTCGCAGTAGGGGACGAGGTCCGGCACCCGGGCCATCGTCCCGTCCTCGTTCATGATCTCGCACACGACGCCGGACGGGTTCAGGCCGGCGAGGCGGGCGAGGTCGACGGCGGCCTCCGTCTGCCCGATGCGCTCGAGCACGCCGCCGGGGCGGGCGCGCAGCGGGAACACGTGGCCCGGCTGCACGAGGTCCTTCGCCGTCGAATCGGGGTGGATCGCGACCTGGATCGTGCGGCTGCGGTCGGCCGCGGAGATGCCGGTGGTCACTCCCTCGCGCGCCTCGACGCTGACGGTGAACGCCGTGCCGAGCGGCGCCTCGTTGTGGTCCGTCATCGGCCGCAGCCCGAGCTCGTCGGCCCGCTCCTCGGTCAGGCAGAGGCAGATCAGGCCGCGCGCGTGGGTCGCCATGAAGTTGATCGCCTCCGGCGTCGCGAACTGCGCCGCGATCGTCAGGTCGCCCTCGTTCTCGCGATCGGGGTCGTCGACGACGACGACGATCCGCCCCTCGCGGATCTCGTCGATCGCCTCCTCGATCGTGGCGAAGGGGGTCGTGACGCTCACGGGGTAAGGCTAGCCGCGCCGCAGCCGGTAGAGGACGTGCCTGCGCAGGCGCGGGTCGACGACGCGCGGGTGGTCGAAGTCGTCGCCGGGGTCGTGCGTCATGCCGAGCCGCTGCATCACGCGCTGCGACCTGACGTTCGTCGTCGACGTGAACGAGACCACCTCGTCGAGGCCGATCTCCTCGAACGCGTACCGAACCGCCGCGCGCGCCGCCTCGGTCGCATAGCCATGTCCCCACGCTTCGCGCGCGAGCCGCCAGCCGACCTCGACGCCCGGCATGAACCCCGGCTCGTTGAGCCCGACGAAGCCGACGAACGAGCCGTCCGCCTCGACCGCCCAGAGGCCCCACCCGCGAAGGGCGATCGCGACGCCGGCGCTCTCCACGAGGGCGTCGCTCTCCTCGCGCGACAGCGTCGAGGGGAAGTGCTCCATCACGGCCGCGTCCGCGTTCAACGCCGCGAACGGCTCCTTGTCGGCCTCCCGCCACTGCCGGAGCAGGAGCCGGTCGGTCCGGATCACCGGGCGACGAGCTTCTCGACGTACTTGGCGAGCACGTCCGCCTCGAGGTTCACGGCGTCTCCCGCCGCGAGCGCGCCGAGCGTCGTCGCCTCCAGCGTGTGCGGGATCAGCGCGACCGCGAAGCCACCGTCGTCGATCTCCGCGACCGTGAGGCTCGTCCCCTGTACGGCGACCGACCCCTTCTCGACCACGTAGCGGAGGATGTCCGCGGGAGCGTCGAACCAGATGCGCTTGCCGTCGCCCTCGGCGGCGACGCTGCGAACCGCGCCGACGCCGTCGACGTGGCCCTGCACGTAGTGCCCGCCGAGCGCGTCTCCCGCGCGCAGCGCGGGCTCGAGGTTCACCCTCGACCCGCGGTCGAGGGTTCCGAGGCTCGTGCGCGCGAGCGTCTCCGGGACGGCGTCGAATGCGAGCGTCGCGCCGTCGTGCGCGACGACCGTGAGGCAGACGCCGTCGACGGCGACGGAGTCGCCGATCGCGGCCGCCAGCGTCGTCTCGAGGACCAGGCGGCCGCCGTCCATCGACCGGACCGAGCCGACCTCGCGAACGAGCCCCGTGAACACGGTTCCAGGTTAGAGAACGGCGCCGAAGACGGCGTGCGCGGCGACGCCGGCCGCGGCCCGCGCCCGGTCGTCGCGGTCGAGGCGCGGGTAGATCCCGAGGGCGGGGAGCGTCGTCCCGTAGCTCGCCGCCCAGACGGCGAGGCCGTAGGCGACGCGCCGCCGGACGCCCAGCCCCTCGGCGGCCGCTCCGAGCGTCATGCCGATCGCGAGGTGGGTCGCCCACCAGGGGACGGGCGGCTCGAGCCCGAGCTTCCGCGGCCCGCGGTCGCCGACGAGCTGCGGCGGCAACGGCAGCTGCGGCCGGAGCGCGTAGACGCCTGTCATGACGACGGTCGCGAGAGCCCCGCGCAGGGCGCCACGGATCATTCCTCGCACGTTGCCGCTTCGCGCCCGGCGAAACCGGGCCGCCGCGTCAGTCGCCGTAGACGAGCGTCTCGACGGCCTCGCGGACGACGACCTCGAGCTGTGCGCGCTCGCCGGGGGCGGTCGTCTCGAGCTGCGCGAGGAGCTCGCGCACCGCCTCGCGCCCGCCGGGCGGGAGCTCGTCCGTGCCGATCTCCTCGACCTTGCGCCGCAGCTCGTCGTTCCCGAGCTGACGGGTCAGCCAGTGCGAGAGATGCGTGACGATCTGGTCGTCGGCGCGCTGGGACTCAGGGGTCGTGGACATAGGCTTCGAGGAGCACGTCGCGGCCGACCTGGCGGGAGCGCAGCCGGACGAGCGTGCGTGGGGAGGGTAGCGGAGCGGTGAACGCACCCGGGCCGTCGCCGCCGAGCGTGGGCGCGACGAACACGAGCAGCTTGTCGACGAGGTCGGCCTCGAGGAACGCCGCCGCGAGCGTCGGGCCGCCCTCGAGCAGGAGCGACTGCACGCCCTCGGCCGCGAGCGCGCGCAGCTCGTCCTCGATCGAGCCGGTCCGCAGCTCGAGGTCGACACCCTCCGGCAGCGGGCCGCCCGAGAAGGCGAGCCGGCGCGGCTGGCCGCGCGGCGTCTCGACGCCGCGTGCGTCGAGCCTCGGCCGGTCGATGCGCGCGGTGCCTCCGCCGACGGCGACCGCGTCGACGGACGCACGGAGCTCGTGGACGAGCCGTCTGCTCTCCTCGCCCGTCACCCACCGTACTCCCGGGACGGCCACTCGCCCGTCGAGCGTCACCCCCACCTTGTGCACGATCCACGGTCTGCGCCTCGACACCCAGGTCCGCCACGCCTCGTTGACCGCGCGCGCCTCGAACGAGTCGACGTGCTCGACGTCGACACCCGCCGCCCGGAGCCGCTCGGCGCCGCCGGCGGCCTCGGGGTTCGGGTCGGTCGCCCCGAAGACGACGCGCTCGACGCCGGCGGCGAGGATCGCCCCGGTGCAGGGCGGCGTCGTACCGTGGTGGTCGCACGGCTCGAGCGAGACGTACAGCGTCGCGTTCCGCGCCCGATCGCCGGCCGCCTCGAGGGCGACGACCTCGGCGTGACGCCCGGCGGCCTCGGTGACGCCCTCGCCGACGACCTCGCCGTCCGAGACGACGACGGCGCCGACGGTCGGCTTCGGGTACGCGCGGTCGCGTCCCGACCGCGCGAGCTCGATCGCGCGGGCGAGCGTCAACGCGCGAGCTCGACGAGGGCGCGATACGCCTGCGGCGGGTCGGCCTGCGCGAAGATCGACGACGCGGCCACGAGCAGCGTGGCGCCGTGCGCACGCAGGCGCTCGACGTTCGCCGGGCCGACCCCGCCGTCGACCTGGATGTGCACGCGTTGCGGCAGCAGCTCGCGCAACCGCGCCACGCGCTCGAACGCCGCCTCCTGGAACGGCTGGCCCGAGTAGCCCGGGTGGATGCTCATGCAGAGGACGAGGTCGGCGTCGCCGGCGACGGCCGCCACGGCGTCGGGCGCCGTCTCGGGGTTGAACGCCACCCCCGCCTCGAGCCCGCGCCCGCGCGCGGCCGCGATCGCGGCCGCGACGTCGTCGACCGCCTCGTAGTGGAACGTGACGCTGTCGCCGCCCGCGGCCCGCACGGCCTCGAAGTACTTCGCCGGCCGCTCGACCATGAGGTGGACGTCCATCGCCCCGCCCGCCGCGTGGACGAGCGGCGAGACGGCCTGGAGGACGATCGGGCCCATCGTGATCGGCTCGACGAAGTGCCCGTCGCCGACGTCGAAGTGGAACACGCGGCACCCCACTGCGAGAAGCGCGTCCACCTGCTGGCCGAGCCGCGCGAAGTCGGCGCCGTAGAGCGACGGCTCGACCTCGACCTCCCGGACCCATTCCGACCAGCCCACGGCTCAGATCGTACGGAGGCGGGCGATGAAGAACCCGCTCGTGCGGTCGCGGTCGGGCCGGGTCAGCAGGAACTCCGGCCGGGTCGGGTGCGCGTACTGCGGCCACTCCGCGCCGAGCGGCTCGACGGCGAGCCCCGATGCGTCGACGACGGCCTCGTTCTCGTCGGCGTTCAGCGTGCAGACGGAGTAGACGACGGTGCCGCCCGGCGAGGTCCGGTCGGCGGCGGCGCGCACGAGCTCGAGCTGCAGCTCCGGGAGCGGACGCGCGCGCCAGCGGAGGTCGGGGCGCCGCGCCAGGACGCCGAGCCCCGAGCACGGCGCGTCGACGAGCGCACGGTCGAACCCGCGCTCGTCGAGCTCCCGGACGTCGGCGTTCACGACGCGCACGCTCTCGCCGACCCCGCGCGCGAGCGCCGCGGCGCGGCCGGCGTGCACCTCGACGGCGGTGACCGCGCCGCGCAGCATCGCCGTCTTCCCGCCCGGCGCCGCGCACGCGTCGAGGATCCTCTCGCCGTCCTGCGAGCCGACGACGAGCGCGGCGAGCTGCGACGCCCGGCTCATCGGCCGCATGCGCGCCGGGTCGACGCGATCGACGACGTACGCGCCGGGGACGTCCGTCGGCTCGCCGACCGGCTCCGGCGCGCGCACCTCGAGCGCCGGCGGCTCGTTCTGCGCGCGCATCAGCGAGAGCGCGGCGTCGCCGCCCAGGTCGCGCGTCCACGTCTCGGCGATCCAGTCGGGGTACGACTCCTTCACCGGCCCTTCGGGGAGCGACGCGACGAGCCCCCGGAAGCCTTGCGCGAGCCGGCGCATGACGGCGTTCGTGAACGGGACGGCGCGCTCGCGGCGTGCGGCGCGCACGAGCTCGACGGCGTCGTCGACGACGGCGTGCTCCGGCAGGTCGGTGTACGCCAGCTGGTACGCGCCGAGGCGGAGCGACGCGCGCACGGGCGGGTCGAGCTTGCGGACCGGCCGCTTGCCCAGCTGCTCGATCCCGAGATCCAGCGTCCGCATGCGCTGGACCGTTCCGTACGCGAGCCGCTGCGCGAGCGCGCGGTCGCGTTCGTCGAGCCCGGCGACGGCGCTCGCGAGAGCCCTGTCCGCGTAGGCGGCCTGCTCGAACACCCGTTGCACGACGTCGAACGCGGCGCGCCGTGCCGGGGCGATCACCGCAGCCCGCGCAGGAACTCGTCGTAGCTCATCCGGCGGCGCCCGTCGGGCTGCACGACCTCGGGCACGAGCCGCCCTTCGTCGAGCCGTGCCTTCCAGACCGTCACGCGCCGCCCGTGCAGCTCCGCGCGCGCGCCGATGTGCGGCGACAGGGCACGGACGCGCCGCCACGCGTCGAGCGGGTCGCCGAGGTCGAGCTCGCGGTCCTCCGCGCGGAGCTTCTCGGCGTAGGTCACCTCGCCTTCCTGCGGCCGGAACGTGGGCGCCTCGATCACCGCGTCGACGAGCCGTGCGGCGACCTCGCCCGCTCGCGCGAACACCTCGCCGGCGTCGGCGTCGCCGATCGCGAAGGGCTCCTCCGCGGCCACCGGCCCCGCGTCGAGCTCCGCAACCGTCTCGTGGATCGTGACGCCCGTCTCCTCGTCGCCGGCCAGGATCGCGCGCTCGACCGGCGCCGCGCCGCGCCAGCGCGGGAGGAGCGACGGATGCACGTTCAGGAAGAGCGAGCGCTCGAGGAGGCGAGGCGGGATGTAGAGGCCGTACGCGCAGACGACCACACGCGCGACGTCTTCCGGCAGCTCGGGCTTCTCCGGCTGGTGGACGGGGACGCCGAGGCCCGCCGCGGTCTCCTTCGCCGGGGGCGCCGCGAGCCTGCGGCCACGCCCGCGCGGCGCGTCCGGCCGCGTGAGCAGGAACGCGATCTCGTGGGTCGAGGCGAGGCGCTCGAGGACGTCGGCCCCGAGCGGCGCCGTCGCCGCCACGCCGATGCGCACTAGCGCAGGACGGCGCGCGGACGCAGCGTCGAGAGCGCCCCCTTGCGGTGCTCGTCGTCGGTGCGGTCGATGATCAGCACGCCGTCCAGGTGGTCGAGCTCGTGCTGGACGACGCGGGCGCCGTACTCGTCGAGCTCGACGCGGACGTCCTCGCCGTTCTCGTCCTTGCCCTCGACCACGATCCGCGTCGCCCGCTCGACGGGCACGCGGACGCCCTGGAGCGACAGGCATCCCTCCTCGTCGGAGGCGACGTCCCCGCCGCGCTCGACGACGACGGGGTTCACGAGCGCGCGCGGGCCGTCCTCGTCGGGCTCGTAGACGAACAACCGCCGGAGGACGCCGACCTGCGTCGCCGCGAGCCCGACGCCCTGCGCGTCGTGCATCAGCGCCGTCATACGCTCGACCAGCCGCCGGAGGTCGTCGTCGAACTCGGTGACCTCGTGCGCCTGCATCCGCAGCGCGGGGTCGCCGTACTGGCGGATCTGCGCGAGCGCGAGCCGGCGCCGCGCGTCGCGCTCCGCCTCCTCGCGCGACTCCTCGTCGTCGACGTCGGGCTCGTCGACGTGATCGTGCTCGTGATCGTGGTCGTGGTCGTGCGCCACAGCCGCGCCAGTGTAGTGATGTCGCCTCAGAGCGGGAACCGCTCGAGGATCCAGTCGGCGTCGAGCGGCTCCCGTCTGTAGGGGCGGCCGCCCACCTCGACGTAGTCCCGCGTGCGCGGGTCCATCGCGAGCCGCGCCTCGATCGGGTAGTAGCGGTTGTGGCGGTCGATCAGGTCGTTGACCTCGCCGAAGTCCCACCGCTCGGCGACGCGCCGCCACGCGTCCGGGTCGCCGCCGCGCTCGGCATACGCGCGCGCGAGCCGCGCCGCGTGCTCCCCGATCGCGTCGTCGATCCGCCGGAGCCGCTGCATGTACGGGAGCGGCCCGCCGAGCGACGCCAGATAGCGGTCGGGCTCGGGGCGGAACCGCCGGACGCGGCGCTTCAGCGGCCGTCCCGTGAGCGGGTTGAGCTCGGTCTCCGCGAGCAGTTTCCGCCGCTCCGCCTGCGACGGCGGCGTGACGTCGCGGACCCCCCACTCGCCGATGATGTCCTCCGGCCGGCGCTTCGCCATGCGTTCCATCGTGCCAGGCGATCTACGAGCTCTGCGGGTCGACGTCGACCACCGCGGCGAGACCCGCCTTCCGCATCGCGGGCGCCGCCGCCGCGAGCAGGTGCGCGGCCTGGGACGCGATGCGTCGCGGCTGCGGCGTCTTCGCGACGAGCTGGGCCCGGTAGCGCCCGCGCAGCCGCAGGAGCGGCGCCGGCCCCAGGAGCTCGGCGCCGCGGATCCCGGCCTTCAGCTCGTCGAGCGCCCGGACCACCGGCTCGAGCGACGGCCCTGCGACGACGACGCGCACGAGGTGCGAGTACGGCGGGTAGTCGAGCGCACGGCGCCGCTCGAGCTCCTCCGTGAGGAACCGCGGGACGTCGTGCCGCGCTGCGTGGGCGATCGGTCGCGCGTCGGGCTGGAACGTCTGCACGAGCACGCGCCCCGGCGCGTCGCGCCCGCTCCGGCCGGCGAGCTGCGTGATGAGCTGGAACGTCCGCTCCTCGGCGCGGAAGTCGGGCAGCCCGAGCCCGGTGTCGGCGTCGACGACGGCCGCGAGCTCGACGCCTGCGAAGTGGTGGCCCTTCGCGACCATCTGCGTCCCGAGCAGCACGGCGCGCTCGGTCGCGGCGAAGCGCGCGAGCAGCGCGGCGAGCTGCTCCGGCCGGGCGACGGCGTCCGCGTCGAGCCGGATCAGCTCGAGCTCC
>DASWRL010000007.1:0-47138 GCA_036403195.1 Gaiellaceae bacterium
CGTCGAGCTGCTCGAGCATCTCGGCGAGGGCCGCTGGCGGGTCCGTCTCGCGGGCGAGCCGGCGGGTGACGTGCCGCTGCCGCCGTACATCACGGCGCCGCTCGCGGACGCCTCGCGGTACCAGACGGTGTACGCGCGCGACCCGGGCTCGGCCGCCGCGCCGACGGCCGGCCTCCATTTCACGCCCGAGGTGCTGGCGCGGCTCGACGTCGAGCGGGTCACGTTGCACGTCGGTCTCGACACCTTCCGGCCGCTGCAGTCGGAGACGGTGGAGGGGCACCGGATCCACGGCGAGCGGTACGCCGTCGGCGCGGAGGCATGGGATCGGATCCGGGCGGCGCGGCGCGTGCTCGCGGTCGGCACGACGACGGTGCGCGTCCTCGAGACGCTCGCGCGCGGCGCGCCGCTCGCCGGCCGGACCGACCTCTTCGTCACGCCCGGGTTCGAGTTCCGCCGCGTCGACCACCTGCTCACGAACTTCCACCTGCCGCGCTCGACACTTCTCGCGCTCGTCATGGCCTTCGCGGGGGTCGAGGAGACGCGGCGGGTCTACCGCCTCGCCGTCGCGGAGCGCTACCGCTTCTACTCGTTTGGCGATGCGATGCTGATCCTGTGACAGCCCCGCGCCCGGCCCCTGACAGGGCTTCCGCGACGCCGCGCCGCGCCTGTGGAGCGTTTTCCGCACTTCCGTTACGTCGTTTGGCGAAGAGCCACGGCCCGAGGGGACATGGAGTCGGTGGCTGAGACGTCGACGTTCGCGGTTCACGCGATCGACGGGGCGGCGCGGGCGGGGGTGCTGCGGACGGCGCACGGGGAGGTGCGGACGCCCGTCTTCATGCCCGTGGGGACGAAGGCGACCGTGAAGACGCTGCACCCCGACGAGGTGCGCGCGACCGGGGCGCAGATCCTGCTCGGGAACACCTACCACCTGCATTTCCGCCCCGGCGACGAGCTGATCCGCGAGCTCGGGGGGCTGCACCGCTTCATGGCGTGGGACGGCCCCATCCTCACCGACTCCGGCGGGTTCCAGGTCTTCTCGCTGCGCGACACGATCGCGCGCGTCGACGACGACGGGGTCACGTTCCGGAACGTCTACGACGGTGCCGGGACGCGGTTCACGCCGGAGCTCGCCGCACGGATCCAGGCGAACCTCGGCAGCGACATCGCGATGTGCCTGGACCAGGTTCCCCCCGCCGGGGTGCCGCGGCGCCTGCTCGAGGAGGCCGTCCGCCGGACGAGCCTCTGGGCGGAGCTGCAGCGCCACGCGCCGCGTGCGCCTGGGCAGCTCCGGTTCGGGATCACGCAGGGCGGCGTCGACCCCGACCTGCGGCGGCGCTCGACGGAGGAGATCGCCGCGCTCGACTTCGACGGCAACGCGATCGGCGGCCTCGCGATCGGCGAGGATCGCGCCGCGACGTTCGAGACGACCGACTGGTCGGCCGCGCTCCTGCCGGCGGAGAAGCCGCGCTACTTCATGGGGATCGGCGACCCGGAGGGGATCCTCGAGGTGATCGAGGCGGGCGTCGACATGTTCGACTGCGTCCTGCCGACCCGTACCGCCCGCACCGGCAGCGCGCTCACCTCGCACGGGCGGCTCAACCTGCGGAACGCCCGCTTCGCACGCGACGAGGCGCCGATCGAGGACGGCTGCGACTGCCCCGCGTGCTCCCGCTTCACCCGCGCATACATCCGCCACCTCGTGAACCAGAACGAGCTGCTCGGGCTCCGCCTGCTCTCGCTCCACAATCTACGCTTCCTCTGCGAGCTGACCCGCGGCGCGCGCGACGCGATCGAGCGCGGGGCGTTCGCCGGCTACAAGCGCGATCGACTGGAAAGGCTGCGAGACGGCTGATGGGCGGACTCCTGATCATCCTCATCCTCGTCGGGGCCCTGTGGCTCGTCTTCGTGCTGCCGGCGCGTCGCCGCCGCGTCCAGCACGCGGCGATGCAGGACTCCGTCGCCGTCGGCGACGACGTGATCACGGCCGGCGGGATTCACGCGCGCGTCCTCGAGCTCGACGACGACACCGCGCGCGTCGAGATCGCGCCGACGGTCGTCGTGACGCTCGACCGCCGCGCGATCGCGGCGGTCGCCACCGAGGTCGAGGTCGAGATCGAGCCGGACGCAGCGGCCGAGGAGCCTGCGCCGGCCGAAACCCCCGCAGAACCCCGCTAACCTACTGCGAGCGTGTCGTCGCGCCGCTCGAACCTCATCCTGGTCCTGCTGATCGTGCTCGCCCTCGGGGGCGTGGCGCTGCTCGCGGTGCCGGGATCCCCGGCCCACCGCGGGGTCAAGAAGGGCCTCGACCTCCAGGGCGGCCTCGAGGTCGTCCTCAAGGCGCAGCCGCCGAAGGGCCACAAGCTCACGAAATCGGACCTCGACCGCTCGGTGTCGATCATGCGTGAGCGCGTCGACAAGCTCGGCGTCGCGTCGCCGGAGATCCGCGAGCAGAGCCCCGACCAGATCGTGATCCAGCTCGCCGGCGTGCACGACCCTGCGCAGGCCGCCCAGATCATCGGGAAGACCGCGCAGCTCGAGTTGTACGACCTCGTGCCCGCCCTCGAGTCGCCGTCGGTGACGGGCAACGGCCAGGTCCAGCCGGCGACCAACCTCTACCGGCTCCTGAGCACCGTGCAGTCGCGCGCCGGCTCGAGCCCGAGCGCGTACTTCCTCTTCAAGCCGGTCAAGATCACGTCCACCACCGGCACGGGGAAGAAGCAGAAGACGAAGACGACGACGGTGTACGTCCTGCCCCGGAACGGCGGCCCGACGGCGACCTTGCACCGCGACCCGACGACCGGGAACCCCGGCGTCCTCGACGCGCACGGCGGGAGCGTCCCCGCGGGCTGGAAGGTCCTGAAGGTGCCGCCGAAGACGATCGTCGTGACGTGCTCGGCGAAGAGCACGTCGGTGTGCCCCGGCGATCCGCTCGGGCTGCCCGCGAACGGCGGCACCGACTACTACCTCTTCAAGCACGGCTCGTTCGCCGGCGACCGGTACGCGACCGACGGCAAGTACCCGAACATGACCGGCGCGGACCTCAAGCTGTCGGGCGTCCGCCAGGACTACGACCCGAACACCGGCGAGCCGATCGTCCTCCTGTCGTTCACCGGCCACGGGAACAAGGTGTTCCTGCAGGTGACGAGGAACGAGGCGACGCGCGGGTCGATCGCCGGGCAGACCGACAACTGCGGCGCGACGTGCGCGTTCGCGATCGTCCTCGACAACGAGATCCGGTCGTGGCCCGCGATCAGCCCGTCGCAGAACCCGAACGGGATCGACCCGCGCGGCACCGGCGCGCAGATCACCGGCATCGGCGACCTCGGCGAGGCGAAGCAGCTCGCGCTCGTGCTGCAGACCGGCGCGTTGCCGGTGCAGTTCCGGACCCTCGAGCAGACCGACGTCTCCGCGACCCTGGGCAAGGACTCGCTGAAGCAGGCGCAGAACGCCGCGATCGGCGGCCTGATCGTCGTCGCCCTGTTCCTGCTCTTCCTCTACCGGTTCCTAGGCCTCGTCGCGGTGCTCGGGCTCGGCATCTACGCCGCCTTCATGTACGCCGCGATCCTGCTCTTCGGCGTCACCCTCACACTGCCGGGCTTCGCAGGCCTGATCCTGACGATCGGCGTCGCGGCCGACGCGAACGTCGTCATCTTCGAACGCATCAAGGAAGAGGCGCGCGCGGGCAAGTCCGTGCGCGCTGCGATCGCCGCCGGCTACGCGAAGGGGTTCCGGACGATCGTCGACGCGAACGTCGTCACCGCGATCACCGCGCTGATCCTGTTCGCGGTCGCGACCGCGGGCGTCAAGGGCTTCGCGCTGATGCTGCTGATCGGCACCGCCGTCTCGCTCATCACGGCCGTCGCCGCGACGCGCGCGATGCTCGGCCTGCTCGCCGGCTTCCGCTGGTTCGAGAACCCGCGCTTCATGGGTGCCCACCACACGCAGCGCGGCGCGTTCCTGCAGCTCGACTTCATGCGCCGCACGATGCTGTGGTTCGCGATCTCCGGCGCGATCGTGCTGATCTCCGTGGTCTCGCTCGGCGCGCGCGGGCTCAACCTCGGCATCGACTTCAAGGGCGGCGTCCAGATCACCTTCAAGACGCCGACGTACACGTCGCTGTCGCTCGTCAGGAACCAGACGCAGGCGATCGGCCGCCCCGACGCCGTCGTGCAGGGCCGCGGCACGTCGCGCACGGGCGAGGACTACAGGAGCTTCCAGGTGAGGCTGAAGAAGCTGAAGCAGTCCGAGCAGAACAAGCTGCTCGCGGGCCTGCGCGACAACGTGCATGCGCAGGCGACGGGCGTGAAGAACGTGTCGTCGAGCTTCGGCCGGCAGATCGCCCGCTCCGCCGTGCTCGCGATCCTCTCCTCGCTCCTCATCATCACGCTCTACATCACGATCCGCTTCAAGGGCCTCGCGTTCGCGGTGCCCGTGATCGTCGCCCTCCTGCACGACATCCTGATCACGGTCGGCGTGTACTCCCTCACCGGGCGCGAGGTGACCGAGTCGACGGTCGCCGCGGTGCTGACCGTGCTCGGCTACTCGATCTACGACACGATCATCATCTTCGACCGCATCCGGGAGAACGTCCCGGTCATGCGGCGAGCCTCGTTCGCGACGATCGTGAACGTCTCGCTCTGGGAGACGATCCGCCGTTCGCTCGCGACGACGTTCATCACGCTGCTCCCGGTCCTGGCGCTGTTCCTCTTCGGCGGCACGACGCTGAAGGACTTCGCGTTCGCGCTCCTCATCGGCGTCACGTCGGGCGCGTACTCGTCGATCTTCATCGCCGCTCCGATCGTGAACCTGTGGAAGCAGCGGGAGCCCGAGTACGCGCGGCGGAAGGGAGAGCGCACGCCCGAGGGCCACGCGGCGGAACGGCTCCTGCAGCAGGCCGAGGAGGCCGCCGCCGACGAGCCGGTCCCGGCGACGCCCGTCGACGTCGTGCAGGCGGCGGTCGGTGACGGCGACGGCGACGCCGCGGCGAAGCTCGAGCGCCGGCGGCAGCGGCGGAGGTCACGCCCGCATGGGCGCGCCCGGTAGCGCTCCGGGGGAGGCGTTCGAGCGCCTCCTGCAGCTGCTCGGGCCGCGCCTCGACGAGGTCCGGTCGCTCTACGACGAGCTCGGCTCGCGCTGGCGGGGCGACGCGATCCGTGTCGGGGAGGGGACGAAGCGGCGCGTGCACGACCTCGCGCGCGAGCTCGGGCTCGTGACACGGGACGAGTGGGACGAGCTCGAGCTCCGGGTGGCGCAGCTCGAGCACCGGCTGCGGCTCGTCGAGGACGCCGCGCCGCCGCCCCGTCCGTAACCCCTGCTACCGTTCCTTGTACGGAGGCGGATGGGCCGCCTCCCGTGAGGTCGCAGTCTCCTTCCCGGACGCTGAGATCTCGACGTCCAAGGAGTTGAGACAGTGACAGATTTCCGTTCCCTCGGCGTGTCCGGGGTCATCGCGGATGTCCTCGCACGGCGAGGCATCGAGAGCCCGTTCCAGATCCAGGCGCTCGTGATCCCCGAGGCGCTGCAGGGGGGTGACGTGCTCGCGAAGAGCCCGACCGGCTCGGGGAAGACGCTCGCGTTCGCGATCCCGATCGTGGAGCGCATCGACGCCGCGGCGCGCCGCCCGGCAGCGCTCGTGCTCGTCCCGACCCGCGAGCTCTGCGCGCAGGTGACCGAGGAGTTCGAGCTCGTGGCCGGCGACAGGCTCGAGGTCGCATCCGTGTACGGCGGTGTCCCGCTCGCGGCGCAGGCGCGCGCGGCGAAGACGGCGCACGTGCTCGTGGCCACGCCGGGCCGTCTCCAGGACCTCGTCGACCGGCGCCTCGTCTCGCTCGACGACGTCCGCGTGCTCGTGCTCGACGAGGCCGACCGGATGCTCGACATGGGCTTCAAGCCCCAGGTCGACAAGCTCGTGCGGCGACTGCCCGAGCAGCGCCAGACGATGTTCTTCTCGGCGACGCTCGACGGCGAGGTCGGCGAGCTGGCACGCCGCTACACGCACTTCCCGGCCCGGTTCGAGGGCGAGCTGCCGGCCGACCGGCGGTCCGGCGAGGTCGACCACCGCTTCGTCTCCGTCACCGCCGAGACGAAGGTGCCGACGCTCGTCGATCTCCTGAAGGAGGACGAGCGCGGGCTCGCGCTCGTGTTCGTCAGGACGAAGGCCGGGGCGGACCGCCTCGTCGAGAAGCTGCGCCGCTACGACGTCGACGCGGTCGCGATCCACGGCGATAAGGGCCAGGCGCAGCGCGAGAACGCCCTGGCGCGGTTCGACGCAGGGAAGGTGCGCACGCTCGTCGCGACCGACGTCGCCGCTCGCGGGCTCGACGTCGACGACATCACGCACGTGATCAACTTCGACCCGCCCGAGGAGCCGGACGTCTACACGCACCGTGTCGGCCGCACCGGCCGCGCCGGGCGCGGGGGCGTCGGGATCACGCTCGTCCTGCCCGAGCAGCAGGCAGACGTGTCGCGCGTCGCGCGGATGCACGGGCACGTGGAGGCGTACGAGGACGCCGGCCTGACGCTCGCGAAGCCCAAGCTCCTGTACACGTCGCGGCGGCGGGGAGGCCGATCGAAGTGGTAGACGGGGAGAAGCTGACCGCGCAGCAGGCGGCGGCGCTCCGCGAGGAGATCGAGGAGCTCGAGGGGCCCCGGCGGGCCGAGGTCGTCGCGGCGATCGCGAAGGCACGGGAGTTCGGCGACCTGTCCGAGAACTTCGAGTACCACGCGGCGAAGAACGAGCAGGGCCTCCTCGAGGCGCGGATCCGCACGCTGCGCGCGCGGCTCGACGGCGCCGAGATCGTGGAGGCCGCCGCCGAGGACGAGGTCGGCGTCGGCTCCGTCGTCGACATCGAGGGCGACGGCGGCCAGAAGCTCACGGTCGAGATCAGCGCGGTCGGCGGCGCGGGAACCGTCTCGCCGACGTCGCCGCTCGGGTCGGCGCTCCTCGGGAAGCACATCGGCGACACCGTCGAGGTGCAGGCGCCGAAGGGCGCCTGGCGCGCGACGGTCGCTCACATCCACTGAGCTCTCAGCCCGCCTCCGCGGGAGAGACGTCGAGGCTCGGCAGATCGCGCGTCGCGGCGCTCGCGGTGCCGGCGGCCGCGGCGAAGACGACCGGGGTCGCGAGCACGACCACCCCCGCCCGCGCCGAGACGTGGCTGAGGAGCACACCTGCGGCGAGCGGGCCGAGTGGGGTCGAGAGCGCGCGAAGCGTGTTCGACGCCGCCATCGCCCGCCCGAGGAGGCGATCGGGTATCAGCGCGTACGAGTACGCGGTCAGAGCGGAGTCGGTGTTCGGGAACCAGAAGGCGTGGACCGCTGCGGCGGCGGCGAGGACGTAGACGCTGGGGTACACGACGAACGACGCGTAGACGAGGCCCGTCCAGAATTCCGACAGCAGGATCGCCCGCATCGGGAAGACGCGCCGCAGGAGCGGCGAGAGCACGGACCCTGCGAGGAGCGTCACGCCTTGAAGCGCCACCAGCGCGCCGATCGCCGCGCTCGAGAGGCCGCCGCGGTGGGCGAGCACGATCACGGCGACAGGCATCCCCGCAGCGGCGAGATTGCTCGCCGCGATCATCCCGATCGTCGTCCGCAGGAACGGGATGCGCCAGAAGTGGACCAGCCCCTCCCGGAAGCGCGGGCGAGGCCCGGGGAGCCGCTCCTCCTGGAACGGGGCGCGCATCAGCAGGAGCGACACCGTCGAGAAGCCGTACGACAGCGCGTCGGCGAGGAACGGGAGCCCCCGCGAGAGGCCGAAGAGCGCGCCGCCTGCCGGCGGCGCACCGAGTCGGACGACCGACATGCGCGCCATCGCGACGCTCGCCGCGTCCGCGAGTTGCGTCCGCGGGACGACGGCCCTGAACGCCCCGCTGTTCCCTGCACGGAAGGCGACTGCGGCGCTCGAGTCGACGAACGCGACGACGAGGAGAAGCGCGAACGTCGCCCGCCCGGCGAAGGCCGCGAAGGCGAGGGCGGTGACCGCCGCGGCGCCGACGACGTTGGCGGCGATCATCAGCCGGCGCCGGTCGAAGTGATCGGCGGCGACCCCGGCCGCCGGCCCGAGCAGGACGAGGGGCGCGAACTCGATCGCCCCGACGACGCCCGTCTTCGCGGCGGAGCCCGTGAGGGCGAGCGCGAGCAACGGGTAGGCGATGCTCGACGCGCTCGACCCGAACGTCGAGAGCAGCTGCCCCGTCTGGAGGAGCACGAAGTCGCGGTTGCGCCGCAGAGGCGTCGGCCGGGTCACGAGGGCGCTTCGGCTCCCGGGGCCGCAACGGCATCGGCGGCTGTCACACTCCGACCGTGGCCACACGGCCGAAGCAGCGGAATCTCGGGCGCCTGAGCGAGATCGCGCAGGTCGCGGTCAGGCACGGCTTCGGGTACCTCGTCGAGGGCCGCAAGGCGGGCGACCCCTCCGTCGAGGGCACCGCCCGCGGCCGGCACCTGCGCGAGATGCTCGACGAGCTCGGACCGACGTTCGTCAAGTTCGGGCAGCTCCTGTCGACGCGCCCCGACGTGGTGCCGCCGGACATCATCAACGAGCTCCGCGGCCTCCAGGACGACGTGCGGTCGTTCCCGTACGCGGAGGTGGAGCGGACGATCCGCGAGGACCTCGGGCAGCCGGTCGAACGGCTGTTCACCGACTTCGAGGAGGTGCCGCTCGCCGCCGCCTCGATCGGGCAGGTGCACCGCGCGACGCTGCCGAACGGCCGTCACGTCGTCGTCAAGGTGCAGCGCCCGAACGCGCCGAAGCAGATCGAGGCCGACCTGTCGCTGATGTACCAGGCGGCGCGCATGGCGAAGGAGCGGATCCGCGCGCTCGACTTCATCGACGCCAACGACATCGTCGACGAGTTCGCGCGGTCGATCCGGCAGGAGCTCGACTACCGGCTCGAGGCGCGCAACGCCGACGCGTTCCACAAGGACTTCGCCGGGCACCCGCACGTCGCGATCCCGCGCGTCTACTGGACGTACACGCGGTCGCGCGTGCTCACGCTCGAGCGGCTCGAGGGGGTGCAGCTCGGCGACATCGACCTCGAGCACTGGTCGCTCGACCAGAGGCGCCGGCTCGCGTACCTCGTCACCGAGACCTGGATGACGATGATCTTCCGCAACGGCTACTTCCACGGCGACCCGCATCCGGCGAACATCATGGTGCTCGCGCCGGAGCGCATCGGCCTCGTCGACTTCGGCCTCACGGGGAAGCTGACGGACGACGACATGTCGAAGCTGACGCGGCTCTTCATCGACGCTGCGTCGGAGAACATCGAGATGCTGCCGAAGCGGCTCGCGGATCTCGGCGTGCGGTACCCGAAGGAGCGCGAGGAGCAGTTCGTCGCGGAGCTCCGCGAGATGTACTACCGCTACTACGGCGCGAGCCTGCAGGAGATCGACCCGATCCAGGTCATCCGCGAGGGGTTCGCGCTGATCTACTCGATGAACCTGCGCCTGCCCACGCGCTTCGTGATGCTCGACAAGGCGATCGCCACGCTCGGGTCGGTGGGCGTCGAGCTGTACCCCGACTTCAACGTGTTCGAGGTCGCCAGGCCGTACGCCCGCGATCTGATGCTCGAGCGCTTCACGCCGCGCCGGATCGCGTCCCGCGCCCGTCGGGAGGGCTGGAAGCTGACGCAGATGGCCGCCGACCTGCCGTACCAGGTCCACGACATCCTCGAGGAGTTCCGGGACGGTCAGATCGAGGTCGGGTTCGTGCACAAGGGGCTCGACGACCTGCTCGCGAAACTCGACACCCTCTTCAACCGGCTCGTGATCGCGTTGATCGTGACGGGCGGCCTGATCGGCTCGAGCCTCATCGGGATCTTCGCGAAGAGCGGGCCGCACGTCCTCGGGCTCAACGTGGTCGCCGCGTTCGGCTTCTTCCTCTCGGCCGTGCTCGGGCTCTGGCTGCTGTGGGGCGTCGTCCGCTCCGGCCGCCTCTGAGCGGAGGCGTTCGCCCACGGCACCTTCCGCCTGAGGAAGCTTCGGCGCAGAATCGTGCGAATGGACGACTGGCTCGCGCTCGGGAGCGCGGCTACGGTCGACGCATGACGCCCGCTCTGCTCCTCGCCGCCGCCGAGCCGGAGCTCGAGCGTCACCTGCCGGAGGACGGGTTCCGGCTTGTGCCGCCGCACGCGCGATTCGACCTCGTGCTCGCGGGGGACGTCGACGACGTCGCCCGCTGGGCGGGCCACGCACCCGTGATCGTGCTCGGGCGCGAGGAGGCCGACGTCGTCGACCGCGTGCACGCCTTCCGGCGGGGGTGCGACGACTACGTCCCGCGGCCGTTCGACTACCAGGAGCTCGTCGAGCGGATTCGCGCGGTGCTGCGCCGCGTGCGTCCGCACGTCCCCGAGCTGGTCGAGGCCGGGCCGGTCCGCATCGACACGGCCACGCGCGACGTCCGGGTCGAGGGCACGCGCGTCCTCCTGTCGCAGAAGGAGTACGAGCTGCTCCTGCGCCTCGCGCACGAGCCGCGGCGCGTCTACACGAAGGCGGAGCTCCTGCACGAGGTGTGGCAGTACCGCTCGCCCGCGCGGACACGGACGCTCGACTCGCACGCGTCGCGGCTCCGGCGCAAGCTCCGCGACGCGGGCGGCGGCGGCGCGCTCGTCGAGAACGTGTGGGGCGTCGGCTACCGCCTCCTCGGGGAGGCGCCCGAGCCGTAGAGTCGTGACCATGGATCAGCGTGCGCGTGCAGACGCGTTCCGTCGGATGCACCGGGAGCCGCCGATCCTCGTGCTGCCGAACGCATGGGACGTCGCCAGCGCGAAGGCGCTCGCCGCGGTGCCCGGCTGCCGCGCGCTCGCGACGTCGAGCGCGGCCGTCGCCCGGTCGCTCGGGTTCGAGGACGGCGAGCGCGCCCCGCCCGCCGAGATGGTCGAGGCGGCACGCCGCGTCGCCGCTGCCGTCGACGTGCCCGTCACGGCCGACCTCGAGCGCGGCTACGGCGACCCCGTCGGGACGGCGCGTGCGGCGTGGGAGGCCGGGCTCGTCGGCATCAACGTCGAGGACTCGACCCACGGGAGCCTCGTCGACGTCGCCGACCAGATCGACGTGATCCGTGCGATCCGGGCGGCCGTCCCCGGGCTCGTCGTCAACGCGCGCGTCGACGTCTTCCTCGGCATCGGCCGCGGCGACGTGCCCGAGGCGGCGGAACGGGCGAACGCGTACCTCGAGGCGGGCGCGGACTGTGCCTACCCGATCCTCGCGCCGCCCGACTCGATTCCCGCGCTCGTCCACCGGATCCAGGGGCCTGTCAACGTGATCGTCGAGAAGCGGACTCCGCCGCCGGCGGAGCTCGAGGCGCTCGGGGTCGCGCGGGTGACTTGGGGTCCGGCCTCGCGACGGCCGCGTATGCCCAGGCGGTGCGGGTCGCGGCCGCCGCGCTCGGCTAGGGACTGCCGCGGTGGATCACGCGGGCGCCGCGCCCGCGCGTGAAGTACGCGAACGCCCATCGCGTCAGCACGAGCACGCGGTTCTGGACGCCGACGAGGTACAGGACGTGGATCCCGAGCCAGAGCGCCCAGGCGACGAACCCGGTGAGGGGAACGCCCTTGATCGTGCCGACCGCGCGCGCACGGCCGATCGTCGCGAGCTCGCCCTTGTCGTTGTACGCGAACGGCTCGCGCCGTCCCGTGCGGATCGAGCGTGCGACGTGCCGGCCCTGCTGCATCGCGACGGGAGCCACGCCGTGGAGATCCCGGCCCCGGACGGCGGCCATGTCGCCGAAGACGAAGACCTCCGGGTGCCCGGGCAGCGTCAGGTCGGGCTCGACGACGATTCGCCCGGCGCGGTCGAGCTTGGCTCCGGACGGCTCCGCGAGCAGCCCCGCGAGCGGCGAGGCGGCGACGCCCGCGGCCCAGATCTTCGTGCGCGCCTCGATCCGCGTCCCTGCCGCGAGGTCGACTCCGTCCGCGTCGATCGCCGTGACCGGGCTCCGGAGGAGCGGCTCGACGCCCAGCGACCGCAGCTGGCGCTCCGCGCTCCGCGAGAGCCGCGGCGTGAAGGCCGCGAGCACGCGGTCGCCCGCCTCGACGAGCAGCACGCGTGCGCGGCGCGTGTCGACGTCGCGGTACTCGCGCGGGAGCACGTCCCGCGCGAGCTCGGCGATCTGGCCCGCCATCTCGACGCCGGTCGGTCCTGCTCCGACCACGACGAACGTGAGCCACGCCCGCCGCGCGTCCTCGTCCGTCTCGACCTCGGCCGACTCGAACGCGAGCAGGATCCGGTCGCGGAGCTCGAGCGCGCCGTCGAGCGTCTTCAGCTCCGGCGCGAACGCCGCCCACTCGTCGTGGCCGAAGTACGAGTAGCGGGAGCCGGCGGCGACAGCGAGCACGTCGTAGGGGAGGACGGACTCGCCGCCGCTCGGGAGGCCGGAGACGCGGACGGTCCGCGCGTCGAGGTCGAAGGCCGTCACTTCGCCCAGGACGACGCTCGCGTTCCGCTGGCGGCGGAGCGCCGCCCGGAGCGGCGTCGCGACCTCCACCGACGACAGCGCGCCCGTCGCGACCTGGTAGACGAGCGGCTGGAAGAGGAAGAAGTTCTGGCGGTCGACGAGCGTGACGCGGACATCGGCGGTCCGCAGGCCGCGGGCCGCGAGGAGGCCGCCGAACCCGCCCCCGACGATGACGACCCGCCGCTCCACTACGGCAGCATGGCACCCTCGAGCCGAAGGAGGTGCCGCTTGACGTCCAGCCCGCCGGCGTAGCCACTGAGCGAGCCGTTCGAGCCGACGATCCGGTGGCAGGGGAGCACGATCGGGATCGGGTTCCGGTTCATGACCGTGCCGATCGCCCGCGCTGCGCGCGGGCGCCCGACGCGCGCTGCGAGCGCGCCGTAGGTGTCGGTCGCGCCGTAGGGCACCCGCGCGAGCTCGTGCAGCACCTCCTCGTGGAACGGCGCGACACGGAGGTCGACCGGCAGGTCGAACTCGCGACGCCGCCCCTCGAAGTACTCGTCGAGCTCGCGGCGGACCTCGTCGAGCGGCGCGCGCAGCACGCGGACGCCGAAGTGCCGCGCGAGCGCGTCCTCCCAGCCGTCGCCGCGGTAGGAGATCCGGCAGAGGCCGCGCTCTGTGGAAGCGACGTGCAGCGCTCCGACGGGCGAGTCGACGACGTCGTAGCGGACGTCGACCAGCCCGTCGCGGACGGCGGCCGCGCGGAAGCGCGCGTCGAGATCAGGCGTGACGCTCATGTGTCCTCCTCAATCGCCGGACGCCCGAGGAAGCCGCGGCGCGCGCGGCCTCCTCCGACGAGCCGAGCGCGTCTGCGATCTGGGCGTAGGGAAGGTCGTAGCCGTAGCGCAGGACGACCGCGGCGCGCTCCGTCGGCGGCAGCGCGTCGGTCAGGTGCTCGAGCTCGCGGAACGCGTCGCGCCGCAGCTCGACCGCCGGCTCCTCGTCCGTCACCGGCACGGGCCGCGCCCTCAGCTCGTCCATCGCGACGTTGGTCGCGATCGTGAACACCCACGCGCGCAGGTGCCGTCCGTGCTCGAGGCGCCCGTACGCGCGCAGCGCGCGGAGGAACGTCTCCTGCCACGCGTCTTCGGCGCGCCCGCCGAGCAGACGCCGGAGGTAGGTGAGCACCTCGTCGCGGTGGGCGAGGTAGAAGCGCTCGAAGGGCGGGATCTGGTGCGGGATCCGGCGTGTCGCCACGGCCTCCATCATCGACCGAAACGTGGCAGGGTGCGGATCCGTGAGATGCGCCGTCGTCGGACACATCGAGTGGGTCGAGTTCGCGCGGGTCCCGCGGATGCCGGCGGCGGGCGAGATCGTCCACGCGGAGCGCGTGTGGTCGGAGCCGGCGGGCGGAGGCGCCGTGGTCGCACGGCAGCTCGCGCGCCTCGCCGGTCGCTGCGAGCTCTTCACGGCGCTCGGCGACGATGCGCTCGGCCACGCCGCGGTGAGGCGGCTGGCCGAACTCGGGATCGACGTGCACGTCGAGTGGGGCGGCGCCACGCGCCGGGCGTGGACGCACGTCGACGCCGCGGGCGAGCGGACGATCACCGTCCTCGGCGAGAAGCTGCGCCCGTCCGGGCCGCTACCGCTCCACGGCTACGACCTCGTGTTCTTCGTCGCGGGGCTTCCCGGTGCCGCGCGCGAGGCGCGCGCCGGCCGGTTCCTGGCCGCGACCGCGCGTGAGCTGCCGACGCTGCGCGAGGCGGCGGTCGCGCTCGACCTTCTCGTCGCGAGCGCGAACGACGAGGGAGAGCGGTACGACGGCTCGCTGGAGGCGCGACACGTCGCGCTCACAGCGGGCGCCGACGGCGGGACGCTCGACGGCGAGAGGTACGCCGCCGTCGCCGCGCCGGCCGTGGCGGACACCTACGGCGCGGGCGACTCCTTCGCCGCCGCACTCGCCTTCGCGCTCGCGCGCGGCGACGAACCGGCCGCCGCGGTCGCGCTCGCAGCCCGTGCAGGCGCAGCCGTCGTCGCGGGCGCGGGGCCGTACGAGGCCCAGCTAGCGTACGACGGGTGAACGCGCGCGTCGCCTGGATCTCGTTCACGCCGGTCAAGGCCACGATGCTCCACCTCGTCGACGAGGTGGAGCTGCTCGAGAGCGGTGTGCGCGGCGATCGGCGTTTCTACCTCGTCACCGAGCGCGGTCGGCTCGTGAGCAACAAGGATCACGGCCCGCTCCAGCTCGTGCGCGCCGACTTCGACGAGCCCGAGAACACGCTGTCGCTGCGGTTTCCGGACGGGCGCGAGGTCGCGGCGCCGGTGGAGCGCGGGGAGGAGGTCACGACGACCTTCCACAAGCGCCCGCGCCCGGCGCGCGTCGTCGAGGGGCCGTGGGCGGAGGCGATCTCCGACCTGATGGGCCAGCCGGTGCGTCTCGTCGAGCCGGAGAGCCCTGCGCCCGACCGCGGCCGCGGCGGCGCCACGACGCTGCTCGCGGCCGCGTCCCTCGACCGCCTCGGCGCCGAGCTCGGCGTCGAGAAACTCGACCACCGCCGCTTTCGCATGAACTTCGGGATCGACGGCGTCGCCGCGCACGGCGAGGACGACTGGCGCGGCCGCCGCGTGCGGATCGGCGGCGCCGTCGTCGTGCCCCAGGGCAACGTCGGCCGCTGCGCGATCACGACGCAGAACCCCGACACCGGAGCCGTCGACCTCGACACGCTGAACGCGCTCGCGTCCTACCGGCGCGACCTCGACACCACCGAGCCGCTCCCGTTCGGAGTGCACGCGGCGGTCGCGGTCGCGGGGCGCGTCCGCCTCGGCGACCCGGTCGAGCTCCTCTAGTTCGCGGAGGGACGCGCGGGGAGTAGGCTCGCGCCGGACATGAAGATCCTGGCCGCTCTCGCCGCGACGCTCGTCGTCGCCGCCTTCGCCGCGACGGCCGGCGCCGTGACGGCGCCGCCCGTCGCGACCGCTCTCGCCGCGCTCGGCGACTCGATCACGCGTGCGTTCGACACCTGCTCCGTCGCGTACACCGACTGCCCGGCGAACTCGTGGTCGACCGGGTCGAACGCGGCCGTGAACAGCTGGGGCGCGAGGTTGAAGGCGCGCACGAGCCCCGCGCTCGTCGCGTACAACGACGCGAAGACGGGCGCGAAGATGGTCGACCTGCCCGGGCAGGCGGCGACGGCGGTGACGCAGGGCGCCGACGTCGTGACGGTGATGATGGGCTCCAACGACGTCTGCACGTCGAGTCTCGCGACGATGACGCCCGCGGCGACCGTCGGCCAGCAGCTCTCGCAGGCGCTCGCGACGCTCACCGCGACGAGCCCGACGAGGCAGATCTACGTGGCGAGCATCCCCGACGTCTACCACCTGTGGTCGATCTTCCACGCGAACCTCGCCGCCGACTTCGTGTGGGGCATCGCGGGGATCTGCCAGTCGCTGCTCGCGAACCCGCGCTCCACGGCGACGGCGGACGTGGCCCGGCGCAACGCGGTCGCCGCGCAGGTGAACGCGGACGACGCCGCGATCGCCACGGCGTGCGCAGCTGTGCCTCAGTGCCACTACGACAACGGCGCCGCACACGCGGTGCAGTTCTCGGCGGCGAACGTCACGACGCGGGACTACTTCCACCCGTCGGTGTCGGGGCAGGCGATCGCCGCGAACGCCGAGTGGACGGCGTTCTTCGCGCCCTAAGGGAGCGCCGCCGGACTCCAAGGAGGGACGTGCGCCCCGCCGGGGCGCCTCGCCGTGCCCTCCGGGGGTTTACAGGTGGGACTTGGTGGGGTAAAGTGGACCGAAGTGGACCATGCTGCTGGGTGAGCACGAGCATTCCCTCGATGAGAAGAACCGCCTCACACTTCCGGCCAAGCTCCGTGGAGCCTTCGACGGAGGGGTCGTCGTGACGCGGGGGCTCGACGGCTGCCTCTACGCCTGGCCCGTCGACGCGTGGGAGAAGATGGCTGCGCGTATCGAGCAGGTCGACCCGCTGTCGGGCGACGGCCGGCAGATGCGCCGGCACTTCTTCTCGAGCGCGAGTCGCGGCGAGCTCGACCGGCAGGGACGCATGGTCATCCCGGCGACGCTGCTCGCGACGGCCGGGATCACACGCGAGGTGACGGTGGCCGGCGTGTCCGACCACCTGGAGATCTGGGATCGCGCCGCCTGGCGCGAACAGCTGCACGAGGTCGAAGGGAGCGCGGAAGATGTTGCCGAGCGTCTTGCCAACTGAGACCGATCACGTCCCCGTCCTCGCCGACGAGGTCCTGACCACGCTCGACCCGCGCCCGGGGGAGACGGTGGTCGACGCCACGTTCGGCGCGGGCGGCCACGCACGCCTGCTCGCCCAGCGCCTGCGCGGCGACGGGAAGGTCATCGCCGTCGACCGCGATCCGACCGTCGCGCCGTACTTCGAGCGGTTCCGCCGCGAGACGGGCGTGAAGGCGCGCCTGCACCACGGCGAGTTCTCGGCAGTGCTGAGGCACCTCGCCGACAACGGCGTCCGCGCCGACGTCGTCCTGCTCGACCTCGGGGTCTCATCGATGCAGATCGACCGTCCCGACCGCGGCTTCTCGTACGCCGTCGACGCGCCGCTCGACATGCGGATGGATCCCGGCGAGCACACGACCGCCGCCGTCCTCGTGAACGAGGGATCCGAGCGCGACCTCGTCGACATCTTCCGGCGCTATGGCGAGGAGCGGTACGCCCGCCAGATCGCCCGCGCGATCGTCCGCCGCCGCGCGAAGGAGCCGTTCGAGCGGACGGGCGACCTCGTGGAGGTCGTGAAGGAGGCGATTCCGGCGCCGGCGCGGTTCGGCGACGGGCATCCGGCGAAGCGCGTCTTCCAGGCGCTCAGGATCGAGGTCAACGACGAGCTCGGCGCGATCGAGCGGGCGCTGCCGGCGGCCGTCGAGATGCTGCGGCCGGGAGGGCGCCTGGGCGTGATCTCCTTCCACTCGCTCGAGGACCGGATCGTGAAGCAGTTCCTCCGCCGGCAGGAGCAGGGCTGCACGTGCCCGCCCGACTTCCCGATCTGCGTGTGCGGCTCGGAGCCGGTGATGCGTGCGACGCCGCGGCGGGCGATCAGGCCGACGGCCGCCGAGATCGCGCGGAACCCGCGCGCCCAGTCGGCGCGCCTCCGCGTGGGCACGAAGGTCGGGGAGGACGGGTAGTCGTGGCGACCGTCCCGCACGCCCAGCCGGCGCCCGCGATCGAGCCGGCGGCACGGCCCCGGTCGCAGCCCCGCCGCCGCGCCAAGCGCGCGCGCGCCCGCGGCGGGATCGTCTGGATCGCCGTGGGCGGGATTCTCCTCGCGGGCGTCGTATTCGTGAACGTGGCGGTCCTCCAGCTCAACCTGAGGCTCGACTCGGCGAACGCCGAGCGCTCGAAGCTCGCAGCCGAGACGGCGAACCTGCAGACGCAGTACTCGCGGCTCATCTCGTCGCCGCGCATCTCGGCTGCGGCGACGGAGCGGCTCGGGCTCAGGTACGAGGACCCGTCGCAGTACGGGTACGTCGACCTCGCGCACAAGTGACCTCCGAGAGGCGCGCGAACCGCCGCATCCGTCTGATCCTCGCGGTCTTCGTCGTCGTCTTCGCGGTCGCTCTCGGCCGCGCCGCCTGGCTCCAGGTGGTGCACGCGGCGACGCTGGGGCGGCAGGCGCAGCGGATGCACGAGGAGACGACGACGACCCCTGCCGGGCGCGGCTCGATCCTCGACCGCACCGGCGTCCAGCTCGCGATCGGCGAGCAGGACACGACGATCTACGCCGACCCGCACCTCGTCGTCGACCCGCGCGCCGTCGCCGTCGCCGCGCAGCGGATCCTCGGCGTCGACCCGAACGTGCTCTACCCACAGCTCGTCCGCAAGACGACGCACTTCCTCTACGTCGCCCGCTTCGCCGACCCGAAGCTCGCGCAGAGGTTCCTCGCGAGCAGGTTCGTGGGGATCTACTCCTACCCCGAGGAGCGGCGCGCGTACCCGCAGAACACGGTCGCCTCGCAGGTCGTCGGGTTCGCCGGCACCGACAACCGCGGGCTCGGCGGGCTCGAGCTCGAGTACGACCCCAAGCTCGCGGGCACGTCGGGGCGGCAGACGATCATCCGCGACGCGACCGGCCAGGCGATCGACGTCATCCGCGCGACTCCGGTGCACCACGGGCACGACGTCGTCACGACGATCGACAGCCGCATCCAGGCGAACGCGGAGGCCGTGCTGCGCCGCACCGTCGCGTCCGCCGGCGCGCGCTCCGCGACCGCGATCGTGCTCGACCCGCGAACCGGTGGGATCCTCGCGATGGCTCAGGCGCCGGGCTACGACGCCAACAGGTCGTCCCGCGTGCCGCTCTCGTACCAGCGGAACCGCGCGGTGACGGACACGTACGAGCCAGGATCGACCTTCAAGCTCGTCACGATCGCCGGGGCCCTCTCCGCCGGTCTCGTCACGCCGGGGACGAAGTTCAGGCTGCCGTACTCGATCCACGTCGCCGACCGCGTGATCCACGACGCCGAGCTGCGCCGGACGGAGACGCTCACGGTTGCGCAGATCCTGTCGCATTCGTCGAACGTCGGCGCGATCACGATCGCGGAGCGGCTGGGGCCGCCGGCGCTCATGCAGTGGATCGACCGCTTCGGCTACGGCCGGTCGACCGGGATCGACTTCCCGGGCGAGAGCCCCGGCCAGGTGCTGCCGCTCGACAAGTGGTACGGCTCGACCATCGGCAACGTGCCGATCGGGCAAGGGATCGCCGTGACGCCGATCCAGATGGCGGCGGCGTACGGCGCGATCGCGAACGGCGGCGTCTGGGTGCAGCCTCATCTGGTCGAGCGGGTCGGCGGCCGGGTCTTCCGTCACTTCAAGCGGCGGCGCATCGTCTCGCCGCGGATCGACCGCGAGCTGAAGGCGATGCTGACAGGCGTCGTCGACGAGCACGGCGCGACGGGAACCGAGGCGGCGATCCCCGGCTACACCGTCGCCGGCAAGACCGGCACGGCGCAGGTGCCGGGGCCGCACGGGTACACCACGGGCAAGTACGTCGCGTCGTTCGTGGGGATGGTGCCGGTGAAGAAGCCGCGGCTCGTGGTCCTCGTCGTCGTGAACGAGCCGTCGCACGGCATCTTCGGCGGCACGGTCGCCGCCCCGGCCTTCGCCGAGATCGCGAAGTTCGACCTGCAGTACCTCGGCGTGCCGCCGGATCATCCGGTGCGCGCCGCGGCAGGTAACTGACACGCCCCGGCGTACCTGTTTCCACTGACGCGCGTCCATTCCCTCGACCCAGGAGGACTCCGTTGGACAGCCACGTCCACGACGACGACGAGGCCGACCTCGCCCGCTTCGGGTACCGACAGGAGCTGCGCAGGTCGCTCGGCGTCTTCAGCTCGTTCGCCGTCGCCTTCAGCTACATCTCTCCGTCGACCGGCATCTTCACGCTGTTCGCGCTCGGCCTGACGACGATCGGCGGCGTCTTCATCTGGAGCTGGCCGCTCGTCGCCGTCGGGCAGCTCTGCATCGCCCTCGGCTTCGCCGAGCTCGCGAGCCACTACCCCGTTGCGGGCTCCGTCTTCCAGTGGACGAAGTACCTCGCCGGGAAGACCTACTCGTGGTTCGCGGGGTGGATCTACATGTTCGCCGGGATCCTCACCATCGCGGCGGTCTGCGCGACGCTCCCGCTCGCGTTGATCCCGGCGTTCGACAACATGGGCTGGAACCTCGCGAACAACCTGAGCAACCAGCGGACGATCGCGATCATCACCCTCGTCGCGATCACCGTCCTGAACATCTTCGGCGTCAGGCTCGTCGCCGTGATCAACAACACGGGCGTGCTGTTCGAGATCCTCGGGATGGTCGTCTTCGCGTTCGTCCTGGCGCTGTTCCACCATCACCAGTCGGCCGCAGTGGTCTTCCACACCGGCGGCACGAGCCTGACCGTCGGCACCTTCCTCGTCGCGATGTTCATGTCGCTGTTCGTGATCTACGGCTTCGACACGGCGGGAACGCTCGCCGAGGAGACCAAGGACCCGCGACGCGAGGCGCCGAAGGCGATCATCGGCTCGATCCTCGGTGCGTTCGTGATCGGCGCGATCTTCCTGTTCGCGATGCTGCTTGCGGTCCCGAACCTGAAGGACGCGATCAAGGGCGGCTTCGGCCCCGCGCAGATCATCGACGCGAACTTCGGCAACGCGTTCTCGACGGTGTTCCTGCTCGTGGTCGCGGCGGCGATCTTCGTGTGCTGCCTCTCGATCATGACGTCGACCGTGCGCCTGTGCTTCGGGATGGCCCGCGACGACGCGCTCCCGGCGTCGAAGGGGCTCAGCTGGGTGCACCCGAAGCTGCACACGCCGGTCTGGGCGTGCATCGCGATCGGTGTGCTCTCCTACCTGCCGCTGATCCAGTACGCGGGCGCCGGCATCATCGCGGTCGCCGCGACCGGCATGATCTACCTGAGCTACTTCATCGGGAACATCGCGCTGATGCGGGCTCGTCTGCGGGGCTGGCCGAAGGCCAAGGCCCCGTTCTCGCTGGGCCGGTGGGGTTTGCCGCTCAACGTGCTCGCGCTCGCGTGGGGCGGCGGCATGCTCGTCAACTTCGCGTGGCCGCGCGTCGCCACGAACCCGAGGCCGAAGGAGCTGCCGAACACGCTCGACTTCCACTGGCACTGGCTGAACGGGCAGCCGGTCTTCTGGACGGTCGTGATCGGCCTCTCGCTGATCGGCGGCACGTACTTCGGTGCCGTCCAGCGCCGCAAGCCGGCCCACCTGCAGGCGCCGGCGGGCGAAGCGGTCGCCGAGGAGCTCCCCCCGCCCGTCGCGGCGGGGTAGCCGGCCTACGCGGGGGCGGCTTCGGCCGCCCCCGCTAGGCTCGGGCCGATGGACCTGACCGCGCTCGGCGTCGAGGTGACCGATCTCGCCTACGACACGCGAACCGTCGCGCCGGGCGCCCTCTTCTTCTGCATCCCGGGCGCCGCCGTCGACGGGCACGAGCTCGCCGTGGAGGCCGTCGCGCGGGGCGCCGCCGCGCTCGTCGTCGAGCGCCGGCTTCCGCTCGACGTGCCGCAGCTCGAGGTGGCCTCGGTGCGCGCGGCGATGGGGCCGATCGCCGCGGAGTTCTTCGGGCGGCCGTCGCACGAGCTCGCCGTCGTCGGCGCGACCGGTACGAACGGCAAGACGACCACGGCGTTCCTCCTGCACGCGATCCTCCGCGAGGCCGGACGGCGGCCGGCGCTCCTGACGAACATCCGCCGCGTCGTCGGCGGCGAGGACCGCCCGACCGGCCTGAACACGCCGGAGGCGGTCGACCTGCAGCGCCTGCTGCGGGAGATGGTCGACGCGGGCGACCGGTCGTGCGTGATGGAGGCGACGTCGATCGCGAGCGCGAAGGGCCGCCTCGCCGAGGTCGCGTTCGCGGCGCTCCTGTTCACGAACCTGACGCAGGACCACCTCGACTTCCACGGCACGATGGAGGACTACTACCGCGCGAAGCGCGCGCTCTTCGACCAGGCGGCCATCGCCGTCGTCGGCGTCGGCGACGAGTGGGGGCGGCGGCTCGCGTCCGAGCTCCCGGACGCGGTGACGTTCCACCCGGACGACGAGCTGCCGTACGACCTGCGCCTCCGCGGCCGGTTCAACCGGACGAACGCGCTGGGCGCGGCCGCAGCGGCACGTGCGCTCGGGATCCCGGAGGACGCGATCCGCCGCGGCATCGAGGGGCTCGACGGCGTCCCCGGGCGCTTCGAGACGGTCGACGCGGGCCAGCCGTTCGCGGTCGTCGTCGACTACGCGCACACGCCGGACTCGCTCGAGAACGTGTTGTCCGCCGCGCGCGAGCTCGGCACGGGGCGGTTGATCGTCGTCTTCGGGGCCGGCGGGGACCGCGACCGCGAGAAGCGGCCGCTCATGGGGCGCGTCGCGGGGAGGCTCGCGGACGTGGCGGTCGTCACCACCGACAACCCGCGGAGCGAGGACCCTCAGGCGATCGCGGAGGACGTGGCGGAGGGGAGGCTCGAGATCGTCGTCGACCGTCGCGCGGCGATCGAGCGCGCGCTCCGCGCGGCATCCGCGGGCGACGTCGTGGTGATCGCGGGGAAGGGCGCCGACACCGAGATGGAGGTCGACGGGCGGCGAGTCCCCTTCGACGACCGCGAGGTCGTGCGCGAGGTGCTCGCGGGATGATCCCGGTCGAGCTCGACGTCGTGGAGCCGTTCGGGAAGCTCGTCGCGCGCCCGTGGGCCGACGTCGTCACGGGTCTCCAGATCGACTCGCGCCGCGTCGAGGAGGGAGACCTGTTCGTCGCGGTCGGCGGCGGCGCCGACTTCGTCCAGCACGCGCTCGCGCGCGGCGCGGCCGCGGCCCTCGTCCCGCACGACGCCCCGGCGGCGCTCGCCGCGGTCGCCGGTGCGGTCCGTGACCGGTCGAAGGCGCGTGTGATCGGGATCACCGGCTCGACGGGGAAGACGTCGACGAAGGACATCCTGTTCGCGATGTGCGCCCCGCACGCGCGGACGATCGCGAACGAGGGCAACTACAACAACGAGCTAGGCGTGCCGCTGACGCTGGCGCGGCTCGAGCCCGACACGGAGATCTGCATCACCGAGATGGGGATGCGAGGGCTCGGGCAGATCGCCCACCTCGCGTCGTTCGCGAAGCCGGAGGTGGGCGTGATCACGAACGTGGGGCCGGTCCACCTCGAGCGCGTCGGCACCGTCGAGAACGTGGCGCGGGCGAAGGCCGAGCTGGTCGAGGCGCTGCCCCCGGGCGGCGTCGCGGTGGTCCCGCGCGAGCCGCTGCTCGACCCCTACCTGACGCGGGGCGACATCTTCGTGCGCCGCGTCGACGAGGACGCGCAGCTGCCTTTCACGACCTCGTACTCCTCGCGGCACCAGCTCGTCAACACGCGGTTCGCGGCCGCGGTCGTCGCGTGCCTCGACCTGCCGCTTCCGTCGGGCGAGCTCAGCGTCGAGTTCTCGAAGCTCCGGGAGGAGGAGCTCCCGCTGCCGGGCGAGGGACTGCTCCTGATCGACTGCTACAACGCGAACCCGGTCTCGATGCGCGCTGCGCTCGAGCATCTCGCCGCCCGCGCCGACGGGCGGCGCCGCGTGGCAGTGCTCGGCGAGATGGCCGAGCTCGGCGAGGGCGCGCTCGGATACCACGAGGAGATCGGCACCCTGGTGCGGGAGCTCGGCATCGAGGACGTGATCGCCGTCGGCCCGCTCGCGCGCGCCTACGGCGGCGAGTGGGTCGCGACCGCTGCCGAGGCCGTGGAGCGGGTCCGCGAGCGGCTGCGGCCGGGCGACGTCGTGCTCGTCAAGGGCTCCCGCGCGGTGGGACTCGAGGCCGTCGCGGAGAACATCGCGAGCTGATGGCACGCGTTCTCGTGGCAGCCCTGGTGGCGATGATCGTGGCGATCCTCAGCGGCCCGACGTTCATCGCGTTCCTCCGCCGCAACGAGGTCGGCCAGCACATCCGCGAGGAGGGGCTCGAGCACCACCTCGAGAAGCAGGGCACGCCCACGATGGGCGGGCTCCTGATCGTGCTCGCGGCGGCGATCGGCTTCCTCCCGCTGTCGGACTACACGCTGCCGGCGCTCACGGTCTTCGGCACCGCGCTCGCCTGCGGCGCGATCGGGTTCCTCGACGACCTGACGAAGCTGCGGCACCGGCGCTCGCTCGGGCTGCGCGGCCGCTGGAAGATGCTGATGCTGATCGGGGTGACCGGCGCGGTCGGGGTCGCCGCGCACCACCAGCACCTCTCGCACCACGTCTACGTGCCGGTGGCCGGCGTCTCGATCCCGCTCGGCCCGCTCTGGTACGGGCTGCTCTTCCTGATCATCGCCGGGGCCGTCAACGGGGTGAACCTGATCGACGGCGTCGACGGCCTCGCCGCCGGGACCGCGATCATCGCGCTCGCGACGCTCACCGCGATGGCGGTCACGATCTTCATCCGCTCGGGGCCGCCGCGGATCCAGAACCGCCTCGACGTCGCGTTCATCGGCGCCGCGCTGATCGGAGCGGCGATCGGCTTCCTCTGGTTCAACGCGTTCCCCGCCGAGGTCTTCATGGGCGACACGGGTGCGATGGCGCTGGGCGGCGCGATCGCAGCGATGGCGATCATGATGAAGGTCGAGCTGCTGCTTCTCTTCGTCGGCGGGATCTTCGCGATCACCGCGCTCTCCGTGATGCTGCAGGTGCTCAGCTTCAAGCTCTGGCGGCGCCGGATCTTCCTGATCGCGCCGATCCAGCACCACTTCGAGATGAAGGCGTGGTCGGAGACGAAGATCATGGTGCGGTTCTGGATCGTCACGGCGATCCTCTGCGCCGCCGGCTTCGCGCTCTTCTACAAGTACTTCCTCGAGTTCAGGCGGCTGTGAGAGCGCTCGTCTACGGCGCCGGCCGTTCGGGACGCTCGGCGCTCGAGCGACTCGGGGACGCCGTCGTCGTCGACCGCTCACTCGGCAACGAGCACGACCTCTCGCTCCTCGAGGGCGTCGAGGTCGTCGTGAAGTCGCCGGGCGTGCCGGCCGAGGCGGAGCTCGTCGTCGCCGCGCGCGAGCGCGGGATCCCCGTGTGGTCGGAGGTCGAGCTCGGCTACCGGCTGCTCGCGCCGGCCGGCACCCGCTTCGTCGGCGTCACCGGGACGAACGGGAAGACGACGACGACGGAGCTCCTCGGCGCGATCTTCCGCGCCGCGGGCCGCGACGTCGCCGTCGCGGGGAACGTCGGCACGCCCCTCACCTCCGTCCGTGCGGCCGAGTGGGTCGTGTGCGAGCTGTCGTCGTTCCAGCTCGAGGACGTGCACGAGCTCGCCTGCGAGGTCGCGGTCCTGCTGAACCTCGAGCCCGACCACCTCGACCGCCACGGCTCGTTCGAGGCCTACCGCGCGGCGAAGCTGCGGATCTTCGAGCGCGCGCGCACCCGCGTCGTGCCTCGCGGCCTCGGCCTCGGCGGCGTCGAGTTCTCACCCGACGACCCGCTGCCGGCGGAACCGCGGATCCGCGGGAAGCACAACCGCGAGAACGCGGCGGCTGCGACCGCGGCGGCGCGCGCCGCCGGGATCGCCGACGAGCACATCGCCGCCGCGCTCCTGGCGTTCCCCGGCGTCCCGCACCGGCTCGAGCTCGTCGGCGAGCGCGACGGCGTCCGCTTCGTCAACGACTCGTAGGCGACGAACGTCGCCGCCGCGCTGCGGGCGCTCGCCGCGTACGAGGACGAGCCGGTGCACCTGATCCTCGGCGGCTCGCCGAAGGGCGAGGACTTCGCGCCGCTCGCGGGCGCGATCGGAGCCAACGTCCGGTCGGTCCACCTGATCGGGGCGGAGGCGGCCCGGCTCCAGGCGGTCGTCGGCGGCGACGTCGACGAGACCCTCGAGGCCGCGACCGCGCACGCCCGGGAGCTCGCGCGCCCGGGCGACGTCGTGCTGCTGAGCCCGGCCTGCGCGAGCTACGACCAGTTCGAGAGCTTCGAGCATCGCGGAGACGCGTTCCGCGCGCTCGCCGGCGGCTCCACCCGCTCCTGACCGCACCAGGAGTCGGGCTCGCGCCGCAGAAACCCTCCGCGTGCACCGGCGCGAGCTCGACTCACGTCTCCTGATCATGGTGACGCTCGCGCTCGTGGCGTTCGGGCTGGTCATGGTCTACAGCGCCACCTCCGCGTCGGCGGCCGTCGGCGGCAACGACCCCAGCTACTACCTCAAGCGCCAGGGCGTGTACGCGGCGATCGGGATCGTGTTGATGATCGTCGTGCAGCGCTGGGACTACCGGCGGCTGCGCGCACTGGCGCCTCTGCTCGTCGTCGGCTCGCTCGTGCTGCTCGCGGCCGTCCTCGCCGTCGGGCCGCCCGTCAACGGCGCGCGCCGGTGGCTCTCGTTCGGGCCGGCGGCGTTCCAGCCGTCCGAGCTCGCCAAGCTCGCGCTCGCGGTGTGGGCGGCGGGGTACTTCGCGAAGCGGCGGCCGCCGCGGACGCTCGGCGAGCTCTGGCGGCCGATCGGCGCGCTCACGTCGGTGTTCGGCCTCCTGCTGGTGCTCGAGCCGGACCTCGGCACGACGATCGCGCTCGCGATCATGCTCGTCGGGATCCTCGTCGTCTGCGGGACGCCCGGCCGCGTCCTCCTTCCCGCGGTCGCGGCGGCCGCGGCCGCCGGCGTCGGCGCGATCTGGATGAAGCCGTACAGCCGCGCGCGGTTCTTCGCCTTTCTCCACCCGGCGCGCGACGCCGCCGGGACCGGGTACCAGATCCTCCAGGCCGAGATCGGGATGGGATCGGGCCACATCTTCGGCGTCGGGCTCGGACAGGGCGTGCAGAAGATCTTCTACCTGCCCGAAGCGCACACCGACATGATGCTCGCGAACATCGGCGAGGAGCTCGGGCTCGTCGGCGTCGCGGCGGTGATCGGCGCCTACGCGCTCTTCGCCTACGCCGGTCTCGACATCGCCGTCCGGTGTCGCGACCCCTTCGGCAAGCGCCTCGCCGCGGGTCTCACGGTGCTCGTCTGCGGGCAGGCCGCGGTGAACATCCTCGCGGTGATGGGGGCCGCACCGCTCACCGGAATCCCGCTGCCGTTCCTGTCCTACGGCGGCTCGAGCCTCGTCGTGCTTCTCGCCGGCGTCGGGATTCTCCTTAACATCGCTCAGCGTGGCGGTGCAGCGGCAGCTTCGGTGCCTGATCGCAGCAGGCGGGACGGCGGGGCACGTCCTGCCGGCGCTCGCAGTGGCGGAGGAGTTGACGACGCGCGGCGTGCACGTGACGTTCGCCGGGTCGCCCGAGCGCGTCGAAGCGCGGCTGGTTCCTGAGGCAGGCTACGAGCTCGACACCTTCCGGGTGAGCGGGCTCCCGCGCCGCCCCTCGCCGCAGCTCGCACGCGCCGTGCTCCTCGCGGGCGCGGCGCCCGCCGCGTGCCGCCGGATCCTGCGCGCGCGGCGTCCGGACGTCGTCCTCGGCGGCGGCGGGTTCGTGGCGGGGCCGATGGTGTTCGCGGCCGCCACGCTCCGGATCCCGGCGGCGCTCACCGAGGCCGACGCGCACCTCGGGCTCGCGAACCGGCTCGCGGCGCCGTTCGCGCGGCGGCTCTTCCTCGCCTACCCGCTCGGCTCGCGCTGGAGCCGCAAGAGCGTCGTCGTCGGCCGGCCGATTCCCGCCCGCTCGCAGCCCATGCCGCAGGCTGCGGCGCGCGAGATCTTCGAGCTGCCGGCGGAGGGCCGCGTGCTCGGCGTCCTCGGCGCGCTCGCCGGGGCCAAGTCCCTCAACGACTTCGTCGCCGAGACGTGGGGCGGTTCCGGCCCGCACATCCTCCACGTCACGGGCAGGCGCGACTACGACGCCGTCCGCCGCGCCGCGCGCCGTGACGACTACCGCGTCGTCGCCGAGACCGACCGGCCGGGGGCGGCGATCTCGGCGTGCGACCTCGTGCTGGCGCGGGCGGGTGGGAGCGTCTGGGAGATCGCGGCGGCGGGCCGACCCGCGATCCTCGTGCCCTATCCGTTCGCCACCGGCGACCACCAAGCGCTGAACGCGGCGCACTTCGTGCGCGAGGGCGGCGCGATCATGGTGCGCGAGCTCGATCTCGACGACGTCCCCGAGCTCGTCCGCACGCTCCTCGACGACGCGCAGCGGCTCGAGCGGATGAGCCGGGCGATGCTCCAGGCCGCTCGGCCGGACGCGGCGGCGCGGATCGCCGACGAGCTGCTCGCGCTCGCCGGGCGATGAGGGGCCGGCGGCTCTGGTTCGTCGGGATCGGCGGCGCCGGGATGTCGGCCTACGCGCAGCTCGCGCGGGCGTGGGGCGCGGAGGTGGGGGGCTGGGACCGAGCCCGCACGCCGTACCTCGACCGGCTCGACGGCCTGCCGATCGAGATCGGCCCCGAGCCGTACGTGCCGCCCGGATGGGAGCCCGTCGTGTCGTCGGCGTACCCGTCGGTCGAAGGGATGCGCCGCAGCGAGTTCCTCGCCGAGCTCGTCCGCGCGCGCCGCTCGATCGCGGTCGCGGGGACGCACGGAAAGGGCACCACCGCCGCGATGATCGCGTTCGTGCTGCGTGAGGCGGGGCGCGACCCGGCGTGGCTGATCGGCGCGCCGGTCCCGCAGCTCGGGTCGAACGCCGGCTTCGGCGACGGCTACCTCGTCGTCGAGGCCGACGAGTCCGACCGCACGGCGTTCGCGCTCCCAGCCGAGGTCGCGGTGGTCACGAACGTCGAGCTCGACCACCACACGGAGTTCGCGTCCGCCGCGGAGCTCGAGGACGCGTTCGCGGCCTGGCTCGACGCGGTGCCGCACGTGGTGCGCGATGCGCCGCCGTTCGAGGGTGAGCTCGCGCTGCCGGGCGCGCACAACCGCGAGAACGCGGGCGCCGCGCTCGCGGCGCTCGAGCTCGTCGGCGTGCCGCCCCACGAGGCCGCGCCGATCCTCGCGCGCTTCACCGGCACCGGGCGGAGGTTCGAGATCCACCCGGCGGACGGGCGGACGGTGGTCGACGACTACGGCCACCATCCGACGGAGGTCGCGGCCGCGATCGCCGCCGCCCGGGAGCGCTTCCCCGGTGCGCGGGTCCGCGTGCTGTTCCAGCCGCACCTCTACTCGCGGACGCGCCACCTGGCGGACGAGCTCGCCGAGGCGCTCGCCGGCGCCGACGACGTCACCGTCACGGACGTCTACCCGGCGCGCGAGCAGCCGCTGCCCGGCGTCAGCGGGAAGCTCGTCGTGGACGCGCTCTCCGACCGCGGCGTCCTCGCCGCCTGGACGCCGACGGTGGAGGAGGGCGCCGCGCGGCTCGCACGTCGGTGGCGCCCCGGCGACGTCCTGCTCGTCCTCGGCGCCGGCGACGTCGACCGCGCCGTCGGCATCCTGCTCGCATGACGATCGAGGAGCGGGTCGGCCTCGCCCGGCACACGACGATCGGCACCGGGGGCGCGGCACGCTACTTCGCGCAGCCCTCGACGACCGACGAGCTCCAGGGTGCGCTGCGCTGGGCGGCCGAGCGCGCCGTGCCGGTCGAGGTGATCGGGCTCGGCTCGAACGTGCTCGTGCACGACGACGGCGTCGACGCGCTCGTCCTGCGGCTCGCGGGCGAGCTGGCGGCGGTCGAGGTCGAGGACGAGGTGGTCGTCGCGGGCGGCGGCGCCGCGAACGCCGTCTGCCTCCACCGCGCCCGCGCCGCCGGCCTGGGCGGCCTCGAGTTCGCCGCCGCGATCCCGGGAACCGTCGGCGGCGGGGTGAGGATGAACGCGGGCGCGTACGGGCGCGAGTTCCGCGACGTCCTGCTCGACGCGCTCGTGGTGGGCGCCGAGCGTGCCCGAACGGTGACGGCGGGCGACCTCGATCTCTCGTACCGGCATTCGTCGCTCGAGGCCGGCGAGGTCGTCGCGCGGGTACGGCTCCGGCTCGGGCCCAGCTCGCCCGAGGCGGTCAAGGCACGGGCGGCGGAGCTGCTCGCGCAGCGGAAGGCGACACAGCCGACGAACAAACGGACCTTCGGGAGCGTCTTCAAGAACCCCGCCGGCCCGCTCGGCGCGGGCCGGGCGATCGAGGCGTGCGGCCTCAAGGGGCACCGGATCGGCGGCGCCCTCATCTCTCCCCGCCATGCGAACTTCATCGAGAACGGCGGCGGCGCCACGTCGGCCGACTGCATCGCCCTCATGGCGGAGGCGCGGCGGCGTGTCCACGCCGAGTACGGCGTCGAGCTGGAGCACGAGGTCCGGTTCCTCGGGCCGCTCCGGCTGCCGCCGGTCCAAGGGGATGACGCTGCCGCGGCGAAGTGAGCCGCGTGCCACCGGATCGCCGGCTCCTCGCGCGCGTCGCGTCCCTCCCCGGACGGACAGAGCTGCCCTCACCGGCGCGGCTGGTGCCCTCGCGACGCTCGCTCGGCGCCGGCGCGGCGATCCTCTGCACGGCCGTGGCGGGCTACCTCGTCGCCTGGCACACGACCGCCTTCGCCGTTCGCACCGTCGACGTCCGCGGCGGGAGCCCCGCGCTTCGTGCCGAGGTCCGCGCGGCGCTCGCCGGTGAGGCCGGCCGGACGCTCCTCTCCGTCGGCGGCGCCGAGCTCGCAGCGAGGCTCGAGGCGATCCCCGAGCTCCGCTCGTTCACCTACGACCGGGCGTTCCCCCACACGCTGCGCATCCTCGTCAGGCGCGAGATGCCGGTCCTCGTCGTGCGGCGCGTGCCGGGCGACGACGCCGTCCTCGTCGCGGCGAGCGGCCGCGTGATCCGGACGCTCCGGCACCCGCGCCTCTCGCACCTCCCGCGGCTCTGGGTGAAGCGCGAGGTCCCGATCGTCGTCGGCGCGCCGCTCCCGCGTGCGATCGCGGGCGCCGCGGCCGCGCTCGCGCCGCTTCGCGACGCGGGCCTGCCGGGCGGGGTGAGGACGGTCTCGGTCGGCGCCGACGAGCTCACGCTGACCCTCGGCGGCGGGCTCGAGGTGCGCCTCGGCGATCCCACCGACCTCAGGCTGAAGCTCGCGATCGCGCGCCGCATCCTGGGCCGGACCGGGGCGGCGGCGGCCGGCACCGGGTACGTGGACGTGAGCGTGCCCCAGCGCTCGGTCGTCTCGACCGTACCTCAAGTCGAAAGTAGAGGTTGAGGGTGAGACCGCTCGAGGTTCCGAGTTTTGTCGTTGACACGGCAGGAAACCGTCCGTACGCTGCCGAAGGAAGGAGGGGCTCAACGGCCCCACCCTGCACTCGAGCTTGAGGTCGAGCCACATCGAGATGAGAGATCGTTCCGGTAACTACCTGGCTGTGATCAAGGTCGTCGGCGTCGGCGGCGGCGGCACGAACGCCGTCAACCGCATGGTCGACGCCGGGGTCACGGGCGTCGAGTTCGTGGCCGTGAACACGGACGCGCAGGCGCTCCTCATGTGCGACGCCGACGTGAAGATCCACATCGGCGCGAAGGCGACGCGCGGTCTCGGCGCGGGCGCCGACCCGGACGTCGGCCGCGAGGCCGCCACCGAGTCGCGCGACGAGCTGAAGGAGGCGCTGAAGGGCGCCGACATGGTCTTCGTCACCGCGGGCGAGGGGGGCGGCACCGGCACCGGCGGCGCGCCGATCGTCGCGGAGCTCGCGCGCGAGCTCGAGGCGCTCACCGTCGGCGTCGTCACCCGTCCCTTCTCGTTCGAGGGCCGCCGCCGATCGCAGCAGGCGGAGACCGGCATCGGCGAGCTCGCCGAGAAGGTCGACACGCTGATCGTGATCGAGAACGACCGGCTGCTGCAGGTGGTCGAGAAGAAGACCCCGCTCTCCGACGCCTTCAGGATGGCCGACGACATCCTGCGCCAGGGCGTCCAGGGGATCACCGACCTGATCACGGTGCCCGGCATCGTGAATCTCGACTTCGCCGACGTGCGCACGATCATGCGCGACGCCGGCTCCGCGCTGATGGGGATCGGCACCGGCACCGGCGAGAACCGCGCCGGCGAGGCGGCGCGGACCGCCGTCAGCTCCCCGCTCCTCGAGTCGTCGATCGAGGGCGCCACCGGGATCCTCCTGAACATCAGCGGCCCGCCCGACCTCGGCCTGTTCGAGGTGAACGAGGCCGCGGAGGTCGTGACGGGGGCCGCCGACCAGAACGCGAACGTGATCTTCGGCGCCGTCATCAACGACCAGCTCAAGGACGAGGTCCGGGTCACGGTGATCGCGACCGGCTTCGGCGCCCAGCGACGCCGCCGCGCCCGCGCCGCCGTGGGCGAGGCGCCGCTCGGAGGCCGCCCGGCCGAGTTCGACGTGGGCGACTCGCTCGACGTGCCGTCGTTCCTCCGCGACGAGTAGAGGTTTACGGGCCGCGCGGGGCGGCAATCACGTGTGTGCCCTCTCGGGACTGGAGTGCAGTCCCACACGACCCGGTCCGAGGCCCTGTCGGCAGTACGCCGGCGGGGCCTCGTCCTTTTCGCACCGGCGCGACGGGTGACACGGCAGAGCCGCCCGGGGATAGCATCGCGCGCGGATGCAGACGCTCCGACGCACGCCCCTGCACGACCGGCACGTCGCGCTTGGCGCGCGCATGGTCCCCTTCGCCGGCTGGGAGATGCCGGTGCAGTACCAGGGCGTGATCGAGGAGCACAGGGCCGTGCGCTCCGACGCCGGCGTCTTCGACGTCTCCCACATGGGCGAGATCGAGGTGGAGGGGCCGACCGCGCGCGACCTGCTGCAGGCGACCCTCTCGAACGACGTCGACCGGCTCGCGCCCGGGGAGGCGCAGTACACCCTCCTCACCGACGATGCCGGCGGCATCCTCGACGACCTGATCGTCTACCGGCTCGAGGAGCACCGGTACCTGATCGTCGCGAACGCCTCCAACACGGACGTCGTCGTCGGGTGGCTGAAGGAGCGCGAGCGCCGCGGGTCGGACGTCCGCGACGTGTCGGACGACTACGCCCTCCTCGCGGTGCAGGGCCCACGTGCGATCGAGCGGCTGGGCCTCGCGCACGAGAAGGCGTTCACCTGGGCGACGGGCGAGGTCGACGGCGTCGAGGTGATGATCAACCGGACCGGCTACACCGGCGAGGAGGGCGTCGAGCTCGCCTGCATGGCCGACGACGCCGGGCGCCTCTGGGACGCGATCCTCGCCCGTGGCGTCGTGCCGTGCGGGCTCGGCGCGCGCGACACGCTACGTCTCGAGGTCTGCTATCCGCTGCACGGGAACGACATCGGCCCCCGGTGGGACGCGATCTCGTCGGGCCTCGGGTGGGCCTGCGCGCTCGACACGGAGTTCACCGGCGTCGAGCGCCTGCGTGAGATCAAAGCCGACGGGCCGCCCCGGCGGCTCGCGGCGTTCGTGATGGTCGACCGCGCGATCCCCCGCCAGGGGATGACGATCCTCGGCGGCGGCGAGGTCACCTCCGGGACGATGTCGCCGATGCTCGAGGTGGGCATCGGCATGGGCTACGTCCCGGCGGCGTCGGCCGCGCCCGGAACCGACCTCGTCGTCGACGTCCGCGGCAGGGAGCGGCGCGCGCGCGTCGAGCGGAAGCCCCTCTACCGGAAGCCTTCAACCCCAAAGGAGCCCGCCTGAATGGCCGCGAACGAGAGCTACCCGGACGACCTCCTCTACCACCCCGAGCACGACTGGGCGCGGATCGACGGCGACGAGGCCGTCCTCGGCGTCACCTGGTTCGCCCAGGACGCGCTCGGCGAGCTCGTGCACTACGAGCCGCCCGAGGTCGGCGCCACGGTCTCGAAGGACGCCTCGTACGGAGAGGTCGAGTCGGTGAAGGCGGTCTCGGACCTGGTCTCGCCGCTCTCGGGCGAGGTGCTCGAGGTGAACGAGAAGGTCGTCGAGGCGCCGGAGACGGTGAACGACGACCCCTACGGGGAGGGCTGGCTGATCCGCATCCGCATGACGAGCCCGGAGGAGCGGGACCAGCTGCTCGCGCTCGACGACTACCGGAAGGTCCTGGCGGACGCGTGAGCTACCTCTCGGTCACCGACGCCGACCGGGAGGCGATGCTCGAGGCGATCGGTGTGGCGTCGGTCGACGAGCTCTTCCGCGACATCCCCGCCGGCGTCCGCTTCACCCGCGACCTCGACGTCCCGCCGGCGCTCACCGAGGCGGAGCTGCAGCGGCACCTCGAGGAGCTCGCCGCGCGCAATGCCGTCGACGAGATCTGCTTCCTCGGCGCCGGCATCTACGACCACTACGTCCCGGCCGTCGTCGACGCCGTTCTCCAGCGGGGCGAGCTCCTGACGGCGTACACGCCGTACCAGCCGGAGATGAGCCAGGGCGTGCTCCAGGCGATCTTCGAGTACCAGACGGCGATCTGCGAGCTCACCGGCATGGACGTGTCGAACGCGTCGGGCTACGACGGCGCGACGGTGGCCGCGGACGCGTGCTTCGTCGCGAAGCACACGACGGGCCGCACGAAGATCGTCGTCACCGAGGCGACGAGCCCCCAGGTGCGTCAGGTCGTGAAGACATACGCGCCCGGCTTCGGGCTCGAGGTCGTCGAGGTGCCGCACGACGCCGGCGCGACCGATCCCGACCGCGTGCGCTCGGCCGCCCACGACGCCGCGGCGGTCATCTTCCAGCAGCCGAACTTCTTCGGCGTGCTCGAGAACGCGCCCGATCTCGCGGCCGCCGCGAACGACGCAGGGGCGATGCCCGTCGCCCACGTCGACCTCGTGTCGCTCGGCCTGCTCGAGGCGCCGGGCGCGTACGGCTGCGCGATGGCGATCGGCGAGGGGCAGTCCGCGGGCAACGCCATGAGCTACGGCGGCCCGCACTTCGGGTTCCTCGCCGCCCGCTCCGACTACGTCCGGCGGCTCCCCGGCCGGATCGTCGGCGAGACGGTCGACGGGGCGGGCGACCGTGGGTATGTCCTCACCCTGCAGACGCGCGAGCAGCACATCAGGCGCGAGAAGGCGACGTCGAACATCACCACGAACCAGACGCTGCTCGCGCTCGGAGCGCTGGTGCACCTGAGCCTGCTCGGGCCGCAGGGGCTCCGCGAGCTGGGGGAGACCTGCATGGCGCTCGCCCAGCGCGCGAAGGTCGAGCTGCAGGCGGCGGGGCTCGAGCCGGCGTTTCCAGAGCGGGCAACATTCAAGGAGTTTGTCGTCCGCACCGGACGGAACGGCCGCGAGGCGCTCGCCCGCGCGCGCGCCAGGGGCGTGTACGCGGGGTACCCGCTCGGCCGCGACTACGGCGGGCTCGACGACGCCCTGCTCGTCGCGGTCACCGAGAAGCGCACGCTCGCCGAGATCGACCGGCTCGTCGAGGCGCTCCGGTGAAGCTGATCTACGAGAAGTCGCGGCCCGGCCGGCGCGGGATCGGGGTGCCACAACCCGAGGGGCTCGAGCCTGCCGACGTGCCGGCGGAGCTGCGGCGGAAGGAGCCGCCGCGGCTTCCGGAGCTCGCCGAGCCGGAGGTGCTGCGCCACTTCACCGAGCTCTCGACGCGGAACTTCGGCATCGACACCGGCTTCTACCCGCTCGGGAGCTGCACGATGAAGTACAACCCTCGGATCAACGAGCGCGTGGCCGCGCTGCCGGGGTTCGCGCAGCTCCATCCGCTCGTCGAGGACGACGCGGCCCAGGGGGCGCTCGAGCTCGAGTGGCACCTCCAGCAGATCCTGCTCGAGGTCACCGGCCTCGATGCCGTGTCGCTCCAGCCGGCGGCCGGGAGCCAGGGCGAGCTGACGGGGCTGATGCTGTTCCGCGCGTACTTCCGCGACCGCGGCGAGGACGCACAGCGGCGCAAGGTCGTCATCCCCGACACCGCGCACGGCACGAATCCCGCGAGCGTGACGATGGCGGGGTACGAGCTGACGCACGTGAAGACGGACCCGCGCGGCAACATCGACGTCGAGGACCTGCGGACGAAGGTCGACGGGAGCACGGCCGGGCTGATGCTCACGAACCCCTCGACGCTCGGGCTCTTCGACGAGAACATCGAGGAGATCGAGCGAATCTTCCACGGCGCGGGCGCGCTCATGTACTACGACGGAGCGAACCTGAACGCCGTCTGCGGCATCTCACGCCCGGGCGACATGGGCTTCGACGTCGTGCACATCAACCTGCACAAGACGTTCTCGCAGCCGCACGGCGGCGGCGGGCCCGGTGGAGGGCCGATCGCGGTGCGGGACGTGCTCGAGCCGTTCCTGCCGGTGCCGGTCGTGATCCGCGACGGCGACGCGTTCAGGCTCGACCACGACAGGCCGAAGACGATCGGGAAGGTTCGCTCGTTCAGCGGGCCGTTCGGCGTGTTCGTCCGGTCGTACGCGTTCATGCGGTCGTACGGCCCCGCGCTGCGCGAGATGAGCGAGGTCGCCGTCCTCAACGCGAACTACATGCGGGCACGGCTCCAGGAGGTCTACGAGCTGCCGTACGACCGGCTGTGCATGCACGAGTTCGTGGTCAGCGCGCGCGGGCTGAAACGCGAGTACGGAGTCAGCGCGCTCGACGTCGCGAAGCGGCTGATGGACTACGGGTTCCACCCGCCGACGATCTACTTCCCGCTCGTCGTTCCCGAGGCGCTGATGATCGAGCCGACGGAGAGCGAGGCGAAGGAGACGCTCGACGCCTTCTGCGACGCGATGCTCGAGATCGCGCGCGAGGCGGCGGACGACCCGGACGTCCTGCACGAGGCTCCGCACCACCGGCCGGTGCGGCGGCTCGACGAGGTGCGCGCCGCGAAGCAGCCGGTGCTGCGGTACAGGTTCGAGTCGCACCCGGCCGAGCAGGGCGCGGGCTCACGCCAGCTCGAGGCCCAGAAGGGCGCCTAGCCCGGCGACCCCTCGTCGCCCCAGAAGCCCTCGAGCATCTCCGCGTCGCCGGCCTCGCCGAAGCCGATCGCGATCAGCTCCAGCCCGTCCGGTCCCGCCTCGAACGCGCGCGCCGTCCCGGGCGCGAAGCGAAGCGCGTCCCATTCGCGGATCGGGTGGACGTCGTCGTCGATCTTGACGCGGCCCCCGCCGCCCACGACGACGTAGACCTCCTCGTGCGTGCGGTGGCGGTGGGCGACCGGCGCGCGGTAGCCCGGCGCGTACCGCTGGTAGCTGAAGCCACCGCCTTCGACCCCGAGCGCCTTGCGCGCGAAGTGCGTCTCGAGGTCGGGAGCGAGCCCGAATCGCTCGGCCATGTTCTCGACGTCGTCCTTGAGGTTCAGGTGCGCATAGTTCGACACGACTCGGGATCCCTCCGTTCTGGCACGGTGCATCGATGGAGACACGGAGACTAGGACAAGGGCTCGAGGTTTCGGCGCTCGGGCTCGGCTGCATGGGGATGTCGGAGTTCTACGGCGCCGCCGACGAACAGGAGGCGCTCCGGACGATCGACCGCGCGCTCGAGCTCGGGGTCCGCTTCTTCGACACCGCCGACATGTACGGGCCGTTCACGAACGAGCGGCTTCTCGGGCGCGCGCTCGCCGGCCGGCGTGACGACGTCGTCGTCGCGACCAAGTTCGGCAACGTCCGCGGCGCGGACGGCGCGCGCGGCGGGATCCGCGGCGACCGGGAATACGTGCTGCAGGCCTGCGACGCGAGCCTCGAGCGCCTCGGCGTCGACCACCTCGACCTCTACTACCAGCACCGCGTCGACCGCGAGACGCCGATCGAGGAGACGGTCGGAGCGCTCGCCGAGCTCGTCGACGCCGGGAAGGTGCGGCACATCGGCCTCTCGGAGGCGTCCGTGGACACGATCAGGCAGGCCCACGCGGTCCACCCGATCACGGCGCTCCAGAACGAATGGTCGCTCTGGACGCGCGACCCGGAGGAGGGCGCGATCCAGGCCTGCCGCGAGCTCGGGATCGGCTTCGTCGCGTACAGCCCGCTCGGCCGCGGCTTCCTGTCGGGGCGGATCCGGTCGACGGAGGACCTGGGCGACGACGACTTCCGGAAGCACCACCCGCGCTTCCTGGGCGAGAACTTCCGCCGGAACCTCGACCTGGTCGCGGAGGTCGACGCGATCGCGTCGGAGAAGGGCGTCACGCCGGGCCAGCTCGCGCTCGCCTGGGTGCTCGCGCGCGGCGAGGACGTCGTGCCGATCCCCGGGACGACGCGTGCAGACCACCTCGAGGAGAACGTCGGTGCGCTGCACGTCGACCTGACGGACGGCGACCTGGCGAGGCTCGAGCGCGCGTTCCCCAAGGGCGCCACGGCCGGCGACCGCTACGCGGACATGAGCTCGGTCAATCGGTAACGATTGGGTTCCGGCGAGGTCTGGAGAGACGTGAGCAACAAAATCGAGAAGACGGAAGCCGAGTGGCGGGCCGAGCTCTCCCCCGAGCAGTACCACGTGCTGCGCGAGAAGGGCACCGAGCGGCCGTACACCGGCGAGTACGACCACACGTTCGACGACGGCGTGTACCGGTGCGCGGGCTGCGGGACGGAGCTCTTCACGTCCGACGCGAAGTACGACTCGGGCTGCGGGTGGCCGGCGTTCTCGGTCCCCGCCGCCGCCGAAGCGGTGGAGGAAGAGACGGACACGAGCTACGGGATGGTGCGGACCGAGGTGATGTGCGCGACCTGCGGCGGGCACCTCGGTCACGTGTTCCCCGACGGGCCGCAACCGACCGGCCTGCGCTACTGCATCAACTCGGCGGCGCTGAAGCTGGACGAGGAGTAGCACCGGTTTCACGTCCCGGCTGCGCCGGTACCCGCACCTGAGATGGCAATCCATCCGCAGGTGCGGGTCACCGTCGGCCGGGCTTGCATCGCCATGTACGGCGGCCGTCGCCTTCCTGCTCGAGGACGCCAAGGGGCACGCGGTGCTGCCGCTGGGACGCCGCGGGTCTTCCCGCGAGGCGATCCAGGGGGACATGGGCGACCAGCTGGCCGGCCTCGCAGGCGGGCCGGGTGTGCGAAAGCACCTGTAGGGGTACGGGAGATCCATGCGCCTCCTCGAGCCACCGTCGCCGACGCCCGACCCGATCCCCGGTCCGGCGATCCCCGATCCGGGGCCGCCGTCGCCGGGGCCGGATCCCACGCCGCTTCCGCCCGACCCGAACCCGCCGACGATCTGACCCTCACCCCGTCGGGGGAGAAAGGGCTAAAGGAGCCTCGCCGCGGTGCCGACACGGGCCAGTGTGCGGCGGCCCTCTCTCCTGCACGTCGCCGGCGTGGCCCTCGCGGCCGCGCCGGCCGTCCTGCTCGTGGTGCTCCACGAGGTCGAGGTGCACCTGACGGCGACGATCCACTTCTACTCCGTCGGCTTCAGCGCGCTCGTCGCGGCCGCGGCCGCGGTCGGGCTGACCGTCCTCGGGAGCCGCCGGGGCGACACCCGGACGATCGTCGTCGGGACGGCGTTCGCGATGATGGCCGCGCTCCTCGCGCTGCACGGGTTCGCCACGCCGGGCTTCGTGTTCGGCATGAACGGCGTGATCGCGATCACCGGCGGCGTGACGCTGCCCGCCGGCGGCGCGATCCTCGCGCTGTCGGCCCTGCCGCTCCCGCGCACCGTTCGCGATCCGCGCCCGCTCCACCTCCTCCAGGCGCTCGCGGTCTCGATCGTCGTGGCGCTCGGCGCGTCGGCGCTTCTCTGGCCGTCGCTCCTGCCGACGGTACCGCGGCCGGAGAGCCCCGAGGCGATCGCGCTGCTCGTCGTCGGCCTCGGCATCTTCGGGCTCCTCACCTGGCGCGCCTACCGGACCTTCCTGCTGACGCGGCGCGGGATCGACATGACGGTCGTCGTCGGGCTCGTCTGGCTCGGCACGGCCCTCGTCCCGGCCCTGCTCTCGAACTGGGAGTACCTCGACTGGTGGATCGGCCACGAGCTCGAGCTCGACGGGATCCTGGCCGTCGGCATCGCCGTCGCGATGGACCTCGCCCGTGCTGCACAGTCCCGCCCGCTCTCGGGCGACCTCAGCGCGACGGAGCTCGTCGCCGCGGAAGACCTGTTCCTCGGCTCGCACGTGCGCGCGCTCACGGTGACGCTCGCCGACAAGGACGAGTACACGGAGCGGCACACGCGCCGCGTCGCGCTGCGCGCGGTCCAGGTCGGGGAGGAGCTCGGGTTCTCGCGCAGCCGGCTCCGGTCGCTCGCGATCGGCGGTCTCGTCCACGACATCGGCAAGCTCTCGATCCCCGACGCGATCCTCAAGAAGCCGGGGCCGCTCGACGACGACGAGTACGCCATGGTGAAGGAGCACGCGGAGCGGGGCTACAAGCTGCTGACCGAGCTCGGGGGGTTCAGCGACCTCGTCCGCGACCTCGTGCGCGACCACCACGAGCGGCTCGACGGACGCGGCTACCCGCGCGGCCTCGCGGGTGGGGAGATCAGCGTCGACGCACGCATCCTCGCCGTGTGCGACGTCTACGACGCGCTCATCTCGAAGCGCGTCTACCGCGACGCGTGGACGGAGGACGAGGCGCTCGCATTCCTGCGCGAGCAGGCGGGTACCGGGTTCGACGCGGCCTGCGTCGACGCGCTCGCGCGTGTCGTCGAGCGCGAGCGTCCGCAGCTGCCGCTGCGCGATCGCGTGCTCGTGCCACAGCCCGCGCTCTAAGCGGCAGAGGCGGCGAGCTGGCCGCACGCCGCGGCGATGTCGCGCCCGCGCGTGAGACGTACTGTGGACGGCAGCCGGGCGTGGTCGAGCACCGACTTGAACTCCGCGATGCGCTCGCGGGACGAGCCGTCGTACATCCCCGTCGGGTTGTACGGGATCAGGTTCACCTTGAAGACGCGCCGGTCGAGGAGCTCCGCGAGCTCGACCGCGTGCGCCGTCGAGTCGTTCACGCCCGCGAGCATGACGTACTCCACGAACACCTTCCGGCCGCGCAGCTCGAAGGAGCGGCGGCACTCGGCGAGCACGTCCTCGAGCGGGTAGCGATCGTTCACCGGCATGATCTCGCTCCGCAGCGCGTCGGCCGGTGCGTGGAGCGAGAGGGCGAGGCGGATCGGCTCGTCGACCTCGTCGACGAACCGCCGGAGGCCCGGAAGCCACCCGACGGTCGACACCGTCGTCCGGCGGTGCGTCACACCCACGTCCGGCAGCCGGCGCGCGGCCGCGACCACCGAGTCGACGTTCAGCATCGGCTCACCCATCCCCATGAACACCACGTGGTCGATCGGCTCGACGCGCCGGAAGTGGAGGGCCTGGTCGAGGATCTCCCAGGCCGTCAGGTTGCGGCGGAAGCGCATCTGCCCCGTGGCGCAGAACGTGCACGTCAGCGGGCAGCCCGACTGCGACGAGACGCAGACGGAGCGGCGCCCGTCGCGGTAGCGCATCAGCACCGCCTCCACCGGGTGTCCCTCCGCCGTCTCGAAGAGCGCCTTCACGGTCCCGTCGCGCGAGCGTGCCTCGTGGACGAGCCGCAGCGTCGAGAACGGCACGTGCTCCTCGAGGAGGGCGCGCGTCCGGGCCGGCACGTTCGTCATCTCGGCGTACGAATCGGCGCCGCGCGCGGCCCACTCCCACACCTGCCGGATGCGGTACTCGGGCTCGCTCTCGAGGGTTTCCGCGACGAGGTCGAGGTTCACTCGGCCACGGTAGCGCGGAGCCAGTCGACCACGTCCCCGGCGTTCCGGTCGGGCGGGAAGACGGGGTAGAACACCTTCGCGATCCAGCCGCCGACCGCGACGATCGCGAGCCGCTTGTACAGCGTGACCCCCGCGATCTCGAACGTCGGGAGGCGAAGGGCGTCGCGCAGCCGGAGCTCCGGGTCGGCGATCACCGGGAACGGCATGTGGTTGCGCGCCGCGAACTCGCGCTGGTCGTCGAGGCTCTGCGCCGACAGGCCCGCGACGTTCGGAGCTCCCAGCTCGGCGAGCTGGGCGGCGTGGTCGCGGAACCCGCACGACTGGGGCGTGCACCCGCGCGCTCCCGGGAACGCGTCCCAGCCCGGCAACGACCGCTCGCCCGGCTTCCCCGTCCGCGGGTAGACGTAGAGCACGTCGAGCGTCGCCACGTCGACGGGGCCACGGGTCGATTCGAGCACGACGTGCGGGAGCTCGGCGCCCGCCAGGTGGTCGGCCGCGCCGTCGTCCTCCGGCACCGGCAGCCCGGGCGGCAGGGTGTGCAGGTCGCGCTCGTCCACGTGCATAGGATGGCGCGCGTGATCGACCTGCGCTCCGACACCGTCACCCGCCCCTCGCTCGGCATGCGCGAGGCGATGGCGACGGCCGAGGTCGGCGACGAGCAGGAGCGCGAGGACCCGACGGTGCTCGCGCTCGAGCGGCGGGCGGCGAAGCTCCTCGGCCACGAGGAGGCGGTCTACCTCCCGACGGCGACGATGGGGAACCAGATCGCGCTCGCCGTCCTGGGGGAGCGCGGCGGCGAGCTGCTCGTGGAGGAGCGGGCGCACATCATGCTGTCGGAGCTCGGCGGCGCCGCGTACCACTCGGGGCTCCAGACGCGCCCGCTCCCCGGCTACCGCGGCCGCATCGGGCCCGAGCAGGTGCGCGCGGCGTCGTGGTCGGACGGCGAGTTCTGGTCGCCTCGCCTGTCGATCCTCGCCCTCGAGAACACGCACAACACTGCGGGCGGAGCCGTGTGGCCGCTCGACGAGCTCCGTGCGACGGTCGCCGCGGCGCGGGAGCTCGGGATGCGCACGCACCTCGACGGTGCGCGGCTCCTGAACGCCGCCGTCGCGTCCGGCGTCGCGGCCGCGGAGATCGCCTCGCCGTTCGACACGGCCACGCTCTGCCTCTCGAAAGCGCTGGGATGCCCGCTCGGCGCGCTGATCGCGGGGTCGCACGAGCTCATGCACCGCGCTCGGATCGAGAAGCACCGCTTCGGCGGCGCGATGCGGCAGGCGGGGATCGTCGCGGCCGCCGGGCTCTACGCGCTCGACCACAACGTCGACCGTCTCGCCGACGACCACGCGCGCGCCCGCCGCCTGGCAGAGGCATGGGCGGAGGCGGGGCTTCCGGTCGATCTCGAGCTGGTCGAGACGAACTTCGTCCAGGTCGACGTCGCTGCGCTCGGGCTGACCGAGGCGCAGGCTCTCGCGCGCATCCAGGGCGAGGGCGTCCTGCTCTCGCAGACGCGGCCGGGGGTCCTGCGCGCCGTCACGTCTCTCGAGGTCGACGACGACGACGTCGAGGCCGCCGCGGCGGCGGTGCCGCGCGCGCTCGGAGCTGCGGTCCGTGCCTGAACCCGCGGAGCAGCTGCAGCGGATCGTGGAGGAGCGGCAGGCCGACCGCCTTCCGTCGGTCGCGGCCGCAGTCGTGCGAAAGGGCGAGATCGTGTGGTCGACCGCGGTCGGCACCGCGGACTACGACGAGGAGCGTCCGGCGACCCCGGCGACGCAGTACCGGATCGGCTCGATCACGAAGACCTTCACGGCGGTTGCCGTGATGCAGCTCCGGGACGGGGGGCTGCTCGACCTCGACGACCGGCTCGGGCAGCACCTCGACGACGTCGCCGACGGCACGCCGACGATCCGCCGGATGCTGTCGCACCTCTCGGGCATGCAGCGCGAGGTGGGGGAGATGTGGGTCGAGGGCTCGGTGCCGACCGAGCAGGACCTGGTCGTCGCGTTCGCGCTGCCGCCGGCGCGCGCGCACCATTACTCGAACCTGGCGTTCGGCCTCCTCGGGCGGGTCGTCGCCGCCCGCAGCGGCCGCCGCTACACCGAGTACGTCGACGAGCGGATCCTGGGGCCGCTCGGGCTCGGACGCACGACCTGGACCGGCCAGGCCCCCAAGGCGCAGGGCTATCTCGTCGACGAGTACGCGCGGACGGCGCGCAAGGAGCCCGAGAGCGATCTCGGGGAGGTCGCCGCGATGGGGCAGCTCTGGTCGACGGTCGACGACCTGGCGCGGTGGGCGGCCTTCCTCGCACGCGGTGAGGAGGGCGTCCTCGACCCCGCCACGGTCGAGGAGATGTGGTTCCCGCAGGTGATGTACTGGCCCGACGACTGGACGCTCGGGTGGGGCCTCGGGCTGATGCTCTACAACCGCGGCGGGAAGATCCTCGGCGGGCACGGCGGCGCGATGCCGGGCTTCCTGTCGGGCGTCTACATCCATCGCGCGACGGGCGTGGGCGCGGCGGCCGTCACGAACTCGGGGACGCGCGCCGAGATGGACGCCCTGTGCCACGAGCTCGTCGCGAAGGCGATGGAGCTCTGGCCCGAGCCGATCGAGCCGTGGCGGCCGGAGGCGGACCCGCCCGACGACGTGCGCGCGCTGCTCGGCGTGTGGTGGTCGGAGGGGACGCAGTTCCTCTTCACCTGGGAGAAGGGATCGCTGCGCGCGAAGGTCGCCGGCTCGGCGGCGGGGAAGGGCGAGACCCGCTTCGACCGCGAAGGCGACGGCTTCGTCGCCGTCGAGGGGCGCGAGCGCGGCGAGCGGCTTCGGGTCGACGGCGAGCGGATGATCTGGAGCGGCTACGTCTTCACGCGCGCGCAGGAGACGTTCTAGCTCACGTAGTACCAGGCGACGGCGAGCCCGTAGACGCCTGCGAGCAGGAACCCTTCCCAGCGGCGCGACCGCCCGTCGCGGACGACGAGGGCCGCGACGACGGCGGCACCGGCCATCGTCACGATCTCCACCACGCGGAACGAGAGCGGGAGCCCCTCGCCGACGATCCACGACAGCAGACAGACGGCCGGCGCGACGAACACCGCCACCTGCATCGAGGAGCTGATCGCGATCTCCGTCGCCAGAGTCGTGTTCCCGCGGTGCGCGATCACGACCGCGCCGCCGTGCTCGGCGGCGTTGCCGACGATGGCCACGATGACCGTCGCGATGAAGAACTCGTCGAGCCCGACCGCCTTCCCGAAGTGGTCGAGGGAGTGGACGAGGATCTCGGAGACGACTGCGGTCGCCGCGGTGGCGGCGCCGAGCGTCACGAGCGCGCGCCGCATCGACCACGCGTCGTCGCGCGCGTCCTCGCGCTCCGCCGCACGGTGCACCTTGAGGTTCCGCGCCGTGATCACGACATACCCTGCGAGGAGCGCGACGGCGATGGGGAGCGAGAGCACGAACAGCCCGTGCGTCTCGTGCGACCCGCCGCCCCAGGTCGGCACCGACGGGATCAGGAAGAGCACGACCGCGCCCAGCACGGCCGTGAGCTGCCACCGGAGCGAGCGCGCGTCGACCCGGCCGTCGCCGCCGGCGATCATCGCTATCCCCAGGACGAGCAGCATGTTCGAGACGACGGACCCGGTCAGCGACCCGCGGACGACGCCCGGGAGCGAGTCCGCGATCGCGAACAGCGCGATGATCAGCTCCGGCGCGTTGCCGAAGCTGGCGTTCAGGAACCCGCCGACGCCGGGCCCTGTGTGCTCGGCCGCGTTCTCGGTGGCCTCGCCGATCAGCCACGCGAGGGGGATGAGCGCGCACGCCGCGAGCACGAACAGCGTCGTCTCGTCGAGATGGAAGACGAACCTGCCGAGGATCGCGATCGGCGTCAGCGCCAGGCTTCCCCAGAGGATCCCGCGCCCCACGCGGCTACCTTAGCCAGCACGTGCCGCGAGCGATCCTGTTCGACTGGAACAACACGCTCGTCGCGTTCGAGTGGGACGACGCGCTCGTCGAGGCCGGCCACCGGGCGGCGCTCGGGCGCGACGACCCGGAGTTCACGCGGCTGTGGCGGGAGCTGATGCTCGGCGAGGGGCACGGGTACCGCCCGTACGCGGACCTGCTCGAGGAGCTCGGGGTCCCCGACCCGGATGCGTTCATCGACGTCGAGCACGAGGTGTGGCGGCCGGCGCACGCGGTGCTGGCCTCGGCGCAGGCCCTCCTCGCGTCGCTGCGCTCCCGCGGGTTCCGCACCGGCGTCGTCGCGAACGCGTGGCCGGATCCCGGCCGCGTGCTGCGCGCGGACGCGGAGGCGTTCGGGATCTCGCCGCTCCTCGACGCGTTCGTGGTGTCGGACGAGGTCGGAGCGAGGAAGCCCGACCCGGAGATCTTCCTCACGGCGTGCCGCGCCCTCGAGGTCGAGCCGTCCGACACGATCTTCGTCGGCGACCGTCTCCACACCGATGTGCAAGGAGCCGCCGCCGTGGGCATGACGACGATCCAGGCGCTGTGGTTCCGAGCAGACGACACCCCCGGCATCGAGGCCGACTTCATGGCGTTCACGCCGATGGACGTGCTCAACGCCGCGCTGCGACTAGCCCCGTGACGGCGGATTGTCAAGTCTTGCGGGCGTCCGCGAGCGTTCGGACAATGCCCGTATGAGGCCCGAGCAGACGACGGCGCCGGCGCTCCCGCTCCGCCCCCAGGACGAGATGGAATGCCGCCGCTGCGGTGTCCATTGCGACAAGGTGGTGCATCCCGGCGCCTGCCTCAGCCGCGGCTGTCCGTTCGTCTACTCGTACGACGCCTGGGGCCACACCTACGTCGGCTGCATGCAGAAGGTCTACGAGGTCGAGATCGACCTCGACATGCTCCGCGCGGCGGAGGAGCGCAAGCCCGGGTTCGGTGCGATCCGCGCCGTCCGCCGGCCGCTGCCGATGTGCAAGGCGGAGGTCGAGCGGACGTACGAGTCGCGGCTCGACGAGCTCGGGTGCGTGAACCCGGAGTTCGACGAGCTCCCGGTCGGCGAGCCGACGTTCCGGGTCTTCGCGCAGATCAACGGCTGAGGAGCGCGGCCTCGCGGCGCCGGCGCACGACGCGCGCCGCGAGCCAGGCGAGTGCGAGCAGCACGGCCACCGGGCCGCCGACCGCGAGCGCGTAGACCGCGCCGATCCCCAGCCATTCGAGCGCGACCCGGACGCCGTGGAGCGGCCCGTGGTGGTGCGGCACCGGGACGGCGGGCGCCTCCGTCGCCAGGTGCAGCCTGACCGTCGCGTAGTGCGCGGTGCGACGCGTCGCAGCCTCCCTCCGCTGGAGCGACTCGATCCGCTTCGTCAGCGCGGCGATCTCCGCCGCGGGCGCGTCCTCGGCGCGGAGCGCCGCGAGCCGTCGCTGGAGACGCGCGATCAGCCGGTCGGTGGCGTTCAGGGCAGCCGTCCGGTCGACGACGGCGACGTGCTCCTCGAGGATCGTCCCGAGCTGCGAGAGCTGCGCCACCGCCTCCTGCACGCGCGCCCGCGGCACCCTCAGGACGAGATCGGCGCTCCCCCGGGACGCCGCGGTCGATGCGTCCACCGACGTCGCATAGCCGCCGAGCGAGGTGGCGATCCGCACCGCGCGCTTCACGCCGGACGAGACGTCGTCGACGCGGAGAGCGAGCGTCTCGGCGACGGACTGCACGCGCTTCGGCGCCGCCGGCACGGCGAGCGACCGCAGCGCGCCGGACTGCGCGAGGGCGCCGTGCGTCACGGCGGCCGTGTCGGGCGCTGCGCGCTGCTGCTCGACCCCGGGGCGCGTCAGGACGACGGCCGCCGCGACCGCGGCGACTGCGGGCACAGAGACGAGGAGCGCCCGCCGCCAGG
>DASWRL010000008.1:0-23489 GCA_036403195.1 Gaiellaceae bacterium
CGGGACGATCCCCTCGGTCTCGCAGAGGCGGTGGAACGCGGCGAGCGCCTCGTCGTCGGTGCACGCGACGTACTCGGCGCGGCCGGAGTCGCGGAGCGCTGCGTGCTCGGGCCCGACGCCCGGGTAGTCCAGCCCTGCGGAGATCGAGTGCGCGTCGAGGATCTGCCCGTCGGCGTCCGCGAGGAGCGACGAGCGCGCGCCATGCAGCACGCCGCCGCGGCCGGTCCCGAGCGATGCCGCCCCGGCGGCCTCGACGCCCACGAGCCGCACGCCGTCGTCGGGGATGAAGTCGTAGAACATGCCGATCGCGTTCGAGCCGCCTCCGACGCAGGCGACGACGGCGTCGGGCAGGCGTCCCTCGGCGGCGAGGACCTGCTCGCGCGCCTCGCGCCCGATCACGCGCTGGAGCTCGCGGACGAGCTCCGGGTACGGCGCCGGGCCGACGCACGATCCGATCACGTAGTGCGTCGTCTCCACGTTCGCGATCCAGTCGCGGATCGCCTCGCTCGTCGCCTCCTTGAGCGTCCGCGTCCCGAACTCGACCGGCCGCACCTCGGCGCCGAGCAGGCGCATCCGTTCGACGTTCGGCGCCTGGCGGCGGATGTCCTCGCTGCCCATGTAGACGACGCAGTCGAGCCCGAAGCGGGCGCACACCGTCGCCGTCGCGACGCCGTGCTGGCCGGCGCCGGTCTCGGCGATGATGCGCCGCTTGCCGAGCCGCTGCGCGATCAGCGCCTGGCCCAGCGCGTTGTTCAGCTTGTGCGCGCCCGTGTGCATGAGGTCCTCGCGCTTCAGGTACAGCCGCTGCGCCGGCGCGAACCGCTCGGCGCGGGTGAGCGGCGTCGGGCGGCCGGCGTAGCTCGTCTGCAGGCCGTGCAGCTCCGCGCGGAACGACGGATCGTCGCGGAGGGCGGTCCACGCCGCTTCGAGCTCGTCGAGGGCCGGGATCAGCGTCTCCGGGACGTACCGGCCGCCGTACTCGCCGAACGTGCGGGTGACGCTCACGCCGACCTCGCGGCGGCGACCCACCGCCGCAGCGCCGCATGGTCCTTCACGCCGGGCTCCGACTCGGTCGACCGGGCCGAGTCGACGGCCCACGGCCGGACCTCGCCGACTGCCGCGGCGACGTTCGCGGGCCCGAGGCCTCCGGCGAGCATGACGCGCCCTTCCGTCTCCGCGGCCCGGCGGAGGTGCGTCGCGTCCGCTTCCTCCCACGGGAGGTCGACGACCGTCCCGACGCGCTCGCCGCGCCGCAGGAGCGCGGCGTCGCGGGCGCGGTGGCCGTCCTCGCGCGCGTAGAGCTGGGCGAGGTCGGCGTCGGTCTCCTCCGCCTCGCCGACGAAGACGGCGACGCGGAGCACGGTCGGCGGCGCGTCGAGGAGGGCATCGGCTCGCCGCGGGCTCTCGTCGGCGAGGATGAAGCCGACCATGTCGGCTCCCGCGTCGGCGGCGGCGGCGACGTCGTCGGCGCGCGTCAGGCCGCAGACCTTCACGAGCGGGCGCCGCACGAGGTCGCGAAGCGTCGCGCCGGGATCGGCCGCGCGCATGAGCGTCGAGCCGACGAGCACGGCCGCCGCGCCCGCGAGCTCGGCGGCCGCCGCCTGCGCGCGTGTCTCGATCCCGCTCTCGGCGACGACGACACGGTCGCGCGGCGCGTGCGAGACGAGCTCGAGCTGCGCGGTCCGGTCGACGGCGAACGTGGAGAGGTCGCGTGCGTTTATCCCGACCACCTCGGCGTCGAGCGCGACCGCGCGCTCGAGCTCCGCCGCGTCGTGCGCCTCGACGAGCGTCTCGAGCCCGAGCGACGCAGCGCTTCGCATCAGGTCGTGCGTCGTCGCGTCGTCGAGGTCGCGGAGGAGCAGCAGGACCGCGTCGGCGCCCGCCTCGCGTGCAGCACGCAGGTCGTCGGCCGTCGTGAAGAAGCCCTTCGCGAGCAGCGGCAGCGACGTCGCGGCGCGGGCGGCGCGAAGGTCGTCCCACGACCCGCCGAAGCGCGCGTCGACGAGCACCGACATCGCCCGCGCGCCCGCCGTCTCGTAGCCGCGTGCGACGGCGGCGACGTCGCCTCCCGGCCGCAGGTCGCCGGCCGACGGCGAGCGCCGCTTGAACTCGGCGATCGCGCCGAAGCCGGGCGCGGAGAGGGCGTCGCGGAACGTCATGCCGGCACCGCCCTCGAGAACGCGACGAGCTCCTCGAGCCGCGCCGCCGCCGCGCCCGAGTCGAGCGCCGCGCGGGCGAGCTGGAGGCCCTCGCGGAGGTCCTCGGCGTGCCCGCCGGCTGCGATCGCGCCTGCCGCGTTGAGGAGGATCGCCGACCGCCTGCCGCCGTTGCCGCCGTGGAACACGTCGCGGATGCGCTCGGCGTTCGCCGCGGCACCCGCGCCCTCGAGCTCCTCCGGGTCGCAGCGGGGGACGCCGAGGTCGAGCGGGTCGATCTCCCGCCGCGTCACCGTCCCCTCGACCACCTCGCAGACGAGGTTCGGGCCTGCGGGCGAGAGCTCGTCGATCCCGCCTGCACCGTGGACGACGAATGCCCGCCGCGCGTCGAGCTGCGCGAGGACGTCGGCGATCACCGGCACGAGCTCCGGCGAGTAGACGCCGACGACCTGCGCCCGCGCTCCCGCCGGGTTCGTGAGCGGTCCGAGCACGTTGAAGACCGTGCGCGCGGCGAGCTCCCGGCGCACCGGCGCGGCGTGCTTCATGGCCGGGTGATGCATCGGCGCGAACATGAACCCGAAGCCGAGGGTGTCGATGGACTCCGCGATCCGCTCCGGCGCCTGGTCGAGCTCGAACCCGAGCGCTTCGAGCACGTCTGCGCTCCCCGCTGCCGACGACACCGCGCGGTTGCCGTGCTTCGCGACTCCCGCGCCGGCGGACGCGGCGACGAGCGCGGCTGCCGTCGAGATGTTGAACGTGCGGCCGCCGTCACCTCCCGTGCCGGCGGTGTCGACGAGGTCGTCGCGCTTCGGCTGCACCGCGATCGCGTGCTCGCGCATCGCCTCCGCGGCGCCCGCGATCTCCGCCGCGGTCTCGCCCTTCAGGCGCAGCGCGACGAGGAAGCCGCCGATCTGTGCAGGCGTCGCCTCGCCCGCCATGATCGTCCCCATCACCCGCCGCGCCTCGGCGCGGCTCAGATCGTGCCCGGCGAGCAGCCGGGCGAGCGCGTCCTGGATCACGCGTGCACCTCGAGGAAGTTTCGCGCGATCTCCCGGCCGTCCGGCGTGAGCACCGACTCGGGGTGGAACTGGACGCCGTCGACGTGCAGCGAGCGGTGGCGGACGGCCATCACCTCGCCGTCCGGCGCCGTGGCCGACACCTCGAACACGTCCGGGATGCTCGTCGCGGCGAGCGAGTGGTAGCGGCCCGCGGGGAACTCCTCGGGGAGGCCGGCGAAGATCCCGCGGCCGTCGTGGCGGACGACGGTCGCCTTCCCGTGGACGAGCTCGCGCGCCTGGTCCACGGTCCCGCCGTAGAGCTGGACGAGCGCCTGGTGGCCGAGGCAGACGCCGAGCGTCGGCACCCTGCCGGAGAGCCGCTCGAGGACGGCGAGCGAGGCTCCCGCGTGCTCGGGGCGGCCCGGGCCGGGGGAGACGACGAGGTGCGTGGGCGCGAGCTCCTCCGCGTCGTCCGGCGTGACCTCGTCGTTGCGCCGGACGACCACCTCGGCGCCGAGCTCCTCGAACATGTGCACGAGGTTGTAGGTGAACGAGTCGTAGTTGTCGACCATCAGCACGCGCACCGTCAGACGCCCTTCTCCGCGAGCTCGATCGCGGCCTCGAGCGCCGCCAGCTTGCGCAGGCACTCCTCGTGCTCGGCCCGCGGGTCGCTCTCGGCGACGATGCCGGCCCCCGCCTGCAGCAGCGCGCGCCCCTCGTGCAGTACGACCGTCCGGATGGCGATGCACGCGTCGAGCGGGCCGCCCGGGAGCGAGTAGAGCACGGCGCCCGCGTAGGGGCCGCGCCGGTAGCGCTCCAGCTCCGAGACGATCTGCATCGCGCGGACCTTCGGCGCCCCGGAGACGGTCCCGGCCGGGAACGTGGCGCGCAGGAGGTCGAACGACGTCACGCCGTCACGGAGCTCGCCGACGACCTCGGAGACGAGATGCGTGATGTGCGAGAACCGCTCCGCCTCGAGGAACCGCGCCACGCGCACCGTTCCGGCCGTGCAGACGCGTGAGAGGTCGTTCCGGCCGAGGTCGACGAGCATCACGTGCTCGGCTCGATCCTTCGGCGATGCCAGCAGGCGCTCGGCGTCGCCGTCGCCCGGCTCGGTGGAGCCGGCGATCGGGTTCACCGACGCGCGGCTGCCCTCGCGCTTCACGAGCGTCTCCGGCGACGACCCGACGAGCGCGATCCCGTCGAGCTCGAGCAGGAAGAGGTAGGGGGACGGGTTGACCCGGCGGAGCGCGGTGTACAGCGCGACGGGGGAGACGTCGGTCCGGCGCTCGGCGCGCTGCGAGAGCACGATCTGAAACGCGTCGCCGCGCCGGATGTGCTCCTTGCACTGCTCGACGCCGCGCATGTACGCCTCGGCGTCCGGGAACCGCCGCGTCGGCTCGCCGCGGCGCGCGCCGGCGGCGTCCGGCACGCGGACCCTCCCTCCGAGCTCCAGGTCGGACGGCCCCGCGAGCACCTCGGCCGTCCCGAGCAGGTGGTCGAAGCGGAGCAGCACGTCGGCGGCGACGAAGCGGCTCTCCGGCAGCCCCGCGCCGTCGTCCGGCAGCCGGACCGTCGGCTCGAGCGTCGCGACGTGGTCGTACGCGACGTAGCCGACGACCGGCCGGTCGAGCCGCTCGGCCTCGGCGAGGTCGACGAGGGTGTCGCCGCAGCCGACGAGCGAGTAGCGGCCCAGGCGGCCCTGGTCGACCGACTCGAGCAGGAACGCGGCGCGGCCGCGCGCGCGCAGCTCGAGGTACGCGGCGAGCGGGGTGAGGAGCGTGGTGTCGACGGTCGTCGTCATCGGATACGAAAAACGACCCTTGCGGGTCGTCGGTGCGAGCGGTGCGGGTTCGTCGTGCGCGTCCGGTTCCTACGCGCGCACGCTCCCGCCCCGCTCGTGGCGCCAGGCCCACCAGGTGCGGGTCGAGGAGTGCATCGCGGCCAGACTAGGTGCTCCTGGTTCAATGCGCAAGCCGTGGCCGTGCCCGACCTGCTCCGCACGCTGCTCGTCGCCCAGGGCCCCTCGGGGCACGAGGAGGAGCCCGCGCGCGCGTGGCGGGACGCGGCGGCGGCGTTCGCGGAGGTGAGCTCCGACAGCCTCGGCACGTCCTTCGCGCGCGTTCGCGGCGGCGCACACGCGCCGACGCTCGCGATCGTCGGGCACATCGACGAGATCGGCATCGCCGTCTCGAGCATCGAGGAGAACGGCCTTCTGTCGTTCATCACGATCGGCGGCATCTCCGGGGAGGCGCTGCACGGCCAGCGCTTCGAGCTCCTGACGCGGGGCGGGCGCGTGCCCGCCGCCGTCGCGCGGAAGCGGCTCTACCCGGAGCAGATGCGCGACCGGGGGAAGCTCGAGCTGACGGATCTCCATCTCGACATCGGCGCGAGGAGCCGCGAGGAGGCGGAGGCGCTCGTTCGCGTCGGCGATCCGGGTGTGTGGGCGGGGCCGCCGGTCGAGCTGCCGAACGGGAGGCTCCTCTCGAAGGGCCTCGACAACCGGCTGGGCGCCTACATCGCGCTCGAGGCTGCGCGCCGGCTGGCCGAGGAGACGCCGCCCGTCGACGTGGTCGCCGTCGCCGCGGTGCAGGAGGAGATCGGTCTCTACGGCGCACGGGCCGCCGCCTTCGGCCTCGACCCGCAGGTCGCGATCGCCGTCGACGTGACGCCCGCCACCGACGTCCCCGGCGGTGACGCGCGGCGCGCGGGGCGGATCGAGCTCGGGATGGGCGCCATGATCGCCCGCGGGCCGACGCTGAACAAGAAGGTCACCGACCTCCTCGGCGAGGCGGCGGAGGCGGAGGGGATCCCGCACGCGTACGAGGTCTACTCGTCGGTGACGAACACCGACGCCGACGAGATCCACCTCTCGCGGGCCGGCGTCCCGACCGCGCTGCTCTCGATCCCGACGCGCTACCTGCACAGCCCCAACGAGATCTGCGACCTGGCCGACGTCGAGGCGATCGTCCGCCTGATCGTCGCGTTCGCGCGGCGGCTCACCACCGACAGGTCCTTCGTCCGCTGATGGCGGCGCGCAGCGTGATCGTCAGCGCGGTGCGGACGCCGTTCGGCAAGCTCGGCGGCGGCCTCGCCCGGTACGAGGCGACGCAGCTCGGCGCGATCGCCGTGCGCGCGGCGCTCGACCGGATCGGTCTCGAGCCGCACGAGCCGCAGTACGTGATCATGGGTCAGGTGCTCCAGGGCGGCGCCGGCCAGGCGCCGGCGCGGCAGGCGGCGGTCGGCGCGGGGCTCCCCGTCGAGACGCCCGCCGACACGATCAACAAGGTCTGCGCCTCGTCGATCCGTGCGATCGAGATCGCCGACTCGATGATCCGCACCGGCGACGTCGACGTCGTCGTCACCGGCGGCATGGAGTCGATGACGAACGCGCCGTACCTCCTCAAGAAGGGACGCTTCGGCTACCGGCTCGGCCACGGCGAGATCCTCGACTCGATGGTGTACGACGGCCTGACGTCCACGTTCGACCAGCTCCACATGGTCCAGCAGAACTCGAACGTCGCGCGCGAGCTCGGGATCTCGCGGGAGCAGCAGGACGCGTGGGCGGCACGGTCGCACGACCGCGCCGCCGCGGCCCAGGACTCCGGCCGCTTCGCGGACGAGATCGTTCCCGTCGACGACGTCGCCGCCGACGAGTCGGTGCGCCGCGACACGACGCTCGAGAAGCTCGCCGCGCTCACGCCCGTGTTCGACCCGGAAGGGACGACCACCGCAGGCAACGCGCCGGGCGTGAACGACGGAGCCAGCTGCGTCGTCGTCTGCTCCGAGACGTGGGCGAGGTCGCGGGGGCTCGAGCCGCTCGCGACGATCCTCGCGCAGGCGTACGTCGCCGACGAGTTCGCGTACCTCGCGCGGACGCCCGCGCGGGCGGGGGCGATCGCCCTCGAGCGCGCGGGGAAGACGATCGGCGACGTCGACCGCGTGGAGATCAACGAGGCGTTCTCGTCGGTCGCGTGGAACTCGACGAAGCTGCTCGGCGCCGACGAGGGCCGGGTGAACGTGAACGGCGGCGCCGTCGCGCTCGGGCATCCGATCGGCGCGTCGGGCGGGCGCATCGTCGGCACGATGGTCCACGAGCTGCGGCGCAGCGGCGGCGGCCTCGGTCTCGCGGCGATCTGCTCGGGCGGCGGCCAGGGCGACGCGCTCCTGATCGAGGTCTAGCGCGCGTGGCAGATCCGCTGCGCGCTGCGGGTGGCGTGATCGTGCGCGACGGGCGCGTGCTCCTCGTCCACCGGCCGAAGTACGACGACTGGGCGTTCCCCAAAGGGAAGCTCGAGCCGGACGAGACGTGGGAGGCCGCGGCGGTCCGGGAGGTGGAGGAGGAGACCGGCCTCCGCTGCGAGCTCGGCGAGTACCTCGGCTCGACGCACTACGCCGTGCGCGACGGCGCCAAGGAGGTGCGGTACTTCCGCATGACTGCCGACGGCGACCCGCGCCCCGACAACGAGATCGACGAGGTGCGCTGGGTCACGCCCGATGGCGCCCGGTCGCTGCTGTCGTACGACTACGACCGCGAGCTGCTCGAGAAGTCCTTCCGGTAGCGCACCTCCGGCGCGCGCACGCCGAACCGCTCCTCCGCCTTCCTTGCTCCGTCGGGGGCCCAGCCCGCGCGTTCGTAGAACTGCCGCGCGCGCGGGTTCTCCTCGAGCACCCACAGGAACGCCGCGTCGTACTCCGACACGAGGCGCGCCTCCGCCTCCTCCATCAGCGCGCGCCCGACGCCCGTCGACCACGCCATGGGGTCGACGTAGATCGCGTAGAGCTCCCCGATCCCCTCCTCGTCGCGGCTCGGGCCGACCGACGCGAACCCGACGACGACGCCCTCGTGCTCCGCGACGACCGTGGTCCAGCCCGGCGGCGGCACGTCGAGCCGGCTCCGCCACCGTTCGCCGTCGACGGGCATCGCGTCGAGGTCGTCGGGCGGGAACACGTGCCGGTACGCGGTGCGCCAGCCGTGGACGCGGGCGCGTTCGATGGCGAGCGAGTCGGCGGAGGTGGCGAGGCGTACGCGCATGCGCGAAGGGTAGGCTCATCCGCCGTGCGCTTCGAACACGTTCTCGTCGTCGGTGCGGGGCAAATGGGCGGCGGGATCGCGCAGGTGGTCGCGGCGTCCGGCAGGCGCGTCTCGCTGCACGACCCGTACCCCGGTGCGCTCGAGCGCGCGCTGCGGACGATGCGCCGGAGCCTCGAGCGCCTGGCGGAGAAGGGCGGAGCCGATCCCGACGCGACGCTCGCGCGCGTGACGCTCGCCGAGACGCTCGTTCCCGCCGACCTGATGATCGAGGCGATCACCGAGGACGTGGATGCGAAGGTCGAGATCTTCCGCCGCGCCGACGCGTCGCTTCCGCCCGCGTCGATCCTCGCGTCGAACACGAGCTCGATCCCGATCACGTCGCTCGCCGCCGCCACGAGCCGCCCCGCGAACGTCGTCGGGATGCACTTCTTCAACCCGGTGCCGGTGTTGAAGCTGGTCGAGGTGATCCGCGCGGTGCAGACGTCCGACGAGACCGCGGCCGCGATCGTCGACCTAGCGCGCGATCTCGGCAAGGAGCCGGCGGAGGCGTGCGACTTCCCCGGGTTCATCTCGAACCGCATCCTGATGCCGTTCATCAACGAGGCCGCGTACGCGGTGATGGAGGGAGTGGGGGACGCGGAGGCGATCGACCGCGTCGCGAAGCTCGGCTTCGCGCACCCGATGGGGCCGCTCGCGCTGGCCGACCTGATCGGCCTCGACACCTGCGTGGCGATCATGGAGGTGCTGCACCGTGGGCTCGGTGCGACGAAGTACGCGCCGTGCCCGCTACTGCGCCAGTACGTCCAGGCGGGGCGGCTCGGACGCAAGAGCGGCCGCGGGTTCTACGAGTACCCCTCGTAGCGCCGCGACGGCGTCGGCGTACACGTCGTCGCGCAGCGTGTAGGTCTCGTTGAAGTCGACGGCGCCGTTCACCTCGCCACGGCGCGACGTGGAGGGTCCGCGGATGCGGCACGCCCGCCGCGAAGAGCGCGGCGGCGGTCGCGAGCTTGTCGTGGGCGGAGACGAGCGCCCTCCGCCCGTTCAGCACGACGACGCCGGACGCCGCCAGGCGCTCGAGCGTGTTCGTCGGCGTCACGCGATGGGCGATGATCGCGAAAGCGATCATTTTCGGGAATGATCGAGGCGCACGGCGTGCGGCGGAAGGCCGGGCGGCCAGGCCGCTCCCGAACCGTTGCCGTTCCGTAACCGGGGTCGTTCAGGCGCGATCGCGCGCGAGGCTCTGCTCGACGACCGCCGCTTCGTTCCGGTGGTGGTTCGAGGAGATGCCGCGCCGGCTCGTCGAGCGTCGCCGGCGGCGGAGCTTGTCGCGGAAGGTCGCGCGCACGAGCGCGGTGGGATCCAGGTGCCTGTGTGCCACGTGCGTCAGTCCATCACACGGACGGTGACCGCGAAAGCCTCGTCGCCGCTCCGGCGTGGCGAAGCGGTGACCCGAAGGTGACGATGTGGTGAAACGCAGGAGGAAGACGCCGGCGGGCGGCTACGAATGCCGTTGTGGACCAGCGCGACGAGATCGGCGTGGCGCCGCACGAGCTGCGTGACGCCGCAGGTGGGCGGCACGGTGTCGACCACGAGCACGCGACGCCCGCGCGCAGCAGCGTCGTCGCGGAAGCCGGCGGCGACGTCGACGCACTGACCGGTCGCCGGCCCGGCCTGGTGCAGCGGCTCGTCCGCAGCTTCGCGTCGCGCACCGACGACGACTGACCGCCGCGCGCTCGCTTCGACTTCGGAAGCGATCATCTACGATCCGGCGCGTGCGCTCGACGCTCGAACGCGAGCTCAAGCTCGACGGCGACGACGGGTTCGAGCTCCCGGAGCTCGACGGCGACGCGCTCGAGACCCGCACGTTCACCTCGACGTACCACGACACGCCTTCGCGGTCGCTCGGCCGTGCGGGGATCACGGTGCGGCGGCGGCTCGAGAACGGGAAGTCGCTCTGGCAGCTCAAGCTTCCGCGCTCCGGCAAGGCGACGGTGCGCACCGAGCTCGAGGAGCCAGGCGGACCGGCGGGGCCGCCCGAGCCGATCGCGCGCCTCCTCACGGGCCATCTCCGCCATGGGCCGCTCGAGCCCGTGGCCACGCTGCGCACGAGACGCGCGGGCGTCCGCGTCCACGACGGCGGACGCTCCGTCGCCGAGGTGACGGTCGACGCCGTCGAGATCCTCGACGCCGGGCATTCCGCCGGCGGGTTCACCGAGATCGAGATCGAGCTCGTCGACGACGGGGAGGACGACGACCTCGCCCGCCTGGGCCGGGTGCTCCGGAAGGCGGGAGCGCGTCCGGGGAACGGCGAGCCGAAGCTGATGCGCGTCCTCTCGCTCCCGGACTCGACCGAGCCGTCCAGGAACGCGCCGCTCGGCGAGCAGCTCCGGCATCTCCTCGCGGCGCAGCTCGCCGAGCTCGAACGGCGCGAGCCGGGCGTCCGCCTGGGCGCCGACGCGGAGGACCTGCACCGGTTCCGCGTCGCGACGCGACGGACACGCGCTCTCATCCGCGCGACGGAGCCGCTCGTCGGCGACCGGCTCGCGGCGCTCGGCGAGGACCTCCGTCGGCTCGCCGGCGTCCTCGGCGCCGTCCGCGACCTCGACGTCCTCCTCGACCACCTCGGCGGAGAGGTCGCGACGCTCGACGTCGACGAGGCGGCCGGGCACGACCTCCTGCGCGGGCTCCAGGCCGAGCGGGACGCCCGCCGCGTCGAGCTGCTCGAGGCGCTCGACTCGCCGGGGTACATCACGTTGCTGCGCGACTTCGACGAGGCGGTCGCGCTGCTGCCGCCGCTCGAGTCCGACGCCGGCGCGACGGGAATCGCCCGGCACGCGCTCCGGAAGCTGCGCCGCCGCGCCGAGGAGCTCGGCGACGCGCCGTCGGACGCCGACCTGCACCGGCTCCGGATCAAGGCGAAGCGGGCACGGTACGCCGCCGAGCTCGCGGCGCTCGGCGGCGACGCGGCCGCGGCGCGCACGGTCGCCGCGTTCAAGCGCGTCCAGGACGTGATCGGCGAGCACCAGGACGCCGTCGTCTGCGAGGAACGTCTGCGCACGCTCGCTCGCGCGGGCACGGCAGTCGCAGCGGGGCGGCTGATCGAGCGCGAGCGCGAGCGGAAGCGGGCGATGCGGGAGGCCTATCCGGCGGCGCTCGCGAACGCGCTCCGCGAAGGCCGCAAGGCGTTCTCCTAGCGGTGCCGCTCATCCTCCTGCGGCACGCGTGGGCGGGCGACCGCGACGAGTGGGAGGGGGACGACCGCGCGCGGCCGCTCGACGGCCGCGGCCGCGGCCAGGCGCTCGCAATCGTGGCGAACCTCGCGGACTACCGCGTCGACGAGATCCACACGAGCCCGTACGTCAGGTGCGTGCAGACGGTCGAGCCGCTCGCGGCGGCGCGGGGGCTCGAGCCCGCCGTCCGCGACGAGCTGGGCGAGGAGCGGCAGGCGACGGCGGGAGCGCGCCTCCTGCGCGAGCTCGCGGGACGCGATGTGGTCGTCTGCGGCCACGGCGGGCTCGAGGCTGCGCTGCCCGACCCGCCGAAGTGGCGCAAGGGCGCGGCGCTCGTCCTGGACGGCGACCTGCGCGTCGTGCTCGAGATCCGCGCGTAGCGCTACGCGGCGAGCGCGCGTTCGCCGGCGAGAGAGAGCAGCGCGCCCTCGCGGAGGCCGCCCCGCTGCACGCGCAGCGGCGTGCCGAGGACGCGCTGGATCTCGGAGAGGATGACGGCGCCCCCCGGCAGCGTGCGGACGCGGTCGGCTGCGATTCCGTGACGCTCGACGAGCTCTCCCGTCGGCGTGTCGGCGAGCAGCACGAGGAGCGAATCGAGCTCGGCGCGGCCGAGGCGGCCGCCGACGATCCGTTTGAGCGCCCGGGCGCTCCCGCCGATCGCGAGCGTCGTGCGCGGCTGCGGCGGGTCGAAGCCGGCGAGGTGGCGGTCGACCTCGGCGCGCGCGGCGCCCACCGCAGCCGAACCGGGCGGGTCCTGCGAGAGCATCCGGCTCGTCAGCCGCTGCGAGCCGATGTCGATCGACCGCGTCCAGACCGGGCCGTTCTTCCGCGTGCCGACGACCACCTGAGCCGAGCCGCCGCCGACGTCGACCACGCCGACCGTGCGCCCCGCCGGCACGCCGGCGTTCGTGACGGCGCCGACGAACGCGAGGTGGCCCTCCTCGACCGCCGACAGGATCCGCGTCGGGCAGCCCGCGCGGCCGGCGATCTCCGCCGCGAGGTCGGCGCCGTTCGCGGCCTGGCGGCCGGGGCTCGCGATCAGCACCTCGATCGGGTCCGCGCCGGCCTTGCGCGCGTCGGCGACGAATCGTCCGACGAGGTCGGCGGTCGTCTCGAGCTTCTCGGCCGGGATCTCGCCGTGCAGCTCGATGTCGGCCCCGAGCCGGAGCATCGCGCGCTCGGACAGCAGCGTGCGTCCGTGGTCGGAGACGAGAACGCGCACGGTGTTCGATCCGACGTCGACGACCCCGACGGGCACGTCGACATGGTGACGGCGCCACACGACGGCAGACCTAATGCGCTCGAGCAATCCGCCTCGCGCGTTCGCGACGGCGCATCAGAACGGCCTGTGCCGGGCGGCGCCGCTCGGACTTCTTCGGAGACACGCGGTTCCAGGTGCCGTCGGAGTGGAGCTCCCACGCCTGCGAGTTGTCGGCGAGGAGCGTCTTCAGGATCGACTCGAGCTCGTTGCGCACGTGGGCGTCCTCGATCGGCATCACGACCTCGATCCTGTGCTCGAGGTTTCGCGGCATCAGGTCGGCGCTCCCGAGCAGGTACGTCTTGTCGTCGCCCGCCTCGAAGCAGTAGAGGCGGCTGTGCTCGAGGAACCGGCCGAGGATGGAGCGCACGCGGATCCGCTCGCTCATGCCCTCGACGCCGGGGACGAGCGCGCAGTTCGCGCGGACGATCACGTCGATCTCGGCGCCCGCCTGCGACGCCCGGTAGAGCTCCTCGATCACCTCGGTGTGAGTGAGGCTGTTGCACTTGAGCCTGATGCGGGCCGTCGTGCCCGCCTCGGCGGCGGCAGACACCTCACGGATCAGCTCGACGATCCGGCGGCGGAGGTTGAACGGGGCGACGAGCAGCTTCCGGAACTGCTGCGGGCGCCCGAACCCGGTGACGAAGTTGAAGAGGTCGGCCACGTCCGCCGCGATCTCGGGATCGGCCGTGAAGACGCCGACGTCCTCGTAGACGCGCGCGGTCGTGGCGTGGTAGTTCCCGGTGCCGACGTGGACGTAGCGACGGAGCTCGTCGCCCTCGCGGCGGACGACGAGCGTCGTCTTCGCGTGGATCTTCATGTCGGGGAAGCCGTAGACCACGTGGACGCCGGCCTGCTCGAGCGAACGTGCCCACTCGATGTTGCGCTGCTCGTCGAAGCGCGCCTTCAGCTCGACGACGCACACCGCCTGCTTCCCGTTCTCCGATGCCTTGATCAGGGACGGCGCGATCGCGGAGTCGCGGCTCGTCCTGTATACGGTCGTCTTCACCCCGACCACCTGAGGGTCGTGGGCCGCCGCCTGCACGAACGCCTCGACGCTCGTCGCGAAGGAGTCGTACGGATGCTCGACGACCACGTCGCGGCGTGCGATCTCGGCGAACAGCTGGTCGTCGCTCTCCACCATCAGGCGCCGCTGGGTGTAGGGGACCCACGGCTCGTACTTGAGGTCGGGACGGTCGAGCACGTAGAGCTGGGCGACGTCGGCGATGTCGAGCAGGCCGCGGACGGGGTAGATCTGCTCCTCGGTGACGCCGAGACGGTCGCCGAGGCGCGACAGCATCTCGCGCGAGACCGAGCTCGACACCTCGAGGCGCACGATCGAGCCGAACCGCCGCCGCTGCACCTCCGTCTCGACGGCCTCGAGCAGGTCGTCGGCGTCGTCGGAGATCTCGGTGTCCCCGTCGCGCGTGAGGCGGAACGCGACGCGTTCCACCACCTCCATCTCCGGGAAGAGCCGGTCGAGGAAATGCGCGATCACGTTCTCGAGCGGGATCAGGAGGCCGCGCCGCCCGACCTCGACGAACCGCTCGAGCCCCTCGGGGACCTTGACGCGGGCGAACCGCTCCTCGCCCGCCTCCGGGTCGCGGACGAGCAGCCCCAGGCTGAGCGACAGCCCCGAGATGTACGGGAACGGCTGCCCCGGGCCCACCGCGAGCGGCGTCAGCACGGGGAAGATCTGGCGGACGAAGATCCGCTCGAGCTCGTCGAGCTCGGCGGCCGTCCCGTCCTCGACGGCGCCCATGTGGATCCCCTCGTCGGCGAGCGCGGGGCAGAGCGACTCACGCCACAGGCGCGTCTGCGTGCCGCTCAGGTCGAGCGCGCGGCGGCGCACGTCGCCGAGGGTCTGTTGGGGCGTCCTCCCGTCCGGGGTGCGGACCGACGCTCCCGACACGACCTGGTCGTGCAGGCCGGCGACGCGCACCATGAAGAACTCGTCGAGGATCGACGAGACGATCCCGCAGAACTTGACCCGCTCGAGTAGCGGCTCCGCAGGGTCGCCGGCCAGGTCGAGCACGCGCCGCATCAGGTCGAGCTGCGAGAGCTCGCGGTTCAGGAACGGCGGCGACGACGGCGTCGCCGCCGGCTGCTTGGTCGCGGGCACGGGGGATCCAGGGTCACAGAATCATGGTGAACGATGGGTTTCGGTTTGGTGACGCGCGCAGGCCGTCGGGCGTCGTGCATATCCTCGCAGGATGCGTAACGACCGTCTGCTCGCCATCGCCGCCGTGGTCCTCGGCCTCGTGCTCGTCGTCGTCGCGATCGTCTACTGGGTCGAGCCGGCGAGGTCGCTGCCGGGCTTCTTCCCCGGTCACGAGGCGGGATCCGGGCACCACCACGTCAAGCACGGCATCGCCGCGTTCCTCCTCGGGGTCGCGTCCCTCGTGTTCGCCTGGTTCCGGACGGGCCCGACGGGTGCTCGCTCCACGTGATCCTCGCCTCGCTGATCTCGTACCCGCAGGCGATCGTCCTCGGGCTCCTCCAGGGGTTCTCGGAGCTCTTCCCGATCTCGAGTCTCGGCCACAGCGTGATCCTCCCGAGGCTCCTCGGCTGGGACATCCACCAGAACGACCCGTACTTCCTGTCGTTCCTGGTCGCGACGCACCTCGCCACGGCTCTCGTGCTGCTCGGCTTCTTCTGGCGCGACTGGGTGCGGATCGTGAAAGGGCTCGGCCGGTCGCTTCGCGACCGCGGCATCGCGTCCGACGACGCCGACGCGAAGCTGGGCTGGCTGCTCGTCGTCGGCACGATCCCCGCGGGCATCCTCGGGCTCACGCTCGAGCACGCGCTGCGGAAGGTCTTCGCCTCTCCGACGTCGGCAGCGATCTTCCTGACCCTGAACGGCGTGCTCCTCTTCGCGGCGGAGCTGCTCCGCCGGCGCGCCCCGTCGAACGACGACGACGACGACGCGAGGATCGCGCGCCAGATGACGTGGGGCGGCGCGTTCGGCGTCGGCGCGACCCAGGCCATCGCCCTCATCCCGGGCTTCTCGCGCTCCGGAGCCGCCATGGGGGGGTCGCTGTTCTTCGGCCTCTCGAACAAGGATGCAGCGCGGTTCGCGTTCCTCCTCGCGACGCCGATCATCGGCGCGGCCGCCATCCTCAAGCTCCCCGAGCTGTTCGGGCACCAGGGCGACGGCGTGCGCGGCCAGGCGCTCGTCGCCGCGCTGTGCGCGGCGGTCACCGCGTGGCTCGCCGTCAAGTTCCTGATGAGGTTCTTCGAGACCAACACGCTGACCCCGTTCGCCGTCTACTGCCTCGTCGCCGGCCTCGCGTGCACGATCTACTTCGTCTCGTGACTATTCGCTGATCCGCGCGGGTAGGGTTGGCGCGCTGTGCGGCTGCGGCTGACGCCTCAGAAACGCGAGTTCTTCGCCCTGTTCGACGCCGCGGCCGCGAACGCGCGCGACATGGCGCACGCCCTCCTCGACCTGCTCGACGACTGGCCGGCGAGCCGGGAGCGCCTCCGCGACATCCGCGAGCTCGAGCACGAGGGCGACCGCCTGACGCACGAGGTGATCGACCTCCTCAACCGGACGTTCGTCACGCCCCTCGACCGTGACGACATGTACCGGCTCGCGACCGCGATCGACGACGTGTGCGACCACATCGACGAGGCGGCCGACAACATCGACGCGTACGAGGTGCGCGAGGTGCCGCGGCGGGCGCAGGAGCAGGCGCAGGTGATCCTCCGCGCGACGGGGCGGCTCTGCGAGGCGGTCTCCCTGCTCGAGGGCTTTCGCGACGCGCAGCGGCAGCTCGTGGCCGTCCGCCAGCTCGAGGACGAGGGGGACCGCCTCGCGCGCGAGGCCATCGCCGACCTCTTCCGCCCCGGCGCCGACCCGCTCACGGTCATCCGCTGGAAGGACATCCACGAGCAGCTCGAGGAGGCCGTCGACGCCTGCGAGACCGCCGCCGACGTGCTCGAGGCGATTCTCGTCAAGAACCGGTGACGCTTCTCGTCGTCACGATCGCCTTCGCGCTCGCGTTCGACTTCACGAACGGGTTCCACGACACGGCGAACGCCGTCGCGACGTCGGTCTCCACGCGCGCGCTGTCGCCCCGGCTCGCGGTCGCGGTCGCCGCGCTCGCGAACCTCGCGGGCGCGTTCGTCACGACGGCGGTCGCGAGCACCGTCGGGAAGGGGATCATCGACACAGGCCTCGCGACGCCGCGGACCGTATTGGCGGCCGTCGTCGGGGCGATCGTCTGGAACCTGCTCACGTGGTGGCGCGGCCTGCCGTCGTCGTCGTCGCACGCGCTGATCGGCGGCCTCGTCGGCGCGGCGCTCGCGCAGTCGGGCGCGAAGGGCGTCGAGTGGCACGGGATCGCGCACAAGGTCGTGATCCCGGCGCTGTGGGCTCCGACCACGGCGTTCCTCGCGGCCTTCGCAGTGCTGCTCGGGATCTACTGGACGTTCCAGTGGATGACGCCGGGGCTCGCCAACCGGTCGTTCCGCCTCGGCCAGCTCGCGAGCGGCACGTGGGTCGCGTTCACGCACGGCGCGAACGACGCTCAGAAGACGATGGGCGTGATCGCGCTCGCCCTCTACGAGCACGGCTCGATCCAGACGTTCTACATCCCGGGCTGGGTGAAGGTCGCCGCGGCGCTCGCGATCGCCAGCGGGACGTACGTCGGCGGCTGGCGGATCATGCGGACGCTCGGGCAGCGGGTCTTCCAGATGGACCCGCCCGGCGGCTTCGCGGCGCAGGCGGCCGCCGGCGCCGTCATCTACGCGTCGACGCACTACGGCTACCCGTTGTCGACGACGCACGTGGTGTCGGGCGCCGTCATGGGGGCGGGGGCCACGAAGCGCCTCTCCGCGGTGCGCTGGGGCGTCGCCGGCAACATCGTCGTCGCCTGGGTGCTGACGATCCCCGCCGCGGCGATCGTCGCGGCGCTCGTCTGGCTCCCGGTGCGGGCGGTCTTCTGATGCGGCTCGGCCTCGGGCCCGGCGCGGCGCAGATCCACGACCTCCTCGCGGAGGCGGGCGCGGCCGTCGCCGCCGTGGCGCGGCTCGTCGAGCGCCGGTTCCGGGAATGGCCGTCGGGGCCGACGCAAGCCGAGGTGAAGGCGCTCGAGCACGAGGCGGACGCCATCGTCTCGGCGCTCCTCCAGGCGACGAACGTGCTCTTCGTCACTCCGTACGACCGCGACGACCTGGTGTCGCTCGCGTTCGCCGTCGACGACGTCGCGGACACCGCCGAGAGCGCCTCCGAGCTGCTCGGGCTCTACGCCGTGCAGACGCCCACGCGCCAGTCGTTCGAGCTCTGCGCACTGCTCGTACGCGCCGCTGACGAGCTCGCGCAGCTGCTCCGCGACCTGCGGAGGCTCCACGGATCGTCCGACCGGATCCGCGCCATCAAGGAGATCGAGGACGAGGCGGACGACGTCGCGCGCGCCGCGCGCGCCGGCCTGTTCCGGGACGACCGGATCGACCCGATGATCGTCATCCGCTGGAAGGACATCTACGAGGCGCTCGAGGACGCCGTCGACGCGTGCGAGACGGCGGCGCACCGGATCGGCAACATCCTCGTGAAGAACGCGTAAGGATTCGGATACCGAACGCTGAAGTCGGTCGTCGAGGGTGAACCATGTGGGTGGATGCCCACGAAGCCGAGCCCGCTCCTCTGCGAGCTCCACGCGCACACGACGTGGAGCGACGGCGACTTGACCGTTCGCGAGCTCTGCGATCTGTACGGCACGCGCGGGTTCGACGTGCTCGCCGTCACCGACCACGCCCCGCGCGGCGCGACCTACGTGCACGCCGGCAACTACGACGCGTACCTCCGCGCCGTGCGCGCCGAGGCGCTGCGGGCGCGTGAGCTCTACGACCTCCTCGTGATCCCCGGGCTCGAGCTCACGTACGACGACCCGGATCCGCTGCGCGCCGGCCACGCCGTCGCGATCGGTCTCCGGTCGTACGTCGACGTCTCGGCCGGCCTGGAGCCCGCGCTCGCCGAGGCGCGCGCGGCCGGGGCGGCGCTCGTCGCCGCCCACCCGTACTCGCCGACCGACCTCGGCGTCGCGACCCGCGGCACCGCCGCGTTCGCCGCACGGCCCGAGCTCGCAGCCCTCGTCGACCGCTTCGAGCTCTTCAACCGCCACACCCTGTTCTCGTGGGTCGCCGCCGCCGGCCATCCGACCGTCGCGACGGGGGACTTCCACCGGCTCGAGCACGTCGCGACGTGGAAGACGCTGCTGCCGTGTGCGAAGGACGAGCCGGCCGTGATCGCGTACCTGAGCTCCCAGCGGCCTGCGTACCTCGTGCGGCTCGAGCCCGAGCCGGTCCAGGTCGCCGCGTAGGCCCAGCGCAGAAGCGTGTCCGTTCGGTCAGGAATGGAGGCCGTCGAGCACGACGCGCACGTACCGCTTCCACGCGTCGGGCCGCTCGGAGTGCTGTGACGCGTCGAGCGCGCCGCTGAGGAGCGCGACGACGTCGCGCGCGTCGACGTCGCGCCGCACGTGACCCTCCTTGCGCGCCCGCCGAATCAACCGGTCGACCGCCGCCTTCAGCTCGTCCTTGCGGCGCGCGATCTCCGGGAAGCACGCGCTGCACTCCTCGACGCCCTCGAAGAACGCGCGGTCCCGGCGGAAGCGGTGTGCCGCCGTCATGAAGAACTCGTCGAACGCGGCGCCGGCGTCGTCCCGCTGCGACAGGCCCGCCACGAGGTCCACCATCTCCTCGAGGCGGGCGTCGAGGAGCGCGGCGCGCAGCGCCTGCTTCGTCGGGAAGTGGCGGAAGACGGTGCCGTGCCCGACGCCGGCCCGGCGCGCGATCTCGTCGATCGGCGCGTCCGGGCCGAGCTCGGCGAAGACCTCTTCCGCCGCGTCGAGGATGCGGTCGAGGTTCCGCCGAGCGTCGGCACGGAGGACGCTCACGACAGGTCTACGCTCCCACGACGATCGGGTCGCCGGACGCCGCCTGAGCCTCGATCGCCGCGACGTGGTGGCGACGGAGCATCGCGACGAGGATCACGAGCGCGGCGGCGAGCACCGCGGCGCCGGCGCCGAACGCCCAGTGGAACCCGGTCACGAGCGCGTGCGAGGGCGACCCCCCGGCGGCGCTCGTCCTGCTGGTCGCGAGCGTCGACAGCACGGCGAGCCCGAGCGCGCCGCCGATCTGCTGCGACGTGTTGAAGATCCCCGAGGCGAGGCCCTGGTCCTCCGCCTCGAGGCCGGTCGTCGCGATCAGCGTGAGGGCCATGAAGACGGCGCCCATGCCGAGGGACGACAGGAGGATCGACGGCAGGACGTTCGCGAGGTAGGAGCCGTCCACCGGCAGGAGCGTGAGGAGCAGCAGCCCGCCGATGCTCAGGATCATCCCGGCGCCCGCCACCGTCCGCACGCCGAGGCGCGGCGCGAACTGCGACGCGATTCCCGCGGAGACCATGATGCCGGCCGTGAACGGCAGGAACGCGAGGCCCGCCTTGAGCGGCCCGTAGCCGAGGATGCGCTGGATGTAGAGCGTGTTGAAGAAGAACATCGCGAACATCCCGGACATCGCGAGGAACATGGTGATGTTCGCGGTCAGGAGCGACCGGACGCGGAAGATCGACAGCCGCACGAGCGGCGCGTGGTGGCGCAGCTCGATCACGACGAAGGCGGCGAGGAGCGCGACCGAGAGCGCGAAGAACCCGAGCGTCCTCGCCGAGCCCCAGCCGACCGACTGCGCGTCGACGATCGCGTACACGAGCGCCATCAGCCCTCCCGTCACCGTCACCGCGCCGGCGAGGTCGTAGCTCCGGTGTGCGGTCTCGTCCCGCGACTCCGGGATCAGCCGCACCGACAGGACGAAGCCCGCGATCCCGACCGGGACGTTGACGAAGAAGATCCACGGCCAGGAGAAGTACTCCGTCAGCACGCCGCCGAGGATGAGACCGACGGCCGAGCCGCCGATCGCGATCGCCGCCCAGACGCCGAGCGCCTTGGCGCGCTCCGCCCCCTCCTCGAACGTCGTCGTGATGATCGACAGCGCGGCGGGCGACACCAGCGCGGCGCCGAGGCCCTGCAGCGCGCGCGAGCCGACGAGCATGCCCTCGCTCGACGAGAGCCCGTCGAGCAGCGACGCGCCCGTGAACACCACGAGGCCGACGAGGAAGAGGCGCTTCCGCCCGAGCAGGTCGCCCATGCGGCCGCCGAGCAGGAGGAAGCCTCCGAAGACGAGGGTGTAGGAGTTGACGATCCACTGCAGGCTCCCCTCGGAGAGGTGGAGGTCGCGCTGGATCGACGGGAGCGCGACGTTCACGATCGTGGCGTCGAGGACGACCATGAACTGCGCGAGGCAGATCAGGACGAGGACGACCCACGGGTTGGTGGCGGCACTTCTCACGGCCGGCCTCCTTCCATGTCAAATACCGGACTCATCAGTCCGGTTACAGTAGCAGAAACGGACTGGGGGGTCCGGTTCAGCCGGTCGCGGGGTGCGACGCGTCGCTGAACTCGCGGAACTCGCCGGTGACGAGGTATGCGACCTGCTCGCCGATGTCGACGGCGTGGTCGCCGATCCGCTCGACGCAGCGCGACACCACCAGCATCCGCAGCCCGTACTCCCGTTCCTGCGGCGAGTCCCCGAGCGAGAGGACGTCCTCCGTCGCGTGGCGGTTCGCCCGGTCGATGAGCTCGTCGAGCTCGACCAGCGTCTCGGCCTTCTCGGCGTCGCGTGCTGCGAACGCGTCCATCGCGACGCGGATCATCTGCTCGGCCCGCTGGCCCATGTCCTCGATCGAGCGCGCGATCCCCTCGTCCGAGACGTCGAGGTCGCCCATCAGCTTTGTGAGCTTCGCCACCGTGACGCAGTAGTCGGCCATCCGCTCGAGGTGCAGGTTGACGCGCAGGACGGCGAGGACGAGCCGCAGGTCGATCGCAACCGGTGTCTGCCGCGCGAGGAGCGACTGCACGCCGGTCTCGATCGCGATGTAGCGGCGGTCGACCTCGTCGTCGAAGCTGATCACCTCGTCGGCCAGCTCCTCGTCGCCGCGCGCCAATGCGTTGAGCGACGAGCGGAGCGCGCGCAGGACGAGGTCCCCCTCCTCCTGCAGCGCGGCCTCGAGCTGCGCGAGCTCCTCGGAGAACGAGATCCGCATCACCCGAAGCGCCCCGTGACGTAGCCCTCCGTCCGTTCGTCGGACGGCTGCGTGAAGATCTTCTCGGTCGCGTCGTACTCGACGAGGATGCCGTGGCGCGAGCCGTCCTCCTCGACCTGGAGGCTGAAGAACGCGGTCATCTCGGCGACGCGCGCCGCCTGCTGCATGTTGTGCGTGACGATCACGAGCGTGTAGTTGTCCTTCAGCTCGTGCATCAGGTCCTCGATCGCAGACGTCGAGATCGGGTCGAGCGCGGACGCGGGCTCGTCGAGGAGGATGACGTCGGGCTGCACCGCGATCGCGCGCGCGATGCAGAGCCGCTGCTGCTGGCCGCCCGAGAGGCCGAGTGCCGACCGCTTCAGGCGGTTCTTCACCTCGTCCCACAGCGCTGCGCCCTTGAGCGCCTGCTCCACGCGATCGTCGAGGTTGTCCTTCATCCCGAGGATGCGGAGCCCGTACGCCACGTTGTCGTAGATCGACTTCGGGAACGGGTTCGGCCGCTGGAAGACCATCCCGATGCGCCGGCGCACCTCGATGGGGTCGACGCCGTCGCCGTAGAGGTCGACGCCCGAGTACATGACCCTGCCGCCGACGGACGCGCTCGCGACGAGGTCGTTCATCCGGTTCAGGCAGCGCAGCACCGTCGACTTGCCGCATCCGGACGGGCCGATCATCGCCGTGATCGCGTTGCGGTGGATCTCGAGGTTCACGCCCAGTACCGCGGGGGCCTTCCCGTAGTGCACGGAGAGGTCCTGGATGTCGAACACGACGTCCCTGCTGACGTTCGCCGCCGACGGCGGCGCGACGCCGATCGCGGTCGCCGGCTGCTGGCTCTGTTGGGCGTCCATCGTGGTCACCCGGGAAGTCTCCCGGTCCCGGTTCCTGCGGGGGTAGCGGACATGTGAACGTCGCGTGTCGAAGTGGTGACCGGCCCTCCCGCGCGCGGACGCGGCTGGAATGCTGGGCGCCGTGGAAGCGGCTTCCGTCCCGACCGGCAACCTCCCGCAGACGCGGCACGTCGGCGACCGCCTCGGCGACGCGCTCCTCTACGGGCTGACCGCCGGTGCGTCGCTCCTCGGCGTCCTCGTCGTCTTCGCGATCATCTGGCGGGTCGCAGACGGCGCCTGGCCGGCGGTCAAGCTCTTCAAGCTGGGGTTCCTCTGGCACACGCAGTGGAACGCGAACCTGAACCAGTTCGGCGCCCGTGAATTCATCATCGGCACGGTCGTCACGTCCTTCGGCGCGATGATCCTGGCCGCGCCCCTTTCGATCGCGATCGGGCTATTCCTGAGCGAGCTCGCTCCGCCGGCGATCCGGACGCCGATCGGGTCGCTCGTCGACATGCTGGCCGCCGTCCCGTCGGTCGTCATCGGCCTGTGGGGCATCTACGTGCTCGCGCCGTTCGACGCGCGCCACGTGCAGCCGGCGATCCACGCGGTACTCGGCTGGATCCCGATCTTCGGCGGGGACGCGCACACGGAGTCCACGGTCTTCACGGCGATCATCGTGCTCACGATCATGGCGATCCCGATCATCTCGTCGATCTGCCGGGAGCTCTTCATCGGAGTCCCGACCGAGCTCGAGGAGGGCTCGATCGCGCTCGGCGCCACGCGCTGGGAGATGGTGAAGACGGTGGTCGTGCCGTCGGTGCGCGGCGGCGTCGTCGCCGCGGTCATCCTCGGCCTCGGGCGCGCGCTCGGCGAGGCGAT
>DASWRL010000009.1:0-95029 GCA_036403195.1 Gaiellaceae bacterium
GGCCGAGATCACCCGCGTCTACGCACGGGATCGCAACGACCTGGAGACCATCGCGCGGCTCACCGCACTCGCTTCCCTTCCCGACGACTGGCGCAGCTACTTCGAGAAGAAACTCGCGGCTGCCGAAGCGTGAGGCGCAGGCGGGCCACCGCCGGCTTCGCCGGTAACGAGTGCCCGCAGGTCCTGCGCCGCGACGATGAGGACGTCGCTGCCGGCGTTCCGCGCGTGGCGCGGGACGGCGAGGTGGAACGGGAGCGTGAACTCGGGCTCGATATCGACGACGGCCCGTCGTTCGGGCGCGACTTCCAGTCGACGTTCTTCCGCGACTGGCTCGAATGGACCGGCGTCGCCGACATCGAGGAGATCCGCTACCACCCCACCCTCACCGGTGACAGCGATGCCGCGCTCGCAGCGGCGACCGGGCGCGCCGAGCGGATCGCCCGGCGGCCGACCAGGGGCGCGGCGCTTGCGGCGTGAGGGAGAACGCGACCGGCCGCTCGGGGCGGCCGGTCGCCATCCGTCAGATGCAGCCTGCGCCGCCCACGCTGAAAGCTAGGGCCGCCAACCTCCGGGAAGCGGAGAACCCAGCTGCAACCCGAAGCGCTCGAGCAGGCCCGGGACGGTCTCCGGCCGCATCTCGAGGCCGTAGCGCTCGCTGAGCTGCGCGACCTCCTCCGGGTCGGCAGCGAGCACGCCGCCGAGGTCGGAGAGCTCCTGGAAGAACCGCTCGAATCCGGCGGGCGAGATGATCTCGAGGATCCGGCACGGCTCGTCGCCGGCGTTCCAGAAGGTGTGCCACTCGTTGCGCGGCTTGAAGACGAGGTCGCCCGGCCCCGCTTCGACGACCTCGTCGCCGAGGATCGCGCCCATTCGGCCCTCGAGGACGAAGCTGTACTCGTCCTCCCGCGTGTGCCGGTGGACCGGCGCGGCGAGGGCCCGCGGTGACATCGGGTGCTCGACCAGCGAGAACCGCCCGCCCGCGTCGGCCCCGTCGATCATGAACCGGACGCCGATGCTCCCGAGGAACCCGTCGCGGCCGTTGTCCGGTCCGACCAGCGTCACGCCTGAGGTCGCAGCGCTCATCGTCATCTCCTTTCGAAGGACAGTAGTGTCCTCTGAAATCTACGACACGGCCACGGTCGCTGTCAATATGATTGGACAGTGATGTCTTCCGAAAAACGGCAGTACACGATGCGGCGCCGTGCCGAGCTCGAGGAGGAGACCCGCCGCCGGATCACCGAGAGCGCGGTCGAGCTCCACGAAGAGCTCGGCCCGGCACAGACGTCGATCAGCGCCATCGCCGGTCGCGCCGGCGTGCGGCGGTCGACGGTGTACCGGCACTTCCCCGACGAGGACGCGCTGTTCGCCGCATGCTCGGCCCACTGGCGCGCGGCGAACCCGCCGCCGGACCCGGCGTCGTGGTCGTCGATCGCCGACGTGCACGAGAGGACGCGGGTCGCGATCCGTTCGCTCTATGCGTTCTACGACGGCACGGAGGCGATGTACACGAGCCTGCTGCGGGACGAGCCGCGCGTGCCCGCCGTCGCGAAGCGGCTGCGCGACTTCCACGAGTACCTGCGCTCGATCCAGGACGGCCTCGCGGCGGGCCGCCGCCTGCGCGGGCGGCGCGCGCAGCGCACGCGTGCGGCGATCGGCCACGCGCTCGCGTTCCCGACGTGGCGGTCGCTGACGCGAGACGAGGGGCTGACGAACGACGAGGCGGCCGCGCTCATGGAGCGCCTCGTAGCCGGCGGCTGACGAGGCGAGCACGCTCCGTCGCCGGGGCCTTCGAAGTAGCGGGGGCAGGATTTGAACCTGCGACCTCCGGGTTATGAGCCCGGCGAGCTACCTGACTGCTCCACCCCGCGTCGCGGCGAGCAGTGTACCAGCGTCAGCGCGGAGAGCCGCTCCGGCTCTACGATCCGGGGCGATGATCTGGGTCGCCGTCGCGTTCTTCCTCGTCACGTTCGTCGGCTCCGCCGCCTACGCCGGCATCCGGGCGTGGCGGCTCTGGCAGACGGCGCGTCGGGCGTCCCGTGCCGCCACGGACTCGCTCGAGCGGGTGTCCGCGTCGGCGGCGAAGGCCGAGGCTCGCGCTCTCGGGCTGTCCGGCGGCGGCGAACGGCTCGCGACCGCGACAGCCAGCCTCCAGGCGGCGCTCGCGGAATTCGCGGCGATCCGGGCCGCCGCGGCCGAGCCGCGGGCGCTCCTCGCCGGGCTGCGCGGCTCCGTGCCGCGAAAGTGACGCGCGTCGCCGCGATCGACCTCGGCACGAACGCGACCCGCCTGCTCGTCGCGGACGTCGAGGACGGGGTGGTCTCCGAGGTCGTGCGGCGCACCCGCATCACGCGCCTCGGCGAAGGCGTCGACGCCCGCCGGCGGCTGCTGCCGGTCCCGATCGCGCGCGTGCGGAACGTGCTCTCCGACTACCGTCGCGAGGCCGAGGCGCTCGGCGCGGAGCGCGTGCTCGCGATCGCGACGAGCGCCGTCCGCGACGCCGAGAACGGCGAGGCGTTTCTCGGCGAGGTCGAATGGTCGTACGGCTTCGCAACGCGGCTCCTGAGCGGCGACGAGGAGGCCGCGCTCACGCTCCGCGGCGTCGGCCCGCTCGACGCGGGCACCGTCGTCGTCGACATCGGCGGCGGCTCGACGGAGCTCGTCACGAGCGGCTTCCGGACCAGCCTCGACGTCGGCTGCGTGCGGCTGACGGAGCGCCACGGCGACGACCTCGACGCGATGGCGGCCGAGGTCCGCTCGGTGCTCCCGCGGCTCACCGCCGACCGTGCGCTCAACGTCGACGGGACCACGGCCGAGCTCGCGGCGCTCGCCGGGAGCCGCACCGTGTCGCTGCGCGAGGTCGACGCGGCACTCGCCTGGCTCGCGGGCTCGACCGACGAGCAGCGTCGCGCGCGCCTCGTCGAGCCGGACCGCAGCGAGGTGCTCGCAGCGGGGGTCGTGATCCTCGGCGAGACGCTCCGGCACCTCGGGCTGGCGCGGACGACGGCGTCCGAGCGCGACATCCTGAACGGCGCGGCCCTGGCCGCCGCGGAGCTTCCCCCGCCCGTCGAAGGGGCAGCTCCTCCCGGCGCGTTCACCTGCTGCTGACGCGCGCTTCCCGGCGCCGGAGATATTTGACACCTCAAGGTTTACTGCTACGATGCTTGCGTAATCAAGCATTGTGAGACCACGCTTTCCAAGGAGGAACCACCGATGAGCACGATCACCGAGCAGACCACGGACGTGCCGACCGGCACCTACGTCGCCGACACCGTCCACTCGAGCGTCGGCTTCGAGGTCCCCTACGCGGTCGCGACGTTCTCGGGCACCGTCCCCGGGTTCGAGGCGCGGCTCGTGGACGGGAGGCTGGAGGGCTCGGCGCAGATCGAGACCCTGCAGCTCAAGGACGAGAACCTGAGCGCGCACCTGCTCTCGCCGGAGTTCTTCGACGCGGAGCGCCATCCCGTGCTGACGTTCGCCGGCGACCTGCGCCGCGACGGCCGCAAGGCGACGGTGCAGGGCGAGGTCATGATCAAGGGCATCACGCAGCCCGTGACGCTCGAGGGCACGATCGTCGGCCCGGCGGTCGACCACTTCGGCAAGACCCGCGTCGGGCTGAAGCTCGAGACCGTCATCGACCGCACGCAGTTCGACATCAACTGGAACATGCCGCTCCCGAACGGCGAGCCCGCGCTCGCGAACGAGGTCACCCTCAAGGCCGACCTGACGCTGGTCGCGGAGGAGGCGTAGCCCCGGTGCGGATCCTCGCGATCAGCGGCTCGCTCCGGCACGCCTCGAGCAACACGGCCCTCCTCCGCGCCCTGCGCGAGGAGGCGCCGGAAGGCGTGGAGGTCGAGCTCTGGGCGGGCCTGAAGGCGATGCCGCCGTACGACCAGGACGACGACGTCGTGCCGGGCCCGCCGGAGGTCGACGCCTTCCGCGGTCGCGTTCGTGAGGCCGACGCGGTCTTCTTCGCCACGCCGGAGTACAACTCGTCGGTCCCCGGCGCGCTCAAGAACGCGCTCGACTGGGCGTCGCGCCCGCTCGCGACGAACGTGTTCCGCAACAAGCCGGTCGCCGTGATCGGGTCGAGCGCAGGCGCGTTCGGCGGCGTCTGGGCGGCGGCCGAGCTCCGCAAGGTGCTCGCCGCGATGGGCGCGCGGGTCACCGAGGCGGAGCTCGCCGTCGGCCACGCGGCCGAGAAGTTCGACGACAGCGGCAGCCTCGTCGACGAGGACGTACGGGACGGTCTCCGCGAGGCGCTCGAGACGCTCGTCGCCGAGGTCTCGCCGGTCCGCGCCGCGGCCTGAGCTACGCCGGCTCTTCGACCGGCTCGTCCTCGGCGAGCCGGCGCTGGACGCCCGAGCGCGAGAGGACGCCGACAAGACGCCCGTCCTCGACCACCGGCACACGCTCGTAGTCGTGCTCCTCGAGGAACGCGAACGCGTCGGTGAGCGGGGCGCTCGACTCGATCGTCGCGTTCGGCGGCTCCGCGATCTCGCCGAGCGTCGTGGTGCGCGGGTCGAGCCCGCGCGCGACGACCTCGCGCACGAGCGTCTTGCGCGTGACGACCCCCCTCAGCCGCCCACCGTCGCAGACGAAGACGGCGCGAACGTCCGGCCGCGCGAGCGCCTGGCCGGCCTCGCGCGCGCTCGCCGCCGCGTCGAGCGAGAGCGGCTCCGGCACCATCGCGTCGCGGACGAGCTGCTCGCTCACGGGTACACCCCGCGCGCCTCGAGGGCGGCCGCCACCTCGCGGATGCCCGCCACGAGCGCCGCGTCGCGCAGGGCCACACCGGTCTCGTCGGCGACGTCCCAGACACGGTCGAACGCGTCGGCCAGCTTGTCGGAGAGACGGCGCCGGATCTCGTCGCGGTCCCAGAACAGGCGGCCGAGGTCCTGCACCCACTCGAAGTACGAGACGGTGACGCCGCCGGCGTTCGTGAGCACGTCGGGCAGAACGGGGATGCCGCGCTCGGCCAGGATCGCGTCGGCGGCGATCGTCGTGGGGCCGTTCGCGCCCTCGGCGACGAGCCGGCACCGGAGGTTCCCGGCGTTCGCCGCGGTGATCTGATCCTCGCGCGCCGCGACGACCAGGATGTCGCACTCCGTCTCGAGGAGCTCCTCGTTCGTGATCCGCTCGACGTCGGTCTCGTACCCCTCGAGGGAGCCGTGCTCCGCGACGTACGCGTGGAGCGTCGGGATGTCGAGACCGCGCGGCGCGCGAACGCCGCCGGAGATGTCGGAGACTGCGATGACCTCCGCGCCCTTGTCGTGCAGCTCCGTCGCGGCGATCCCGCCCACGTTCCCGAACCCCTGGACGACGCAGCGGGAGCCGGCGAGGTTCCAGCCGAGCCGGTCGCACGCGCGCTCGACCACCATGACGACGCCCGCTCCGGTCGCCTCGTGGCGGAAGAGGGAGCCGCCGAGCGAGACGGGCTTGCCCGTGACGATCTCCGGGACGGCGTAGCCCTTCTGCATCGAGTACGTGTCCATCATCCACGCCATCGTCTGCTCGTTCGTCGCCATGTCGGGCGCGGGGATGTCGAGCTGCGGCCCGATGAACGGCGCGAGCTCGGCGGTGAACCGCCGCGTGATCCGGTCGAGCTCGCCGCGGGACAGCTCGCGCGGGTTGCAGCGGACGCCTCCCTTCGCGCCTCCGTACGGGAGCCGGAGCAGGGCGCACTTCCACGTCATCCACATCGCGAGCGCCGCGCACTCGCCCAGGTCGACGCCGGCGTCGTAGCGGATGCCGCCCTTCGTCGGCCCGAGCACCGACGAGTGCTGCACGCGATACGCCGGGAAGGTCGCGTAGCTCCCGTTGTCGAGCCGGACCGGCAGCGTGAGGATGACCGCCCGCTCGGGGTGGCGGAGGCGCGTCGACACGAAATCGGGAACGTCGGCGAGCGCGAGCGCGTGCTCGAGCTGGGTGCGCGCCTGCTGGTAGAGCGGCGTGTCCCACTCGAGCCTCGTCGCCTCGTGTACCGCTTTTGCCACGGCGCCGAAGCGTAGTCGACGGCTGGGCCGCGCGCCCACCCGGCATGGGCCGCCCGGCCCATGCGGGAAGCCGCGGTCTCGGGGAGACTGTCGCGCGTGACGCACCCCGAGCTGCTGCCCGCCTTCGGCGCCGGCTTCGCCGTCGCCCTCGCGTACCTGCGCTGGATCGTGCTGACGCAGTGGACGTGCCGCGCCTGTGGCACGGACCACCTCCACTGCGAGTGCAAGCCGGCCTGGGTGCGGCTGCTCCTCTAGCTCTAGCGCACGAGCCTCCGGAGCACCGCGTGCTCTGCGGGGTCGGCGCTCAGGTACGCCCCGCGCACGATCGCCCACGCGCGGATCCGGAAGTCGTCGAGACCCGCCGCGACGAAGTGGGCGATCCGGCGCTCCACGCCCTCGGTCGTCATGCGGTACGGGAGCGGGTTGTGGAGCCACGTGTAGACGTCGTACTCGCGGTCGGCGCGGTACGGCTTCGGGTCGATGGCGACGTACCCGTCGCCGTGCCGCAGGACGTTGTGGTGGTGGAAGTCGCCGTGGACGACCCAGCTCGACCCGGGCTCGAGCGCGGCCCACAACTCCCGCGCGAGCGGGGTGAGGGCGGACGGCACGTCCGTGAGCCACGCCGGGACGAGCTCGGCGACGGGACGGAACGGGGGCGCGCCGGGACGCCAGAGCCGGCGACCGAGCGCGACCGCGACCCCCATCGCGGCATCCTCGTCGAGCGCGGCGATGTCGTCGCCTGGGCGTGCGCGCTCGAGGAGGAGCGCCCGCCCCGCGCGGGCGCGCAGGCGGACGGCGCCGTCTCCGTCCCAGAGCTCGAGCGCCTCGGGCTCGTGGAGCGAATCGTCGTCCCCCTCCCACGCCACCTTGACCACCGCGTCGTCGCCCGCGGGAGCGACGTAGGAGTACCGCGAGAGGTGGAACGGCTCGCCGAGCCGAACGCCCCACGCGCGGGCGGCGGCGTCCGCCGCCGCCCGGGTGCGCGTGAGGTCGACCTGCATCCCCCGACGCTACTCGTACGAGAGCGCCGCCAGCACGTTGAGCCTCCCCGCCCGTCGTGCCGGCAGCACCGCCGCCACGACGCCGACGATCAGCGAGAGCACGACGAACGTGGCGAGCGAGCCGACGGGCACGGAGAGGTGGAGCCCGTACCCGTGCAGGCCGCGGGTCGCGAGCGCCGCGAGCATGATCCCGACGGGCAGTCCGAGCGCGGCGCCGAGCAGCGAGGTCATCATCGCCTCGTGCCTGATCATGCGGCGCGCCTGCCGCCGCGACATCCCGACAGCGCGGAGCATCCCGATCTCCCGCGTCCGCTCGAACACCGCCAGCGCGAGGGTGTTGACGATCCCGAACAGGCTCACGACGACGCTGAGCGCGAGCAGGACGTAGATCACGTTCAGCACCTGTGACAGCCAGGCCGACTTGCTCTTCGCGAAGCCGTCGCGGGTCTCGACCTTCACCACCTGGTCGGCGGCGTATGCCGCCTCGAGCGCCTTCGTCGCGACGGGCGTCGCACCGCCCCGCACGTCGACGAACGCGTAACTGTCGCGCGGGCGCGGGAGCGCCCGGTCGAAGGTGGCGTTCGAGACGACCACGCCCGACAGGAGCGAGTCGAGCTTCGGCGCCTGGAAGATGCCCCTGGCGACGAGCGTCGTCGCGCGCCCGTCCGGGCCGCGGAAGGTGAAGCGGTCGCCGAGCGCGATGTGGTTCGCCTTCGCGAAGCGGTCCTTCACGATCGCCTCGCCCGGGCCGAGCTGCGACAGGCGTGCACCCGTCACCTCGACGTCGAGCATCCGGCCCACCGTTGCGGGGTCGACGCCGTTGATGCCGGCGTTCGCGCTCCCGACGCGGCCGCGGTCGCCGCGGACGTGCGACACGAGCTCGACACCGGGGACGCGCGCCGCACGATCCGCGGCCACCGACGAGAAGGCGTCCCACCCGTTCTGGGAGGTCACGACGTAGTCCGCCGTCACCTGGCTCTTCCACGCATCGGTGTCGGCATCCCGGAGCGACCGGCCGAACAGCGAGACGAAGGACACGAGGGCGATCCCGATCATGAGCGCGGCCGCGGTGGAGGCGGTCCGCCCGGGGTTCCGGCGGACGTTGAACGCGGCGAGCGCGCCCGACGTCCCCCCGGCCGTCGCGAACGGGACGCCGAGGACCGCCACGACGGGACGCACGAGCCGCGAGAACACGGCCGCGAGCGCCACGAACAGCAGCAGGAACCCGCCGGCGAGCACGAGCACGCGCCGTCCGGCCGGGATCCCGTGCCGGAAGAAGCCGTAGGCGAGGAGCGTCGCGGCGACCGCGCCGAGGACGGCCGCGGCGATCGGCCCGGTCCGCCCGCTCCGGCCCTGCGCCGCCGCCGCGCCCTCGCGCACCGCCGCGATCGGCGACACCCGCGTCGCCCGCACGGCGGGGACGAGGCCGGCGAGGATCGTCAGCACCGTCCCGAGCAGGACCGGCACGACGACGGTGCGCGTCTCGACCGGGAGCCCCGCCTCGGGCAGCGCGAGGCCGAGGCTCGAAAAGATCGTGCTGAGGCCCTTCGCGAGCCCGATCCCGGCCACGAGGCCCACGAGGGACGCGACGAGGCCGGTGACGAACGCCTCGAGCACCACCGACCGCAGCACCTGCCGTCGCGACGCGCCGAGCGTCCGGAGCGTCGCGAGCTCGCGCGTGCGCTGGGCGACCGTGATCGAGAGCGTGTTGAAGATGACGAAGCCGCCCACGAACAGCGCGACCATCCCGAAGCCGACGAGGAAGTACCGGATGTACTTCACGAACCCGGCAACGTCCTGCTCGTCCTTCGCCGCCTGTGCGGCGCCGGTGCGCACCTGCGCGTCCGCGGGCACGAGGGACCGCAGCTCCGACACGAGCCGCGCCGGCGCCACTCCGCGCTTCGCCGCGACGGCGATCGTCGTGTACCGGCCGTCCAGCCGGAACAGCTTCTGCGCCGTCGCGACGTCGAACACGGCGAACGTGGCGCCCCCGAGCGAGTCGAGGCCGCCGTACTTCGCGATCCCGACGACCCGCACCGGCACCACCCCTGCGTCGACGGCGACACGGGTGTGGTCGCCGACGCGGAAGCCGTGCGCGTCCGCGACGCCCTTGTCGACGACGACCTCGCCCGGCCCCGCGGCCCAGCGGCCGTGGGTGAGGCGCATCGGGTTGAACCGCGTCGCCTTCGGGTCGATCCCGACGCCGAACGTCGGGTTCCCGTTGCCGTTGACGATCTTGCCGTGCTTGTCGTAGAGCTTCGCGACGAGCACGCCGCCGCTCATGTCGGTGAGGAGCCCGGTCGCATCCTCGACGTCCGGGAGCGCTCGGACCCGGGCCAGCACGGAGGCGGGCACGGTGGCATTCCCGGAGCTCGAGTAGTCGACGAGCTTCTTCCCGGAGATGACGGCGTCGGTGTTCGCGTACGAGGAGGAGAACAGCGAGTGGAACGCCTTCTGGATCGAGTCGGTGAGCACGAACGAGCCGCTCACCATCGCGACGCCGAGGACGATCGCGAGCGCCGTCAGCACGGCGCGCAGCTTCCGGGCGGCGAGACCCTTGAGCGCGACGGCGGTCACCGGTTCGTCACCTCCCGGACGATCCGGCCGTCGGCGAAGTGGAGGACGCGGTCGGCGATCTCCGCAGCCTTCGGGTCGTGGGTGACCATGATCGTCGTCTGGTCGTACTCGTCGACGGCGTGTCGGAGGAGCGCGAGGATCTCGTCCGAGGTCGCGGAGTCCAGGTTGCCGGTCGGCTCGTCGGCGAAGAGGATCGTCGGCCTCGAGAGCAGCGCCCGCGCCACCGCGACGCGCTGCTGCTGGCCGCCGGAGAGCTCCGACGGCCGGTGGGCGCGCCGGGCCCCGATCCCGACGGCGTCGAGCACCTGCTCGAGCCAGCCGGCCTCGACGCGGCGACCCGCGATGCGCAGCGGGAGCGTCACGTTCTCCTCCGCCGTCAGCATCGGCAGCAGGTTGAAGAACTGGAAGACGAAGCCGATGTGCGCGCGGCGGAGCTTCGTCAGCTCGGTGTCGGACATCGACGTGATCGACCGCCCGGCGACGAGCACCTCCCCCGCCGTCGGCCGGTCCAGCCCGGCGAGGATGTGCATGAGGGTCGACTTCCCCGAGCCGGACGGCCCCATGACGGCGACGAGCTCGCCCGTCGCGACCTCGAGCGACACCCCGCGCAGGGCGTCGACGGCGGTGTCGCCCGCGCCGTAGCGGCGTGCCACGGCGACGGCCTCGACGACTGCAACGCGCGCGTCCGTCAGTTCGGGAACGCGCTCCTTCGGCAGAACTGCGGACATCGGATCTCAGCCTCCGTGGTCGGGTGGAAGACAACGCGGCGTACCGTCTCGCGGCGCGGGCCGCCGGGCGTCGGCCGGCTGCTCGATCCCGCATCGTCCGCAGGGATGATCTTGGCGTCGTTTGCAGGAAGGACGCGGTCGCGCGGGAGCGAGGGATACCGTTAGCGCGTGCAGGACGTTTTCGTCCGAATCAGGGCTCACGCCTTCGAGGCGTTCGTGGCGGTCTTCGCCGTGGCGTCGGCGGTCGAGCCCTACGTCGTGCACGACGTCCGCCACCGGACGGCGGAAGCGCTGATCTCGCTCTTCTGGACGCTGCCCTACCTCGCCCGGCGCCGCAACGCCGTCGCTCCTCCGTTCGTCGCCGCGGCCGCTCTCGCGTCGCTCGGGCTCGTCGAGGGCGCAACGACGCAGAGCACGACGTTGCCGTTCATCGCGGCGCTCGTGACCGCAGCCTCCTTCGGGCTGCTCGAGGACCGCCGCATGCGCGTCGCCGGCTGGTGCGCCGCGATCGGCGCGGCCGCGGTCGTCGACTACACCTCGTCGAACACGGCGGCCGACTTCTTCTGGACGACGCTGATCCTCAGCATCGCCTGGTTCTTCGGCGTCGCGCTCGGCTCACGCACCGCGCAGGCGCACGAGCTCCGGGAGCGGGTGGCGGCCGCGGAGCGCGAGCGTGTGGCGGCCGGAGAGCGGGCCGCCGCGGAGGAGCGGAGCCGGATCGCGCGCGAACTGCACGACGTCGTCGCGCACTCGGTCTCGGTGATGGTCGTCCAGGCCTCGGGCGTCCGCCGCCTGCTCCACCCGGAGCAGGAGCGGGAGCGCGAGGCGCTCCTGTCGGTGGAGCAGATCGGCCGCGACGCCCTCACCGAGATGCGACGCATGCTCGGCGTGATGCGTGCCGGCGACGAGCGGACGGCGGAGCTCGCGCCGCAACCCGGTCTCAAGTACCTCGACCGGCTGATCGCCCAGGTCGAGGAGGCGGGGCTGCCGGTGACGCTCCGCGTGGAGGGCGACCGGCCAGAGCTCCCTGCCGGCATCGACCTGTCGGCCTACCGGATCGTCCAGGAGGGGCTGACGAACGCGCTCAAGCACGCGAAGGGCGCACACGCGGAGGTCGTCGTGCGCTACAGCGAGAATGGTGTCGAGGTGGAGGTCGCAGACGACGGACCGGGCGCGAACGGGTCGGACTCGAACGGCCACGGCCTGGTCGGGATGCGCGAGCGCGTGGCCATCTACGGCGGCACGCTCGACGCCGGGCCGCGCGACGGCGGCGGGTACGTGCTCCGGGCGCTCCTACCGGTGGAGACGCGGGCGTGATCCGGATCCTGCTCGTCGACGACCAGGCGCTCGTGCGCGCCGGGTTCCGGATGATCCTCGACGCCGAGCGGGAGATGGAGGTGGTCGGCGAGGCGGGCGACGGCCGCGAGGCGATCGACCAGGTGCGCTCGCTCCGGCCCGACGTCGTGCTGATGGACATCCGGATGCCGGAGCTCGACGGGCTCGAGGCGTCGCGGCGCATCCTCGCCGACGAGGTCGCCGGGGACGTCGCGCCGAAGATCCTCATGCTGACGACGTTCGACCTCGACGAGTACGTGTACGAGGCGCTGCGCGCCGGTGCGAGCGGCTTCCTCCTGAAGGACACGCCGCCGGAGCAGCTCGTCGCGGCGATCCACGTCATCGCCCAGGGCGACGCGCTGCTGTCGCCGTCGATCACGCGGCGTGTGATCAGCGAGTTCGTGAAAGGCACCGGGCCGAAGCCGCAGGCACAGTTCCCGCGGCTGAACGACCTGACGCCGCGGGAGCTCGAGGTGCTCATCCTGATCGCGCGCGGGCTCGCGAACGCGGAGATCGCGAAGTCGCTGTTCGTCTCGGAGACGACGGTGAAGACGCACGTCGCGCGCATCCTCATGAAGCTCGGGCTCCGTGACCGCGTGCAGGCGGTCGTGCTCGCCTACGAAGCGGGCGTCGTGACGCCGGGCGACAGCGCGTAGCCGAGCACGCCCGCGAGGGGCTCGGGAATGCGCTCCGGCGGGAGCGCGCCGAGGATCAGCGGGATGTAGCGGAACTTCCTCCGGTCGGAGCTCGTCAGGAACCGCCGGAGCTGCGCCGCGAGCGGCCGGCCCCGCCACGCCGGCTGCCGCTGGAACGTCCGGAACGGGGAGGCATCGCCGTGCTCGGCGAGCAGGGCCTCGACGGTGCCCGCGCCGGCGGCGCGAACCAGCTCGTCCTCCAGGTCGACGTCGCACGCGAAGAGCGCGTCGTCCGGGATCCCCGCCCGCCGGAACACGTCGCGCTCGCCGGCGTCGCACAGCGCGGCGACAGACGTATCCGCGTACCGCCGCGCGAACCGGGCGATCGCATGCGCGCCGCCCATCGGCACGATCTCGATCCCCGCACCCGCGAGGTCGACGGCGCCGCGGCGCGCGACGGCCTCGAGCGCGAGGCGGTCACTGATGCCTTCGACGAGGACGACGGTCACGCTCAACACGTACCAGCTTCCCCCGGGGCCGCGTACGCGCACCTGCCTCTCGGATGACGCGCTCGGGCGGCGCGTCGTCCTCGCGCAGGAGGACGCATCACCCGCGACGCCGATCGAAGATCGGCCTCCGCGCCGACGATGAGTCGGCCGCGGAGGCCGAGGCTTCCTGTCGACACCACTCGACCGGAAGGAGCCGATCATGATCCGCGCAGGAGACACGCTCGTCAACCCCGTCACGGGAGAGCGCCTCGTCTGGGAGCTCACGGCGCAGGACACGAACGGCGCGTACACGCTGTTCGAGACGTTCGTCGAGCCCGGCGGCGCGGTCGCCGCGGCCCACGTCCATCCGTACCAGACCGAGCTCTTCACGGTCGTCGAGGGCCGCCTCGGCGTCAGGCGCCGCCGCGAGAAGCTCGAGCTCTCCGCGGGGGAGACCGTCATGATCGACCGGGGGACGCCGCACCGGTTCTGGAACGCCGGCGACGAGACGCTCCGGTTCCGCGCCGAGGTCCGCCCCGCGCTCCAGTTCGAGTCGCTGATCGAGACGATGTTCGGGCTCGCCGCCGACGGCAAGACGAACAGGAACGGGATGCCGAGCCCCCTCCGCCTCGCAGTGGTGGCGAACCACCACTTCGACGTGGTGCGGCTCCCGCTCGTCCCGCAGGCGCTCCAGAAGGCGGCACTCGTCCCCGGTGCGCTCCTCGGCCGCGCGTTCGGGTTCCGCCCGACGTACGAGCCGGCCGGTATCGCAGGGACGCCGGCCGTCGCCTAGGCAGGGACGCAGAGCAGCAGGCCGTCGACCCCGAGCACGTCGCGCCAGCCGTCCGGCGGGCGCGGCGTCGCGAACGGGTCGACGGCCGCCGCTGCGAGCACCGCGCCGCCGCGGGTGAACGCGCAGACGCCGGCGCCGAGGTCGACGCGGTCGTAGGCCCCCGCGAAGGCCTCCACGTGCTCGGCGCGGAGGCGGAGCGCCTTCCACGTCACGTACAGCTTCGCCGTCCCCGCATCCGGGCGGGCGCCGCTCTTCAGCGCCTCGAGCGCGCTCCGCCGCCCGTCCCAGTCGACCGGCCGGCGGTTGTCCGGGTCGACGAGCGACAGGTCCTCGAGCTCGTCGCCACGGTAGACGTCGGCCACGCCCGGCGCCGTCAGCTTCAGGAGGAGCTGCGACAGCGCGATCCGCCGGCCCAGCTCGCGAACGCGGTCGAGGAACGGGTCGCCCGCGACGAGCGCGCCGGCGCGCGCCGCCCACTCCTTCACGCGCTGCTCGTGCTCCTCGTTCGGCGAGAGCCAGTTCGTGTTGACCTTGCCCTCGCGCAACGCCTTCTCGAGGTACCCGTCGAGACGCTCGCGCTCGATCGGCGCGGCGCCGGCGAGCGTCTGCAGCACGAGCATCTCCTCGCGCGGGTCGTCGAGCGGCCCGAGCGCGTCGCGCCATTCGGCGACCTTCGCCGCCCACTCGTCGGCGAGCCAGGTGAGCGCGACGATCCGCGCCCGCACGTCGGGCGACCGCTTCGTGTCGTGCGTGTACGTCGTCAGCAGGTGGCGGGGGAAGCGGGCCGCGCGCTTCTCGTTCGCCTCGTGGAACTCCTCGATCGACATCCCGAACCGATCGGGGTTGCCGCCGACCTCGTTGAGCGCCGACAGGCGGAAGTACCGGTAGAACGCCGTGTCCTCGACGCCCTTCGCCATCACGGGGCCTGTCGTCTGCTGGAAGCGCACGACGAAGTCCTCGTGGCCCGGCTCCTGCAGGAAGAGGATCCGCCGCAGCTCCTCGCTGACATTCGCGCGGCCGATCTCCTCGCGGTCGGCCTCCTCGACCACGCCGGCGCGCGGCCTGATGTACGTGCGGTAGACGTGGAACGACGCGAGCGCGAGCGGCAGGTTCTCGATCCGGACGTCCTGGTGGAGGCGCCGGAGCTCCGGCTCGAAGATGTTCACCGCGACCTCGATCTTCGAGAGCGACACGATGTCGGCGAACGGCCGCGTGTCGCCGCTGACCGACTCGTAAAGCTCGGTGAACGCGTCCTCCGCCTGTGCGTTCACGCACACCGCCATCACGTCGTTCAGGAACTCGTACCCGGTCGTCCCCGCGACCGGCCAGTCGCGCAGGTCCTCCCCCGGCTCCAGGATCTTCTCGGCCCAGACGTGGTCGATCCCGTTGTCGGCCAGCCGCTCGAAGTACTCGGTCGGGTCGGCGAGCCCGTCGGGGTGGTCGACGCGGACGCCGTCGACGACACCCTCGCGGACGAGCTCGATCACCTTCGCGTGCGTCGCCCAGAAGACGTCCCACTCCTCCTGCTTCACGCCGCCCAGCTCGCCGACGTCGAAGAAGCGGCGATGGAAGCCGGTGTGCAGGTCGACGTCGAAGAACATCTGCCGCAGGCGGAGGTCGCGCCAGAACTCGTTCTCGTCCACCGCCGCCATGTGGTTCGGGACGATGTCGAGGAGCACGCCGAGCCCGGAGCCGGCGAGCCGCCGGAGCTCCTCCTCGCCGCCCAGCGCCTCCGACACGTGCCGTGGGTCGACGACGTCGTAGCCGTGCTGCGAGCCCTCGCGCGCCTGCAGCGACGGCGACAGGTAGAGGTGCGACACGCCGAGCTCCTGCAGGTACGGGACGAGCGCCCGCGCCTCGGCGAACCCGAAGTCGGGCGTCAGCTGCAGCCGGTAGGTCGCGCGCCACTCCGGCCGTTCAGCCACGCCGGAGCACCGCCAGCGACCGGCTCTCGACGACGACCTCCCTCCCCGGCACGAGCCGCTCCTGCTCGCAGCGGCCGGTGGCGACGACGAGGTCCCACCGCGTGCCGAACCGCCGCGCCGGCAGGCGGAACGCGACGTCCTCGAAGTGGGCGTTGAAGAGCAGCAGGAACGAGTCGTCCCGCACCGGGTCGCCGCGCCGCGTGTCGAAGTTGAGCTCCTCGCCGTTCAGGAAGACGCCGATCGCGCGCGACTCGAGGTTGTCCCAGTCGCGGCGCGTCATCCGGCGGCCGTCCGGGCGCATCCACCAGACGTCCGGCAGCACCTCGCCGCGCCCCTCGAAGAACCGCGTCCGCCGGAAGGCGGCGTGCCCGAGCCGGAGCTCGATCAGCCGCCGCGAGAACTCGAGCAGGTCCTGGTCGCAGCTCTCCCAGTCGAACCACGAGATCTCGTTGTCCTGGCACCACGCGTTGTTGTTGCCGCCCTGCGACCGGCCCCACTCGTCGCCGCCGAGCAGCATCGGCACGCCCTGGGACAGGAACAGGGTCGCCAGGAAGTTCCGCTGCTGGCGCGCACGCAGCGCGTTCACCGACGGGTCGTCCGTCGGCCCTTCGACGCCGCAGTTCCACGAGCGGTTGTCGGTCGTGCCGTCGTTGTTGTCCTCGCCGTTCGCCTCGTTGTGCTTCTCGTTGTACGAGACGAGGTCGCGGAGCGTGAAGCCGTCGTGGGCGGTGATGAAGTTGATCGACGCGAACGGGCGCTTGCCCTCGCGCTCGTAGAGGTCGGCGGAGCCGCCGAAGCGCGACGCGAAGTCGCGCAGGGGCGCCGCGCCGCGCCAGAAGTCGCGCATCGTGTCGCGGTAGATCCCGTTCCACTCCGACCAGAGGATCGGGAAGTTCCCGACCTGGTACCCGCCCGGCCCCACGTCCCACGGCTCGGCGATCAGCTTCACCTGGGAGAGGATCGGGTCCTGGTGGATGATGTCGAAGAACGCCGACAGGCGGTCGACCTCGTAGAACTCGCGCGCGAGCGCCGACGCGAGATCGAAGCGGAAGCCGTCGACGTGGCAGTCGATCACGAAGTACCGCAGCGAGTCCATGATCAGCCGCAGCACCGTCGGGTGCACCGGGTTCAGCGTGTTCCCGGTCCCCGTGTAGTCCATGTAGTACCTGGGGTTGTCGGGGACGAGCCGGTAGTAGCTCTGGTTGTCGACGCCCCGGAAGCTGAGCATCGGCCCGAGGTGGTTCCCCTCGGCCGTGTGGTTGTAGACGACGTCGAGGATGACCTCGATGCCCGCGCGATGGAGCGCCTTCACCATCCCCTTGAACTCGCGGACCGGGTCGTTCGTCGCCGCGTACTGCGAGTGCGGCGCGAGGTAGCCGATCGTCGAGTAGCCCCAGTAGTTCGTCAGGCCGCGGTCGTGGAGGAACCCCTCGTCGATGATGTGGTGGACCGGCAGGAGCTCGACGGCGTTCACGCCGAGCGACTTCAGGTAACCGACCGCGTCCTCGCTCGCCAGCCCCCCGTACGTGCCCCGAAGGTCCTCGCGGACGCCGTCGCGCTTCATCGTGAACCCCTTCACGTGGGCCTCGTAGATCACCATGTCGTGCCACTGGATCTGCGGGCGGACGTCCGCGTCGTCCTCCCAGTCGAAGGCCGGGTCGACGACGACCGAGCGCGGGATCGCCGGCGCGGAGTCACTGTCGTCCACCGTCAGGTCGGCGTCCCCGTCGAGCGACGGGACGTAGGGCAGCGGGTTCCCGGCATCCCACCGGACACCGCCGTCGATCTGCTTCGCGTACGGGTCGATCAGGAGCTTGGCCGGATTGAAGCGCCGCCCCGACGGCGGGTCGTAGGCGCCGTGGACGCGGTATCCGTAGCGCTGGCCCGGGCCGACGCCGGGGAGGTAGCAGTGCCAGTTGAACGCCGTCCGCTCGTTGAGCGGGACCCGCTCCTCCGCGCCGTCCTCGTCGAAGAGGCAGAGCTCGACACGCTCGGCGTTCTCGGAGAAGAGCGAGAAGTTCGTGCCCTCGCCGTCCCACTCGGGCCCGAGCGGGAACGGCCGCCCAGGCCAGACGGCGCGGCTCACGCTCGCAGCTCCACGGTCCTTGCCTCGAGGTCGGCGACGAGCGTCGTGTCTCCGCGCCGCAGCGTCAGGAGCCCGCCGGCGAGCTGCACGTCGAGGTCGCGGGGCAAGCGGCGCCGCAGCGCGATCAGCTCCGCGTAGAACGCGTCCGGCTGGGGGTGCGAGACGCGCGAGCGCTCGAAGGTCGCCGCGTCCTGCGGGTCGGGCACTTCCTCGCCCGAGAACGCGGTGAACGCCTCGAACTCCTTCCGGCGGCCCTCGCGCGTCGCGTCCGCGATGAACGGGTCGACGTGGTCCGAGAAGAACTGGAAGGGCGCGCGCTCGTCGTGCTCCTCGCCCATGAAGACGAGCGGCGTGCAGGTGGCGAAGAGGACGACCGCGAGCGCGACACGGTGCGCGTCGGCCGGGAGCCGGTCGCCGAGCGCGCGGTTCCCGACCTGGTCGTGGTTCTGCGCCGCGACGATCAGCCGCTCCGGGTGCGGGCGCGTCAGCTCGCGCACGAGTCCCGCCGGCGTCCCGTAGTCGGCGTAGTAGCCCTCGTGCTCGCCCGTGAGCGCGACGTGGAGCTCGTGGTGGAGGTTGTCGAGCCACATCGCGTCGTGCCCCCACTCCTCGAGCGGCCGGAAGTCGTCCGGCCCCATCTCGCTCGTGATCAGCCCCGGCACCCGCTCCTTCAGCTCGCGCAGGACGTGCACCGGCGAGTCGTCGTGGATCGCGTGCACGGCATCGAGCCGGAGGCCGTCGATGCGGTACTCCGTCGTCCACATCAGGGCGTTCTGGATCGCCCACTCGCGCACGGCGGGCTGCGAGTAGTCGATCGCGTCGCCCCAGGCCGTGTGGTGGCGGTTGGTGAAGTAGGGACCGAACCTCGCGATCGCGTCGGAGCCCGGGCCGAGGTGGTTGTAGACGACGTCGAGGACGACGCCGAGGCCTTCGCGGTGCGCGGCGTCGACGAGCCGCGCGAGCCCCTCGGGGCCGCCGTAGGCGGCGTGCGGCGCGAAGGTGTAGATGCCGTCGTACCCCCAGCCGCGGTTCCCCGGGAACGTCGCGACGGGCATCAGCTCGATCGCCGTGATCCCGAGCTCGCGCAGCCCGCGCAGGTAGGGGACGACGGCGTCGAACGTCCCCCCGTCGGTGAACGTGCCCACGTGCAGCTCGTAGAGGACGAGGTCGTCGAGCGTCAGCCGAGGCCCGTCGGCGATCGTGAACGCCGAGGTGTCGACGATCCGCGACGGGCCTCGGATCCCCTCCGGCTGGTGCCGTGACCACGGGTCGGGCAACGGCTCGCCGTCGAGCACGAGCAGGTAGTCGTCTCCCGGGTCGGCGAAGACCTCCGCCGACCACACGCCGTCGCCGGCGGCGTCGAGCTCGTGGTCGCGGCCGTGCAGCCGCACCGCCAGGTGCGACGCCGACGGCGCCCACACGCGAAGCTCGACTCCGCCCTCTTCGAGCGGAACGGCCCCGAAGGGCCGTTGCCAGACCTGCGTCGACACGGCGTCAACCGTACCCCGGCCGTGGACGTCGAATCATGGGAGGATCGTGCGCGATGATCCTCGAAGAGCTGCGGGCGCTCGCCGACTGGAGCGCGAGGCACCGGAAGCTCGCGGCGCGGCTCGCGATCGTCCTCATCGCGACGCTCGTCATCGACGTCGTGGGCACGATCCTCGTCTTCCTGCTCGAGCGCCACGTGCGCGGCGGCGACATCCACAACCTGTTCGACGCGTTCTTCTTCACGACGGTCCAGCTGCTGACGGTCTCGTCGCAGATCCGGAACCCGCTCACGACCGGCGGCCGCGTGGTCGACATCGCTCTCGAGATCTGGGCGGTCGTCGTGGTCGCGGGGAGCGCCGGCGCCGTCGCGAGCTTCTTCCAGGCTCCCGCCGACGACAAGCAGTAGCTCACGCCGGGCGGAGCCAGAGGACGCCCAGCGGCGGCAGCGTCACCGTCGCGCTGAACGGCTGGTCGTGCCACGGGCGCTCCTCCGCGGCGACTGCGCCCATGTTCCCGACTCCGGCGCCGGCGTAGAACGTCGAGTCGGTGTTCAGGAGCTCCTGCCACTCACCGCCGCGAGGGAGGCCCACGCGGTAGCCCTCGCGCGGCAGGGGCGAGAGGTTCGCGACGCACACGACGCACCGTTCGCCGTCGGCCGCGAGCCGCATGAAGGCGTAGACGTTGTTGAGCGCGTCGTTCGGCTCGATCCACCGGAACCCGTCGCTCGAGAAGTCGACCTCCCAGAGGGCGGGCTCGTCGCGGTAGATCCGGTTCAGGTCGCGGACGAGGTCGCGCATGCCGCTGTGGTCCGCATGCTCGAGGAGCCACCACGGCAGCTCGCCCTGGTCGGCCCACTCCCACGGGGTGGCGAGCTCGCCGCCCATGAACAGGAGCTTCTTCCCCGGGTGCGCCCACATGAACGCGTAGAGCGCGCGCAGATTCGCGAGCTGCTGCCAGCGGTCGCCCGGCATCTTCGAGAGGAGCGACCCCTTGCCGTGCACGACCTCGTCGTGCGACAGCGGGAGGATGAAGTTCTCGTTCCACGCGTACACGAGCGCGAACGTGAGCTCGTGGTGGTGGAACCGGCGGTAGATCGGGTCGAGCTGGAAGTAGCCGAGCGTGTCGTGCATCCAGCCCATGTTCCACTTGAAGCCGAAGCCGAGGCCGCCGACGTACGTCGGCCGCGACACGCCGGGCCAGGCGGTCGACTCCTCCGCGGCCGAGATCACACCCGGCTCGCGGGCGTGCACCAGCTCGTTGAACTCCTTGAGGAATGCGACCGCCTCGAGGTCCTCGCGCCCGCCGAACCGGTTCGGGATCCACTCGCCCTGCTTGCGCGAGTAGTCGAGGTAGAGCATCGACGCGACGGCGTCGACGCGGAGCCCGTCGGCGTGGTACTCGCGCAGCCAGAAGAGCGCGTTCGCGAGCAGGAAGTTCTGGACCTCGCTCCGGCCGAGGTTGAAGACGTACGTGCCCCAGTCGGGGTGGTGGCCGCGCCGGGGGTCGTCGTGCTCGTAGAGCGCGGTCCCGTCGAATCGCGCGAGCGCCCACGGGTCGGTCGCGAAGTGCGCCGGCACCCAGTCAAGGATCACGCCGATCCCGTTCGCGTGCATGTGGTCGACGAAGTAGCGGAAGTCGTCGGGCGACCCCATCGTCGAGACGGTCGCGTAGAAGTTCGTGACCTGGTAGCCCCACGACCCCGAGTACGGGTGGTGCATCACCGGCAGCAGCTCGACGTGGGTGAACCCGAGGTCGCGCACGTAGGGCGCGAGCTCGTTCGCGAGCTCGCGCCAGCCGAGGCCCTTCCGCCACGACGGCGCGTGCATCTCGTAGATCGATACCGGCTGGCCGAGCGGCTTCTGGGCGCGCCGCGTCTCGATCCAGTCGCGGTCGAGCCACTCGTACTCCGAGCGGAAGACGACGGAGGCGGACTTCGGCGGCACCTCCTGCTGGAACGCGACGGGGTCCGCCTTGTCGCGCCCGTCGAGGTGGTACTTGTACTTCTGCCCGACGACGGCGCCCTCGACGACCCCCTCCCAGATGCCGGTGCCGTCGACGGCGTGGAGCGGGTCCGCTTCCGGGTCCCAGTCGTTGAAGTCGCCGACGACGCCGACCCGCTGCGCGTTCGGCGCCCACACGGCGAACCGGACGCCGTTCTCGACCGGATGCGCACCGAGCTTCTGCCAGAGCTCCTCGTGGCGCCCGGCGCGCGCGAGCCAGATGTCGAGCTCGCCGAACGCGGACGTGGTGGGCGTCATACCGGCACCTCCTCCTCGAGCAGCCGGGCGATCCCGGCCACGGGGATCCGGACCCAGTCGGGCCGGTTGTTGAGCTCGTACCGGAGCTCGTACACCGCCTTCTCGAGCTCGAACACCTGGAGGAGCTTGTCCATCGCGGTCCCGGACGGAACCAGCGACTGGTCGATCGTGGTGCGATACCCCTCGAGGAACTCCTCCCGCGCCCGCTCCTCCCACTCGTCGGGAGCGGCCACGCCGCGCTGAACGGGCGCGGCCGACGCCGCGTACGCGAACGAGCGGAGCATCCCGGCGACGTCGCGCAGCGGGCTGCGCTTGCGGCGCCGCTCGGGCAGCGGCCGGGCGGGCTCTCCCTCGAAGTCGAGGATGATCCAGTCCTCGCCGGTCCAGAGCGTCTGCCCGAGGTGATAGTCGCCGTGGACGCGGATGACGCGTCCGGTCCCGCCGATGTTCGTGAGCAGCCTGAGCCGCTCGCGCACCTCCTCGCCGCGGCCGCGGATCGGCTCGAGCTCGGCCACGTCGTCGGGGAGCGACATGAACACCCGCTCGATCTCCTCGTCCACCGTCGCCGTCAGGAGGCCGAGCGACTCCATGGACGTCTGCTCGGGGCAGAAGTTCGGGTCGCCGGGGTTCGAGCCGAGGACGGAGTGCATCGTCCCCGTCACCTCGCCCAGCCGGCGCAGCGTGTCCAGGAACGCCTCGTCGCCTCCGACGGCCGCGTCGAGCGCGCGCTCCCACCCGTCCTCCGCGCCGACGACGAACCTCTGCATGATCCCGAGCGTCGCGTCCATGTGACGCCCCGTGTACGCGTACCACCCCGCGAGCTGCGCGATGTTCGCGAACGCGGCCTCCGTCAGGAAGCGGAGCAGCTCGAGCTCCGGGTTGATGCCTGCCTCGATCCGGCGGAAGACCTTCAGGATCAGCGCCTCGTCGAAGACGATCGACGAGTTCGACTGCTCGCTGCCGATGAGCCTGCCCTGCCGCGGCTCGCCGGCGCCGGCATGCCCCGCGAGGGCCGCGAACTCGATCGTCCCCTCCCCCGCCTCGACGGTCTCGCTGCCGCGGATCAGCCGCAGGAGCTGCCGCGCCTGCGCCTCGTCGGCGAGCGCGTCGAACCCGCCGGCGTCGGTGAGGAGCTGGTACGTCTCGTGCGTCCCCGTGTCGAAGCGGACCTCGACGAGCTGGAGGTCGAGCCCCTCGCGGAGCGTCGCGCGGTCGATGACGGACGCGCTCACGACGTCGCGTGTCTTCGAGCCGTACCAGCGCTGGCTCGTGATGAACTCGACGAGGGAGCGGTCGTCGGTCATTCGGCGTCCTCCTTCCGCAACTGGAACCAGAAGAACCCTCGGGGCGCGAGGGTGAGCAGGTACGGCAGCTCGCCGATCCGCGGGAACCGCGTGCGGCCGAACATCTCCTCGGGGATCGATCCTTCCCACCGCGAGAGGTCGAGCTCGACCGCCTGCGCGGACCGCGCGACGTTGTGGACGCAGAGCACGATGTCGTCCTCGTAGGTGCGCACGTGCGCGAAGATCCGCGGGTTCTCGGGCCGGAGCGCCTCGTACGTCCCGAGCCCGAAGACGGGGTGGTCCTTCCGCAGCCGGATCAGCCGGTGGAGCCACCGCAGGAGCGAGTTCGGCTGCCGGAGCTGCGCCTCGACGTTCACCGCCTGGAACCCGTAGACCGGGTCCATGAGCGGCGGCAGGTAGAGCTGCTGGAAATCGGCGCGCGAGAAGCCGCCGTTCCGGTCGCCCGTCCACTGCATCGGGGTGCGCACGCCGTCGCGGTCGCCGAGGAAGATGTTGTCGCCCATGCCGACCTCGTCGCCGTAGTAGAGGACGGGCGAGCCGGGCAGCGAGAAGAGGATCGCGTGCATCAGCTGGATCTCGTCGCGGCCGTTGTCGAGCAGCGGCGCGAGCCGGCGGCGGATGCCGAGGTTCAGCTTCATCCGCGGGTCCTTCGCGTACTCGGCGTACATGTAGTCGCGCTCCTCGTCCGTCACCATCTCGAGCGTCAACTCGTCGTGGTTGCGCAGGAAGAGACCCCACTGGGCGTTGTCGGGTATCGGCGGCGTCCCCTCGAGGATCTCCACCATCGGGAGCGCGTCCTCGCGGCGCATCGCCATGAACATCCGCGGCATCACCGGGAAGTGGAACGCCATGTGGCACTCGTCGCCGTCGCCGAAGTACTCGACGACGTCGGCCGGCCACTGGTTGGCTTCGGCCAGCATCACGCGATCCTGGTAGTGGGCGTCGATCTCGGCCCGCACCCGCTTCAGGAACGCGTGCGTCTCCGGGAGGTTCTCCCCGTTCGTGCCGTCGCGCTCGTAGAGATACGGCACCGCGTCGAGCCGGAAGCCGTCCAGGCCGAGATCGAGCCAGAAGCGCAGCACGTCGAGCATGTGCCGCTGCACCTCCGGGTTGTCGTAGTTCAGGTCGGGCTGGTGCGCGAAGAAGCGGTGCCAGTAGTACTGGCCGCGTGCGGGGTCCCACGTCCAGTTCGACGGCTCGGTGTCGATGAAGATGATGCGCGCCTCGCTCCAGCGCGTGTCGTCGTCGCCCCAGACGTAGAAGTCGCCGTAGGGGCCGGTCGGGTCGGTGCGGCTCGCCTGGAACCACGGGTGGTCCGAGCTCGTGTGGTTCATGACGAGGTCGGCGATCACCCTGATCCCGCGTTGATGCGCCTGGTCGACGAAGTGGCGGAAGTCGTCGACCGTCCCGTAGTCGGGGTTGATCTCGTTGAAGTCGGCGATGTCGTAGCCGCCGTCGCGGAGCGGCGACGGGTAGAACGGCAGCAGCCAGATGCAGTCGACGCCGAGCCACTGCAGGTAGTCGAGCTTCTCGGTCAGCCCGCGGAAGTCACCGGAGCCGTCGTCGTTGCCGTCGAAGAACGCGCGCAGGTGCACCTCGTAGAACACGGCCGTCTTGAACCACAGCGGGTCACGCTCGAACCAGCTCCCCGCTTCGCTCACACGGACACCTTGATCACGTGGCTCTTCCCGGGCGGCAGCCTGACGTAGTTGCGGCCCGCGCGCCACGTGAACGTCTGGCCCGAGAGGAGGTCGCGGGCGTCGAACGCGGGCGGGAAGCGGAGCGCGACCGGCACGATGCAGACGCCCTCGCTCTCGTTGTACGGGTCGATGTTCACGACGACGAGGACGTCGTCCTTCGCGTACGCGACGAGCTGGTCGTTCTCCGTCTCGAGCCAGTACAGGTTGTCGATCCGCTGCAACGCGCGCTCCCGGCGGCGGATCTCGTTCAGCCGCCGCACCGTCGGGAGCAGAGGCCCGTCCAGCCGCCGCGCCTTCGCCTCGTACTTCTCCGAGTCGAGGTACTCCTCCGACCCCGGCCGCACCGGCACGTTCTCGAACGACTCGAACCCGGAGTAGATGCCGTACGCCGGTGACAGGGTCGCCGCAAGCACGAGCCGCGCCTCGAACGCCGGCGGCCCTCCGTGCTGGAGGTACTCGTGCAGGATGTCGGGCGTGTTCGCGAAGACGTTCGGCCGGTAGAACGGCGACCACGACAGGAGCTGGTCCATGAACTCGCGCAGCTCCGTCTTCGTGTTCTTCCACGTGAAGTACGTGTAGCTCTGGGCGAAGCCGAGCTTGGCGAGGGTCGTCATCATCGCGGGCCGCGTGAACGCCTCGGCGAGGAAGATCACGTCCGGGTTGCGCGAGCGCACCTCGCGGATCAGCCACTCCCAGAACGGCGCCGGCTTCGTGTGCGGGTTGTCGACGCGGAAGACGGTGACCCCCCGCTCCACCCATCCGAGGACGACGTCGAGGAGCGCCTGCCACAGGCCCTGCCATTCCTCGCACTCGAAGTTCACGTTGTAGATGTCCTGGTAGCGCTTCGGCGGGTTCTCCGCGTACTTCAACGTCCCGTCGGGCCGGCGGTGGAACCACTCGGGATGCTGCGTCAGCCACGGATGGTCGGGCGAGCACTGGATCGCGAAGTCGAGCGCGATCTCGACGCCGGCCGCCCGCGCCGCGGCGACCATTGCGTCGAACTCCGCCCAGGTACCGAGGCCCGGGTCGATCGCGTCGTGGCCGCCGTCCTCGTTCCCGATCGCCCAGGGCGACCCCACGTCGCCGGTCTCGGCGGCGAGGGCGTTGTTCCGGCCCTTCCGGTTCGTGTGGCCGATCGGGTGGACGGGCGGCAGGTAGACGACGTCGAAGCCGTGAGCGGCGAGGCGGGGCAGGACCTCGGCGACGCCGCCGAAGCCGCCCCACGAGCGCGGGAAGAGCTCGTACCACGCGCCGAACCGCGCGAGCTCCCGGTCGACGTCGACCTCGTAGGCCGGCGACGACGCGTCGCCGTGGCGGTCGCCCGCCGCGGCCGCGAGGCCTTCCTCGACCGTCACCGACTCGCGTCCGAGCAGCGCCGCGCCCTCCGCCAGCTCGCCCGCGAGGTCGGTCTGGCCGGCCTCGCTCTTGCGGCGGATCTCGCTCTGCCACGTCGCGATCCGGTCGGTCCACGCCGTGACCGCGAACTGCCACCTCCCGGGGCGCTCCGCGACGAACGAGCCGCCGAAACGGTCGTTCCCGAGCGGCAGGAGCGGCTCCTCACGCCACCGCCGGTCCGCCGGGCCCTTCACGCGGAGGGCGCCCGCGAGCACGTCGTGGCCGTCCTTGAACACGATCGCGGAGACGTCGACGCGCTCGCCGACCGTCGCCTTGACGGCGAACCGGCCGCAGTCGACGATCGGCTCGACGGCCTGGATCTGGATGCGAGGTGTCGGGGATTTCGGTACGGGCACCGTCGGTGAGATTCTCGATCGAAGGGTGGTCCTAAACGCGTGAATCTGGATCGTGCATCAGGAATCCTGCTGCATCCGACGTCGCTCCCGAACGGAGTACTGGACGAGCACGCCTACCGCTTCGTCGACTGGCTCGCCGCGGCGGGCCAGCGGTGGTGGCAGGTGCTGCCGCTCGGGCCGCCCGAGGGGAAGACTCGGTCGCCGTACATGTCGCCCTCCGCGTTCGCGGGATCGCCGGAGCTGCTCGCCCGACCCCGCGCCCGCGTGCGTGCGCAGGAGGTGGCCGAGTTCCGCGAGCGCAACGCGTACTGGATCGACGACTGGGCCGCGTACGGAGGCGCGGTCGAGGACCAGGTCCGGTTCGATCGCGAGTGGCGGGAGCTGCGCGCGTACGCGCGCGACCGCGGCATCCGGATCTTCGGCGACATGCCGATCTACGTCGCCTGGGACGGCGCCGACCACCGTGCGCACCGCCGGCTCTTCCAGAACGGCCTCGTCGCGGGCGTGCCTCCTGACTCGTTCTCGAAGACCGGGCAGCTGTGGGGCAACCCGCTCTACGACTGGCGGGCGATGCGCGCCGACGGCTTCCGCTGGTGGCTCGAGCGGTTCCGCCGGGCGTTCGCGCTCGTCGACCTGACGCGCGTCGACCACTTCCGCGGCTTCGTCGCCTACTGGGCCGTCCCGCGCGGCAACAGGACGGCGCGGAACGGCGTCTGGCGCCGCGGCCCCCGCGCCTCCGTCTTCCGGGCGGTCGAGGCCGAGCTCGGGCCGCTCGACGTCGTCGCGGAGGACCTCGGCGTGATCACCGAGCCGGTGGTGCGCCTCCGCAAGGAGCTCGGGTTCCCGGGGATGGCGGTGCTCCAGTTCGCCGTCGGCGGCGACCCGTCGAACCCGCACCTGCCCCGGAACCACGAGGAGCAGTCGGTCGCCTACACGGGGACCCACGACAACGACACCACCGTCGGCTGGTGGGCCTCGCTCCCGGAGGCCGACCGCGACTGGTCGGGCCTCGACCCGGCCGACCCCGCGTGGTCGCTCATGCGGCACGCGTGGGGGTCGCAGGCGGCGCTCGCCGTCGCGCCGCTGCAGGACGTCCTCCGGCTCGGCAACGACGCGCGGATGAACCTCCCCGGCTCCGGTGAGGGCAACTGGAGCTGGCGCTTCCGCGCGCGCTCGCTCACCGACGCGCTCGCGCGCGACCTGCGCGAGCTCACGGTGGGCGCGCGGCGGAGCTCGTCAGTGCCGGGGGAGGGACTCGAACCCCCACGCCCGAGGGCGGCCGGTTTTAAGCCGGCTGCGTCTACCCGTTCCGCCACCCCGGCGAGGTCAGGCTAAGCGCGTCACTGCTGCGGGCCCATCCCCGGCTCGTCGGCCGAGAGCGGCACGCCCTCGGGCCCCTTGCCGCGGAACGCTTTCCGGAACGAGGCGAACGCCTTCTTCGTGGCGGCGTCCCACCTGGTGCAGACGGCGATGTGCCCGTCGCCGTTGTAGTTGTCGTGCCGATAGCGCGACGGATCGCCGGTCCACGCCGTGATCGCGATCTTCGACCCGAGCGACGGGTAGGGCGTGCCGAACATCCCCGTCGGGCTCTCGTCGTAGAACGCGTGCAGCTTCGCCACCGTCGCGGCCGGCACCTTGGACCCCCACCAGACGACGACGCCGCCGTGCTCCTCGTTGTGGACGACGCGCCGCGGGTTGACGGGGCTCGTGTAGAACCCCCAGACCGCCCAGAGCGGGTAGTGCTGGCCGTTCGAGGGCGGGTCCGTGTTCCAGGGGAACTTCGCCGTGAGGCTGCTCACGTGGTTGCTCTTGCCGGGCGGGATGTACCCCTTCACGGTCCTGTAGCTGCAGCCCGCCGCCGTCATGTCGCCGACGACGGCCTTGGCGGCGCTGGAGCCTCCGCCGGCGAGCGCGATCACGAGCACGACGACGGCGAGGGCGACGATCCCCGCTGCCGCGACGCCGTAGAGGATGGCCCGGTGGCGCAGCCCGAGGTCCGGCTCGTCGCTCCGCCGCTGCGGCCCCTGGGGGCGGCGCGGCGGGGGCGGCGTCCTCGTCTTCTTCTTCGGGGCCATCGCGCGGCCATTCAAGCGGAAACGGCGACGGCCCTGCCCAGAAACGCCGCCACGGCGGCGGGATCCTCGACGACCGGGCACCGGGGCAGCGCCGACAGGAACGCGCGGCCGTAGGGCCGCGTGCGCAGGCGCGGGTCGAGGATCGCGACGACGCCGCGGTCGGCGTGGCCGCGGATCAGCCGCCCGAAGCCCTGACGGAGCTGCAGCACCGCGCTCGGCAGCGCGTAGTCGCGGAACCAGTCGCCGCCGGCGTGCTCCACCGCCTCGCACCGCGCCTCGTGCAGCGGGTCGCCCGGCGCCGCGAACGGCAGCTTGTCGATCACGAGCAGCGAGAGCGACTCGCCCGGGACGTCGACGCCCTGCCAGAAGGTCGACGTGGCGATCAGGACGGAGTCGACCTCGCTGCGGAACCGGTCGAGCAGCCGCTCGCGCGGCGCCTCGCCCTGCACGAGCACCTCGTACGGGACGCGCCCGCGGACGTGCTCGCGGTACGCCTCGAGCGCTCGATAGCTCGAGGTGAGGACGAGCGCGCGCCCTTCCGAGAGGGAGAGGAGCGAGACGATCTCGGCGGCCGCGCGCTCGGTGAACCCGTCGCTGCGCGGGTCGGGCATCGAGCGCGGGACGTACAGGAGCGCCTGCTCCCCGAAGTCGAACGGCGACCCGACCACCGCCTCGCCGGCTCGGTCGAGGCCGAGCCGCCGCCGAACGAATCCCGCATCGTCGCCCGCCGTCAGGGTCGCCGACACGAGGATCGCCGTGGGGCCGTCGTCCCAGAGCCGGGTGCGGAGCTCGTCGCCGACGTCGACGGGCGCCCACGCGACGGCGTCGGGCTCCGACCAGACGACCCGCCCGACGCCGGGCTCGAGGCACGCCTCGACCTCGCCCGCGGCGGCGAGCGCGCGGCGCGAGAGGGCGTCGAGCTCCTCCGTCTGCCCGTGCAGCGCCGTCGAGAGGTCGCCCAGCGCGTCGACGAGCACCAGCGCCGCCTCCGGCGGCACCTCGCGCAGCCGGCGCCTGCCCGCCGCCGGGGCGACGCCACGGAGCAGCCGCTCGCCCGACCGCTCGACCCGGTCGAGCTCGCGCGCCGGGAGCGGCCGGAGCGCGTCGCGGCACGTCCGCTCGACGTCGTGCGCGAGCCGCCGCAGCGCCTGGCGGGAGACGCGGCCGCCGAGCCAGGACGCGGCCGACTCCTCGAGCCGGTGCGCCTCGTCGAAGACGACGGCGTCGTGCTCGGGCAGCACGGAGAGCCCCGACGCGAGGTGCGCGAAGTAGAGCGCGTGGTTGACGATCACGAGATCCGCCTCCGCGGCGCGGGCGCGGGCCGCCTCCGCGAAGCACGCCGACACGAACGGGCAGCGGCGGCCCGAGCACCTGTCGGGGCCGACGGCGACCTCCGCCCAGAGCGCGGGCGGCGGCTCCACGTCGAGCTCCGCGCGGTCGCCCGTCTCGGTCGCGTCGAGCCAGCCCTGCATCGCCTCCCACGCGGCGGCGTCGCGCCCGTCGGCGAGCAGGAACGGCTGGAACCCCTGGAGCTGCCGCCGGCACAGGTAGTTCGCCCGGCCCTTCAGCACCTGGACGTCCACCTCGCGGCCCATCGCCGCGGCCGCGACCGGCACGTCCTTCCGGAGCAGCTGCTCCTGGAGGGCCTTCGTCGCGGTCGCGACGACGACGCGCTGCCCCGACTCGAGCGCCGGGACGAGGTACGCGAGGCTCTTCCCGACACCGGTGCCCGCCTCGGCGACGAGGTGCTCGCCGAGCAGGAGCGCCCGCTCGATCGCGCCCGCGAGCGCCTCCTGCTCGCGGCGCGGCTCGAACTCCGGCAGCGCCCGTGCGAGCGCGCCGCTGGGGCCGAAGACGTCCATCTCCGGCCCCAGCCTACGCGATCGAACGGATGTTCCCTAGAGCCCCGTGAGGACGCAGCGGGAGGTCTGGTTGCTCCACTCCTGCTGCAGCTCGTAGTGGTGGCCGTTCACGACCTGGTTGTAGAAGTGGCCGGACGTGCCGCCGAGCTGCGTCCCGAACACCCACGCGCACTTGTCGCCGTTCTCGAACCCGGCGGCGTCGTACCAGGCGTTCCCGCGCGGGTCCGTGATCGCCTCGTTGTGCTCGTGGCTCGTGACGTTCAGCGTGGCGTCGGCGTCGTCGTTGTTCGGCTTGTTGCCGGCGTCGCAGGCCGACGGGACGGTGTCCGCGTACGGCATGTTCGCGTAGTACGTCCGCCCCGCCGACGGCGCCCAGCTCGAGTGGTAGGCGCAGTAGGTCGAGAACGCGCAGCTCGACCCGGAGCAGCTTCCGATGCCCTTCGCCGTGAACAGGAAGAAGATCGCGTTCGCCCTCGACCATGCGTGCGCGGTCGCGACGCTGTTGATCTCGGTCCGGAGCTGCGCGTCGCTCAGGCAGACCGTCGTGTAGCTGTCCTTGCACCCGCTCGCTGGCAGCGCCTTCGTGTCGACCGCCGACCCGCCGAACGAGGTCGAGTACCGGATGTGCGTCCCGGCGGAGTTCGTGTACTGGGTGTCGCTCCAGTAGACGTTCGACGTCGACCCGGAGTCGTGGGCGACGTCGGTGAAGAACTGGTTGATCGTCGACTGGTACCCCGACGAGACCGTGTATCCCGCGGGCACCCAGTAGATCGCGTACACCCTGTTCGTGACGAGGACGGGGCCTCCGTGGTAGGTGAGGTTGCCCGACCCGAGGAACGGTGAGGCCGCCGCGGCCTCCGGGCTGTCCGCGCGGGGCACCATCCCGTTGATGTCGCGGTTGCCGTCGCTCGGCCCCTCGCCGTCCGCGCCTGCGAACGCCGGGACCGCGAGGGCCGCGACCGCGACCACGCAGATCAGCACGTGCTTCAGGACGCTGCGCAAAGCTCTCCCCTCGATTCGATGGCTGACGTGCGGCTGACGCGAGGAACCTAGGGCGGGGGCCGGACGAAGTCAACGCGGCGCCGCGATTGCCGCACGTTGCGCCAATTCGCCGCGGGCGGATCTTGACGCTCTGCCGACGGCTCCGTTAGCTTCTCCGCGTCGGATCCGGTAGCTCTTCGGAGTCGTCGGATCCGGCACTCAGCCCCGGTGGCTCTTCGGAGTCGGCGGGGCTGATTTTGTTGGTGGTCTCCGCGGCGACCGGTGCCGTCCGACGGCCCGACTACCGTTCGTCGGTCCATGGCAGCACTGGCGATGATCGTGCTGGTCGGCGTCTTCCTCGCGGGCGGCGCCGTGTGGCTCGTGCGGGCGCTGCGGTCGTCGCAGGAGGCGCTCGGGCTGGCCGTGTCGTCCCTCGCGGAGGACACGTCCGAGTCGCTCCACGGGCTCCGCGTCGACACGGCGCGCCAGCTCGTCGAGCGGAACGCCGAGGTCGACCGCCGGCTCGGCGCGCTCGCCGAGACCCTCGACCGGCGGCTCGGGCAGCTCGACGGGAAGGTCGACCGGCGGCTCGAGGCGGCCCAGCGGACGTCGAGCGAGATCCACGAGCGCCTCGGCAAGGTCGACAGCGCGGCCGCGCAGATGCTCGAGCGCGCGAAGGACCTCTCGCGGCTCGAGCAGGCGCTCCGCCCGCCCAAGGCGCGCGGCGGGTTCGGCGAGCTGCTCCTCGAGAACCTGCTGCGAGACCGGCTGCCGCGGGGCGCCTTCCAGATGCAGTACGGCTTCCCGACGGGGGAGCGCGTCGACGCCGTCGTCCGGGCGGGTGCGCTGCTGATCCCGGTCGACTCGAAGTTCCCGCTCGACAACTACCAGCGCCTCGTCGAGGCGCAGTCCGACGACGAGCGCCAGCTCGCCGAGCGCGCGTTCGCGCGCGACGTCCGCGCGCACGTCGATGCGATCGCCACGAAGTACGTGCGCCCCGAGGAGGGGACGTCGGACTTCGCGTTCATGTACATCCCCGTCGAGGCCGTCTACTACGAGCTCGCCTGCGGCAAGACCGCGGCGACGCTGCAGTACGCGCACGAGCGCAGGGTCTTCCCGATGTCGCCCTCGACGTTCACCGCGTACCTGCAGGTGATCGCCTTCGGGCTGCGCGGGATCCAGATCGAGCAGCGGGCACACGAGGTGATGGCGTACGTCGCCGACCTGACGCGCGACTTCGAGCGGTTCCAGGAGGACTTCGACCTCGTCGGGCGGCATCTCGGGAACGCCCAGACGAAGTTCGCCTCCGCCGACAAGCGGCTGGGGAAGTTCGCGGGGAAGCTCGAGCGGGCGGCCGAGGAGGCCGAGGTCGACGAGATCGAGGCCGACGTCGACGACCCGCAGCTCGCGATCGAAGCAGCCTGAGCTAGTCTCGCGCGCGTGATCGGCGCCGACGAGTTCGAGGGACGGCGCGCCCGGCTGCTCGAGCACACGCGCGCCGCCGGAGCGAGCGGGTACGCGCTCTTCGGGCCCACCTACGTCAACTACTTCACGGGCTTCTGGTTCCTCTCGAACGAGCGGCCGGTCGTCTACCTTCAGGCGCTCGGCGGCGACGACGCCGTCTTCGTGCCGGAGTTCGAGGCCGAGCGGACGAGGGAGGAGGCGTCGTTCGCCCGGATCGAGACGTACCCCGAGTACCCCGGCAGGGAGCACCCGATGCGTCTGCTCGCCCGCGTCGCCGCCGACCTGGGCCTCCGCGGCACGATCGCTGCCGACCAGGACGGGTACCCCGGCATCCTCGGCTACACGGGGCCGCCGCTCAGCGAGGTGACGGGAGCGGCCGTCGTCTCGCTCGCCGGGGAGATCGAGCACATGCTGGCGCGGAAGAGCAGGGCGGAGGTGGAGCTGATCCGCGAGAGCGGGCGCTGGTGCTCGTTCGCGCACCGCTCCCTCCAGGAGCACACGCGGGTGGGCGTGACCGAGGCGGAGGCGAGCCTGCGCGCGCAGCAGGAGGCGACGCTCGCGATGCTCGCCGAGCACGGCTCGCGCGGGCTCCTCGGCTCCGGCGACGGCGTCAAGGCCGGCTACCGCGGCCAGATCGGGCGGCGCAGCGCCTGGGCCCACGCGGTCGCGCACGCCATCGAGTTCGCGGCCGGGCAGGTGCTCGTCTCCGAGACGGGCGCTCCCGTCTGGGGGTACAACGCCGAGCTCGAGCGCGCGCTCGTGATCGGCCCGCCGACCGACCGCATGCGGTGGCTCTTCGACCACATGCTGGCGGCGCGCGAGGCCGCTTTCTCCGCGATCCGTCCGGGTGCGACCTGCGCCGACGTCGACGGCGCGGTGATGCGGTACTTCGAGCAGAACGACCTGCTGCCGTTCTGGCGCCAGCACACCGGGCACGGCACGGGGCTCCGCAACCACGAGGCGCCGTTCCTCGACGTCGGCGACCCGACGCCGCTCGCGCCGGGGATGGTCTTCACGGTCGAGCCGGGGCTGTACGACGCGGGCGTCGGCGGGTTCCGCCATTCCGACACCGTCGTCGTCACCGAGGACGGCTACGAGCTCCTGACCGAGTACCCCGACGACCTCGAGAGCCTGACGATCCCGGTATAGGGGCGGGCGCGGCCGCGGCCGCGCCCGCCGCGCCGGCTCACCTGACGACGAGCTTCAGGTGGTTGTCGTCGGGCGCCTGGCCGACCATCGTGATCGCGTAGGAGCCCTTCGCGAGCAGCACCGTCTTCCCGACCGCGACGCGCGTCGTCGTGCCGTGGCCGACGACCCTCAGTGCAGCCTCGTCGACGTTCAGGAGCCGCGCGGGGCCCTTCACCGCCAGCCTCGTCGTGAACTTCCCGCCCGCGGAGAACCAGTGGCAGCCGGGATCCTTCATCACGACCGTCACCTTCGTCACCGCCGCGACGTGCGTCCCCCGCGCGAACGCCTGGCCCGCGCCCATCGTGAGGAGCGCGACGACGAGGTACGAGAGTGCGATCTTCTTCATGGTGTTCGTCCTCCTGCTCGGCCTGCCTCGGCCCTTTCGCAGGATGGTGGCCGCCCCCGGCGCGCACGGCGTCCGCGCGCTCCGCGACGGGCACTCCGTACTTCGCCGCAGAGCTCAGTACCGGAGGATCGCCGCGGCGCCCCGGGCGTCGCCGAGCGCACCCGCGCCGAGCCGCACGACCCGGCCGCCGTGCGTGAGGGTCTGGTGGAGCGCCAGCCCGGCGGCGTCCTCGCGCTCGGCGAGCTTCGTCCCGTCGAGCGGGCAGCCGCCGCCGTCCGCGGAGGCGCGCCCGCACTGCGGGCATTCCCACGCGCGTACGGCAGGCCCCTCCTCGAGGAGGAGGACCTCGACCCGCCCGTCGGACGCGGCGTCGAGCACGTGCTTCCACCCCGCCGCCGCGCGCTCCCCGCGCCCGTGCAGCTCCTCGAACCGCTCCAGCGTCTCCTGGTCGTCCCGTGCGCGGGCCTCGTCGAGCAGCGGCCGGACGAGCTCGACCAGCTCGCTCGGGCCGGCGTGCGCCTCGGCCGTCGTCCAGCCGACGACCGCGCCCCGCGCCTCCGGCGAGAGGGCGCCCTCGAAGTCGCCGCGCATCTCCTCCGGACCGACGACGACGAGGCGGAGCCCGGGGCCGCCGCGGTGCTCCTCGACGGCGCCGCCGACCGCCTTCAGGTGCTGCTGCACGAGGTGGTCGATGTGCCGCTGGTACCGCGCCTGCGACCAGCCGCCCTGGTCGTGCTGCTGGTGCTGCGGCTCCGATTCGTCCGCCACCTCCACGAGGCGTCCGCCCTCGAAGCGATACACGCTCCCGCGCTCGCGCGAGACGAACGCCACGAGCGCGCCGTCGCGGTCGAGCGCGGCCGCGAGCGGCGAGACGTACAGCGTCGGGCCGACGTGGATCGAGTCACCCGCGCCGTCGCTGAGCGGGAGCGCCCGGAAGAGCCCGTCGGCCGACGACGCGAAGATCGCGATGCCCCGCACACCGTCGCGGTCGAACTCCGAGTCCCACCACTCGCGGATCCGCGCGAGGTCGTCGCGGACGGCGAGGCGGCAGTCCCGTCCGCCGCGGGCGGCCTGCGCCGCCTCCTTCTCGGTCTCCGCGAGGACGGCGTTGATCTTCGTCTCGACGTCCGGGATCGTCGGCATGGCCGAGGGGTCGAGGTCGAGGTAGACGGTGATCGCGCAGCCGCTCTCCGCGCGGAAGGCGGCGAGGTCGCGGAGGACGTCGGTGGTGACGACGGATGCCATGCGGCGTCGATACCCCGCCCTCCGGTCTCGGAACATCCGGCCGGCGTATTTCGTTTACTACAGGTATGAAGACGCGTGAGCTGATCGTGATCGGCGGCGGCCCCGCGGGCTACACCGCCGCTCTCTACGCCGCCCGCGCCGACCTGGAGCCGCTCGTGATCGAGGGGTTCCAGTGGGGCGGCCAGCTCATGATCACGTCCGACGTGGAGAACTACCCCGGCTACGCCGACGGCGTCATGGGCCCGGAGATGATGGCGGACTTCCGCCGCCAGGCGGAGCGGTTCGGCGCCGAGTTCCTGACCGACGACGTCACCCGCGTCGACTTCTCGGCGCAGCCGCTCCGCGTGTACGTCGGCGACGAGGAGTACGCGGCGCGTGCGGTCATCGTCGCCACCGGCGCGAGCGCGCGCTTCCTCGGGATCCCGTCCGAGGAGAAGCACAAGGGCCGCGGTGTCTCGGCGTGCGCGACGTGCGATGCCGCCTTCTTCCGCGAGAAGGAGGTGTACGTCGTCGGCGGCGGCGACTCGGCGTTCGAGGAGGCGCTCTTCCTGACGAAGTTCGCGTCGCGTGTCCACCTCGTGCACCGGCGCGACGAGTTCCGCGCGTCGAAGATCATGGTCGACCGCGCCGAGCGCAACGAGAAGCTCCACTTCGTGCTCAACGCGGTCGTCGACGAGATCGTCGGGGACGAGAAGGTCGAGGCGCTGAGGCTGCGCAGCACCGTCAACGACGAGACGTGGGAGGTCGCCGCCGACGGGCTGTTCGTCGCGATCGGCCACGACCCGACGACGGCGCTCTTCGTCGACCAGCTCGACCACGACGACCAGGGGTATCTGGTCACGCAGCCGGGCTCCACCGCCACGAACGTCCCCGGCGTCTTCGCGGCCGGCGACGTCCAGGACCACACGTACCGCCAGGCGATCACCGCCGCCGGCTCCGGCTGCATGGCCGCACTCGACGCGGAGCGGTTCCTCGCCGCCCTCGAGGGTCATCCGGGCACCGCGCTGACCGCCGGCCGGTAGTCATACGTCCGGGCGGCGGCGTACCGTCCGGTCGTGCCCGAGTGGATCGATCTCGTCGACCCCACCGAGGCAGAGCTCCGACATGCACTGCCGCAGGGTCTCCACGAGACGGCGCTCGCGGCGCTGCTCGCCCCGCACGAGCACAACGACGAGCCGCGCCCCCGGATCGACTCGCACGGCGACTACGTGCTCGGCATCCTGCTGCTGCCGATCGAGGTCCCGCACGCGAACCGGCTGTACTACCAGGAGATCGACTTCGTCGCGACGCGCACGACGCTCCTCACGGTCTCGAAGACGCCGCCGGGAGAGCAGCCGTTCGACCCCGCCCCCGCGAAGGAGGCGTGCCGCGAGCACGACGACGTCGGGATGTACGTCTACCACCTGGTGGACCAGGTGGCCGAGGGGTTCCTCGACGTGATCGACGCCGTCGACGACGAGGTCGACGAGCTCGAGGACATGGTGACCGGCGCCGCTCCGCAGGAGGTGGGACGCCGTATCCGCGGGATCCGGCACGGCATCCTCGGCATCCGGCGGACGCTCGGCCCGACGCGCGACGCGGTCCGAAAGATCGTCGACAACCGCGTCGAGCTCGACCGCGGCGAGCTCTTCCCGCAGAAGGTCGAGATCGCGTTCGGGAGCGCGTTCGACAAGCTCCTCCGCGCGTCGGAGGGGCTGGACGCCGCCCGCGACTCGCTCGCCGGCGTCCGCGACTACCTGCAGGGCAAGATCTCGAACGACCAGAACGAGGTCATGAAGCGCCTGACGGTGATCGCCTCGCTCCTGCTCGTGCCGACGTTCATCGTCGGCCTGTACGGCCAGAACTTCCGCCACATCCCCGAGCTCGCGTGGGCATGGGGCTACTGGTGGTCGTGGGGCTGGATCGCCGCGACGACGGTCGGGCAGCTCCTGTTCTTCCGGTGGAAGCGCTGGATCTGACGCGGGGTCAGGCGGCGCGCTCGACGCTCTCGGCCGTCTCGAGCACGTGGAGCGCGAGGTCGGCGCTCGCGTGGTGCGGCCGCCGCTCGGCGATCGCGAGCGCGAGGTCCTCGACGCCGAGGCCGCGGGTCTCCTTCCCGTCGAGGCCGGCGTACGTCACGCGCTCCTCGCCGCGGCCGCGGCGCAGCAGCACCTCTCCGCCGAACGCATTCGCGTCCGGGAGCGCGATCGAGCCCTCCGTCCCGTAGAGGACGAGGCCGCTGATGTACTGCTCGCGTGCCTCGAAGCTGACGGTGAGCGTCGCGAGGGCTCCCGATTCGAGGCGCAGCACCGCCGCGGCGTGCGTCGGCACGTCTGCGGTCACCGTTCGGCCGGCGGCGGGGCCGGCACCGAGCGTGCGCACGCGTGTCGGCGTCGTGGTGAGCCCCACCGCCGCCTCGACGCGGCCGAGCAGCGCCACGATCGCCGTGAGGTAGTACGGCGCGATGTCGAGCAGCGGCCCGCCGCCCGCGCGGTAGAACATCTCCGCGTTCGGGTGCCACGTGTCGGGGCCGCCGACGAGCATCGTCGCGTTCGCGCCGACCGGCACTCCGATCGCCCCGTCCTCGAGCAGGCGCTTCCCGGTGCGGTAGGCGGCGCCGAGGAAGGTGTCCGGCGCGCAGCCGAGCCGGAGGCCCGCCGTCCGCGCCTGCGCGACGAGCGACCGCGCCTCGGCCGCCGTCGTGGCGAGCGGCTTCTCCGTGTAGACGTGCTTCCCGGCCGAGAGGGCGGCGGAGACGATCGCGGCGTGCACGGCCGGCGGCGTCAGGTTGAGGACGAGGTCGATCCGCTCGTCGCGCAGCAGCTCGTCGAACGTCACCGCCTCGAGCCCGTGGGCGGCCGCGAAGGCGTCGCGCGCGGCGACGTCGAGATCCGTGCACGCGACCGGCGCCCAGTGCTCGAACGCCGGAGCGTCCGAGACGTAGCGGTCGGCGATCATCCCGCAGCCGACGACGCCCACGCGGAGCCGCTCGCTCACGGAAGCAGCTCCCGTACCGCCGCGAGCGAGCGCGCGGCGGCGGCGAACGGGTCGCCCTGCGGCTCGTCCTGCTCGACGACGAGCCACTCCGCGCCGCTCGACACCGCACGCTCGACGAGCGTGTCGTAGCCGACGGCGCCGTCGCCGACGGGGACGTCGGTGCGCGACTCCCGGTCCGCGTAGTCCTTCAGGTGCACGATCGGGCAGCGGCCGGCGGAGGCGGCGAGCTCCGCCGCCGGGTCGGCGCCCGCGACCCAGATCCAGCCGAGGTCGAGCTCGAGCCACACGAGGTCGTGCGGGAGGTCCCGCAGCCGGTCGAGGAACGTCCGCCCCGCCTGGTCGGGCGCGAGCTCGCTCCAGTGGTTGTGGAACCCGAGCGCGAGCCCGCATGCCCTCGCCGCCTCGGCCGCCGCGGCGACGCGCCGCACCGCGGCATCGGCGTCGACGAGCTCGCTCGGGTCGATCCACGCGATCGCCGCGCGGCTCGTCCCGAGCGATCGCAGCGTCTCGCCCACCGCACGGAGATCCTCGCCGAGCCGCACATGGGCCCCGCACGCGGCGAGGCCCGCAGCGTCCAGCGCAGCGCGCACCTCGGCGGCGTCCAGCCCCTCGAGGCGGAACAGCTCGACGCCGTCGTATCCGAGTGCGCCGACGCGCTCGATCGTGCCGAGAAGGTCGCGCTCGCACTCCTCGCGAAGGGTCCAGAGCTGAAGGCCGACGCGCGTCATCCCGCCGCCGCGACCGCCGCCAGCAGACCATGGACCGCAACCTCGCTCGCGCCGTGCCAGCGGTGTGGCCCGGCGGCGGCGAACAGGGTGCCCGCCGGCCCGGCGAGGCCGCCGTTCCCGAACGCGATCCCCCACACGCCCGGCACGACGACGGGCTTTCCGCCCGCGGTGCGGAGCACGCCGTCGGAGCGCCACCCGCCGCGCACGGTGCGGTAGGCGCGGATCGTGCCGTCGCCGAAGCTCGCGACGAGCAGGTCGCCGCCGTAGCGGCCGAACGACCCCGGCGCGAGCGCGAGCCCCCACGGCTCGTTGAGCTCGCCGACGCGGGAGACACGTGCGAGGAGCCGCCCGTCGAGGCCGAACTCGTCGACGTAGCCGCCCGTCGGGGCGTCGTTGCCGTCGACGGGGGCGCGGCCGATGTAGGTGACGAAGACGCGACCGCCGAAGATCTGGATCCCCGCAGGCCCGTACGACGCGGGGACCGACGGGTCGGTGAACCGTTCGCCGGTCGCCACCTGGCGCCACGCGCCGTCGAACACGACGACGCGGTCGCCGTGGAAGTCCGTCGCGAAGACGCGGTCGCCGGCGATCGCGACGCCGCGGAAGACCGCGGCGAGACCCGCGTCGTCGACCGTGATCTCGGCGCTCGCCGACCACGGCGTCGGCACCGTCGGCGTCCAGGCGCGAAGCTTCCCGTCCTCGCACGCGAACACGAACCGCGCGGGGTCGGAGCGCCCGCCGCCGCGCACGAGGAGCGCGCGCCCGCCGTAGTACGCGATCCCGGTCGGGCCTCCCTCCACCTGGACCGTCAGCAGCTGCTTCCTGCCGGCGCCCGAGTAGAGCGTGCTCGTCCCGCTCGCCTCGTTGGCGGTCCACCACGGCCCGGTCGGGCTCGCCGCGAGGCCCCACGCATTCACGAGCGCGCGGTCGTGGCGCGGCGCCGGGACGGTGCGCGCGTCGGAGACGAGCGGGCTCACCGTGTACGCGCCGGCCGTCGCGTGGAGGCGTCCCACGCCGACGGCCGCGACCGTGATCGCGGCCGCGACGGCGCTAACGGCGCGGCGCCGGGCCCGTCGAGTCACGGACGACGAGGGTGGTGGCGAGCTCGATGCGCAGCGCGTCGAGGCGCTGGCCCTCGATGAGGCGGAGCAGGAGGCTGACGCCCATCCGTCCGAGCTCGGCCAGCGGCTGCCGGACCGTCGTCAGGTGGGGCGTCGCGATCGTCGCCTGGAAGGTGTCGTCGAAGCCGACGATCGAGATGTCCTCGGGCACCCGCAGCCCGCGGCGGCGCACCGCGTTGAGCGCGCCGATCGCCACGTTGTCGTTGAAGCAGAAGATGGCGGTCGGCGGATCGGGACGCGACAGGAGCTCCCCGGCGGCCTCCTCGCCGCGGGGGATCCGCCAGTCGGAATGGACGATCAGTCCGGGGTCGGGCAGGAGGCTCTCGGCCGCGAGCGCGGCGCGGTACCCGATCATCCGCTCGTCGTTCGCGTACCAGCCGGGGATCCCGCCGATCGCGGCGATGCGGCGGTGGCCGAGCTCCAGCAGGTGCTCCGTGGCGGCCTTCGCCCCGGCGGCGTGCATCGCGGAGACGCTCGGGATTCCCGGCGGAGGCGTTTCGCGCGGGTCGACGACGACGAACGGGAAGCCCTGCTCCTGGAGGCCGCGCAGCTCCTCCGTCGACTCCTCCGGAAGCATCAGGATCGCGCCGTCGGTGGTGCCGCTCATCAGCCGGTCGAGCAGCGAGACCTCGCGGTCGTGCTCGTGCAGCGTCGGCGCGAGCATGATCCTCATGTCCTGCTCGTAGAGCGCCTCGGCGGCGCCGCTCAGGATGGGCCCGAAGTACGAGTCGGCGACGAGCGGGAGCGTGAGGCCGACGATGCCCGTGCGGCCGCTCGAGAGCCCGCGCGCGCCGCGGTTCGTGCTGAACCCGTGCTCGCGCACGACCTGGAGGACCGTCTCGCGGGTCCCCGGCGCGACGTCGGGCCGGTCGTTCAGGACGCGCGAGACGGTCGCGATCGACACGCCCGCGAGGTCGGCGATGTCGCGGATCGTCGCGCGGCCGCGGAACTTCTGCTCGGGCCTCCGATCGGGCTCGGCCATGCCGGGAGAGTACCGGAACCGTTTTCGGAAAGGAAGATGCGTCTCCGAGCGCGGATCTGCTTGACACGGCGTCACCGAGGTGGTAACCGTTCCCGGAAATTCCCGGTCGAGTTTCCACCCACGCGCCCGTCCCTCCGCTCGTGCGGGCGAGAAAGGAAAGGCCGATGTCACCGCAGCACCGTCCCTCCCGTCGCCTCCGGCCGGCAGCAGCCGCCGGAGCCGCGATGCTCGTCCTCGCACTCTCGCTCGTCGCCTCCGCCGTCGGCTCCGCGAGTCGCGGCGGCCACCCCGCCGCACTCGTGAGCTCGAGTGCGCACAAGTGCCTCGTCATGGCGGGATCCGGCGACCCCGCGTTCGTCAAGAACTTCAACCCCTACACGGCGACCGGGCTCCCGTCGGGCCAGTTCGTGAAGGGCTCCGTCTACGAAGGGCTCATCGTGTCGCCCGCCGGCGGACTGAAGCCGGTGCCGTGGCTCGCCCGCACGTGGAAGTGGACGAACGGCAGCAAGACGCTGACGCTCAACCTGGCGAGGAACGCGACGTGGTCGGACGGCACACCGTTGACCTCGGCCGACGTCGTCTATTCGCTCAGGGGCGGAACCGGCGCGCAGGCGAAGGTGATGGACCTGCTCGGCTTCACGCGGCCCGACACGAACATCGCGTCGATCACCGCGAAGGGCAAGTACGCCGTCGTCATCAACCTCAAGGCCGTCGACTCGCAGTTCATCTCGACGACGCTGAACCTCGCGTTCGTCGTGCCGCAGCACATCTGGTCCAAGGTCGCGGATCCCGCGACGTTCACGAACCCGCATCCGGTCGGGTCCGGGCCGTTCAATCAGGTCGCCCGGTTCACCTCGCAGGACTACGTGCTCGGCAAGAACCCGCGCTACTGGCAGACGGGCAAGCCGCTGATCCCGTGCCTCGAGTACGTGCAGGCGTCGTCGAACGACGCGGCGCTGGCACAGATCCAGTCGGGTCAGGTCGACCTCACGCACAACTTCGTGGCGAACGTCGAGAAGGCGTACCTCTCGAAGGACCCGGCGCACTACCACGCGTTCTACGCGACGACCGCGTACCCGCAGTCGCTCGTCTTCGACGACACCACGTACCCGTACAGCCTGGTGGCGTTCCGCAAGGCGCTGTCGCAGGCGATCGACCGCCAGAGCGTCTCCAAGCTCGGCGAGTACGGGTACGCACCGGCCACGAGCGCACTCGGGATCGAGTTCCTCTTCCCGCAGTGGGTCACCGACCCGTCGGTGAAGGCGCAGGCGAAGGCACTCGCGACGTACAACCCGGCGGCGGCGAAGAAGACGCTGACCGATGCCGGCTTCACCTACAAGGGAAGCCAGCTGATCGACCCGAAGGGCAACCCCGTCAACCTCGACATCCACGTGATCTCGGGCTGGTCGGACTGGGTCGCGTCGGACCAGATCATCGCGAAGAACCTGCAGGCGATCGGGATCGACTCGAAGGAGGTCCTCGAGCCGGACTGGAACTCGTGGTACCCGAACGCGTCGAGCACCAAGAACCCGACGCTGCTCTGGCAGGTGGGCGGGCAGGGCTCGCCGTTCGGCTTCTTCAACGCGAACCTCCACAACAACGCGTTCGTCGCGTCGGGGCAGGACGCCACGAACACCGGCAACTGGGAGCACTTCAAGAGCGCCCAGGGGACGGCCCTGCTCGACCAGTGGAAGCAGACGCTCGATCCGAAGAAGCAGCACGCGGCGGCGACGGCGCTCGAGAAGCTGTGGTTGCAGCAGCTCCCGATCGTGCCGCTCTTCGTCGGCCCGCGCTGGTCGACCTACAGCACGAAGTACTTCCACTGCTTCGACTCGCCGAAGAACCACTTCGGGGACCCGATCTTCACGACGTACCCGGACAACCTCCTGTCCTTCACGCAGATCTGCCCGGGCGGCAAGGCCGGGCAGTAGCCGGCCTCTCCTCCTAGCAGGCGGCGGACGGCCTGGCGCCGTCCGCCGCCACACTTACGACTCCTCGATGCGCTTCGTCCTCCGCCGCCTCGCGTTCTACGTCTTCGCCGTCTGGGTGGCGCTGACGCTGAACTTCCTGCTGCCGCGCCTGATGCCGGGGAGCCCGATCGGCGGCGTGCTGCAGCACCTCTCGCCGGCCCAGATCGCCTCCAACCCGGGGATCATCCAGACGTACGAGGCGCTCCTCGGCGGCGGCAAGGGCTCCCTCTGGCACGACTACGTCCTCTACCTGCACCGCGTCGCGCACCTCGACTTCGGGGTCTCGACCTCGAACTACCCGGCCTCCGTCTCGGAGGTGGTCGGGCGCGTCCTCCCTTACTCGATCTTCCTCGTCGGCGTCGCCTTCGTGCTCTCGTTCGTCCTCGGGATCGCGATCGGGACGGTCGCCGCGTGGCGGCGGGGCGGCACGTTCGACAGTGTCGTCGTCCCCGTGTTCATGGCGCTGTCGGCGTTCCCCGCGTTCTTCACCGGCCTGCTCGGCGTGTACTTCCTCGGGCTGCAGCTCCACTGGTTCCCGATCCAGCACGCGTACGACAGCACGCTCGTGCCGGGGTTCGACTGGGCGTTCCTGTCGAGCGTCTTCCGCCACTCGCAGCTCCCGATCCTCGTGATCGTGGCCGCGTACACCGGCGGCTGGGTGCTGAACATGCGCACCGTGATGATCAACACGATCGGCGAGGACTACGTCGCGATGGCGCACGCGAAGGGGCTGCCCGACCGGCGTGTGATGACGCGCTACGCGGGGCGAAACGCGATCCTCCCGCCGCTGAACGGCTTCGCCGCCCAGTTCGCGAGCGCGGTCGGCGGCCTCGTGTTCATCGAATACGTCTTCAGCTATCCGGGCGCCGGCCTCACGCTCCAGCAAGCCGCGCTCGGCAACGACTACCCGCTCACGCAGGCGCTGCTGCTGATCTTCGCCCTGACCGTGATCGCGGCGAACTTCGTGATGGACATCCTCAACCTCGTCCTCGACCCGCGGGTCCGGCAGGGCTGACGGTGTCGCAGCTCCAGCCGTCGATCGAGCTCGCGCCCGCAGTGCCGGTGCGCCGGTCGCGCGTGCGCGTGCCGGGCTGGCTCGCGCTGCTCCTCCGCAACCCGAAGTCGCGGGTCGGGCTGATCCTCGTCGGCGGCATGGTCGTCGTGGCGCTCGTCGCGCCGCTGGTCTCGGTGTCCGACCCGACGGCGTTCAGCCTGTTCGACGCCCGGCAGGCACCGTCGTGGCACCACCTGTTCGGGACCACGGACCAGGGGAGCGACATCTTCTCGCAGGTCGTGATGGGGGCCCGGCGGTCGCTGCTCCTCGGTGCCGCGTCGGGCGCGATCGCGACCGTGATCGCCACGACGCTCGGGATCCTGGCCGCCTACTCCGGCGGCGTCGTCGACGAGGCGATCAACTTCCTCACGAACGTGTTCCTCGTCATCCCGACGATCCCGCTCCTCGTCGTCGCGTCGGCGTACCTGAAGAGCAGGAGCATGTGGACGATGGTGCTCTTCCTCGCCCTCACGCTCTGGGCGTTCGAGGCGCGCATCCTGCGCAGCCAGGCACTGTCGCTGAAGAACCGCGACTTCGTGCTCGCGGCGAAGGTCGCGGGCGAGTCGACGTGGCGGATCGTCTTCGGCGAGATCATGCCGAACATGATCAGCCGCATCGCGGCCGGCTTCGTGCTCGTCTTCTACATCTCGCTGCTCGTCGACGCCGGCCTCGAGTTCCTCGGTCTCGGCGACGCGACGCACGTGAGCTGGGGAATGGTCCTCTACTGGGCGCAGACGAACTCGGCCGTCCTCCAGGGGGAGTGGTGGCCGTTTCTCTTCCCCGGGCTCGCGCTCGTCCTGACGGTGCTCGGGCTGACGCTCGTGCTCGCGGGGATCGACGAGCTCTCGAACCCCCGCCTGCGCGACGAGGTACGAGCCCACCGCGGCCTCGTGCGGCGGCTCCTCGTCGGCGGGAGGCGGCCGTGATCGTGCAGCTCGCGACCGAGGCAGAGGCGCCGCCGCGGCAGGAGGCACCGGTGATCCAGGTGCGCGACCTCGTCGTCGACTACGCGACGCGATCGCGGACGACCCGCGCCGTCGACGGTGTGAGCCTCTCGATCGCCGCGGGCGAGATCCTCGGCCTCGCCGGCGAGTCGGGCTGTGGCAAGAGCACGGTCGCGAACGCTGTCATGCAGATCCTCCGTCCGCCGGCGCGCGTCACGAGCGGTGAGATCCTGTTCGCGGGCGAGCCGATGCTCGGCAAGAGCCGCGACGAGCTACGCCGGTACCGCTGGCGCAACGTGGCGATGGTGTTCCAGAGCGCGATGAACGCGCTCAACCCGGTGATGCGCGTCGGCGACCAGTTCGTCGACATGATGCGAGCGCACGAGCGCATCTCGAAGCGCGACGCGCTGCGGCGCGGCGGCGAGCTGCTCGACCTCGTCGGCATCGACGCCCGCCGCCTGCGCGCGTACCCGCACGAGCTCTCGGGCGGCATGCGGCAGCGCGTCGTGATCGCGATGGCGCTCGCGCTGCGGCCCGAGCTCGTGATCATGGACGAGCCGACGACGGCGCTCGACGTCGTCGTCCAGCGCGAGATCCTCCAGCAGGTCCGGACGCTGCAGGGAGAGCTCGGGTTCGCGGTCCTCTTCATCACGCACGACCTCTCGCTGCTCGTCGAGATCGCCGACCGCATCGCGATCATGTACGCGGGCGAGATCGTCGAGGAGGCGCCTGCGCACCAGGTCCACACGGCACCGCGGCACCCGTACACGACCGCGCTCATGCACTCGTTCCCGCCGCTCACCGGCCCGATCGTGCGAATGGCGGGGATCCCCGGCGCCCCGCCCGACCTGGCGGCGCCGCCCCACGGCTGCCGCTTCCACCCGCGCTGCCCGCACTGCGTCGCCGACGGCGGCGAGCTCCAGGTGCTGCAGACCCAGGTCCGGCCGCTGCTGCGCGAGATCGGCGCGGGCCACCGCGTCGCGTGTCACCGCGTCGAGAGGCCGGACGCGTGACGACCGCCGAGCTCACCGTCGACGGCCTCACGAAGCACTTCCGCGCCGGGAACGCGCTCTTCGACCGCAGCCGGATCCATGCCGTCGACGACGTGAGCTTCGAGCTGCGGCCCGGCACGATCACGGCGCTCGTCGGCGAGAGCGGAAGCGGCAAGAGCACCGTCGCCCGCCTGCTCGCGCGCCTGTACGCGCCGACGGCCGGCCGCGTCGTCTTCGACGGGCGCGACCTCGCGTCGACGCGCAGTCGGCGCGAGCTGCTGCGGTACCGGTCGCGGGTCCAGATGATCTTCCAGGACCCGTTCGGGTCGCTGAACCCGGCGAAGACGATCCGCCACCACCTCGAGCGGCCCCTTCGCATCCATCACGTCGTCCCGGCGGGCGAGGTGCGAGACCGCGTGCACGCGCTGCTCGAATCCGTCGGCCTCACGCCCGCCGACCGCGTCGCCGCGCGCTACCCCCACGAGCTCTCAGGAGGGCAGAGGCAGCGGGTCGCGATCGCGCGCGCGCTCGCGGTCGAGCCGCGCGTGATCGTCGCCGACGAGCCGATCTCGATGCTCGACGTGTCGATCCGCATCGGGATCCTCAACCTGATGAAGGACCTCACGCAGGAGCGGCGGCTCGCGATCCTGTACGTGACGCACGACCTCGCGACGGCGCGCTACGTCGCCGACGACGTGCTCGTGATGTACGCGGGCCAGATCGTCGAGCAGGGACCCGCGCAGCAGGTGCTGTCGACGCCGCTCCATCCGTACACGCGCCTGCTGCTCGACTCGGTGCCCGACCCGACCCGCCCGGACCGCCCGGACATCGACGTGCACCGCGGTCACGCCGCGGCCGCCGTGGACCCCGGCGAGCGCTGCCGCTTCGTCGACCGGTGCCCTCTCGCGCTCGAGCTCTGCTCGCACGTCGCCCCGACGCTCGTCGAGGCGTCGCCGCACCACCGGGCGCGCTGCCACGTCACCGCCCCGTCCCCCCGCTCCCGAGAGGTCGCCGATGCCCGAGCCACGTGACACGTTCCCGCACGACTTCGTCTGGGGCGCCGCCACCGCCTCGTACCAGATCGAGGGCGCGGCGAACGAGGACGGCCGCGGCGAGAGCGTGTGGGACCGGTTCTGCGCCACGCCCGGGAAGGTGCGAAACGCCGACAACGGCGCGGTCGCGTGCGACTTCTACCACCGGTACCGCGACGACGTCCTCCTGATGCGCGAGCTCGGGATCGACGCGTTCCGGTTCTCGGTCGCATGGCCGCGCGTGCTCCCCGAGGGGCGCGGGCGGGTGAACGCGAAGGGCCTCGACTTCTACGACCGCCTCGTGGACGAGCTGCTCGACGCCGGCATCGACCCCTTCGTCACGCTGTTCCACTGGGACACGCCGCAGCTGATCGAGGACGCGGGCGGCTGGCCGGCCCGCGCCACGATCGACGCCTACGTCGAGTACGTCGAGGTCGTCGCGGAACGGCTCGGCGATCGCGTCCGGCACTGGATCACGCACAACGAGCCCTGGGTCGTCGCGTGGGTCGGCCACGGCTGGGGCCACCACGCCCCCGGTCGCACCTCCGACGTCGAGGCGCTCGCGAGCGCGCACCACCTGCTCGTGTCGCACGGCCGGGCCGTGGAGGTGCTCCGCGCGCTGTCGCCCGGCTCGCAGGTCGGGATCACGCTCAACCTCGACCATCCGTACGCCGCCGGCGACGACGCCGAGGACGTCGCCGCGGCACGGTGGGTCGACGGGTTCCACAACCGCTGGTTCCTCGACCCGATCTTCCGGGGCGACTACCCGGAGGACATGCTCGAGGCATGGGGCGACAACCTGCCCCCCATCGAGGACGGCGATCTCGCGACCGCCGCCGCCCCGATCGACTTCCTCGGCGTGAACAACTACACCTCGCCGCTCGTGGGCGCCGACGCCAACGGCGGCAGGTCGCAGATCCTCCACCGGGCCGACGTCGACCGGACCGACATGGGCTGGGAGGTCGTGCCGGACGGGCTGCACGACCTGCTCCTGCGGCTCCGCGACGACTACGCGCCGCCCGCGATCTACATCACGGAGAACGGCGCCGCGTACGCGGACGTTCGCGGGCACGACGGCAGCGTCCGCGACCCGGAGCGGCAGGCGTACCTCGCCGAGCATCTGGAGGCCGCGGGCCGCGCCGTCGCCGCCGGCGTCCCGCTGCGCGGGTACTTCGCGTGGTCGCTGCTCGACAACTTCGAGTGGGCCTGGGGCTACTGGAAGCGGTTCGGCCTCGTCTACGTCGACTACGCGACGCTCGACCGCGTCCCGAAGGAGAGCTTCTACTGGTACCGCGACTTCGCCGCGGCCCACCGCGCGCGGGCGGTGGTCGCAGCGTAGGAGGACGCGGGTACCCTGGCGCGGTGCCGTACTACATCTGCCCGAGGTGCAAGGAGCGGTCGGTCGACGTCGACGCGCGCGAGGGGTTTTCGACGCAGGCGCCCGCGTGCCGGCACTGCGGGTTCGGCTTCCTCTTCGAGCTCCTCGACGACTACTACCCGGCGCCGGACACGGGGCTCGTGGTGACCGACCAGGAACGGCGCATCCTCGCGATCGGCCGGGGCGTGTTCGAGCTGACGGGCTTCCCGGAGGCCGACCTGATGGGCCGCGACGTCGTCGACGTGCTGGGCTTCTCCGACGCGAAGCCGTTCGAGCTCGCGCGCGAGTGGGGCGTGCGGCGCCTCGGCGAGCAGCTGTCGATCCGGACGCGGGCGGGCACCGAGAAACGCGTCGTCACCGACGTCTTCCCCGCCTACGACGACGACGGCGGGCTCCTCCTCGCGCTGACGCCTATACGCGGCTAGCCGGGCACAGGTCGACCGCGAGCGGGCAGTCGTCGCACCGCGGCTTCCGCGCCTCGCAGATGCGGCGGCCGTGCCAGATCAGGAGGTGCGGGAACCGCCTCCAGTCCTCCCTCGGGACGAGCCGCACGAGGTCGCGCTCGATCTTGACCGGGTCATCCTCCCGCGTGAAGCCGAGCCGCTGCGAGAGGCGGCGCACGTGCGTGTCGACGACGACCCCCTGCGGGCTCCCCCGCTCGGCCGAGACCACGTTCGCCGTCTTGCGGGCGACCCCCGGCAGCTTCAACAGGTCGTCGAACTCCGTCGGGACCTCCCCGCCGTGCACCTCGAGGATCCGCTGCATCGTCCCGCGCAGCGACTTCGCCTTCTGCCGGAAGAAGCCCGTCGCGTAGATGTCGCGCTCGAGCTCCTCCTGCGGGACGGCGAGGTAGTCCTCCGGCCGCCGGTACTTCTCGAAGAGCCGCTCCGTCACGCGGTTGACGTTCACGTCCGTCGTCTGCGCCGACAGCATCACGGACACGAGCAGCTCGAGCGGGGTCGTGAACCGGAGGGCGATCCGCGCATCTGCGTGCTCGTCGGCGAGGAGCTCGATCACCGGCCCGATCCTCCGGCGCTTCGGCGCCACCTTCTTCCGCCGCGCCTCGGCGACGTAGCTCCGGGCCACGCTACACCGCTGCGACGAGGTGCTCGGGCGCCGCGCGGAGCCTCGGCCCGGCGCACACGACGTCGAGCGCCGGGCACCCGCTGCAGGTGAACTCCCCCGGTGCCGGTGTGAACTCGCCGGCGTCGATGCGGGCGACCGCCGCAGACAGCTCGGCCTCGAGCGCCGGCAGCTCGACGCGCTCGAACGTCGTCGTGACGACGGCGTCGGCGCGCTCGAGGAAGTGGTACACGACCTCGACCTCGTCGGCGCCGGCGCGAAAGCACGCGAGCGCGTACACGAGCCGCTGCAGGCGGTAGTCGGCGTCGACGATCTCGTCGGGCGCGCCCTCCGCGAGCGAGTTCGTCTTGTAGTCGAGGACGAGCGCGCGCGACCCTTCGCGCCAGAGGACGTCGAGACGCCCGTGGAGGAGGACGCCGTCGTGCTCGAACGCGAACGGCCGCTCCACCGAGACGCCGGGCAGCTTCGCGATCCGCGCCGCGAGCTCGGAGCCGCAGTACGACTCGACGAAGCCGCGGATGCGCGCCACCTCGTCGTCGGTCACCGCGGGGTACCACGTCCGGACGACCTCGACGTCGGGGCAGGCCGGCGCGGCGAGGTCGACGAGCTCGAGCAGCCGGTGGACGGCGTCGCCGACCTCGGTCGCCTTCAGCCCGGAGCTGCCGTGGGCCGTCCCGCGCTCCTCGCGCAGGCCGGCCACGCGCTCCGCGTAGTAGCGGTACGAGCAGCGCTCGAAGAGCGCGAGCGCCGAGTACGACAGGCGGCGGACCTTGTGGAGCGGCGGCACCGGAAGCGGCGGCAGCTCCGGCAGCCGGTACCCGCGCGGCGGCGGCGACGACGGGAGCTCGGCGAACAGCGCCAGCTGCCCCTCCTCGTGCACCGCCGGCTCCGGCGGCGCCGCGGGCTCGTACCGGTTGACCCGGAGGACGAAGCGCGCATCGCCGCGCTCGACCTCGCCGTCCTGCGGCTCCTCGGCGACGCCGAGCCGGTCGAGCACCCAGCCGATGGGCGTCTCGAGGTCGCGGGTCTTGTCCGGGTCGATCGCCCCCGAGACGATCAGCCGGTCGATCGCGCGCGTCATCGCGACGTAGTAGAGGCGCAGGCGCTCCGCCCGGTCGTCGGCCTGCTCGGCGGCCCGCACCGCCTGGTAGTCGAACGCCGGGCGCTTCTTCCCGGAGCGGGGGTCGACGACACGGAACCCGAAGCGGCCGTCGGGGCGCACGAGGATCTCGTCCGCCGACGGCGGCCCGCCCGTGTCGCGGCCGGCGTCCGCGACGACGACCACCTTGAACTCGAGGCCCTTCGCCGCGTGGATCGTCAGCAGGCGCACGGCGTCGGCTCCCTCCTCCTCCGACACGGCCTCGAGCTGCGCCGCGCCGACCGCCTGCTGGTCGCGGATGAACTTCCCGAAGCCCTCGATGTCGGGGCCGCGCAGCGCCTCGTACGACCGCGCGAGCCGCATCAGCTTGCGCAGGTTCGCGTACCGGCGCTTTCCGTCCCACTGCGCGAGCACGGCGAGGTCGTAGTCGTGTGCGGCGACGACCTCCTCGCAGAGCCGCTCGAGGGTCGTCCTCGACGACGCGGCGACGAGCCGCTCGTAGCGCTGCTTGAAGGCGCGCACGAGCCGCGCGTCGTCGTCGCAGAGCGCCTCCGGGAGCGAGCGCTCGATGCCCGCGTAGAGCGGCCGCCTGCCGCCGTGGCGGCGGATGTGCACGAGCGCGTCGTTCGAGACGCCGACGAAGGGCGAGGCGAGGACGGTGACGAGCGCCTCGTCGTCGTAGCGGTTGTGGAGGAGCCGCAGGTACGCGAGGAGGTCGACGACCTGTTGCTGGCCGAAGTAGCCGCGCCCCGTCGCCCGGTAGGTCGGCAGCCCCTCCGCACGGAGCGCCGCCTCGTACCGCTCGGCGTCGGTGCCGGCGGCGAAGAGCAGGACGATCTCGCGTGGCGCCGCGACACCCGAGCGCACGAGCTCGCGGACACGCCGCGCGATCGCCCCGGCCTCGCCGTCGCGCCACGCGACGGGCGCGCCGGCGAAGCTCCGCTTGTCGGTCACGAGGAGCTCGACCGGGTGGCCGAAGACCGGGTCGGGGAACTCGCCCGACGCGGCGAGGGGCTGGTACCCGTCGCCGAACTCCTCGTGGAAGAGGTGGTTGACCGCCGCGAGCACCTCCGGGCGCGAGCGGTAGTTCCGCGCGAGCGGGAGCCTCTGCGAGGCCGCCTCGCGCCGCTCGCGGAAGACGGCGACGTCGGCATGACGGAAGCCGTAGATCGACTGGAACTCGTCGCCGACGAAGAAGACGTCGCGCTCGAGCGCGCCGCCGCGGAGCAGGTCGATCAGCTCGCACTGCAGCCGGTTCGTGTCCTGGAACTCGTCGACCATGAGCGCGCGGAACCGCAGCTGCTCGGCCTCCCTGACGCGGTCGTGGTCGCGAAGCAGATCGCGCGTCAGGAGCTGCAGGTCCTCGAAGTCGAGCACCGACTCGCGCTGCTTCGCGGCCGCGTACTCCGCCGCGAACAGGTCGAGCAGCTCCTGGAGGAGATCCTTGTCGCGCACCGCGAGCTCGTCGAACGCCGCCTGCTCGAGGCGCTTCCGCGCGGCCTCGAACGCGGCCGCGCGGTCGCCGACCGCGCGGAGGGCGGTCAGGTCCTGCAGGCGCTCCGGCGTCGCCGCCGTCAGCGTGAGCGCCGCCTGCGCGGCGGCGAGCTGCTTCTCGGTCGCATCGGGGTCGGCCGCGAGCGGCCGCGCCTCGTCGTGCAGCTCGGCGAGGCGCTCGGCGAGCCCCGCCTGCTCGCTCAGCTCGAGCGTGAGCTCGCGGCCGGCGGACCGGAGCGTCTCGTACACCGCCGTCAGCTTCCGGCGCAGCCCGTCGGCCCCGTAGGTGGCGAGGAGGCGCAGCCGCTCGGCGTCGCGATCCGCGCAGAAGGCGGCGAGCGCGCGCTCGAACGCCTCGCCGCGGATGACCGCGCCGTGCTCGTCGTCCAGCTCCCGGAAGCGCGGGTCGATCCCGACGGCGAACGGGTGTGCACGGAGGAGCCGGGAGCAGAAGCCGTGGATCGTCGAGATCCACGCGCCGTCGAGCCGCCGCGCGAGGTCGTGACGGCCGCGCGCGTGCAGCGCCGCGCGGATGCGCGCCCGCAGCTCGCCCGCCGCCTTCCGCGTGTAGGTGATGACGAGGACGGACTCGACGTCGAGGCCCTGCTCGCACACCGCCCGCACGAACCGCTCGACGAGGACCGTGGTCTTCCCCGTCCCGGCGCCGGCAGAGACGAAGATCTCTCCCGTCGCCTCGACGGCGGCGCGCTGCTCCGCGTTCACGCGCGCTCCACGCGGCACATCGACCACAGGTCGCACCACGCGGGGCACGCGCCGCCCTTCGGGTCGTGGCGCACGTCGCCGGCCCGGATCCGCTGCGCGAACCCGCGTGCACGTTCGCGCGCGCTCTCGACGAGCGCCCAGAACGCGTCCTCGTCGAGGTAGTCGTTCCGCTGGAAACCGGGGAGGTCGTCGGCGGCGTCGGCGTGCAGCAGCCCGCGCGTGAGCCGCGCGCCCGCGAGCGCGCGGTAGACGCCGCCGAGCGGCTCGATGCCGACGAGGTCGCGGAGGACGAGCATGTAGAGCGGGATCTGCAGCTTCAGCTCCTCGTCGATCTGCTTCGCGGAGTGCGCGCTGCGGCCCGACTTGTAGTCCTGCACGATCCCGCGCGCCGAGAACGGGTCGACGTCGATCCGGTCGATCTTGCCGCTCAGGTGGAGCCCGTCGCCGAGGGGGAGCCCGCGCTGCAGCTGCGGTGCCGACCGGTCCGAGCCGAACCCGACCTCGAACTGCCGCGGGACGAGCGCGAGCGGCGACTCCGCCTCGTCGCGCACGAACGCCTCGAGGTCGCGCCACAAACTCTCCTCGAGCTCGGCCGCCTGCAGGTCGGTGAGCTCCAGCCGGACGCCTCCGCGCAGGGCGTCGTCGAGGCAGCGGCGCAGGAAGCCGACGGCGCGCTCGACGTTCTCGGGCGTGACCCGGTCGTGCCCGAGCTCCTTCGGCAGCCCCGCATAGAACTTGTGAAGCGCGCTGTGCGCCACCGAGCCGCGGAGCATCGGGTCGACCTGCGCGTCGATCGTCCTCGGCGAGACGACGCGCTCGATGAGCCACGCCGACGAGCAGTCGGCGAACCGCTCGAGCTCGGTGACGCCGAACGTCGTGCGCGCCCCGTAGAACGCGAGGAGCGTCTCGCTGCGGAGGCGCGTCTCGCGCCGGAGCGCCATGCGCGCGCGGGCGAGCCGCCGCCCCCAGTCGTTCGCGTCGGCGAGCGCCGCCGCCGCGTCCGCGTCGGAGGCCGCGAGCAGCACGACGGCGCGCAGCCGCTCGCGTTCGGACGGCGCCGCCTCGAGGGGGCGGGTGAGCGCCGAGAGCGGCCGCCGGACCGTCGCGTGTGCGACGTCCTCGTCGTCGAACAGCGCGGCGACCTCACCCCAGAACGGGCTCGGCTCGCGCGGCGCGCCGTCGTCGGTCGCCGCCTCGCGCACGAGGTACAGCCGCCGCGTCGCGCGCGTGCACGCGGTGTAGAAGAGGTAGCGGTCGCGCGAGACCTGGTCGGGCCGCTCGAGCCGGCCGCCGAGCTCGCGGCGGCGGTCGTCGTCGAGGAACGGGGACGTCCGGGAGCGGCCGGGGAACGACCCCTCCTCGAGCCCGAGCAGGAAGACGTCCTGGAACCGGCGGGTGCGCGCGCGCATCACGTCGAGGACGGCCACGCGGCCGGCCTCGCCGGCGGACGACAGGCGCACCTCGCAGCGCTCGAGCGAGGCGACGACCTCGTCGCGCGTCGGCGCCAGCGCCTCCAGCTCGGCGAGGAGCTGGAGCACGTGCCCGTACGCGCGCAGGTCCAGGCGCGACGTCTCGCCCGCGGGCGGCGCGTCCGTGCCGTACGCCGACCGCAGCATCTGACGGAGGGCGAGCCGCACGGCGTCGACCGGGCCGGCGGCGGCGCGGAGGTCGGCTAGGAGCGGGATCGGCGCCTCGCGGAGCTTCTCCGTTTCCTCCTCGACGCGCGCGGGCGAGTGGATCGCGCGGCCGCGCAGACGCCCCTCGACGTAGTCGACCGACGACCGCGCGAGCCCCGAGTACGGGCTGCGGAGGTACGCGAACAGCTCCCTCCGCCCCGCGTCGGCCCACGCGTAGCGCAGGAGCTGGAGGAGCGCGTGGCCGATCGCCGTGGCCCCGAGGCGCACGCGCGACTCGACCGCGTACGGCACCTCGAGCGTGCCGAGCACCGCCTCGAGCGGGGCGCGCCAGGCGTCCACCGACGGCACGACGATCGCGATGTCGCCCGGGGGCGTCCCGGAGCGGATCAGCTCGACGAGCTCGTCGGCGACGAGCTCGAGCGTGCCGCGGACGCCCGCGCCCTCGTAGAACCGGACCGCGCCGTCGAGCGGGGGGCCCTCGGGCGCCGATTCCTCGAAGAGCGCCCGCTCGAGGTGGGCGAGCGCCGGCGGGCGGCCCGCGGGCGACGGAGCGAGCTCCTCGACGCGCGAGGCGAGCGCGCCGAGGTCGTCGGCCGTCCGCGCGAGCGACGCGAACGCCACGCGCCCGGGCTCGTACGGCAGCGAGACCTCGACCTCCGTCCGCCCGGCGAGCGCCGTCAGGAGCTTCCACTCGGCCCCGGTCAGGTCCTCGAAGCCGTACGCGAACACGGGCTCGCCGTGCCAGGCGTCGAGGTCGCTCTCGAGCCGCTCGGCGGCGCGACGGCGGAGGAGGTCGCGGTCCCACATCTCAAGGCGGTCGAGCTCGGCGCGGTAGAGGCCGTAGAGCTGGGCGAGCTCGCCGTCGAGGTGCTCGGGGTCGAGGAGGCCCTGCTCGAGCTCGCCGAGCGCCTGCAGGAGCGTGTCGACGAAGCCCGCCGTCCGGGCCGAGCGCGCGAAGCCGTCCAGGGACACGGAGTGCAGGAGCCGCCGCACGACGAGGGCGCGCTGCGCGTCGCCGAGGACGGGGCGCCCACCGCCGGGGTCGTCGCGCACGAGTCGCGCGAAGAGGTCGTCGAACGTGCCGATCGCGCCGCTGAACAGGCAGCCGCAGCGCGCGAGGAGCTCCCGCTCGACCCGGTCGACGTCCGAGCCGTTCGGCACGATCAGCGTCGGCTCGTCGTCGAGGCGCGCCAGATAGCGCTCGAGGAGGAGCGCGACCTTGCCCGCGTTCGCAGGCCCCGCGAGGAGGGACAGCCCCACCTTCGCATCGTAGAGCGGACGCAGGACGGCTCCCGCGGCCGCCTTTCCGTGCTAGTCGCTCGTTGCGGCGGACTTGGGGCGCCGTCCCCTGCGCGCCGCCGCGCGACCCGGCATCTGCCCGGCGCAGTCGTCGCAGAGGTCGGCGACCTTGGAGCCGCGGCGGGCGTCGACGTAGGTGACGCGGAGGGTCGCGCCGCGCGACTCGTCGACCTCCTTGCCGCAGTTGTCGCACACGAGGATCGTTTTCCGTGCCATTCCCGCCAGTTTACGCGGCCGCGCGCGACGCGCGAATTCGCCAGGAGCGCAGGAGGCTGAGCGTCGCCTGCTCCTCGCGGTCGAGGCCGACGTCGCGCGCGCCGACGACGCGCAAATGACGGGGGCGGAAATCGTCGATTGTTCTCCCGTCGAGATACTGCTCGACGACCGCCGGGCTGACGTACGACGAACGGGCGACGGCGGGTGTGTTCCCGAGCCTTTCAGCGACACTCCGCATCACCGCGGCGATGCGCTTCTTCGCCTGCGTCGGATTCTCCGGCGGATCCTGTTGCGCGAGCTCGACCGCCGCGATCAGCGTCCCGCCCCAGGTGCGGAAGTCCTTCGCGCTGAATTCCGGCCCGAGATACGTCTTGATGTAGTCGTTGAGGCGGCGCTGGTCGAGGTTGCACCGGCTCCCGTCCGGCAGCTCGAACTGGAAGAGCCGGCTCCCGGGGAGCGCGATCAGCGTGCGCATCGCGGCCGCGAGCTCCGCGTCGACGACGGCGCTCCGGAGCATGATCGAGTGCTTACCGCGGTAGCGGAACGCGATCCGGGAGCCGCGGACCGCGACGTGGCTCTTGCGCAGCGTCGTGATCCCGAACGTACGCGACTGCTTCGCGTAGCGGTCGCCGCCCACGCGGAACCACCCGAGGTTGACGAGCCGAACGGCGATCGCGGCGACCTTCTCGAACGGCAGCCCCTCGAGCGCCATGTGCTCCGACATCGCCTCGCGGAGCTGCGGCAGCCTCTCCGCGAACCGGATGAGCTTGTCGTACTTCGCCTGCTCCTGCTTCGCGCGGTAGGACGGGTGGTAGAGGTACTGCTTCCGGCCGGCGGCGTCGACGCCGGTCGCCTGCAGCTTCGAGCGGCCCGACGGCGAGATCCACACGTCCTTCCACGCGGGCGGGATCGCGAGCGAGCGGATTCGCTCGAGCGTCTGCTCGTCCGTGATCTCGCGCCCGTCGGCCCCGAAGTAGCGAAACCTCCTCTTCGACCCCCGGCGCGTCCAGCCGATCCTGGCCGCCATACGGGTCGCATTCCCGGCGGGCACCCGACGCTAATCTTGCCGGGCGTGGAGCTGAACGCGATCGCCGTCCTCGAAGGGGACCAGACGGGGCAGGAGCTCCTCGAGGAGTCCCTCCGCGTCCTCGCACCCGACGTCGTCGGCCTGGAGCTCGACCTGCCGCGGTTCGACCTCTCGCTCGCGTCGCGGCGCGCGACTGCCAACGGCGTGGTCCACGAGGCGGCAGCGGCGATTCGCGAGCACGGCCTCGGGCTGAAGGCTGCGACGGTGACGCCGGAGGGGCGCGGTGACGTCGGGTCGCCGAACCGCATCCTGCGGGAGGAGATCGGCGGGAAGGTGATCGTGCGCACCGGTCGCCGGCTGCCGGGGGTCGTCCCGTTCGGCGGCGTGCACGCGCCGATCGCGGTGGTGCGGATGGCCGTCGGCGACGCCTACGGGGCGAAGGAGTGGCGGGAGGGGACGGACGGCGACGAGGTCGCCTACCGCACCGAGCGGATCGAGCGGAGCGTCTGCCGCGCGGTCGCCGAGTTCGCGTTCCGCGAGGCGGAGCGGATGAACGCGAAGGTCTTCGGCGGGCCGAAGTACACGGTCTCGCCGACGTACGAGGGGATGCTCAAGGAGGAGATGGACGCCGCGGCAACCCGGCACCCGGACGTCGCCTACGAGCCGCAGCTGATCGACGCGACGTTCGCGCTCCTGATCGCCGCCACCGGCGACCCGCTCGTGATCCCCGCGCTGAACCGCGACGGCGACATCCTCTCCGACCTCGTCCTGCCGCTGTTCGGGTCGATCGCAGGCTCCGAGTCGATGCTCGTGGCGTTCGCCGGCGCCGACCTCGAGCCGACCGCCCTGATGGCGGAGGCGGCGCACGGCACGGCGCCGTCGCTCGAGGGCAAGAACGTCGCGAACCCGCTCGCGATGATCCTCGCGGCGGCGGCGCTCCTCTCGCAGACGACCCCCGGCGTCTCGGCGGGCCGCGCGATCAGGGAGGCGGCGCTCGAGGCGGTCGCGCAGGGTGTGAAGACCGCCGACCTCGGCGGGCACGCGACGACGAGCGAGTTCACCGACGAGGTGATCCGGCGGACACGGACGAAGCTCGAGGTCTGGTCGACCCTCTAGGCGCTACGGTCGCGGAGCGCGCGCCGGTGCCATAGCCGCAGGCCGAGGAACGCGAGCGCCGCGAGCGCGATCACGGCGAGCGCGCCGTAGAGGCCGTAGCGGGCGACGGCGTCGGCGGCCGCCTTCCCCGCGTAGTACGCGAGGAGGCCGACGCCGGCCGCCCAGGCGATGCCGCCGGCGGCGTTCCAGAGGAAGAACTGCCACCAGTGCATCTTGCTGATCCCCGCCACCCACGCCGCCGTCACGCGGAGGACGGCGATGAACCGCGCGAGGAAGATCGTCTTGCCGCCGTGGCGCTGGAAGAACCGCTGGCTCGCGGGGATCGCGCGGTCGGCGTATCGCCGTGTGAGCTCGAACCGGTCGAGCAGGCGGCGGCCGCCGACACGACCGAGCCAGTAGCCGACGTTGTCGCCGACGATCGCGCCTGTGGCCGCCGTCGCGATCACCCACTGGATCCCCCAGTGGTCGTGCGCGAGCACGGCGGCCGTGACCAGCGCCGTCTCGCCCGGGACCGGAACGCCCGCGGACTCGACCGCGACGAGGACGAACAGGACGACGAGCCCGTACTGGACGATGAGGTGCGTCACGGCGAATCACCTACCGTACAAGCGGCGCTATGCGATAGCGTCGCCCGCGGCTATGCGAGTCGGCGTTCCAAAGGAGGTGGTTCCGGGCGAGCGTCGCGTCGCGCTCGTCCCCGAGACCGTCGGCCGGCTCGGGGAGGGCGTGGAGGTCGTCGTCGAGGCGGGCGCCGGCGCCGAGGCAGGGTTCGACGACGCCGCCTACCGCGCCGCGGGAGCGACGATCGGCGACCCGTGGGGAGCAGACGTCGTCGTGAAGGTGCGCGCGCCGACGACGGAGGAGGCCGGTCGGTTTCACGACGGGCAGGTGGTCGTCGCGTTCCTCGCGCCGCTCGCGGACACCGCGGGCGTCGAGCGCCTCGCCGCGGCCGGCGTGCACGGGCTCGCGCTCGAGTCGGTCCCGCGCATCACGCGCGCGCAGCCGATGGACGCGCTCTCGTCGCAGGCGACGGTCGCCGGCTACAAGGCGGCGCTGATCGCCGCCGACCGGCTGCCGCGGTTCCTGCCGATGCTGATGACGGCCGCCGGCACGATCCCCCCTGCGAAGGTGCTCGTGCTCGGTGCGGGTGTCGCCGGCCTGCAGGCGATCGCCACGGCGCGGAGGCTCGGCGCCGTCGTCAGCGCCTTCGACGTCCGGCCGGCGGTGCGCGAGCAGGTCGAGTCGCTGGGCGCCACGTTCCTGGACCTCGGCGTGCAGGGCGAGGAGACCGAGGGCGGCTATGCCCGCGAGCTCACGCCCGAGCAGCAGGCAGCGCAGCAGGCGGAGCTGCAGCAGCGGATTCCGGGCTTCGACGCCGTGATCACCACCGCGGCGATCCCGGGGCGGCCGGCGCCGACGCTCGTCACCGCCGACGCGGTGCGGGCGATGCGCGCGGGCTCGGTGATCGTCGACGTCGCCGCCGAGAGCGGCGGCAACGCGGAGCTGACGCGGCCGGGCGAGGAGGTCGTCGAGGACGGCGTCACGATCGTGGGGATCACGAATCTGCCGGCCACGATGCCGACCCACGCGAGCCAGCTCCTGTCGCGGAACATGGCGTCGATCCTCGGCCTGCTCGCGAAGGACGGCGAGCTCGTGCTCGACTGGGACGACGAGATCGTCGCGGGCGCCTGCGTGACGCGGAAGGAGGTCGCCGCGTGAGCCACGGGACGCTCCTCGTGTTCGAGCTGACGATCCTCGTGCTCGCGATCTTCGTCGGCTTCGAGGTGATCTCGAAGGTGCCCGCGCTCCTCCACACGCCCCTGATGTCGGGGACGAACGCGATCCACGGCATCGTCATCGTCGGCGCGATGATCGTGCTCGGCCAGCCCGACAAGAGCGCGTTCACCTGGGTGGTCGGCTTCGCGGCGGTGGTGCTCGCCTCGGCAAACGTCGTCGGCGGCTTCGTGGTGACGGACCGCATGCTCGAGATGTTCAAGAAGCGCGAGCCGCCCAAGCGCTCGTGAGCACGAACGTCGCGAACCTGCTGTACCTGGTCACGATCGTGACCTTCATCCTCGCGCTGAAGTTCCTCTCGAACCCTGCGCTCGCCCGGCGCGGGAACCAGATCGGCGCTGCGGGGATGCTGCTCGCGATCGTCGTCACGTGGATCCGCATCGGCTCGACGAGCTGGTGGGCGATCGTGATCGCCATGGCGATCGGCGGCGGCTTCGGGGCGGTCGCGGCGCGCAAGGTGAAGATGACCGCGATGCCGCAGATGGTGGCGCTGTTCAACGGCGTCGGCGGCGGCGCGGCGGCGCTCATCGCGCTCGCCGAGCTGCACCGCATCCTGCCGGAGCCCGGCAACCCGACGGCGGACATCACGATCGCGATCGTCCTCTCGGCGCTGATCGGGTCGATCTCGTTCTCCGGCTCGATGATCGCGTTCGCGAAGCTGCAGGAGCTGATCGGCGGGCGGCCGATCACGTACCGCGGTCAGCAGGTCGGGAACGGGCTCGTGCTGCTCGTCGCGGTCGCGTGCGGGGTCGCACTCGTCGCGGGAGCCCAGGACGAGTGGCTCCTCTGGGTGCTCGTCGCGGCGTCGCTCCTCTTCGGCGTCCTGTTCGTCCTGCCGATCGGCGGCGCCGACATGCCCGTCGTGATCTCGCTGCTGAACGCGTTCACGGGCCTCGCCGTCGCGGCCGGCGGGTTCGAGCTCGAGAACAACGTCCTGATCGTCGCCGGCATGCTCGTCGGCGCATCGGGGACGCTCCTCACCCTGATGATGGCGCGCGCGATGAACCGCTCCATCGCGAACGTCGTCTTCGGCGCGTTCGGCCAGCTGCCCTCGGGCGAGGCGGCCGTCGCCGCCACGAACGGCAGCGTCCGCCCCACCACGGCGGACGACGTCGCGGTGATGCTCGCGTACGCGCACAAGGTGGTCGTCGTCCCCGGATACGGCATGGCCGTCGCGCAGGCGCAGCACGACGTCCGCGCGCTCGCCGACCTGCTCGAGTCGAAGGGCGTCGAGGTCACCTACGCGATCCACCCAGTCGCGGGTCGGATGCCGGGCCACATGAACGTCCTCCTCGCCGAGGCGAACGTGCCCTACCCCGCGCTGAAGGAGATGGACGACGCCAACGCCGACTTCCCGCGCACCGACGTCTCGCTCGTGATCGGCGCGAACGACGTCGTGAACCCCGATGCGCGCAACAACGCGTCCAGCCCCATCTACGGCATGCCGATCCTCGACGTCGACCGGTCGAAGGCCGTGGTCGTCCTGAAGCGGTCGATGAACCCCGGCTTCGCCGGAATCGACAACCCCCTCTTCGCCGAGCCGAACACGCTCATGCTCTTCGGCGACGCGAAGGAGTCGGTCGCGAGGCTGACGGCGGCCGTCAAGACGCTGTGACGTCGGCCGTCGTGCTCGACCGCGCGGCGGTCGAAGCGGCGGTCTCGCCCGCACGCGCGGTCGATGCGGTCCGCGAGGCGTTCGCGGCGCACGCGCGCGGCGAGTGGACGATGCCGCCGAAGGTCTACGTCACGAACTACCCCGCGGGCGACTTCCGCGCGATGCCCGCGCTCGGGGGCGGCTATGCGCTCCTCAAGTGGATCACCTCGTTCCCCGGGAACCCCGGGCGCGGCCTCCCGACCGTGACCGGCGTCGTCCTCCTGTCGGACGCGTCGACCGGCGAGCTCCGCGCGGTGCTCGACGCCGCGTCCGTGACCGCGCTGCGCACGGGTGCTGCGGCCGTCCTCGCGGCGGAGCTCCTCGGCCGCGCGGACGCCGGGGCCGCCGCCGTCGTCGGCGCCGGCGTCAACGGCCGATCGGCCGCGCGGACGTTCCTCGCGCGCGGCCGCAGCGTCGCGCTGTGGGACGTCGACGAGTCGCGGGCACGCGCCGCCGCGGAGGAGCTCGGCTGCGACGTCGCCGATTCGCGCGGGCAGGCGGTCGCGGCCGACCTGCTCGTGACGGTGACGCCCGGGCACGAGGTGCTGCTGCACGAGGGCACGCTGCGGCCGGGGCAGCACGTGTCATTGATGGGAGCCGACGGCCCCGGCAAGGCCGAGGCCTCGGCGGCGGAGCTCGCGCGGGCGCGGCTGTTCTGCGACGACTGGGAGCAGGCCTCCCACGGCGGCGAGCTGGCGCACGCCGTCGAGGCGGGCGTCGTCACGCGCGACCGCGTGACCGCGATCGGCGACGTCCTCGCCGGGACGGCGCCGGGCCGCGTGGACGATGACGAGATCACGCTGTTCGACTCGACGGGGCTCGCGATCCAGGACCTCGCGATCGCGCTCGCGGCGCTCGACGCCGCCGACGCGGCGTCGCTGCCGCGCCTCGAGCTCTAGGACGGGCCCAGCCGCGCGACGTCGAAGAGGTCGAGCTCCGGCGGATCGTCGCCGAGGACCGCGCGCGCGACCAGGTCGCCGCACGCGAGCCCGAGGACGTTCCCGTGGCCGGTGTAGCCGCCGGCGACCCACACGTGGTCGCGGCCGGGTATGCGCCCGACGACCGGGCGCAGGTCGGCCGTCGACCCCCAGAACCCCGCCCACCGGTGCGTGATGCGCGGCCGCCGCCCGAGGAGGCGCTCGACGAGCGCCTCGATCCCCGCCTGCACGACGGGCGTCGTCTCCATCACGGCGGTCGCCTCCGCCTCGAACGCGAGGTCGCGGCAGCCGCCGATCACGAGGCGCCCGTCGGGAAGCTGGTGCCAGTAGTCGTAGCCGTCGCGCGCGTAGTGCGGGCGGGGATAGCGCAGCTCCGCGAGCGGCTCCGTCGCGAGCACCTGCCCGCGCGTGGCGACGACGAACGGCGCGAGCTCCGGGAGGAGCGACGCCGTGAACCCGTCCCCCGCGACGACGATCGCGTCGGCGTCGAGGTCGTCGATGTGCACCGTCTCCCCCTCCCGGATGTCGGCGCCGGCCTCCGCCGCGCGGCGTGCAAGACGGCGGATCCAGCGCGCGGGGAAGAGCGCACCGTCGGGCGGGTGCAGGATCGCGCCCAGATACAGGGCGTCGAGCGGGGCCGGCAGGTCGTGCACCCACTCGACGGCGAACCCGTCGTCACGGAGCGCGTCGTGCTCGCGGCGCAGCGCGTCGCGCTCCGCCTCGTCCCAGGCGAGGCGGAAGCTGCCGACGCGGCGGAACGCGTCCCCGGCCAGCTCCTCCATCCGGTCGAGCGTGCGCTCGGTCAGCTCCATCAGCCGCCGCGCGCCGTCGGGGCCGATCGAGATCCGTGCGGCGTCGTACGCCTCGGCGGCCCCGCGGAGGGCGAAGCCGCCGTTCCGGCCGCTCGCGCCGCCCGCGACCTCGCGGGCCTCGTAGAGGCGGACGCGCACGCCCCGGGAGGCGAGCGTGAGCGCGCACGAGCAGCCGGTGACGCCGCCGCCGACGACCGCGACCTCGGGCCGGCCGTCGAACCGCCGCGCGGGAAGCGGGTCGTGGGCCTCCTCCAGCCAGTACGACGTCGACACCGGAGCGACATTCAACCGTCTCCGTCGGCGTGCGCGTGCGCCGGGGCGGCGCGGTAGAGACCGTCCGCCTCGTGGACGAGCCCGAGCAGCTCGAGCTCGACGAGGCACGCGTTGACCTCTGCCGGCGACCGGCCCGTCCGCCGGGCGACCTCGTCGGCGGCCGCGGGCGCGTCGGCGACGGCGGCACGCACGACGGCCAGGCGATCGCCGAGCGGTGGCGGATCCGGGGGCGGTGCGCGCTCGGCGCCCACCACCTCGAGCACGTCCTCGACGCAGGTGGCGGGGACGGCGCCAAGTCGAAGGAGCGCGTTCGTGCCGCGCGAGAGCAGCGACGTGATCTCGCCCGGCACCGCGAGCACCTCCCGCCCCTCGTCGAGCGCGAGGTCGGCGGTGATCAGCGCCCCGCTCCGCTCGCGCGCCTCGACGACGACCGTCGCGTCGCACAGGCCGGCGACGATCCGGTTTCGAGCGGGGAACCGCCACGGTGCGGGCTCGACGCCCGGTGGGTACTCCGAGAGGACGAGCCCGGCACGCGCGATCCCCGCGGCGAGCGATGCGTGGGCGCGCGGGTAGTCGCGGTCGACGCCACACCCGAGCACGGCGACGGTGACGCCCGCCTCCAGCGCGCCCCTGTGCGCCGCGGCGTCGACGCCCCGCGCGAGCCCCGAGACCACGACGACGCCCGCGCGCGCGAGCTCTCGCCCGAGCTCCGCCGCGACGGAGGCGCCGTACGCCGAGCAGGCGCGGGCGCCGACGACGGCGACGCACGGCCGGTCCAGCACCGACAGGTCGGCGTCGCCGCGGACGAACAACCCCGGCGGCGGATCGTGGATCGACCGGAGGCGCGGGGGGAACGCGCGCTCGCCGCGGCCGACCCAGCGGATCCCGCTGGCCCGCAGGTCGTCGCGCGCCGCCCGCTCGTCGAAGCGTGCGGCAAACGCCGCGAACCTCACGCTCCGCGGCGCCTCGACGAGGTGGCCGCCCTCGGCCGCCGCGAAGAACGCGAGCGCGAGCTCGCTCATCGGCCGAGGTCCGCCGGCGCCCGGTAGGAGAGCGCCTCGGCCACGTGCTCCGGCTCGACGGAGTCGGCTCCGGCCAGGGCTGCGACCGTCTCGGCGACGCGGGCGACGCGCGCGCGCCCGCGACCCGAGAGCGGAAGCCGCTCGACCGCCCGTGTCAGCAGCGCATCCGCGTCCGGCGTCCGCCCGGGCCGCCCTCCCCGCAGACGCGCCCGCGCGCCGCCGACGCGCACCCGGACCGGCGCCGATGCCTCGCCCGGCGGCCCCGCGAGGTCGTGCGCGCGGGGCCGCGGCACCGTGAGGGCGAGATCGAAGCGGTCGAGCAGCGCCCGCGAGAGCTTCTCGCGATACCGGGCGATCCGCTCCGCCGTGCACGCGCACTCCGCGCCGGCGTCGCCGCGGCCACCGCACGGGCAGAGGTTCATCGCCGCGACGAGCTGGAACCGCGCCGGGAAGACCGCACGGCCGCCGACCCGCGCGATCGCGACGACGCCGTCCTCGAGCGGCTGGCGGAGCGCCTCGAGCGCAGGGCGCTGGAACTCCGGCAGCTCGTCCAGGAAGAGCACGCCGCGGTGCGCGAGGCTCGCCTCGCCGGGGCGCGGCGCGCTCCCGCCCCCGCCGCCGACGAGACCGGCGACCGACGTGGAATGGTGCGGCGCGCGGAACGGCGCCGTCCGCACGAGCCCCGCACCCGGCGGGAGGACCCCGCTGACCGAGTGGATGCGGGTGACCTCGAGCGCCGCGTCGGCGTCGAGGAGCGGCAGGATCCCGGGGAGCCGCCGGGCGAGCATCGTCTTCCCCGTTCCCGGCGGGCCGGCGAGCAGGAGGTTGTGCGCCCCGGCCGCGGCGATCTCGAGCGCGCGCCGCGCGCGCTCCTGCCCGCGCACCTCTGCGAGGTCCGGCCCGGCGGCGGCGCCCGTGGGCTCCGCGTCGTCCGGCGGCGGGACCGGGCCGGGCGGCTCGTGCTCCCCCCGCAGGTACGCGACCGCCTCCCCGAGGTGCCGCACGCCGACCGCCTCGACGCCGGCGAGGGCGGCCTCGGACGCGGAGTCGGCGGCGCAGACGAGGCGCGTCAGCCCCGACCGCCGCGCGCCCTCCGCGGCGACGAGGGCGCCGGGGACCGGACGGAGGCGCCCGTCGAGACCGAGCTCGCCGAACGCCGCGAGACCGTCGAGCGACGTGTGGGGCACCTGATGCGAGGCGGCCAGGACGGCGAGGGCGATCGGGAGGTCGAACCCCGACCCCTCCTTTCGCAGCGACGCCGGTGCGAGGTTGATCGTGATGCGCGCGCCCGGCGGCCACTCGAGCTCGGCGGCGGACACGCTCGAGCGGACGCGCGCCTTCGCCTCCTGGCACGCCCGGTCTGCGAGACCGACGATCGCGAAGGCCGGGGCGCCGCGCTGGATGTGCGCCTCCACCTCCACGCGGCGCGGGTCGATGCCGACGAGCGCGTGCGTGACCGTGCGAGCGAGCATGTTGCCACGATAGGCGACGAAGCGTCACGCGCCGGTGACGGACGCGTGACGACTTCGTGCCGTTTCGTCCCCGGGGTCAGCGGTAGAGCGGCCTGCCCGTCTCGAGCAGCGTCTTCAGCGCGCTGAGGACGCCCATCCATCCCGTCCCCGAGACGCTCGCAGCGGTGCCGGGCGCGTTCTCGAGCCTGTCGTGCACGACCGTCAGCAGGCACACGTCTCCCTCCTGCTCCTCGATCTCCCACGTCACGCGGCTCTCCTCTTCGGCTGCGAGCGCCGGGTCGTACAGCGACCGCCAGCCGTGGACGAGCCTGCGCGGCGGGTCGAACACCTCGACGCCCGCGTCGCCCCATACGTCGCCGTCCGCGGAGCGCGAGTCGTAGCGATCCGGCGTCACGGTGATGTGCGCACCGTGGAAGTAGCGAGCCGTCCATTCCGGCCTCGTGATGGCCTGCCAGATCTCGTCGGCGCTCGCCCTGATGAACACCTGGTACACCTGTGTCGTCCGCGCGACCGTCGCCTCGGCCGCCATCAGAACTCCCTCAACGGCTCGCCCGTCTCGAGCAGCGTCTTCAGGCCGCTCAGGACCATCATCCAGCCCGGGCCGGCGACGCTCGCTGCCGTCTTCGGCGCGCCCTCGAGCCGGTCGTGGACGACGGTCAGCAGGCAGGTGCCGTCGTCGTTCTGCTCGATCTCCCAGCTGACACGGCTCGGCTCCTCCGCCGCGAGCTCCGGGTTGTAGGCCGATCGCCACTCGTGCACGAGCCGCCGCGGCGGGTCGTACTCGAAGACGCCGCCCTCGCCCCAGCTCTCGCCGCCGTCGGGCGCGAACGTGCGCCGCCACTCGGGCGTCACCTCGATGCGCGCGCCGTAGAAGTACTTCGCCGTGAACTCCGGGTTCGTGATCGCCTCCCAGATATCGTCGGCGCTCGCCCTGATGAACACCTGGTAGACCTGCGTCGTCTGCGCGACGGTCGTGGTCATCCTCGTCCCTCCAATCGGTTCTTGAGCTCCGAGAGCGCCGACACCTGACGCTCCGTGTACTTGTCGATCCACCGGTCGTGGATCAGCCGGATCGGGACCGGGTTCAGGAAGTGGAGTTTCTCCCGGCCCTGCCGGCGCGTGACGACGAGGCCGGCCTCCTCGAGGACCCGCAGATGCTTCATCACACCGAAGCGCGTCATCTCGAGCTCCGACTCGAGCTCCGTGAGCGTGCGGCCGTCGCGCTCGAAGAGCCGGTCGAGGAGATAACGGCGCGTCGGGTCTGCGAGCGCCTTGAAAACGAGGTCGTCGTCGGTCACGAGCCCGACAATAGGTGACCGAACGGTCACCTGTCAAGCAACGGCGTAGGCCTCGATCGGAGAGCTGTTCCGCGCGTGGCTTGCGAGCGGCCCGGCGGGACATGCGCTTCGAGGCCGACGCCGTCTGGGGGGACGGGCACCTCGTCGTGGACGTCGGCACCTACCGGTCGGGAGACGAGACGGGGAAGTACGTCGTCGTCCACGAACGACAGCCGGACGGCGCGCTGAAGATGGCTGTCGACGCGCCGGTCGGCGACACCTAGCGCCGGAGCGCGACGAGCACGTCCTCGAAGTACTCGCCCGCGCGCCTGCCCGTGCGGCGGTTCACGTGACGCTGGTAGCGCTGCTCGAGCCGGAGCCCCGCCCGTTCGAGGATCGACGGATAGAGGTCGCGGCGGTCGTTGACGACGATCACCACGCGCCCCCCCGGCTTCAGCGATCCCCGACAGGCCGAGAGGACGCCGGCGATCCCGTCCGCATACGCGGCGAGAGCCGCCTTCGAGGACCCGCGCGCCGCAGCGCCGATCTCGCGCTCCCGGCGGTCGTCGAGACCGAGCAGCTCGTACGCGTACCGGTGCTGCTCGTGGTAGTCGATCAGCCCCGGGTACGGCGGTGACGTGACGACCGCGTCGAACGGACCTCGCAGCGCGACCTCGCGCGCGTCGCCGTGCAGGATCCCGACTCCGCGCGCCTTCCGCACCCGGGCGAACTCCTTCAGCCGGGTCAGCGTGTCGAGCGCGTAGCGGCGGACGAAATGGTCGGCCCGCTCGACCGGGCGGCACTCGCGCTTGTGCTTGTGGCACCAGTACGGGCCCTCCACCGGCTGCTGCGGGAAATCGAGGTCGAAGTGGCTCGTGAGACGCGCGGAACGCGCCGCCCGCGCCAGCACCACGCGCAGGACGTCCGAATGCGCGAGAGACCGGAAGCGCAGCAGGTCGTCGCGCGCCTGCGGCGCGAACCACGCCTGCACGTACGGCGTCGCCTCGCCGATCTCCCCTTCGCCGCGCTCGAAGCGCGCCAGCGCGTCACGCAGCTCGTGCTCGAGCACGAACACGTTGTGCTCGTCCGTCTTCACGCGCATCAGCAGGCAGTTGAACGCCGCGATGTCCACGCCCATCGAGTCGAGGCCGCTCTCCAGCGCCTGCACGAGCGTCGTGCCCGAGCCCGCGAACGGGTCGAGCACGCGACCGCCCGGAGGGACGTGGCGGCGGAAGAGCTCCTCGACGAGCTGGGGGATGTACTTGCCGAGATACGGGTGCAGCCGGTGGACGTGCTTCGTCCGCTCGCGCTCGGGCAGGTCGCGCTCCGACCAGGAGAGGTCGAGGTCGAGCCCCGAGTAGAGCTGCTCCTGGGTCGCGGCCACCCATCGAGGTTCGACGCGCGCTAGAAGGCGTCCTGCACGACCTCGAGCCGACGGGCCCGCTCCGCGACGACGTCGAACCGGATCGGGAGCCCTCGTGCCTCCGGGTGCGCAGCAAGCCAGCCCTCCGCAGCGCGCCGCAGCCGCTCGACCTTCACCGGCGTCACCATCTCGAGCGGGTCCCCGAAGCCGCCGCCCGCCTTCGACTTGACCTCGACGAACGCGACGACGCGGCCGCGCCGCACGACGAGATCGAGCTCGTACCCGGACGCCCAGGCGTTCCGCGCAAGCACCCGATAGCCGCGGAGCCGGTACCACCACGCCGCGCGGCCCTCAGACGGATGCCGCGGCGAGCTCTTCTTCGCTGAGGTACGCACGGGCGCGCCACGACCGGCGGTGGATCGCGCACGGTCCGCGCTCGCGCACGATCGCGGTGTGCGCCGGGGTGATGTAGCCGACGTGCGACGCGAACCCGTACCCCGGGTAGAGCGCATCGGCCGTGCGCATGTAGCGGTCGCGCGTGACCTTGGCCACGATCGACGCCGCCGCGACGGCAGCGCTCTTCGTGTCGCCGTCGACGACCGCGCGGTGCGGCGGCGCGGTCGGCCCGAGCCGGAAGCCGTCGACGAGCGAGACGTCCGCCGGCTGGCACGCCCACAGCGCCTCGCGCAGGCCGCGGAGGTTGCAGCGGTGCAGACCGTCGCGATCGATCACCCCCGGCGGGAACACCCGGACGCTGATGCGCTCGGCGCACGCGACGACGGCGCGGTAGAGCTCCTCGCGCGTGTCGGCGTCGACCTGCTTCGAGTCGTTCAGGAGCGCGAGCGGCCGGACGCGGTGGTCGCGCAGGCAGTCGTAGTCGAGGAGCACACCGGCGACGACGAGCGGCCCGGCGAGCGGCCCCCGCCCCGCCTCGTCGGCGCCGGCGACGAGGCGGCCGCCGAGGCTGCGGTCGAACCGGAGGAGCTTCTGGCCCGGGCGCTTCCTGGGAGGCACCCGCCGAGCGTAGCCGCCGGAGCGGCCGTCGACCGTGCCGAAAGCGTGAAAAAGGCTAGTTCTGGCGCAGCTCGCGGACGCGAGCCTTCTTGCCGACCTTGCCGCGCAGGTAGTAGAGCTTCGCGCGGTTGACGTCGCCGATCGAGACGACGTCGATCTTGTCGATCTTCGGCGAGTGCAACGGGAACGTGCGCTCGACGCCGACGCCGAACGAGTTCTTGCGCACCGTGAACGTCTCACGCGCGCCCGCCCCCTGGCGCTTGATCACGATCCCCTCGAAAACCTGGATGCGCGACCGCGTCCCCTCGATGACGCGGAAGTGCACGCGCACGGTGTCGCCCGCCTTGAACTGCGGGACCTCGCGCAGCTGACGGCGCTCGATGTCCTGGATGATCGTGCTCATGTCGAAAGGCGGCCGGAGCCGGGGCGCAGTGTAGCGGAGATCGGCCTACTGGACCGAGATGCGGTTGGGCGGCCAGTAGGTCGCGAAGACCTTCCCGATCAGGTTCCCGCGCGGCACCGTCCCCCACGCACGCGAGTCGCACGAGGACTCGCGGTTGTCGCCCATCATGAAGAAGTGGTCGCGCGGGATCCGCTGCGGCGGGAGCGTCCGGTCGTCGCGGCGGTCGGCCTTGATGTACGGCTCCTTCAGCTTCTTGCCGTCGATGTAGACGTAGCCGTCGCGCTCCTCCCACGTGTCACCCGGCAGGCCGATCACGCGCTTCACGAAGGTGCCGCCGGCTCCACAGCGCAGCGCCGCGAGCTGCGGCGTCTTGAAGACGATGATGTCGCCGCGACTGGGGCTCCAGAAGTGGTAACAGAACCTGCACGCGAGCACGCGGTCGGAGTAGGCGGCTTCGCAGTCGGGTCCGGGCCGCGCGCAGTGGAGCGTCGGCTCCATCGAGCTCGACGGGATCCGGTACGGGTTCACGACCCACGCCTTGATCGCGAGCACGATCGCGATCGCGCCGACGATCGTCACGAGCCAGTCGATCGTGACGCGCCATCCGTGGGGCAGCCCTTGGGTCAGGTAGTCGATCGGGTTCCTCAGCGCACCTGCTCCCTTCGCCAGCCTTCGATCTTCGCGTGGTCGCCCGAGAGCAGCACGTCGGGTACCCGCCACCCGCGGAACTCCGACGGGCGCGTGTAGTGAGGGTACTCGAGTCCGCCGCCGAGCTCCGCGGAGAACGACTCGAGCTCGCCCGACCCCTCGGCGAGCGCGCCGGGGAGACGCCGCGCGACCGCGTCGACGACGATCATCGCGGGGAGGTCGCCGTTCGAGAGGACGTACGGGCCGACGGACAGCGCGTCGCTCGCTAGGTGCGCGACCACCCGCTCGTCGAAGCCCTCGAACCGTGCGGAGAGGAGCGTCAGCCTCTCCTCACGCGCGAGCTCCTCGACCACGGCCTGCGTGAGCTGCCGCCCTTTCGGCGTCAGCGCGACGACGCGATGCGCCGGGCGCCCGCCGTACGCCGCGTCGAGCGCCGCGGCGACGACGTCGACGCGGAGGACCATGCCCGCACCGCCGCCGTACGGCGCGTCGTCGACCTGACCGTTCCGCAGAGGCGTCGTGTCGCGGTAGGAGAAGAGGCGCAGGTCGAGCTCGCCCCCGAGCACGGTGGCGACCGGCCGCTGCTCGGTGAGCCATGCGTACGCGTGCGGCACGAGCGTGAAGACGTCGAGCTGCATCATTCGGCCAACTCGACGAACCCTGCCGCGACGTCGACACGCTCCGCCTCGAGGTCGATGCCGAGCACGCAGTCCTCCACCATCGGCAGGAGCACGCCGGAGTCGAGCTCGAGCACGTCGTTGGCGACGCCGGAGGTCACGGCCACGACCTTTCCGAGCTCGCGCCCGGTCTCCTCCACCACGCGCAGGCCGACGAGCTCGAACGCGTAGTACTCGTCGTCGCCGGTCGGCGGCAGGTCGGCGCGCTCGACCTCGATCGCGGCGCCGCGCTCGACGGGAGGCGCGACCTTGATCACGGGCCGGCCGCCCGATCGCCGGTGCGCGACGACCTCGACCGGCGTGCCGTCCACGAGGAGGCGCGCGCCCGTCCTCCACCAGCGGTCGTCGTCGGACGGCTGCTCGACGAAGAACGCGCCGTCGATTCCGTGCGGGCGCCCGACCGTCCCTATCCGGACCCTCACCGCAGGCTCTCGAAGTACGCGACCGTCTCGTCGCGGCCGACCGCGACGAGGAGGTTCTCGGCGACGAACTCCTCCGCGCGGTCCCACCCGCTCGACCGGACGCCCGCGATCGCGCGCCCGACGTCGATCGCGGTGCGCATGAACCGCGGCTCGCCGTCCTCGACCAGCGCCCAGAACGCGGCCACCTCGCCCTCGTACGGCATGCCGACGGAGCCGGCGTTGACGACGCGCAGCGCTCCGACGCGGCGGTCGAACTGGTGATGCGTGTGGCCGATCACGAAGGTGCCCGACTCCCCGAACGCGGCGACGAGGTCGTCGTCGGGGGTGATCGCCGTCGTGATCGGCGTGTTCGCGGACGGCGTCGCGTGGCAGTAGGTGACGCCGTCGAGCTCGACCGTGAGCGGCAGCGCCCTTCCCCAGTCGTGGCTCTCGTCGCCGTTCCCGCGGATCCAGAGCGCCTCGACGCTGCGCGCGAGCGCCAGCGTCTCCTCGGGGCACGGTCCTGCGACGAGGTCGCCGCCGAAGACGATCGCGTCGGCGTCGCGTGCCTCGGCCAGGACGGCCTCGAGCGCCCACGGCATCCCGTGGACGTCGTAGAGCGCGGCGACCCTCACTCGTCGGGATCGGCGATCTCGACGAGCACGCGGCGGCCCTCGCGGACGGCGCACGCACGCACGAGGGTGCGCAGCGCGCGCGCGATCCTGCCCTGGCGGCCGATCACCTTGCCGACGTCGTCGGCGGCGACGTGCAGCACGAGGACGAGCGTCCCGTCACGCTCCTCCTCCTCCACGCGAACCGCCTCCGGCTCGTCCACGAGCTCGCGTGCGAGATACGCGAGCAGCTCCGCCACGTCGACGGCGCTACTTCGCGATGCCCTGGATCTTGAGCAGCTTCGCGACCGCGTCGGTCGGCTGCGCGCCCTTCCCGAGCCAGTCCTTGACCTTCGCCTCGTCGAGGTCGACGGTCGACGGATCCGTCTGCGGGTTGTAGCGCCCCACGATGTCGAGGAACTTCCCGTCGCGCGGCGCCCGCGAGTCCGCGGCGACGACACGGTAGATCGGGTTCTTCTTCGAGCCCACGCGGGTGAGCCTCAGCTTGACTGCCATCCGATTCCTTTCAGCGCCGGGCCCGTTTCTTCTTGCGCTTCGAGGACGGCTTCCGCGTCGCGGATTTGACCGCCCCCGCCGCACCCTGGGTCGGGAGGCCCGGCATCTTCCCCTTCCCCATCTGCTTCATCATCTTCTCCATCTGCTTGCGCGCCTCGAGCAGCTGGTTCACCTGCTCGACGGTCGTCCCGGACCCCTTGGCGATGCGCAGCCGCCGCTTGCCGTCGATCACGATAGGCGAACGGCGCTCCTGCGGCGTCATGGAGAGGACGATCGCTTCCACGCGCCCGAGCTGGCGATCGTCGACCTCGACGTCGCCGAGCTGCTCCTTGACGCCCGGGATCATCTTCAGGATCCCCTGCAACGGCCCCATCCGGCGCAGCATCTTGTACGCCTTCAGGAAGTCGTCGAAGGTGAACTGCCCCGCGGCGAGCCGCTTCTCCATATCGGCCTGCTCGTCCGCCTCGACGGCCGCCTCCGCGCGCTCGATCAGCGTGAGCACGTCGCCCATCCCGAGGATGCGCGACGCCATCCGGTCGGGGTGGAACACCTCGAGCGCGTCGACCTTCTCGCCCGTGGACGCGAACTTGATCGGCTTCCCGGTGATCGCCTTCACGGACAGCGCGGCGCCGCCGCGCGCGTCACCGTCGAGCTTCGTCAGGATGACGCCGTCGAAGGCGATGCGCTCGTGGAATGCCTCGGCGACGTTGACGGCCTCCTGACCCGTCATCGCGTCGAGGACGAGGAGCACGTTCGTCGGCTTGGCCTCGTCGCGGACGCGCACGAGCTCGTCCATCAGCTCCTCGTCGATCTGCAGGCGGCCGGCGGTGTCGACGACGACGGTGTCGAGCCCCTGCTCGCGTGCGCGGGCGATCCCGTTGCGGGTCGCCTCGACCGCGTCCTTCGTGTCGGTGCGGAACACCGGGACCTGGATCTGCGCTCCGAGCTGCTCGAGCTGGTCGATCGCGGCCGGGCGCTGGAGGTCGGCCGCGACGAGGCCGGGCTTCCGGCCCTGCTTGCGGAGGTGCAGTGCGAGCTTCGCGGCGGTGGTCGTCTTGCCCGACCCCTGGAGGCCCGCGAGGAGGATGACCGTGAACCTGCCGAACGCGAGGCCCGACTCGCCCTCGCCCATCAGCTCCGTGAGCTCGTCGTGGACGACCTTCACGACCTGCTGGCCCGGCGTCAGGCTCTTGAGGATCTCGTCGCCGAGCGCCTTCTCGCGCACGCGCGCGACGAAGTCGCGGACGACGGTGAAGTTGACGTCCGCCTCGAGCAGCGCGAGGCGGATCTCGCGCATCGCGCGCGAGATCGACTCCTCGTCGAGCGTTCCCTTCTTGCGCAGGTCGCCGAGGGCGCCCTGGAGCTTCTCGGACAGGCTGTCGAACACGACGGGGCATCGTAGCCTCCGCCTTTCGGGGAACCGACGGCCCGACCTAGACTCGGACGATGGGGACGCTGGCGCGAAAGACGGTCACCGTGCTGTTCGCGGACATCGTCGGCTCGACGCCGCTCGGCGAGCAGCGCGACCCCGAGGCGGTGAGGACGCTGATGGAGCGCTACTTCGAGCGGATGAGCACGGTGATCGCCGGCCACGGCGGCACCGTCGAGAAGTACATCGGCGACGCCGTGATGGCGGTCTTCGGCGTTCCGGTCGCGCACGAGGACGACGCGCTTCGCGCGGTCCGCGCGGCGAGCGACATGAGGCTCGCCCTCGGCGAGCTGAACGCGGAGCTCAGCGAGCCGCTGTCGATGCGGACCGGGGTCAACACGGGCGAGACCGTCGTCGGCGAGGGACGCACCCTCGCGACCGGCGACGCGATCAACGTCGCCGCGCGCCTCGAGCAGCTCGCGTCGCCGGGCGAGATCCTGATCGGCGAGTCGACGCACGCCCTCGTGCGCGACGCGGTCGTCGCCGAGCCGGTCGGGCCCCTCGACCTCAAGGGGAAGACGCGGCCGACGCAGGCGTGGCGGCTCGTCGCGGTCGTCCCCGACGCACCGGGCAGGGCACGGCGGTTCGACACCCGCCTCGTCGGCCGGGACGAGGAGCTCGCGATGCTCCGGCAGGCGTACGGACGCGTGGTTTCGCGGCGCGCGTGCCACCTCTTCACGCTGCTCGGCCCCGCCGGCGTCGGGAAGTCGCGGCTCGCGCGGGAGTTCACAGGGTCGCTCGGCGAGGACGCGCAGGTCGTCGTCGGGCGGTGCCTGCCGTACGGGGAGGGCATCACCTACTGGCCGTTGCGCGAGATCGTGGGCGCCCTCGGGGACGCGGCCGCCGAGCTCACGGGGGTCGAGGCGGACGCCCTCGCCGCCGCCGTCGGCGACGGCCGCGCGGCGGCCGGCCGTGAGGAGACGGCGCGCGCGTTCCGGCGGCTCGTCGAGCACGCCGCCCGCGACCGCCCGCTCGTGCTCGGCTTCGAGGACATCCACTGGGCGGAGCCCGCGCTCCTCGCGCTGATCGAGCACGTCGCGGACGCCGCACGCGACGCGCCCGTCCTCGTCCTCTGCCTCGCCCGGCCCGAGCTGCTCGACGACCACGCGGGCTGGGGCGGCGGCAAGCTCAACGTGACGACGATCCTGCTGGACCCGCTCGACGCGGCGTTCTCCGACGCCCTCCTCACCGAGCTCGCCGGCGACGCGATCGCAGCCGAGACCCGGCGCATGATCACCGCAGTCGCGGAGGGCAACCCGCTGTTCCTCGAGGAGATCGTCGCGATGGTGGTGGACGAGGGCGCGGCGCCCGTCGCCCCGCCGTCGGTCCAGGCGCTCCTCACGGCGCGCCTCGAGCTCCTGCCGGCCGAGGAGCGGGCGGCGCTCGCCGCCGCCGCGGTCGTCGGGCGGTTCTTCTCACTCGACGCCCTCGCGGCCGTGACGGTGGACGACGTGGGGCCGGCGCTCGACGCGCTCGAGCGGAAGGACCTGATCCGGCCCGGCGAGCGGCTGGCGGGCACCCAGGGCTACCGCTTCCGTCACATCCTGATCCGCGACGCCGCCTACGAGTCGCTGCCGAAGACGACGCGCGCGGAGATGCACGTCAGGCTCGCCGACCGGCTCGAGTCGGCCTCGGCGCGCGACGGGCGCGCCGAGGCCGACGAGCTGCTCGCGTGGCATCTCGAGCAGGCGCACCGGCTGCGCGCGGACGTCGGCACGAGGGACGACGACCTGGGCAGGCGGGCCTTCTCCGTCCTCGCCCGGCTCGGCCGCGCAGCGCTCGGACGCGGCGACCCGGCCGGCGCCGAGACGCTGCTCGAGCGCGCGCTGGCCGTCCCTCTGCCGCTCGACCGCGACCGCGTCTCGGCGCGCTTCGACCTGGTCCCCGCGCTGCTCGAGCTCGGCGAGCTCGCGCGTGCCGACGACACCGTCACCGCGGCGGCCGCCGAGGCGGCGGAGCTCGGCGACGGCGTGCTCGCGGCGCAGGCCGCGGTCGAGCGGATGCATGTCGACTTCTCCGGCCGGCCGGCCCGATGGGTGGAGGAGGCGGCGGCGACCGCCCGCGCCGCGCTCCCGACGCTCGAGTCGGCGGGTGACGACGCGGCGATCGCGCGCGCCTGGCTCGTGCTCGTGATGCACGACTACGTGCGCGGTCGGTTCGGCGAGCTCGACGCCTCGCTCGAGCAGGCACTCCGCCACGCACGCGCGAGCGGCGCGCATCGGCACGTCAGCGAGCTGCTCGTCCTCGCCCTGCGCAGCCTCGTCTTCGGGCCGACGCCCGTCGACGAGGCGCTCGAGCGGTGCGACGGGATCAGCGCGGACGGCGGCGACGAGGCGGTCGTGCACGGGATCCGCGCGGCGCTGCACGCGATGGCCGGCCGCTTCGACGCGGCGCGCAGCGCCTACCGTGCAGGGCACGCGCTCCTCGGGGAGCTCGGGCGGACGCGGCTGCTCGCCGTGCAGCGCTACTACGCGGCGGTCGTCGAGCTCCTCGCCGGAGACGTCGAAGCGTCGGAGCGCGAGCTGCGCGCGTCGGCGCGGGTCTTCGAGGCGATCGGCGACCGGGCCACGCTCTCGACGGTCGCGGCGCTCCTCGCGACCGTCCTCCACGCGCAGGGAAAGGGCGACGAGGCGCGGTCGTGGGCCGCCACGAGCCGCCGCGACGCCCCCGCGATCGACCTCGTCTCACAGGTGCAATGGCGACTCGCGCTCGCGGGCATCGCGCCCGCCGACGCACCGTCGCTCGCGCTCGCAGACGAGGCAGTCCGGATCGCGGAGGGGACGGCCGCGGTGCCGCTGCACGCGGACGCGCTGCTCTGCCTCCGCGACGCGCTCTCCGCGGTCGGCCGGCCGGCGGAGGCCGGCGAGGCAGCCGCCCGGGCGGCGGCGCTGTACCGCGCGAAGGGCCACGTGGTGGGCGCTCAGCGCGCGGAAGCGGGGCTCGTGCCGAGCGGCGGCACGTAGAGCGTCGCCTGCGGCGTCGGCTCCGCCGTCGTGAGCGCGGCCAGGGTCAGGCGCTCGACGAGCGGCGCGACGAGCGGGTAGGGCGAGGCCTCGTACAGCACCACCTCGTGGTCGTCCGGATAGAGCTCGAGCAGCCGCGCGACGAGCCGGGGCAGGTCCCGGCCGTGCTCGCCGGCGGCGACGGCGTTCGTCTCGCCGATCGCGGCGACCTGCCACAGGACGAGCGCTGCCGTCGCGTCCACCGGCCGCGCCCGGGCGAGGAACGCCGTCGCGTCGTAGCTCGCGCAGCCGTGCAGCGCGGGGTCGACGCCGAGATCCGCGAACAGGCAGTCCTCCGCCGAGATCGCGGGGAGCATCACCGCGTCGTGCCCCTCGGCGCGCGCCCGCCGGACCGCCTCGTGCGACGGGCGCACGAAGACGCCGGGGTGCCCGTAGAACGCGGCGCAGATCCTCCGGCCCTCGCGCACCGGCTCGAGGATCGCCCCGACGATCGCCTCGTAGACCTCGTGCCGCGGGACGCCGACGCGGTAGTGCGAGGCGAGGCTGCGGGTGCGCGGGTGGAGCTCCGCCGCCCAGCGGTCGGCGAGCGGCTCCGCGTTGACGTACAGGAGCTCGTCCGCCGCATCGATCGCGGCCCGGCTCTCGGGCGTGAGCTGCAGGCCGATCCGGATCCCCGTCCCGACGACGGTCAGGACGCCGCGCCGAGCGGGGCTCAGGCGGCGCCCGGGTCTTCGAGGTGGAGCCACGGGACGTGGATCCAGAGGATCGCCGTCTCCGTCCCGTCGACGTCGAGCGTCGCATTCAACTCGACGCGCAGCTCCGTGAGCCTCCCCGACGTCAGGAGCTGGCGCGCCTTCGCGTCGAGCTGGTGCGTCTCGAAGAACGTCTCGGGGTCCTTCTGGAACTCCTCGATGAGCGCGGGCTCCCGCGCGATCGTCAGCAGGAACTCGACGAGCGTCACGTGCGGGACGCTACAAGGAGACGGACGGCCCGGTCAACCGCGCCCGTAGAATCCGCCCGTGCCGTACACGGCCGCCGAGGCCCGCTACGAGGAGATGCAGTACCGGCGCTGCGGCCGCAGCGGCCTGAAGCTGCCCGCGATCACGCTCGGCCTCTGGCACAACTTCGGCGGCGACCGGCCGCTCGAGACGTCGCGCGCGATCCTGCGCCGCGCGTTCGACCTCGGCGTCACGCACTTCGACCTCGCGAACAACTACGGGCCGCCGTACGGGTCGGCGGAGGAGACGTTCGGGCGGATCATGCGGGACGACCTCCGGCCCTACCGCGACGAGCTCGTGATCTCGACGAAGGCCGGCTACGACATGTGGCCCGGCCCCTACGGCGAGTGGGGGTCGCGCAAGTACCTGCTCTCGTCGCTCGACCAGTCGCTCGCCCGCATGGGGCTCGAGTACGTGGACATCTTCTACTCGCACCGGTTCGACCCCGAGACGCCGCTCGAGGAGACGATGGGAGCGCTCGACTCCGCGGTCCGGGCCGGGAAGGCGCTGTACGCCGGGATCTCCTCGTACTCGCCCGAGAAGACGCGCGAGGCGTACGAGATCCTCGAGGCGCTCGGGACGCCGCTCCTCATCCACCAGCCGTCGTACTCCCTCCTGAACCGCTGGATCGAGCCCGAGCTCCTCGACACGCTCGGCGAGCTCGGCGTCGGCTGCATCGGGTTCTCGCCGCTCGCGCAGGGACTGCTGACCGACAAGTACCTGCACGGGATCCCGGAGGGCTCGCGCGCGGCGTCGAACACGTCGCTCTCGCCCGACGCATTGACCGACGAGGTGCTCGGCAAGGTCCGCGGGCTGAACCAGGTCGCGCAGCGCCGCGGCCAGTCGCTCGCGCAGCTCGCGCTCGCCTGGACGCTCCGCGACGGGCGCATGACGTCGACGCTGATCGGCGCGTCGAGCGTCGCGCAGCTCGAGGATTCGCTCGGCGCGCTGCGGAACCTCGAGCTCTCGGCCGGCGAGCTCGAGGAGATCGACTCCTACGCGACCGAGAGCGGCATCAACCTCTGGGCTCGCTCGTCAGCGCACTAGGCGCGGCGGGCGCGCGAGCGACCACACCTCGAGCACGCAGACGCGCTCGAACCCGAGCGACTCGTACAGCCGCATCGCCGGCTCGTTCTGCACGAGCACCTCGAGCGAGACGGTCGCGGGCGCTCTCCCGGCGCGACGCGCGAGCGGCCGAGGTCATGTCCCACAGGTCGACGATCCGGCGGAGCGACGCCTCGTCGAGCTGGATCGGCGCCTCGTACCTCTCGTAGCCCCGGGGCGAAGAGCGCCGCGCGAGCCCGGCGTGCGAGAGCTCGGTCGCCGGGACGATCCTCATGCCGCGACGAGCGCGCGCGCGAAGTCGTGCGCGTCGAACGGGCGGAGGTCGTCGAGCCCCTCGCCCACGCCGACGAGCTTCACCGGCAGCCCGAGCTCGTAGGCGATCGCGACCGCGATGCCGCCCTTGGCCGAACCGTCGAGCTTCGTGAGGGCGACACCCGTGACGCCGACGGCGTCGTTGAAGAGGCGCGCCTGCTGGAGGCCGTTCTGCCCGGTGGTGGCGTCGACCACGAGCAGCACCTCGTGCGGCGCGCCCTCGCGCCTGCCGGCGATCACGCGGCGGACCTTCGCGAGCTCGTCCATCAGGTTCGACTGCGTGTGCAGCCGGCCCGCGGTGTCCACGACGACGACGTCCGTGTCAGCGCCGACCGCGTCGTAGGCGACGGCCGCGGGATCGCCGCCGCGCTCCCCTCCGACGAACGCCGCGCCGGCGCGCCTCGCCCAGATCTCGAGCTGCTCCTCGGCCGCCGCCCGGAAGGTGTCGGCGGCTCCCAGAGTGACGGTGCGCCCGGAGGCGCGCAGCTTGTCGGCGAGCTTCCCGATCGTCGTCGTCTTCCCCGTCCCGTTCACGCCGACGACGAGGATCACCGACGGACGCTCGGCGACGGAGAGGGTCGGCGGCTCGCCGAACAGCGCCGCGATCTCGTCGGCGAGCGCCGTGCTCAGCTCGCCGAGCTCCTGGCGCGCCTCGAGCCGCCGGATCAGCTCGGCGGTCGCGCGGACGCCGACGTCTGCGTAGATGAGCGCCTCCTCGAGCCGCTCCCACGACGCGTCGTCGGACGGGTCGAACGCCGCGACCTGGATCTGCTCCGTGAGCGCGCGCCGCGACCGCGACAGCGACTCGCGCAGCCGGCCGAGGAACCCGCGCTGCGCGTCGACGGTCTCCTCGGGCTCGTCCGAGTCGCCGAGGAGCTGTGCCCAGCTACGCGCCACGACGCGGCACGTTAGCGTTCACGCGGACGATGCCGACGTGGGCCGACGTCCGGCGGATCGCGCTCGCCCTCCCCGGCGCCGAGGAGGCGACGACCTACGGGCAGCCGTGCTTCAAGGTGAACGGCCGCCCCTTCGTGAGCACCGGCCGGGTCGAGGGCGCCATCGTGACGCGCGCGAGCGACGCCGACCGCGACCTCCTGATCGCGGCCCGGCCCGACGTGTACTTCGTCACGCCGCACTACGCGGGCTGGGAGGCGGTGCTCGTCCGGCTGGACGCCGTCGACGAGGACGAGCTCGCCGGCCGGATCGAGGACGCGTGGGACTACATGTCGCAGAAGACGCCGGCGCGGAGAAGGCGCTAGGCGGTCTGCGCGACCTCGTCGTCGCGCGGAAGCCGCCGCGACACGATCTGAGACACGCCGTCCGGGCCCATGGTGACCCCGTAGAGGACGTCGGCGGCCTCCATCGTGCGCTTCTGGTGCGTGATCACGATGAACTGCGCGTGGCCGGCGTACCGGCGGAGCAGCTCCGTGAACCGACCGATGTTCGTGTCGTCGAGCGCGGCCTCGACCTCGTCGAGGAGGTAGAACGGGCTCGGGCGCGCGAGGAACAGCGAGAAGAGGAAGGCGATCGCCCCGAGCGCCTTCTCGCCGCCCGAGAGCAGCGAGAGACGCGTCACCTTCTTCCCGGCCGGCCGCAGCTCGACCTCGATGCCGGGCTCCTCCCCCTCGTCCTCGGCCTCCGTCATGCGGAGGCGCCCCTCGCCGCCGGGGAAGAGCGTCGCCGCCACCTCTCCGAAGTGCCGTTCGACGGCCGCGAAGGTCTCGGCGAAGCGGGTCTCGACGGTGGACGTGAGGTCGTCGCGAAGCTTCTGGAGCTCGGCGAGGCTCGCCTCGAGGTCGGCCCGCTGGACGGAGAGCTCCTCGAGCCGCTCCTTCTCCGCCTCGTACTCCTCCTTCGCGAGCGGGTTCACCTGCCCGAGCTGCTCGCGCCGCTTCTCGTACCGCGCGAGGGTCTCGGCGAGCGCGTCGCGGTCGTCCCCCTCGGCGGGCTCGGCGGCCGCCGCGTCGAGCCGCCGCTGCGCCTCCTCGCGCTCGGCATCCGTGCGCGCGAGCTCGACGTCGATCGCCGCGAGCCGCTCGCCCGCCGCGGCCGCCGCCTGCCGGAGCTCGACCTCCTCCGCCGCGAGCCGCCGCAACTCGCCGCCGAGCTCGGTCGTGCGCGCGGCCTGTGCCTCCGCGTGCGCCCGCATCGGCGCCTCGAACCGCTCCACCTCGACGGCGAGCGCTGCCTCGAGGCGCTCACCGCCCGCGACGAGCCGGGCGAGCACGAGCTCGTTCGGGCGGCGCGTCCGGGCGGGATCCGCGTCTGCGAGCGCCCGTGCCGCGACGCGCGCGCGGTCGGCGGCGTCCTCGGCCGCCGCCGCGGCCTCCTCCGCGCGCGCGGCGAGGTCGGCTGCCTCGGCGCGCAGGTCTGCAAGGTCTCCGCCCGAGGCGGACGTGCGGCCGCCCGCCCTGCGCTCGGCCGCCAATGCGCGCTGGTCGGCGTCGGCCACGCTGCGGCGCAGGTCGGACTCGTGCGCCGCGATGCCGCGGAGGTCCTCTGCGAGCCTCGCCGTGCGCTCGGCGAGCGGCTCCTCGAGCCGCGCGGCGGCGCTCGCCGCGATCCGCAGCGTTTCGTCGAGCCGCTCGACGCCGGCGAGCAGGCGCTCGAGCCGGGCCGGGTCGGCCCGGCGCTGCGTGCGCAGGTGCGCGACGGGCGCGAACGCCTCGGCCGCCGCCCGTGCACGGTCGGCGGCGGCGGCGGCGCGACCCCGTGCGTCGTCGGCGCGCGCGGCGAGCTCGTCGACCTCGGCGCGGAGCTCGCGGCGGCGGGCGTCCAGCTCGAGCAGGACGGCCTCCGCCGTCTCGCCGGCGAACCACAGCTCGCCGCGGGTCGGGTCCCAGCCGACCCCCTCGACGGTGACGGCGGGAACGGCCGAGGCGAGGAGCTCGTCGAGCGGGACGACCGGCAGCCGGACGAGATCGCGCGGGTCGCGGCCGACGAGGATCAGCACGGAGCCGAGCCCCGCGGCGCGCGCCTTCTCGACGAGCTCGAGCCCCCGCTGCGGATTCGCGGCCAGCACGGCCGACGCGCGGTGGCCGAGCGCCGCGGCGACCGAGCGCTCGTGGCCCGCCTCCACCTCGAGGAGCTGGAGCGCGAGCTGCTCGCCCGCCTCGGCGAGCGCGCGGGCGGCCGGCGGCAGCCCCTCCCGCTCGGCGAGCGCCTGCTCGAGCGCCGTCAGGCGCTCGCGGGCGAGCCGGACGCGCGCCTCGAGATCCTCGTGCTCGCGGGCAGCGGCCTTCGCGTCGGCGTCGGCGTCGTCCGCGGCGCGGCCGAGCGCGGCCGGCGACGGGCCCGCCGGCGCCGAGCGCGCCTCCGCGAGCTCGGCCCGCAGCTCGACGAGGAGGCGCTGCGACGACTCGTGGCGCACCGACAGCCGCTGGGTCGCGCCGCGGAGCGCGAGCAGCGCGTCGCGGCCCCCGCCGGTCAGGAGGGACTCGGTCTCAGCGCGGCGGCGGAGGACGTCGTCGAGCTGCGCCGCGAGGTCGGCCTGGGCACGCCGCTCGATCGCGGCGACGCGCGCCCAGCGCTCCTCCGCCTCGACCTGGAGGCGTGCCCGCTCGGCGGCTGCCGCCTGGGCGGCCGCCGCCGCGTCGCGGGCCGCCCGTTCGAGCTCCGCCGACGCGCTCGGGTCGTACGCCCGGGCCGCGTCGAGCTCGGCGCGCAGCGACGCGGTCAGCGCGGCGGCAGCCTCGCGCCGGAGGCCGACGCGCTCGCCGCCGCTGCGAAGCCGGTACAGCGCCGCGGTCGCGTGCTCGCGCGCACCCGCCGAATCGGTCAGCTCCTCCTCGGCGCCTTCGCGGGCGGCGACGAGCGCGGCGATCCGCTCGTCGAGCGCACGCCGCTCGCCGGCGGTGGCCGTCCGGCGACCCTCCGCGTCGGCGCGTCGCGCGGCGAGCCGCGCGAGGTCGAGCGTGGCGATCGCCGCCTGGAGCCGCACGATCTCGACCCCGAGCTTCTCCGCGCGCTCGGCCGCCGTCGCCTGCAGGGCGAGCGGCCGGAGGCGCTTCCGCACCTCCTCCTCGAGGTCGCGGGCACGCTCGACCTGGATCCCGACGCGCGCGAGCTTCAGCTCCGCCCGGTGGCGGCGCCGCTTGAACCGGCCGAGCCCCGCCGCTTCCTCGATCAGCTCGCGCCGCTCGGCGGGCTTCGAGTTGAGAACGGTCTCGACGCGGCCCTGCGAGATGATGGAGCGCAGGCCGCCGCCGAGCCCGACGTCGGACAGCAGCTCGACGAGGTCGAGCCGGCGGACCGGCGTGCGGTTCACGAGGTACTGGCCCTCGCCGCCGCGGTGGAGGCGGCGCGCGACCGACACCTCGGCGTAGGCGAGATCGGGCCACGCACCGTCGGAGTTGTCGAACAGCAGGTCCACCTCGGCGAAGTCGACCGGGTTGCGCCCGGTCGTCGAGCCTGCGAACAGGACGTCGTCGGGCTTCTCGGCACGCAGCTCGCCCGGGCTCATCGACCCGGTCGCCCACAGGATCGAGTCGGAGACGTTCGACTTCCCGGAGCCGTTCGGACCGACCACGACGGCGACGCCCGGCTCGAGGTGGATCTCGACGGGATCGACGAACGACTTGAAGCCGCGGAGCTTGATCGCCTTCAGGTGCACGCGGCGGGAGGCTACCGGGCGGCGCGGACGCCGCCCGGATGATCCTCGAGCCGCGTCAGACCTCCTCGATCCACCCGCGGAGATCGTCGTCCGAGACCGAGTCGACGAGCTCCGGGTGGTCGGCGCGCATGTGGTCCTTCGCACCCTGCACGACCTCGGGGTCGCTGCCGCCGCGGATCACGTAGCCGCACTCACAGCTGATCTGCTTCGCCATCTCTCCTCCTCGTCGCCGTCTCCCGCGTTTGTACGGGCTCGGTGTTGCATCTATGTTGGCGCCGGGTTGGCGGCCGCGAAGGTGCAGCTCTGCGGGCGGTTCGTCGTCGAGCTCGACGACCGGCGCGTCGAGGCCGCGCTCCCTGGCCGGCAGGGGCGCCTCCTGCTCGCGTACCTCGTCCTGCACCGGGCCCGGCCGGTCGCGCGCGACGAGCTCGTGGAGGCCCTGTGGCGGGACGGCCGCAACGGCGGGCTCGCGCCGCTCCTCTCGAAGCTCCGCCGCGTCGTCCCGTTCGACGGGCTCCGGCCGGACCTCCCGGGCCTTAGGGTCGACGTCGAGGACGCCGCTGCCGCCGTCCACCGCGCCGAGAGCGCGCTCGCCCTCGGCCGGGCGGCCGCGGCATGGGCGCCGGCGCAGATCGCGATGGAGATCTCGGCGCGGCCGTTCCTCGCCGGCGAGGAGGGAGCATGGGTCGACGCCGAGCGGCGCCGGCTCGCGGACGTGCACGTGCGGGCGCTCGAGGCGTACGCGGCGGCGACGCTCGGGATCGGCGGGACGGAGCTCGCGGCCGCCGTGCGCGCGGGCCGCAGCCTCGTCGAGCTGGAGCCCTACCGGGAGTCCGGTCACCGGCTCCTGATGGAGGCCCTCGACCGCCAGGGCAACACCGCGGAGGCATTGATCGTCTACGAGACGCTGCGCCGGCGGCTGAGCGGCGACCTGGGCGTCACGCCGTCGGCGCAGACGCTGGAGCTGCATCGCCGGCTGCTTCGCTGAGCGCGGCGAGCGCCTCGCGCGCCGCCTGCTGCTCCGCGTCTTTCTTCGATCGCCCGACGCCCGTGCCCGCGACGTCGCCGTCGACCACGGCGGCCGCGGTGAAGGAGCGGTCGTGCGGCGGCCCCTCGACCTTCAGCGTCGTGTAGACGACCGTCCGCGCCGTACGCGCGAGCTGCTCCTGCAGCTCCGTCTTGTGGTCGACGTGCGAGGTGAGCGCGTACTCGATGCGCTCGTCGAACGCCGCGACGATCGCGGGCTCGATCGCCTCGAACCCGTGCTCGAGGTAGACCGCCGCGATCGCCGCCTCGAGCACCGCGGCGAGCACGTTCCGGTTGTCGGCGAGGCGCTCGACCTCCTCGACGGAGCCCGTCGCGAGGACCCGGAGGCGCTCGCCGAGCCCCAGGTCGCGCGAGACGACGGCGCAGCTCGCACGCGAGACGACGTGCGAGCGCACCTTCGCCATCCGCCCCTCGCTGAAGTCGGGGAACCGGTCGTAGAGGGCTCGCGCGACCGCGAGCTCGAGCACCGAGTCGCCGAGGAACTCGAGGCGCTCGTACGACGAGGCGCGGTCCGCAGCCCAGGAGGAATGGGTGAAGACCGCTCCCGCCCGCTCGGGCGGGAGCGCGTCGATCAGCTCCGCGAGGCTCGCGTCGGCGGGCGCCTTACTGGTGCGAGCTGACGTAGTCGACGGCCTGCCCGACGGTCGTGATCTTCTGGGCGTCCTCGTCCGAGATCTTGATCCCGAACTGATCCTCGAGCTCCATGATCAGCTCGACCAGGTCCAGGGAGTCGGCGTCGAGGTCCTCCTGGAACGACGCCTCCTCGGTGATCTGATCCTCTTCGACGCCGAGCTGCTCGGTCAGGACTTCCTTGACCCGCTCGTAGACCTCTTCACGTGACGCTGCCATGACACCTCAATGGTCGTTGTTGGGGGGTGGGTAAAACCGGGCGATCATACACCGACCCGTTCCGGAAGCCGCTCCGCGAGCCGATCCACGACGCGGTGCTCGGCGCCGCGCGCGGCCAGCCGGATCGCGTTCGCGACCGCGCGCCTGCCGCTCCGGCCGTGTGCGATCACGGCGAGCCCGCGCAGGCCGAGCAGGTACGCGCCGCCGTAGGTGTCGGGGTCGAGCCGCGTCCGCAGCCGGCGCGCGGCGGGCCGGATCAGCGCACCGCCGAGCTTCCCCGGGGGCGTCGCGGCGATCTCCTCGCGCAGCACGTCGAGGAGCTCCTTGATCGTCCCCTCGAGCAGCTTCAGGGCGATGTTGCCGGTGAACCCGTCGGTGACGACGACGTCGGCGACCCCGCGGAGGAGGTCGCTGCTCTCGACGTTCCCCTTGAAGCGGAGGCGATCTTCCTCGCGCAGGAGCCGGTGCGCCTCGAGGGTGAGCTGGTTCCCCTTCTCGTCCTCCTCCCCGATCGAGAGGAGCCCGACGACCGGCCGCCTGACCTCCAGCAGCTCCTCGCTGAAGACCGAGCCCATGTGCGCGAACTGGACGAGGTGGTCGGGCCGCGCGTCGGCGTTCGCGCCCGCGTCGACGAGCACGCTCGGCCCCTGGCGCGCCGGCAGCGGGACGGCGATCGCCGGGCGCATCACGCCCGGGAGGCGCCGCAGGTGGAGGAGCCCGGCGGCGAGCATCGCTCCGGTGTTCCCGGCGGAGACCACGGCATCGGCATCGCCGTCGGCGACCGCCCGGACGGCGGCGACGAGGCTCGAGTCGGGCTTCGCGCGGACCGCGTCCGTGGGCTTCTCCGCCATCCCGATCGCGCCGCGCGTCTCGACGAGGGGCAGGCCCTGCGTGTCGAGCCCACCGGGGCCGTAGAGCGTCACGTCGATCCCGTCCGAGGCCGCGTCGAGTGCTCCGAGGATCACCTCGCCGGGCGCGTTGTCACCGCCGAGCGCGTCGACCGCGACGCGGGGCACGCGCTACGGGGCCTGGAGGCGGAGGGGCTCGACCTCGCGGCCCCGGTACGTGCCGCAGGTCGGGCAGAGACGGTGCGCGCGCTTCGGCGACCCGCACTGCGGGCAGACGTTGACGCGCGGAGCCTCGACCGCGTGCGTGGCGCGCCGCTTGTCGCGACGGGCCTTGGAGGTCTTCCTCTTCGGGACGGCCATGAGCGGCCGCCAGTCTAGCCGAACGCCGCCGGACCTCGTCCCCCGGGGCCGTGACCCTTCGCCAAACGACGTGACGGAAGCGTCACAGATCGTCCACACCGCCGCTTGGTACAGTCCTCGCGCCCCTCCGGGGGCGGCTCATGACGGATCTCTAGACCGACACCGCGTTCCCGCCGTCTCGCTCTCGAAGGAGGTCCGTCCGTGCCGTCCGGTGCGCTCGCCGCCCGCGCCATCTCGAAGTCCTACGCCGCCGTCCAGGTGCTCGACGGGGTGTCGATCGTCGTCTCGCCCGGCGACCGGATCGGCGTCGTCGGCCCGAACGGGATCGGCAAGTCGACGCTCCTGCGCGTGCTCGCGGGGCTCGAGCCGCCCGATCACGGCGAGGTCGTCCGCTCCGGCGCCGTCGGGTACCTGCCGCAGGAGCCCGGGCCGCGCGCCGGGGAGACCGTCCGCGGATACCTCGCGCGCCGCACCGGCGTCGGCGCCGCCGAGCACGAGATGGACGAGCTCGCCGCTCGGCTCGGCGCGAAGCCCGCCCTCGCGGCGCAGTACGGCGAGGCGCTCGAGCGCTTCCTCGCGCTCGGGGGCGCGGATTTCGACGCACGCGCGGCCGCCGCGCTCGGCGACGTCGGCCTCGAGCGGCGCGCCGACCGCGAGGTCTCCACCCTCTCGGGTGGAGAAGCCGCCCGCGCGGCGCTCGCGGCGATCCTGCTCGCCCGCTTCGACGTGTTCCTGCTCGACGAGCCGACGAACAACCTCGATTTCGACGGGCTCGATCGCCTCGAGCGCTTCCTCGACACCCTCGCCGCGGGCGTCGTCCTCGTCTCGCACGACCGCGCGTTCCTCGACCGCACCGTCACGCGCGTCGTCGAGCTCGAGGCGGAGACGCGAAGGATGCGCGAGTACGCCGGCACCTGGACCGACTACGAGGCCGCGCGCGACCGCGACCGCGCCCAGCACGCGGCTGCCTACGCCGACTACGTCGACGAGCGCGACCGCTACGGGATCCTGCTCGCGAGCCGCCGCTCCGAGGCACGCGCCGGCGGCGCGATGGCGGACCGCCGCGGCACGAACGCGCTGCGCGGCAAGGTGCAGCAGGCGAAGAACCACCTCGCGCGGCTCGACGTCGTCGAGAAGCCGTGGGCTCCGTGGCGCCTGCACCTCGAGTTCGCCGACCCGCCCCACGCACGCGACCTCGTCTCGCTCCGCCGCGCCGTCGTCGCGGCGGGGGCGTTCCGGCTCGGGCCGCTCGACCTCGACCTCGGGTACGGCGACCGGCTCGCGATCGTCGGCAGGAACGGCTCCGGCAAGACGACCCTCCTCCGCGCGCTCGTCGGCGACCTGCCGCTCGCGGCCGGGGAGCGCCGCGTCGGCCGCGGCGCGGTCTTCGGGGAGCTCGACCAGGCGCGGCGCCTCTTCGGCGGCACGCTCCTCGCCGACTTCACGCGCCTCAGCGGCGTCGAGGCGACCGAGGCGCGCACGCTGCTCGCCAAGTTCGCGCTCGGCGCCGCCGACGTCGACCGCGACGCCGCCTCGCTGTCACCGGGCGAGCGGACGCGCGCGGCGCTCGCGCTGCTCGTCGCGGCGGGCGTCAACTGCCTCGTGCTCGACGAGCCGACGAACCACCTCGACCTCGAGGCGATCGAGGAGCTCGAGCACGCGCTCGGCGCCTACCGGGGCGCGCTCGTCGTCGTGACCCACGACCGCCGGTTCCTCGAGCGGCTCGAGGTCGGCCGGACGCTCGACCTCCCGCTCGTCGTGGCCTAGGACGACTCGCGGAGCGCCTCGAGCGCGGCCCAGCGCGGGTCGCGCACCTCCGTCGCGTGCTCGTGCGGCTCGTCGTTCAGGTTCTTCCCGCACTCGCCGCACAGCCCGGCGCAGTCCGGTCGGCAGAGGATCTTGTCCGGCAGCGCGAGCGCGACGGCGTCGCGCGCCCACTGCGAGACGTCGAGGTTCCCGCCGGAGATGTACTGCGACGTCATCTGCTCGTCCTCCGGGTCCTCGGCCTGGTACTCGCGCGCAGCGATCGGGACCTCGAGCACGGCGTCGCCGAGGCAGCGGTAGCACGGCCCGTGGAGCCGGGTCGAGAACTCGAGCGTGAAGAGCGTCCCGGTGGTGGCGCGCGTGACCTCGAACGCGGCCGGGACCTTCTCCGGCACGGGCACGTAGCGCTGGCCGCCGAACTCGAAGGCCGGCAGCTCGATCTCGAGCTCGTCCCGGTACTGCTCACCCGGACGGAGCTTCACCTGGCGGAGGCTGAAGCTCGTCATGGGTGGACGGTACCAACGGCCCCGCGGTCGTCGGCGCCGGTTCGGACGTCGCGCCGCTACGGTTCGCAGGTGGCCGAAGCGCGGCTGGAACGGGTCGGCAGCGGCCTCGCGCCGGTGACGGAGGGATGGTTCGTCGTGAACGTCCGCGACGCTGCGTGGCTCCGCAGCGACACCTTCGGCCGGCGCTGCGTCCTCGAGGCGAACGGGGCTGTCGTGCGCGGGAACGGCCGACCGCCCGTCACGTTTCCGCAGACGGGCTTCACGGTCGCGGTTCTCGAGCCGGGGCAGCCGTCGACGCTGTACCACGCCGAGACGGCAGAGGAGAACTTCCTGGTCGTCACAGGCGAGTGCGTCGCCACGTTCGAGGGCGAGCAGCGCCTCCTCCGCCGCTGGGACTTCGCGCACTGCCCACCCGGGACGCTGCACGCGTTCAGGGGCGCCGGGACCGGCCCGTGCATCCTCGTCGCCGTCGGCGCACGGCCGGATGACCATCGCGTGCGGTACGAGCCGACACCGCTCGCCGAAAGCGTGGCGGAGCCGACGACGTCACCCGTCGAGGCGTACGCCGCCTACGGGCACTGGCGCAACGAGGGACCGCCGCCCGAGCTCTAGTAGTTGGAGCCGTTGTCGGAGAGGTCCACCGGGCCGATCCCGGCGACGACCGACTCCTGCGAGCGCTCGTGGAGCCGCTCGCGCCCTCGCCGCACGGCGCCGAGGAACTTGTCGAGGTTCGTCTCGAGCGTCGCGAGCATCCCGTCGGCCCAGTCCTCCATCTCGAGGCGCATCTCGCGCGCGTTCCGGCGAGCCTCGTCGATGATCTCCTGCCCCTGCCGCTCGGCCAGCTTGACGATCTCGGTCTGGGACGCCTCGCGGACGGCCTGCTCGCGCGCCTCCTGGAGCAGCCGGTCCTGCTCGCGCTTGGCCTCCGCCAGCATCTCCTGGCGCTCCTTGACGATCCAGCGGGCCTGCTTGATCTCCTCCGGGATCGTCGCGCGCATCTGGTCGAGGATGTCGTAGATCTCCTCGCGGTCGATGCGCACCTGGTCGGTGAGGGGCACCGCCTTGGCGTTGTGGACCAGGTCGTCGAGCTTGTCGATGAGAACGAGTACGTCCATGACGTTCCAGTCTACTCCTGGTCGGAGACGGGAGCGCCGACGCGGCCGTCCGGAAACATCTCCTTGAGGCGCGCGGCGACCGCCTGGGGCACGAGCTCTTCGACATTTCCGCCGAACGACGCGATCTCCTTCACCCCGCTCGACGAGACGAAGCTGACCTGCGGGCTGGCCATCACGTACACCGTCTCGATGTCCGGCGCGAGCGTCCGGTTCAGCTGGTTCATCTGGAACTCCCACTCGAAATCGGAGACGACGCGGAGCCCCTTCACGATGGCGCGCGCGTCCCACCGCCGCGCGAAGTCGACGACGAGCTCGCTGAACACCTCGACCTCGACGTTGTCGATGACGCCGTCGAGCGCCTTGTTGAGGAACTCGACGCGATCCGCGAGGCTGAACATCGGCGTCTTGTGACGCGGGTTGCCGACGACGCCGACGACGACGCGGTCGAACACGCGGGCCGCGCGCGTGATCACGTCGACGTGCCCGTTCGTCACGGGGTCGTAGGTGCCGGGGTAGATGGCGGTGATCACGTCTCGTACAGCGTAAGTCGCGCGGACCCGTACCTGCGCGTTGTTCGCTGCGCGAGCCCCGGGACCTCCGGCGGCTCCTCGCGGCCCGACGTCTCCCACACGAGCAGGCCGTCGTCCGTGAGGAGTCTCGCCAGCTGCGGCGCCAGCCGGGTTCGGTCGAAGTCGTAGGGCGGGTCGCAGAGGACGAGGTCGTACCGTCCCCGTTCCTGCGCGAGCGCGCGCAGCGCGTCCATGCAGAGGACCGCCCCGCGCAGCTCGAGGGAGTCGAGGTTCGCGTTGATCACGCGGCACGCGTCGCGGTCGTGCTCGACGAACGTCGCTCGGGCGGCGCGACGCGACAGCGCCTCGATGCCCATCGCGCCCGATCCCGCGAACAGGTCGAGGACGACGGCGTCGTCGACCGGCCCGATCAGGTTGAAGGCGTTCTCGCGCACGCGGTCCGACGTCGGGCGCGTGTGACGACCCTTCGGTGCGGCGATGCGGCGACCGCGGTGCGTCCCGGCGATGACGCGCACGCGGCCCCTACCGGATCAGTGGAACGGCAGCGCGCCGGCCGGCGCCGCGACGCGGACGGGCTCGTTCCACCGGCTCATGATCGTCGTGACGGTCCCAGCCGGGCCCTTCGCGACCTGGGCGAACGGAAGGGGCGAGCCGCCGGCGACGTAGAGCGTCACGACGGCGCTCTTCCCGTTGCGCGAGAAGCGGCTCGCGACGCCGGTCACGCGACGACCGGCGAGCGTGGCCGCGAGCGCCGGCGTGTACGGCGCCGGCATCAGCAGCTCGGCGACGAACGAGGGCATCCGGACGGCTTCCGCGACGGCGCCGAACGCGCCGCTCGGCGGCGCGATCACGAACCACCGTCCGGCGTACTTCGCCACCTGCGCCGCGTTCAACCCGAGATAGGCGTGGAGCGCGAACGCGTCGCCGCGGAGGTACGCCTTGTTCGCGACGACCGAGATCGCCACGCGCCCCGTCCTGCCGGCGTGCGTGAACGTGACCCGCTGGCTGCCGCGGTCCGGGCCGGCGTCGCCGACGAGCACCTCGCGGTCGCCGCCGAAGGTCGAGGTGGCGACGTAGTGCACGGAGCGCTTCGCGGACGCTGCGACGACGGCCGAGTGGTACAGCGTCGCCGGCGAGGTTGCCGCGACTGCGACGGCGGCGCCGGCGAGCGCGGCGACGACGGACAAGGCGATGATCCGCGGCCCCACGCGGCCCAGCATAGGCGCTCAGGCCGCGGCGACGGCGTCGCCCTGGAGGCGGTCGGCGGCCTCCTGCCACGGGCCGTCCTCGTCGCGCAGCTCCGCCGCGAGACCACGCGCACGCTCGATCAGGTCGCGGTCCGCGCGCAGCCGTGTGAAGCGCAGGTCGCTCCATCCGGACTGGCGCGTGCCGAGGAGCTGCCCCTCACGGCGGAGCTCGAGGTCGACCTCGGCGAGCTCGAACCCGTCGGTGGTCGCGACGAGCGCGTCGAGTCGCGCGTCGGCGGTCTCGGAGAGCTCCTCCGCCGGTCGCGAGATCAGGAGGCAGTAGCTCTGCTCGGCACCGCGGCCCACGCGCCCGCGCAGCTGGTGGAGCTGCGCCAGGCCGAACCGGTCGGCCTCCTGCACGATCATGATCGTCGCGTTCGGCACGTCGACCCCGACCTCGACGACGGTCGTCGCGACGAGGACGTCGAGCTCGTGCTCCTTGAACCGGCGCATGACCTCGCGCCGCTCGGCGGGCTTGAGCCGGCCGTGCAGGAGGCCGACCCGGTAGCCGCGCAGCTCGGCGCGCCGCAGCCGCTCCGCCTCCTCCTCGGCGGCGCGCGCGAGCCGCGTCTCCGACTGCTCGATCAGCGGGCACACGACGTACGCCTGCCGGCCGGCGTCGAGGTGCACGCGCAGCCGCTGATACGCCTCGCTCGAGCGCTCGGCTCCCACGCGCGCGGTGACGATCGGCTTGCGGTCCGCCGGCGGCTTCGCGATCTCGCTCACGGCGAGGTCGCCGTAGATCGTGAGCGCGAGCGTGCGCGGGATCGGCGTCGCCGTCATGTGCAGCACGTGCGCCGACCGGTTCTCCGCGAGCGCCTTCCGCTGCTCCACGCCGAAGCGGTGCTGCTCGTCGACGACCGCCACGGCGAGGTCGCGGAAGCGGACGTCGGGCTGGATCAGCGCGTGCGTGCCGACGACGACGGGTGCGTCGACGCCGCCCCTGACGGCGCCGGTGAGAAGCGCGACGTCGACGCCGAGCGGCGTGCAGAGCGACTCGAGCGTGAGGTAGTGCTGCTCCGCGAGCGTCGCGGTCGGCGCCATCAGCGCGCCCTGCCGCCCGTTCTCGACCGCCCGGAGGATCGTGTAGAGCGCGACGACGGTCTTGCCGGAGCCGACGTCGCCCTGCAGGAGCCGCTGCATCGGCGTCGTCTGCGCGAGATCGAGGTCGATCTCGGTGATCGCGCGCTCCTGGTGCACCGTCAGCTCGAACGGGAGGACGCTCCGGTAGCGGGCGATCAGCTCGCCCGGCTCCGCAAGCGACGGCGCCGTCGCATCCGTCGTCCGCAGCCGCGCGACGACGAGCTGGAGCGCGACGAGCTCGTCGAGCGCGAGGCGCCGCCTCCCCTCCTCCGCCTGCGTCTCGTCGGCGGGGAAGTGGAGCGCGGCGAGCGCGTCCGCGTACAGCGGCAGGTCGAGCCCCGCCGGGAGCGTGTCGGGGAGGAACCGGCCGTGATCCGCGAGCGCGCGTCGGACGAGCTCGCGCAGGCGGGCCGACGGGATCTGCTCGCTCGCCGGATACACGGGGGCGAAGTCGGCGGTCTTCCGCGCCTCGCCGACGTCGTAGCTCTTGACGTCGAACCCGTACCGGCCGAGCTTCCCGCGCAGCCGGACGTGCGTGCCGGGGGTCAGCTTCTCGACGAGCCACGGCTGGTTGAAGAACTGCGCCGTGATCTGGCCGCCGCTCTCGTCGCGGACCGTCGCGTTCACGAGCGTGCGCCGGCCGCGCAGCGGCCGCGCCCGTGCGCTCACTATTCGACCTTCGATCGCGACCTCTCCGTCGACGAGCCCGAGCTTCGCGATCGCGACCTGCTCGGCAGCCGATTCGTACCGCCGCGGCGCGTGGTCGAGCAGGTCGCGCACGCTCGAGATGCCGAAGCCGCGCAGGCGCTTCGCAAGCGTGGGCCCGACGCCCGGCAGGCTCGACACGTCGAGGCGCTCGAGCCGCTGCGGCGGCGTCCACCCGCGTGGTCGCGGCCAGTGGTGCTGGACCACACCTGTGAAACCCGGGTGCATGCGGGTCATCATTGCCACCGGGACCGATCGTAGGACCAGGACCGGACGGACCGACCTAGTACAGGACCGTCGCGTCGACGCCGCCGGTGTCCGCGACGCGCAGCTCGATCGTGCCGCCGTCGAGCTCGACGAGGCGCTTCGCGATCGAGAGGCCGAGACCCGAGCCGTGCTTCTTCCCGGTCGTCCAGAACCGGTCGAAGGCGCGCTCGCGCTCCGCCGGCGCCAGGCCCGGCCCCTCGTCGACGACGTGCAGCTCACGCCCGTTCGCGCGCACGGCGACGGTGCCGCCGTGCGGCGACGCGTCGATCGCGTTCGCCAGCAGGTTGTCGAGGACCTGCGCGACGCGCGCGGCGGAGACCCAGGCCGTCCCACCGCGGCCGTCCGCGACCATGTGCACGCC
>DASWRL010000010.1:0-22139 GCA_036403195.1 Gaiellaceae bacterium
GCCACCGCCTCGCCGACGAGCCCGCGTCGGCCCTCGCACCCGGCGCCCGCGTCACGCTGTCCTGGGCGCCCGACCAGGCCGCCGTCCTATAGCGCGACGCGTCGCTCGGCGATCCTCCGCCCCAGCTCCGCGCCGACGACGACCGTCAGCGAGACGAGGAGCACCACCACGGCGACCGCGATCACCTGCGGTAGCTGGGTCGGGAACCGAAGCGCGGAGTAGAGGTAGATCGGGAACGTCTGGCGCGTCCCGACGAGGAACGACGCCACCGCGTACTCGTCGAACGACGTCGTGAACGCGATCAGGAACGCCGAGACGACGGCGGGCAGGATCAGCGGGAACGTGATCGAGCGGAACGTCCGGAGGCGGCTCGCCCCGAGGTCGAACGCCGCCTCCTCGAGCGACTCGTCGATCTGCTCGAGCCGCGGCACGAGCACGAGGATCGTGTACGGCAGCGTGATCACGACGTGCCCGATCACCACCGTCAGGGCACCCCGCGGGACGCCGACGGTGTGGAAGAGCAGGAGCAGCGCGATCCCGAACACGACGTACGGGATGACGAGCGGGCTCAGGAGGAGCGCCGAGACGGCGGCCTTCCCCCGGAACCTCCGGCGCACGAGCGCGATCGACGCGAGCATGCCGAGCAGCAGCGCGCCGACGCTCGTCAGGAACGCGATCGTCGCGCTCGTCCACAGGGCACCTCGGAGGTCCGCGTTGGCGACGAACTCCCGATACCAGTGCAGCGTGAAGCCGCTGAGCGGGAACGACGGCACGTCGGAGTCGTTGAACGAGAAGATCAGCAGGATCACGATCGGCGCGTACAGGAACAGCACCACGAGCGCGAAGAACGCGCGCAGGACGCGCGCGCCGTTGCGCGACAGTGCGACGTCGTTCATTCGGCCGCCACCTGCTGCGGCTGCAGGAAGCGCGAGAACGCCACCGTCAGGACCGCGACGACGCCGATCAGGAAGAGGGCGAGCACGGACCCCGTCTCCCAGTCGGGGAAGCCCGTTCCGAACAGGTCGACGATCTGGTTGCCGTACATGTACCCGCTCGCGCCTCCGACGAGCGACGGCGTGACGAACTCGCCGAGCGTCGGGACGAACACGAAGAAGAACGCCGCGACGACGCCGGGAAGCGACAGTGGCAGCGTGATCGAGCGGAACGAGCGCAGCCTGCTCGCGCCGAGGTCACTCGCCGCCTCGAGCAGCCGCCGGTCGAGGTTCTCCAGCGCGACGAAGATCGGCAGCGCGACGAACGGAAGCCAGATGTACCCGAGCACGAGCATCACCGCGAACCGGCTGTACAGGAGCTGCGAGATCGGGTGCCCCTCGCTGCGAAGGTGCGTCCAGAACAGGAACGAGTTGACGACGCCCTGGTCGCCGAGGATCACCTTCCAGGCGAGGACGCGCAACAGGTAGCTCGTCAGGAACGGTGCGATCAGGAGCAGGAGCAGGACGTACTTCCGCTTCGTCGCGGAGAGCGCGAGGTAGTACGCGAGCGGGTACGCGAGGACCACGATCACGACGGAGACGACGAGCGACATCTGCACCGACTTCCAGAACAGCCGCAGGTAGACGTGGTCGTGCGCGAACGCGCGCCACGCGTGCAGCGTGAACCCGTGCGCCCCCGGGAACAGCGTGTAGACGTCGAAGCTGTACAGCGCGACGATGACGATCGGCGCGACGAAGAAGACGCCGAGCCACCCGAGCGGCAGCCCGAGCAGGCTCGGCGTCGTCAGGTCACGCCTCGTCAGGAGGCCTTCACCTCCTCCCACGCCCGCGCGTACACGGCGCGGCGCGGGATGTCGCGGTCGAGGTGCGCGTTCGGCTCGGTGACGGCCTTCGGGTTCGCGAGCTGCAGCGCCTTCAGCAGGTCGCTCGACGACGGCCGCGCCTGCACGTTCGCGTGGCCGTACCCGTAGTTGTCCTCGAGCCACTTCGCCGAGCCCTTCGAGCTCCACGCGTCGACGTAGGCATGCGCGAGCCGCGGCCGCGACGAGCCCTTGAGCAGCATGAACATCCCGACCCAGGCGACCGGCTTCTCCTTCGGGTGCATGTAGACGACGCGCAGGCCCTTCTTCTTCATCTGCACCCAGTCGTTCGGCCACGCATAGGCGATCCAGATGTCGCCGGAGCCGAACGCCTCCCACAGGTTCGTCTCGGACGACCAGATCAGCCGCACGTTCTTCTTCTTCGAGATCAGCAGCTTCTGCGACTGCTCGAGCTCGGCGTCGCTCTGGTTCCACGGGTTCTTGAACCCGAGGTAGAGGCCGGTCACCGTGAGCATGTTCAGATCGTCGAACCACGCGATCCTGCCCTTGTAGCGGTCGTCGAAGAGCAGGGCCCACGACCGCGCCTTCGGCGTCACCTTGTCGCTGCGGTAGAGGATCGCGTCGAAGCCCCAGTCGTCGGGGATGCCGTACTGCTTCCCGCCGTACTGGCCCGCCTTGACCATGAACGGGTTGAGATGCTTGAAGTTCGAGATCAGCGACGGGTCCCACGGCTGCACGAGACCGCTCGTCGCGAAGTACTTCAACCAGCCGACGTACGGCCGGAACACGTCCGGCGTCAGCCCCGCGTGGATCTTTGCGAGCGCGTCGGACTCGTTCGTCATGTACGTGAACTGCGGCTTGCTCGCCGCATGCTGCTTGACGTACGCGGCGAACATCGACTGGCCGCCGTCGTTGCCGTAGCCCGCCCAGTCGAGAACCTGCAGCCGCCCCGTCTCGGCGGCCGCGAACGTGCGCATCGCGTCGGCGACGCCGGCGCGCCCGCCGACGAGCCCTGCGCCTCCTGCCGCGGCCGCCAGCCTGACCAGCGTCCGGCGGTCGAGCCGCCGCTCCATAGTGCCCTCGTCTTCCATCCCGATCCGGCTCCCTTCTAGTAGCTGGGTGGGCTGATCACGAACATCACTTCCGCGATCTCGACGCCCTCGTTCGAGACGCGGTGCGGAGTCGAGCTCTGGTAGTGCACGCTGTCTCCAGCGGCGAGCCGGTGGACGTCGCGGTCGAGCTGGACGTGCACCTCGCCCTCGACGACGACGAGGAGCTCCTCGGAGTCGCCGTGGGTGTACGGCTCGTCTCCCGTCGACCCGCCCGCCTCGAACCGGGCGACCACGACCTCGAGCGCGTGGAACGGCTTCGGCGTGAGGAATGCCTTGCGGCCGAGCTCGCCCCACGCGACGAACTCGCGGGCCTCGCGGCGCAGGACGCGCGGCCTGCCGGCGTCGGCCGCGAAGAGATCCGAGACCTCGACCCCGAGCGCGGCGGAGAGCCGCTGCAGCGTCGCGATCGTCGCGTTCGTCCGCCCGCGCTCGAGCTGGCTGAGAAAGCTCTCGCTGACCCCGGCCGAGGACGCGACGTCCTTCAGCGTCCGCCGCCGGAGCTGCCGGACGGCGCGCAGCCGCTCCCCGAGCTCGACGTGCACGGCGGCCGCCGCGACTTCAGTCATCTGCAGTGGTACTTCAGCAGGATGAAGCGACCCTACGCCGCGGCGCCCGGCGCGGTCAAGCCGTCAGCGTGACGCGACGCGAAGCCCGACGAGCTCGGGCACGCGCCGGACGGCCTCGGCCCAGCGCGGCACGGGGCGGCCGTACGTCTCGGCGTCGTCGATCGCGAGGAGCGCGCGCCGGACGACGCTCGCGCCGAGCGTGCGGAGCGGCTCGGGCGGGAGCGACGGCGCGCGCGCCGCGAGGAGGGGCGAGTCGACGGCCTCGCCGAGCGCGAGCCGCGCGAGCGTCCGCCCGACGACCCAGCTCGGGCCGACGCCGTTCCCCGTGAATCCGGCGGCGTAGTGGACGCGCGTGCCGGTGCCCGTGCCGATCACCGGCAGGCGATCGCTCGAGACGTCGATCGCGCCTTCCCAGCGCGCCGCGATCGCGACGTCGCCGAGCTGCGGGAGGTACGTCCGCAGCGCGCGCTCGGCGAGCGCGTAGTCGCCCGAGGCGCTCCCCATCACCACCCGGCCGTCGTTCGTCGGGCGGAAGTAGCTGAGGTACGTCCGCGCGTCGGAGATGCCCTCGCCGCGCTCCCAGCCGACGCGCTCGTGGAGGTCGCGAACCGGCTCCGTCAGGACGATCGCGCTCCTGAAGACGGCGACGCGTCGCGCAGCCGGCCAGCCGGTCGCTGCGGACGCGTTCGTCGCGACGACGACCTCGCCCGCGCGCACGACCCCCAGGTGCGCCCGGACGACACCGCCGTCGACGGTGAGCACGGCGGTGCGCTCGTGGATCTGCACGCCTGCGGCGAGGGCCGCGCGCCGCAGCGCGCGCACGAGCCGCGCGGGCTGCACCGTCGTGCCGCCCCGGTGGAAGAGTCCGCGCCGGAACGCGGGCGACCGCACGGTGAGGTCGCCCGCCTCGACCATGACCGCCTCGTCGGCCGCGCCGACGGACGCGTACACCGCCGCCTCCCGCTCGAGCTCGCGCTCGTGCGCCGCGCCGATCGCGACGGTCAACATCCCGCCCTCGGTGAGCCAGACGTCCTCGCCGAGCTCCTTCACGGCGTCGTACACCCCGGCCGACTCGCGCGCGAGCTCGAGCGCGCGGTCGCGGCCGAACAGCTGCACGAGGCGCGGCAGCGCCTCCCAGTAGCCGTGGAGGAAGCCGCCGTTGCGGCCGCTCGCGCCGTCGCCGCAGCGCGCCGCCTCGAGAACGACCACGCGCGCGGAGGGATCGCGCCTCCGGAGCTCGAGCGCGGTCCAGAGCCCGGTGAGCCCGCCGCCGACGACGGCGACGTCGGCGTCGACCGACCCCTCGAGCGGCGGCAGCTCGTCGTCCGGCGGCGCCTCGTCCTGCCACCACGGCCGGGTCGTCCCGTGCACCCCGGGGGCGCGAAGGCTCTTCATCGCGTGGAATCTACGGGACGAGCCGGGGACGGAACCCGTCGATCCGGACGGGCAGGAGCCGTGCGCCGCGGACGCCGTCGGCGCCGAGCGCCACGTGCAGGATCGCGGTGCGCGCGGTCGCGGCGCCGGAGGGGAAGACGAAGTTGCCGAGCGTCCACGCGACGAGCGACCGCGGCGTCGGGCGCACCACGCCGCCGAGGACGTGCGGGTGCGCCCCGATCACGAGCTGCGCGCCGGCGTTCAGGCAGGCGCCGGCGAATTGCTGCTGCCGGAGGTCGGGCGCCGGGTGGAGCTCGGTCCCCCAGTGGAAGAAGCACACGGCGACGTCGGCGCGCCGCAACGCGGCCCGGACGTCGGCGCGGATGCCCTCGACGTCGGCCTTCGCGGTGCCGGGAGACGTCGCCGTCGCGGTGAAGCCGAGCGGGTTGACGTCGGAGTAGCCCAGGAAGGCGATACGGAGGCCGCCGGCGTCCACGATCGCGGGCCGGCGCGCCGCGCGGGCGTCCGCGCCCGCTCCGATCGTCTGCATCCCGGCGGCGTGGACCGCGCGAAGCGTGTCGAGGAGCGCGTCGCGCCCGTAGTCGACGGTGTGGTTGTTCGCGAGCGTGAGCACGTCGAAGCCCGCGACGTCGTGGACGGGGGCGAGCGCCGCCGGCGGGCCGCGGAACGTGAACTCCTTGACGGCCGCGAGCCCGCGGTCCGACACCGCGGTCTCGAGGTTCCCGACGGTGATGTCGGCGCGGCGGAGCGTGGGCGCGACGAACGCCCATGGATAGGCGGCGCCGTGCTCGGCGATCGCGGGCGCGACGTCCTCTCCGAAGGTGATGTCGCCGACGGCGTCGACGAGGACCGGCCGCACGACGAGCGAGCCGGCGGCCGCGACCCCGCCTGCCGCCGAGACGGCGAGGCGGTACCGGCCCGCGGTGCGCGGCACGAACCGGAGCGCATACCTTCCCCGCGGCCCGGACGTCGTCGCGGCGACGGGCGTCCCGTTCGCACGGAGGACGACCCGCTCCGACGGGCCCGCGAACCCGGAGACGGGCACCGGGACGCCCGGCGCACGCCAGCCCTGCGGCGACGAGACGACGGTGAGGACCGTCGCGGCGCGCTGCACGGCACGCGGCGCGGCGCCGACTGCGCGGAACGAGAGGAGGCCGAACGTCGCGGCTGCGGCCGCGACGGGCAGCGCGACGAAGGCCAGGCGCCGACGCATCGGCGTCTGGATTCACCTCGGCGGGACGAACTCCTAGGCGGTGTCTGCCGTGTCGTCGGCGGCGCGCCTGCGCACGAAGGTCGCGACACCGACGGCACCTGCGATCAGGAGCGCGATTGCGCTCTTGTTCGGCCGCTTCGACTCCGCGTCGATCGCGGGCACCGCGTCACGGGCCTTTCGCTTGAGCACGCGCTTCCCGACGCCCCAGGCGACCCACCCGAGCGCCGCGTTGCGGCGGTTGAACACGCTCACGCCCCGAGCCTACCCCTCGGCGCTCGAGCGGCAAACTCCCACGTCACGCCTTGGCGGCCGCGCGCTTCCGGTTCGGCAGGTGGATCGCGCGGCCGAGCGCGACGAGCCCGGCTTCCTTGATCGCCTCGCTCAGCGTCGGGTGGGCGGCCATGCCGTCGGCCAGCGTCTCGACGGTCGCCTCGGCGTCGATCGCCACGGTTCCCGCCTCGACGAGGTCGGTCACGTGAGGGCCGACCATGACGAGCCCGAGGAGCTCGCCGTACCGCGTCTCGTGGATCGACTTGACCCAGCCGACCGTCTCGTTCTGCATCACGGCCCGGGCGTTCGCGACCCACGGGAAGCTGCCGACCGCGACGTCGTCGCCGTACTGCTCGCGCGCCTGCGCCTCGGTCAGGCCGACGCCGGCGACCTCCGGGTCGGTGTAGATCGGGCGCGGGACCGCGCGGTTGTCGACGGTCGCGTCGTGACCGCAGGCGTTCTCGGCCGCGACCTCGCCCTCGCGGAACGCCGTGTGCGCGAGCTGCCAGTACCCGGCGCAGTCGCCGACGGCGTAGATGTGCGGGACGCTCGTGCGCCGGTGGTCGTCGGCGCCGACGCCCTTGCGGCGGTCGAACTCGACTCCCGCTGCCTCGAGGCCGATGCCCTCCACGAGGGGCGCGCGCCCGACCGCGACGAGCATCAGGTCGGCCTCGACGGACTCGCCGTCGCCGAAGCTCACGCGCAGCTGGTTCCCCTGCTGCTCGACGCCGGTGCACTGCTTTCCGAGCTGGAGCGCGATGCCGCGGCGGCCGAACTGCTTCGCGAGCTCCTTCGACGCGTCCGCGTCCTCCTGCGGGATCAGCGTGTCGAGCATCTCGATGATCGTGACCTCGGAGCCGAAGCGGCCGAAGATCGACGCGAACTCGCAGCCGATGATGCCGCCGCCGAGGATGACGAGCCGGCGCGGCACGTCCGTCTGCGCGAGCAGCCCGGTCGAGTCGACGCAGAGGTCGCTCTCGAGCCCCGGGATCGGCGGCCGCAGCGGGAACGACCCCGTGGCGACGATCGCGCTCTTGAACGCGACGTCGGCGCCGCCCTCGACGGCGATCGTCGTCGGGCTCGTGAACGTGCCGGCGCCCTTGACCCACTCGACGCCGTTCGCCTTGAAGAGGCTCGCGACGCCGCCGGTCATCTGCTTCACGACGCCCGCCTTCCACTCGTTCGCGCGCCCGAAGTCGAGCTGCGCGTCCGGCACGACGACGCCGAGCTTGCCGAACGTCTCCTGCGCCTGGTGCATGAACTGCGCCGTCTGGACCCACGCCTTCGTCGGGATGCAGCCGACGCGCAGGCACGTGCCTCCGAGCTCGGGCTCCTTCTCGATGCAGGCGACCTTCGCCCCGAGCTGCGCGGCGCGGATCGCCGCCGAGTAGCCGCCGGGGCCCCCGCCGAGGACTGCGATGTCGACATCCATGGCGGCGATGCTAGCGAGGCGTTCGGGGCCGCGGGCATTTGAGATGCTACGGCCGATGAGGCTGGAGGGCCTCCACCACGTCACCTGCATCACGGGAGACGCGCCGGCGAACGTCGAGTTCTACGCCGGCACGCTCGGCCTGCGCATGGTGAAGAAGACGGTGAACCAGGACGACCCGAGCGTCTACCACCTCTTCTACGCGGACGAGCGGGGCTCGGCCGGCGCCGACATCACGTTCTTCGAGTACCCGGGAGCACCGCCCGGTCGCGCAGGCGACGGGATGGTGCACCTCGTGTCGTTCCGCGTCGCCTCGCGCGAGTCGCTCGACTTCTGGGAGCGGCGCGTCGGCGGCGAGCGGTCGGAGGACGCACTCGTCTTCGACGATCCGGAGGGCCTGAGGCTCGAGCTCGTCGTCGACGACTCGGGCGACGAGCCGCTCGTCGCGGACGCCGCCGACATCCCGCTCGAGCACCGCATCCGCGGGTTCGCGGGCGTGCGCGCGTACGCATCGCAGCCCGAGCGGAGCGAGCGCCTGCTCCGCGCCCTCGGGTTCGCCCCGGGCTGGGACGTGCGCGGCGAGCGGCGCGGCGCGTTCTACCGGTACGACCCGCCGCCGGAGGCGCGCGGCCTGCAGGCCGCAGGCACGGTGCACCACGTGGCGTGGGCATCGCAGCCCGAGCAGCACGAGGAGTGGCGACAGAAGGTGATCGGCGGCGGCGCCCAGCCGACACCCGTGATCGACCGCTTCTACTTCAAGTCGATCTACTTCCGGGAGCCGTCGCAGGTCCTCTTCGAGATCGCGACGATCGGCCCGGGCTTCACGGCCGACGAGCCCTTCGAGACGCTCGGCGAGTCGCTCTCGCTGCCACCGAACTACGAGCGCTATCGCTCGCAGGTCGAGCAGATCCTCACGCCGCTCCCCGACCCGCGTCGTGATCGCGCGCGAACGCCCGGCGACGGCTGAGGCGGAGGGCGCGCTCGTGCTGCTGCACGGGCGCGGCGCCGACGAGCACGACCTCTTCCCGCTCCTCGACGTGCTCGACCCCGAGCGGCGCCTCCACGGCTACACACCGAGAGGGCCGCTCGCGCTGCCGCCGGGAGGCGCCCACTGGTACGTCGTGCCGCGCGTCGGCTACCCGGATCCGGGGACGTTCCGGGAGTCGTACGGCGCGCTCGCCGCCTGGGTCGACTCGCTGCCGTACGAGCGCGTCGTCGTCGGCGGGTTCTCGCAGGGCTGCGTGATGGCGCTGTCGCTCGGCCTCGGCGGCGCGCTCGAGCGGAGGCCGTTCGCCGTCTGCGGCTTCTCGGGCTTCGTTCCGACCGTCGACGGCTGGGCGATCGACGCGTGCCGCCCCCTGCCGCCGGTCGCGCTCGGCCACGGGACGCAGGACTCGGTGATCCCGGTCGAGCTCGGGCGAGCGGCGCGCGACGCGGTCCTGGCGGCGGGCGGCGAGCTCCTCTACCAGGAGTACCCGCTGACCCACGCGCTCGACCCGCAGTTCGTGGTCGCAGTCCGTGAATGGTTATGGGCGAAGTGGGGTACCGCCGCCCCATGACGTTCGTGCATGACGTCGGGCACAGCGCAACGAGCTCGGGCTGGCGGCGCACGCTCGCGGAGTCCGTCGCCCCGCGCGTGCCGGTTGCCGACCGGTACGTGCGCACGGCGCTCGGGCTGTTCTTCCTCGCGAGCTCGATCCGCTACGTCGTGAAGACGTTCCGCAGCGCGGCCCGCTAACGCCGGATCACGACGGGCGTGCCGAGCGGGACCACGGCGAACAGCTTCATGATCGCCGCGTTCGGCAGCCGGACGCACCCGTGGGACACGGGCTTGCCGACCGAGAAGCGCTCGTTCGTCCCGTGGATGCCGATCGGGCCGCCGTCGCGCCAGCTACGAAGGATGTTCGAGAACGCGGAGATGCCGATCGCACGCGGGCCGTACGGCCCGGTCGCCGGATCGACCACGAACTTCTGCGTGATGAAGAACCACCCGATCGGCGTCGGCGTCGCACCCTTGCCCACGGCGGCCGGCGTCGAGAGCACGACCCTGCCGCGCCGGAACAGGAACAGGCGGCGCCGCGAGACGTCGACGACGATCCGGCTGCGCAGCCGCGTCGTCACGAGGTCGCCGCTCCGCACCCATGCAGAGGCGCCGTTCGGCCAGGTGGTATAGCGGACGCGGTACCAGCGGCTGCTGCAGAGCGTCCTGCGCTCGAGCACCGACACGGTCGTCGGGAACCCGTAGCGGTCGGCGACGCCGAGCGTCCCGACGACGCCGCGCCCGGGCCGCCGGTAGAGGGTCGCAGGCCGCACCACCCGCCCGGCGATCGTCGAGTCCCAGTGGACGAGCCAGCGGCTCGCCGCGGGGCACCCGGCGGCGCTCGACGTGGATCCGGCCGCCGCTCCGGCCGCGGAGGCGGCCGCGAGGACGGCGAGGAGTGCGATGCGCCGGATCACAGCGGCTTGCGCATCACGACGCCGCCGTCCTGCTCGCGCACGCGCTCGAAGCCGTTGCGCGCGTAGAACGAGACGGCGGGCGAGTCGGCCTCGACCGACAGCGACACCGCGGTGCGGCCCGCCTCCCGCGCCGCCTCGACCAGCGCGTCCATCAGCTCCTGGCCGAGCCCGTGCCGGCGGCGGGAGGGCACGACGGCGATCGACAGCTCCGGCGTCTGCTCGTCGACGAACCCGTAGCCGGGCTCCGAGGCCCGGAAGAGCCGCAGCCACGCCGCGCCGACGCGGTTGCCCGTCTCGTGCGCGATCACGGCGACGTCGCCGTCGCGCCCCCAGTTGTCGACGTAGCGCGCCAGGGGGATGTCGGCCTCGAACGCGTTGACGCGCCACGCGTAGGCGTGCGCGAGCATGGACCGCATGAAGGGGACGTCGGCCGCCGACCCCCTGCGGATCACCCGAGCTCCTGCGTCAGCTGGACGCGGTTCCCGTCGGGGTCGAACACGTCGACGAGGCGCATCTGGCCGGCGAGCTCCAGCACCGTGCCCACATCGAAGCCCTCGCCGCGAAGGCGGTCGGCGGTCGCCTTGACGTCGTCGACGTCGATCGCCGCGACGCCGCCGTTCGTCGACGGCTCGCCCTCCGCCAGCGCGATACGCATCTCGCCGCGCTCGAGCTTCGACCACTTGTCGTCCCAGTCGACGTACGTCTCGTCGAACCCGAGAACTCGCTTGTAGAAGTCGCGGCCGCGGTCGAAGTCGCGAACGAGGTACCAGACGCGCGGTGTGCGATCGGTCACAGGGCGAGGGCGGGATCTTCCACGAACTGCTTCACGGTCCGTAGGAAGTCTGCACCCTCTGCGCCGTCCACGGCGCGGTGGTCGACGGTCAGCGTCATCGCCATCGTCGGCCGGATCTCGACGGCGCCGTCCCGGGCCACCGGTGTGTCGACCGCCGCGCCGACGGCCAGGATGGCCGCCTGCGGCGGGTTGAGGACGGCGACGAACTGCTCGATCCCGAACATGCCCAGGTTCGAGATCGTGAACGTCCCGCCCTCCAGGTCCTGCGCGGTGAGCCTGGAGTCGCGTGCGCGCCCGACGGCATCCGCGCGCGCGGCGGCGACCTCGGCGAGTCTGAGGCGCTCGACCGACCGCAGCACCGGCACGACCAGCCCCTGCGGCGCCGCGACGGCGATCCCCACGTTCGCCGTCGGGAAGCGGAGGAGCGCGTCCTCGGCGTACTGGACGTTCACGTCGCGGTGGCGCATCAGCGCCTGCGCGCAGACCTTCGCGAGGAGGTCCGTGACGGTCACCCGCACGTCGGGGTCGAGCTCCCGGGCGCGCGCGACGAGCCCGTTCGCGCGCGTCATGTCTGCGGTCACCGTGAGCTGGAACACCGGCGCCTGCCACGCCGCGGTCAGCCGCCGCGCGATCGTCCGCCGCACGTTCGTCAGCGGGATCCGCTCGACCTCGCCCGCCGGCGCGGCGGCCGGAGCGGGCGGCCGCGCCTCCGCGGCCTCGACGTCCTTCGCGACGATCCGCCCCTCGGGGCCGGTGCCGCGGAGCGTGCCGAGGTCGATCCCGCGCTCCCGCGCGAGGCGGCGCGCCAGCGGGCTCGCCTTGATCCGGCCGTTCGCCGGGGCAGGAGCGGGATCCGGCGCCTTCGGCGCCTCCGACGGCTCGCGCGGCGCCGGCGGCTCGGCGGGGACGTCGGCCGCGGGCGCGACGGCGGGCGCCGCAACCTCCTCGCCGGCCTCGCCGATCCAGGCGATCGTCTGGCCGACGGGCGCCTCGCCCTCCGCGAGGGCGATCTTCAGGAGCACGCCCGAGTAGTCGGACTCGACCTCCTGCGTCACCTTGTCGGTGTCGACCTCGAAGAGCGGCTCGCCCTTCTCGACCTGGTCGCCCTCGCTCTTCAGCCACCTGGTGACCGTTCCGGCCTCCATGCCCTGGCCGAGCCGCGGGAGCTTGACCTCCGAGGCCATAGGGCTACGAGCCTACCGTGCGTTTGATCGCGGCGAGCACGTCCTCCGCGTGCGGGACGACGAACTGCTCCATCACCGGCGCGAAGGCGAGCGGCGCGAACTTCGCGCCGACGCGCTCGATCGGCGCGTCGAGGTAGTCGAACGCCTGGTGCTGGAGCACCGCTGCGACCTCCGCTCCGAAGCCCATCCGAGTCACCGCCTCGTGCGCCACGACCGCGCGGTTCGTCTTCTTGACGCTCGCCACGAGCCCGTCCTCGTCGAGGGGCTGCAGCGTCCGCGGGTCGACCACCTCGACGGAGATGCCGTCGGCTTCGGCCTGCTCGGCGGCCTCGAGCGCGCGGTGGACGAGCGGCCCGACGGCGACGACCGTGACGTCGCTCCCCTCGCGGAGGACGCGGGCCTTCCCGAACGGGATCGGCTCGAGCTCCTCCGAGACGGTCCCCTTGACCGGATAGAGCAGCCGGTGCTCGAAGAAGACGACGGGATTGTCGTCGCGGATCGCCGTCCAGAGAAGCCCGCGGACATCCTCGGGCGTCGAGGCGTAGACGACCTTCAGGCCCGGCACGTGGACGAGCCACGCCTCGAGCTGCTGCGCGTGCTGCGCGCCCGGCGACCAGCCGGCGCCGCCCTGCGTCCGGATCGTCAGCGGGACCGTCAGCTGCCCGCCCGACATGTAGCGGTGCTTCGCCGCCTGGTTGACGATCTGCTCGAGCGAGAGCGTCAGGAAGTCCTCGTACATGATCTCGACGACGGGCCGCATGCCCGCCATCGCCGCGCCGATGCCCGCGCCGACGATCGCCATCTCGCTGATCGGCGTGTTGCGGACACGGTCGGCGCCGAACTCGTCGAGGAGCCCCTGGGTGACGCCCATCGACCCGCCCATCTCGGCGATGTCCTCGCCCATGATGAAGACGCTGTCGTCGGCGCGCATCGCCGCCGCCAGCCCGTCGCGCACCGCTTCGCGGTAGGTCAGCTCAGGCATAGACGTTCGCGAGCGCGTCCTCGGGCTTCGGATCCGTCCCGTTCTGCGCGAACTCGAGCGCCTCGTCGACGACCCTGGTCACCTCGGCGTCGAGCTGCTCGAACTCCCCGTCGGCGACGCCGAGGCGGTCGCGCAGCCGCGTGATCGGGTCGTGGTCGGCGGCGTCCTGGCGGTCCTCGCGGGTGCGATACACCTGCGGGTCGCCGATGTAGTGCCCGTGCATGCGATAGGTCTCGACGTCGAGGAAGACGGGCCCTTCGCCGGCGCGCGCGTGCTCGAGCGCCTCGCGCGCGGCCTCGTACACGGCCTCGACGTCCTGCCCGTCGACCTTGACGGAGCGCATGTCGTACGCGAGCGCGCGCTTCGACATGTCGTCCCACACCGGCGAGTGCTGCCACCCCGGCGTCGACTCGGCCCAGTGGTTGTTCTCGCACACGAACACCGTCTTCGTCTTCCAGAGCTGCGCGAGGTTCAGCGACTCGTGGAACGTGCCGATGTTCGTGGCGCCGTCGCCGAAGAACGCGACCGCGACGCGCGGCTCGTCGCGCAGCCTGAACGCGAGGCCCGCGCCGGTCACGGCGGGCAGGCCGCCGCCGATGACGGCATTCGCGCCGAAGTTCCCGTGCTCGACGTCGTAGAGGTGCATGGAGCCGCCGTACCCGTGCGAGCACCCCTCGACCTTCCCGTACAGCTCTGCCATGACGGCGTTCGGATGCGTGCCTCCCGCAAGCGTGTGCCCGTGCGCGCGGTGCGTGGACGCGAAGACGTCGCCCTCGCGCATCGCGCTGCACACGCCGACGGCGACCGCTTCCTGGCCGATCGCGACATGCAGGAACCCGGGCAGCTCGCCGGCACGGAACCGCTCCTCGACGCGCTCCTCGAAGCGGCGGATCAGCAGCATGCCGCGCAGGAACTCGCGCAGCGTCTCGTCGGTGACGGTGGATTCTCTCTCGACCTTGGCCAAAGTGCCGGGAGTGTACGCTCACCTTCGTGAGTGTCGCGAACCAGTGGACAGCCATTGGATCCGAACTTCCGGACGCGTGGGCGCGAGCGCAGCTCCGGCTCGAGCTGAAGGACCGCGAGGCCGCAGATCGCGCCGCCGCGATGCTCGCCCCGGCCGGCCCGTACCGCGCGGCTCCGACGGTGCTTCTGGTCACGGTCGCGCGCGACGGCACGGCGACGGGGCCCGACAACCTGGCACGGCTGCTGCGCCACGTGCCCGACGGCACCCTCTCGCTTTCTGGATCCCAGGCGGCGCCGCAGACGACGGCGAGACGGGAGCTCACGACCTTGACAGAGGCCTGGGACCGCGCGATCGCGGGGCTTCCCGCCGACTGGAGCGACCTCTTCGTCGAGGTGCAGCTGACCTCGACCGACTACATCGAGCGCGCTGCGGTCCTCTGTGTGCAGTGCAACCCGCGGCGCGACGGAGAGCGCGCCGCGCTCCGCTTCCGCTGCGCGCGCGTCAAGGGGTACGGCGTGTCGCCCGAGATGGCGCGCCGCTGCCTGACGCGCTGCGACGACGAGCGCATCCACGGCGCCGTCGTCATCCTTCGCGCCCTCTCGGACTCGAGGCACGTCGGCACGCAAGGCCCCGTCTGGCTGGCGGCCGGCAAGACGATCTGATCGTGATCGACGCGCTCGACCTCGCGGCGCGCGTGCGCGCGCGCGAGGTCTCGCCGCGTGAGCTCGCCGACGAGGCCGCGGCGCGGATCGAGCGGACGAACGCGACGCTCAACTTCCTCGTCACCGGCGCCGAGTTCGCGCCGCCCGAGGACGGGCCGTTCCGCGGCGTCCCGATGCTCGTGAAGGACCTCACGGAGACGGCGGGCATCCGGACGACGTTCTCCTCCCGCGCGTTCGCCGGCTACGTCCCCGCCGCCGACGCCGGGATCGTGCGGCGGATGCGCGCCGCGGGGTTCACCATCCTCGGCAAGTCGAACACGCCCGAGTTCGGCGTCACCGCGGTCACGGAGTCGGAGCTGAACGGCGCCTGCCGCAACCCGTGGGACACCGCCCGCACGCCCGGTGGCTCGTCGGGCGGCGCGGCGGCGGCGGTCGCGGCCGGCGTCGTGCCGCTCGCGCACGGCTCCGACGGCGGCGGCTCGATCCGGATCCCGGCGTCCTGCTGCGGGCTCTTCGGGCTGAAGCCGTCGCGCGGCCGCGTCTCCCCCGCGCCCTACGTGAGCGGGTCGCTCGAGCTCTCGCAGAGCGCGGGCATCTCGGCGACGGTGCGCGACGCGGCCGCGTTCCTCGACGTCCTCGCGGGGTACGAGCCGGGCGACGCGCACTGGCCGCCGCCGCCGGAGCGGCCGTTCCTCGACGAGGTGGGACGCGAGCCCGGCCGGCTGAGGATCGCGTTCACGGTCGAGCCGCCCATCCCGGTCCCGGTCGATCCCGCGGTCGCCGCAGTCGCCCGCGCCACCGCGGCGCGGCTCGAAGGGCTCGGCCACCAGGTCGAGGAGGCGACGCCCCCGTGGCGCGACGACGCGCTCCTCGGGTGGTTCGAGCGGATGTGGCAGCTGACGCCGGCGCTCTATCCCGTCCGCGATCCCGCGCTCCTCACGCCGCTCAACCGCGCGCTCCTCGAGCGCGCGCACGCGACCTCGAGCGTCGAGCTCGCGCAGGCCGTCGCCGCGCTGCAGCGCCACGCCCGCCGCGTGGTCGAGTTCTGGGCGCACGTCGACATCGTGCTCACGCCGACGCTCGCGAAGCTCCCGGTCCCGGTGGGCTGGGTGTTCGACCCCGGCGACCCGTGGGAGCAGTTCGCGCGCGGCGCCGAGTTCAGCCCCTTCACGCCGATCGCGAACGTGACGGGTCAGCCCGCCGCGAGCGTGCCCGCCGGGCTCGTCGACGGCCTGCCGGTCGGGGTGCAGCTGATCGGGCCGCCCAACGGCGAGGCGCTCCTGTTCCGCCTCGCCGCGCAGCTCGAGGCGGCCTTCCCGTGGGAGCTCAGCCCGGCAGCGGCGCGTTGAGCTCGACCGCGAGCCGTTCCGCCCCTTCGCCGTCGCGGGTGACGACGAGCAGCGTGTCGTCCCCCGCGAGCGTGCCGACGACGAGCTCGTGGGCGACCCGGTCGAGCGCACGCGCGATCGCCGGCGCCGCACCGATCTCGCAGTGGACGACGACGATGTTCGCCGCGGCGGTGGCGCCGCGCCCGAACTGCAGGAGCAGCGACCGCAGCGTCTCCGCCGGGTCGACCCGGCGGCCGCCGGGCGCGACGTACCGCCGCCGCCCGAGCGGGTCGCGCTCCTTCGCGAGCCCGAGCTCGCGGATGTCGCGCGACACCGTCGCCTGCGTCACGCGGCAGCCGGCGGCGCCGAGCGCGTCGAGGAGGTCCTGCTGCGTCCCGAGCTGCATGCGGCCGACCAGGCTCAGCATGAGCCGTTGCCGCTCCGTCTTCGTCAGCTCCCGCTCGACCTGCACGCCTCTGATGTTTGCAGCGCCGGGACCAGGGCGAAAGAGGTTGCATGCTGCGGAAAGCGATGTGGACCGGCCTCTACGCCGGACTCGGGGCCGTCTCGACGATGGCCGCGCGCCGTCTCGCGTCGAAGGTGTGGCGGGTGGCGACGGGTGAGAGCCCGCCGACGAAGCGATGACGTCGACGAAGGCCGACCAGGCGGTCGAGAGCGCCGCCGACAAGCTCGACGCGTTCGTGCGCGAGGCGCGCGCGTCCGGCGGCGTGAAGGCGAAGGTCGGACAGGCGCTCGCCGACGACCCGGAGTTCCTCCGCAAGCTGAAGCCGAGCCTGATCAAGGCGCGGGCGAAGGGCCAGCTCCCGACCGACGAGCCGGCGGGCGGCACGCGGAGCGCGCCGTCGGGGCCGCAGGTCGACCGCCCGAAGCCCCCGCGCTCGAAGCGCGCGGGCGGCCCGAGCCCGTGGCTCGTGGTCGCGGTCGCGCTCGGCGCCGGGTACGTCCTCGCGAAGCTCGTCGACTGGAGGGGTCATGCCCACCCCCGTGTCTGAGGCCGCCCGCAACGTGGCGGAGCACGCGACGTCGGTCGCGAAGCTCGAGCTCGAGCTCGCGGCGCTCGAGCTGAAGAAGAAGGCCGGCGCGCTCGGCGTCGGGATCGGTCTCGGGATCGGCGCCGCGGTCTTCGGGCTCCTCATGCTCGGGTTCGCGTTCGCGACCGTCGCCGCCGCGCTCGCGACGTTCCTCTCGACGTGGCTCGCGCTCCTGATCGTCACGGCGTTCCTCGGCGTGGTCGCCGCGCTGCTCGGCGTCGTCGCGCTGTCGTCGATCCGGAAGGGATCGCCGCCGGTGCCCGAGCAGGCGATCCGCGAGGCGAAGCTGACGACGGCGGCGATCAAGAGCTGATGCCCGCGCAGCGGACACCGGAGCAGGTGCGGAGCGACATCGCCGCCGAGCGCGATCAGCTGGCCTCGGCGGTCGAGGAGCTGCGCGGGTCGCTCGGCGAGGCGGCCGACCTGACGGGGAAGCTGCGCGCGAAGCTGCCGGTCGTGGCGAGCGGCGCGGCCGCCGCCGGGTTCGTCTTCGCCGGTGGGATCGGCGCGACGATGCGGTATCTCGCGCGGCGTGGCCGCGAGCCGAACGAGCGCGTCCGCGTCGGGCGCTTCTCGATCCTCGACCGCGAGTGACGGACATCGGGCACGTCCCGGCGAAGCCGCTCAGGCTCTCGCGCCCCGAGTGGGTCGCCGTCGCGAAGCGCACGTTCAAGGAGTTCCTCGCCGACGACTGCATGGGCCTCGCGCAGCAGGTCGCGTACAGCTCGCTGCTCGCGTTCTTCCCGGCGGTCGTCGCGCTGATCGGGCTCCTCGACCTCGTGAACGCGTACGACTCGTTGCAGAGCTTCCTGAGCCCGGTCGCGCCGAAGGCGGTCACCTCGCTGATCGAGTCGTTCCAGAAGGACTCGGGCGGCGGCGGCTCCGTCGTGGCGTTCGTCGTCGGGCTCGCCGGCGCCGTCTGGGCCGCGTCGGGCGCGATGGGGTCGATCGTCAAGGCCGTGAACCGGTCGTACGACCGCACCGAGACGAGGCCGTTCTGGAAGGTGCGGATCATCTCGATCGTCCTCGTCGTCGCCTCGGGCATCGTGACCGCGGGGATGCTCCTCATGGTCGTCCTCGGCGGCACGCTCGGGGACGCGATCGCGCGGAAGGCCGGCCTCGGCGGCGCCTTCACCTGGGCCTGGAACATCGCGCGCTGGCCGATCGCGTTCGTCGCCGTGCTCCTCTTCTTCGCGCTCATCTACTTCCTGGCGCCCAACCTCGACCAGCGCCGCTGGCAGTGGGTGACGCCGGGGTCGCTGGTCGGCGGCCTGATGTGGATCGCGCTGAGCGGCCTCTTCGCGCTGTACACGGCGTTCTCGAACTCGTACACGAAGACCTACGGGACGCTCGCCGGCGGCATCGTCCTCCTGCTCTGGCTGAACTACACGGCCTGGGCGATCCTCTTCGGTGCGGAGCTCAACGCGGAGCTCGACCGCCAGGCGGACATCCACGCCGCCGGCGGGCCGCACGCCGGGCTGATCAAGCCGGCGCGCCGGCCGCACTAGCGCCCTCGGACCGAACCGTTCGCGGCCGGCGTGCGAACGTAGCGCACGTGCACTTCCCGAGGAGCCGGATGAACCGTGACTACCTGAGCGACGAGGGGCTCGTCGCGCTGCTCGCGCGCGGCGACGACGAGGCGCTCGGCGCCCTCTACGACCGCTACGGCCGCGTCGCGTGGACGCTCGCCCGGCGCATCGTCCGCGACCCCGCGCTCGCCGAGGACGTCGTGCAGGACGCGTTCCTGACGCTCTGGCGCGGCGCAAAGGCCTACCGCCCCGACCTCGCCTCGCCGAAGAGCTACCTCCTGATGCTCGTGCACCGCCGCGCCGTCGACGTCGTCCGCCGCGAGGAGCGGCGGCGCGCGGAGCCGCTCGATTCGAGCCCCGACACGGCCGCGGAGGGAAGCACGACCGACGAGGTCTGGTCGGGTCTCGAGGGCGAGCGGGTGCGCGCGGCGCTCGCGCAGCTGACGGACGAGCAGCGGGAGCTGGTGGTGCTCTCCTACTACGAGGGGTTCACGCAGTCCGAGCTCGCCTCGCGCCTCGGCCTGCCGCTCGGTACGGTGAAGAGCCGGATGTTCGCGGGCATGCAGCGTCTCCGGTCGATCCTCGAACAGGAGGAACAGTGGATCGGTACGCGAGCCTGATCCCGGGGTACGCGCTCGACGCTCTCGGCGACGACGAGCGGCGCGAGCTCGAGGGTCACCTCCCGGCGTGCGAGACCTGCCGCGCCGAGCTCCGCGCGCACCGCGAAGCCGCGGCGTCGCTCTCCTACGCCCTCGTCCCCGAGGAGCCGCCCGCCGCGCTCCGCGACGCGATCGTCCGCCGGGCCCGCGACGAGCTCGCCCGGGAGGCACCACCCCGGCGCCGCGCGCGGCTCCCGCGGCTCCCGCGGCTCGCCGTGCTCGCGCCCGCCGCGGCCCTCGCGGCGGCGGCGGCGGCCGCCGCGGTCGTCCTGATCGCGTCGCGCGGCCCCGACAACGGCTGGATCAGGACCTCGACCGACCGCATCGCGCTCTCGGGCGGGAAGGGCGTCGTCGTCGTCTCGGGCAGCCGCGGCGCCCTCGTAACCTCGCTCGCCGACGCTCCGGCCGGCCACACCTACGAGGCGTGGGTCGTACGGGGGAAGCGCCCGGTCGCCGCAGGCACGTTCCGGCGCGGCGGCGGCGCGTTCGTCCTCAGGGCTCCCGTCAGGCGCGGTGACGTCGTCGCGGTCACCGTCGAGCCCGGCGACGGCTCCGACGCGCCGACGACCACGCCGATCCTGCGCGCGACGGTCGCCTGACTACGCGCGCAGCTCGGCCGAGAAGCGCGCGGCGAGCGCGTCGACGACGGCCGCTCGCAGACGCGCCGCGTCGGCGTCGGTGAGCGTGCGGTCGGGCGACTGGTAGGCGACCGAGAACGCCACCGACTTCTTCCCGGGCGGGATCTGGTCGCCGCGGTAGTCGGAGAGGAAGCGCGCGTCGCGAAGCTCCTCGCCGGCGGCCTCTCGCGCCGCGGCGATCAGCTCGCCGGCCGGCACCGCCTCGTCGACGACGAACGCGAGGTCCTGCCGGAGAGGCGGGTACGTGATCACGTCGCGATACTCGATCCGCTCGGGCACGAGCGCGAACAGCTCGTCGAGGTCGAGCTCGAACGCGCTCCACTCGCCCTCGAGCGGGATCGTCGGCGCGTACGTCGCCACCCAGCCCGACTGGACGGCGGCGCCCACGACGAGCTCCGGCCCGAAGTCCGCGCGCGCGAACAGCGGCTCCACGTGCAACGTCCGGAAGAGCAGCTCGACGAGGCCCTTCGCGCGGAAGAAGTCGCCCTGGACGATCCCGCCCACGCGCCAGCGCTCCTCCGGCACCGGGCCCGGCGGCAGGTAGACGTGCGCGATCTCGAACAGCGCGACGTCCTCGTTCCCGAGGTCGACGTTGTGCTTCGCCGCGCCGAGCAGCCCGATCGCGAGCGTCGTGCGGAGCACGCGCTGCTGCGACGAGAGCGGCTCCGGGAGCGCGAGCGCGTTCGGGTCGGGGTCCTCGTGCTGCAGCGAGTAGGTGTACGCCTCGTACATCCCCGCGCCGGCGAGGACGTCGGCGACGAGCCGGCGCAGCCGCTGCTCGTGCGAGAGCCGCCCGAACATCGCCTGCCGGCGCGGCAGCGTCGGCGGCACGTCCTCCAGCCGGAAGCGTCCGACCTCCTCGACGACGTCGACCGCGCGGCTCACGTCACGGGCACGCCACGACGGCGCGACGACGGCCCAGTCGGGGTCGACCGAGAACCCGAGGCGCGCCAGGCGGTCGCGCTGCTCCGCCTGCGGGATGTCGAGGCCCATCACCTCGCTCGCGTACGTCGGGCTGTACGCGATCCGCGGCGGCGACACGGGCTCCGCGCGGACCTCCGTCTCGCCGGTCCAGCGGGCGCCCGCGAGCTCCGCGAGGAGCTGCGACGCGTACCGCGCCGCGGGCAGCGCCGCCTCGGGGTCGACTCCCTTCTCCCAGCGCGTCTGCGCCTCCGAGCGCATCCGGTGGCGCTCGCCGCTCCGGATCACGGTCAGCGGCTCGAAGTTCGCCGTCTCGAGCACGACGGATCGCGTCGACTCGGAGACCTCGGTGTTCTCGCCGCCCATCACGCCGGCGAGGCCGACCGGGCGCTCCTCGTCTGCGATCACGAGGTCGGCCGGATCGAGCTGCCGCCGCGTCCCGTCGAGCGTCACGAGCTCCTCGTGCGGCGTCGCCCGACGGACCACGATGCCGCCGCGGAGCGTGTCCAGGTCGTAGGCGTGGAGCGGGCTTCCGAGCGCGAGCATGACGTAGTTCGTGATGTCGACGACGTTCGAGATCGGGCGCATCCCGGCCGCGGTGAGTCGCGCCTTCAGCCACGCCGGCGACGACGCCACCGTCGCGTCGCGGAAGACGCGCGCGATGAAGCGCGGGCACGCGTCGAGGTCCTCCACCGTCACGGGGAACGCGTCGTCCCCCGCGCGCGTGGGCTCGGTCCCGGGCACCGGCCGGAGCTCGGCCCCGGTGAGCGACGCGACCTCGCGCGCGATGCCGTAGATCGAGGTGAGGTCGGCGCGGTTGTAGAGCGTCTCGATCTCGAGCACGTCGTCGCCGAGCGGGAGCACGTCGGCGAGCGGCGCCCCGGCCTCGAGCTCGTCGGGGAGCAGCATGATCCCGCCGTGATCCTGTCCGAGCTCCAGCTCGCGTTCGGACAGGATCATCCCGTCCGAGACCTCGCCGCGGAGCTTCCGGCGCTCGATGCGGAGCTCGCCGCCGGGCATCAGCCCGCCCGGCGTCACGACGGCGACGGTCGCGCCGGCGCCGAAGTTCCACGCGCCGCAGACGATCGAGCGCGGCTCGCCGTCGCCGACGTCCACGCGCGTCAGCTGCAGCTTGTCGGCGTTCGGGTGCTTCCCGGCCTCGAGCACCTTGCCGACGACGAAGTGCCCGAGGTTCCCGTCGACGTCGGGGA
>DASWRL010000011.1:0-30534 GCA_036403195.1 Gaiellaceae bacterium
GTCATGCCCACGGGCGCCGGGAAGTCGGCCGTCTACCAGGTCGCAGGCGCGATCGTCCCCGGGCCGACGCTCGTCGTGTCGCCGCTGATCGCCCTGCCGCGCGACCCGGTGGAGGCGCGCGCGGAGGCGGCAGCGGGCGACGCGGCGGCGCGCACCTCGACGGTCCGAGTGGCGGAGCGCGAGGAGGCGCTCGACCGGCTCGAAGAGGGCGACCTCGAGTTCCTGCTGCTCGCCCCGGAGCAGCTCGCGAACGAGGAGACCCTCGAGACGCTCGCGGCGGCGCGCCCCTCGCTGCTCGTCGTCGACGAGGCGCACTGCATCTCGGAGTGGGGCCACGACTTCCGCCCGGAGTACCTCCGCCTGGGCGCGGCCGCCGACGCGCTCGGCCGGCCGACGATCGTCGCGCTGACGGCGACGGCGTCGCCGCCGGTGCGCGCCGAGATCGTGGAGCGGCTCGGGATGCGCGACCCGCTCGTCCTCGTGCACGGCTTCGACCGCCCGAACCTCCACCTCGCCGTGGAGACGTTCCGCGACGAGACGGCGAAGGACGAGGCGCTGCTCGCGGCCGTGGAGCGCGCGACGAAGCCGGGCATCGTCTACGCGGCGACGCGCGCGGCGGCGGAGACGGTCGCGGAGCAGCTCGCGTCCCGCGGCGTTCGCGCCGCCGCGTACCACGCGGGCCTGCGGACGGCGGAGCGCGAGGGGACGCAGCGCGCGTTCATGGAGGACGACCTCGACGTGGTCGTCGCGACGACGGCGTTCGGGATGGGCGTCGACAAGGCGAACGTCAGGTTCGTGTTCCACCATGCGATCCCGGACTCCGTCGATTCGCTCCTCCAGGAGATCGGGCGCGCGGGCCGGGACGGCGACCCCGCAGCCGCCGTCCTCTTCTACCGCTCGGAGGACCTCGGGCTGCGGCGCTTCTTCGCGGGGGTGGGCGCCGTGCAGCACGACGAGCTCGAGGCGGTCGCGGATGCGGTCGCTGCGCACGCGGGGCCCGTCGCGCCCGCAGAGCTGCAGGCGGAGACGGGCCTTTCGCAGGCGAAGCTCGCGACGGCACTCACCCGCCTGGCGGACGTCGGCGCCGTCGAGATCCTCCCCTCCGGCGAAGCGGACGCCGTCGGAGCGACCGACGGCAGGACGCTCGCGGCCGCGGTCGAGGCGCAGGATGACCGGCGCGAGTTCGAGCGCTCCCGCCTCGCGATGATCCGCGGCTACGCCGAGCTGCGCGACTGCCGCCGCGGCTACCTCCTCAACTACTTCGGCGAGGCGTTCGAACCGCCGTGCAGCAACTGCGACAACTGCGACGCCGGCCTCTCGGGGCCGCCGCCGGACGACGTCCCGTTCCCGCTCGGCGCCCGCGTCGTCCACCCCGAGTGGGGCGACGGGACGGTGCAGCGCTACGAGAGCGACAAGATGGTCGTGCTCTTCGACGCGAGCGGCTACCGGACGCTGGCCGTCGGCCTCGTGGCCGGCCGCGGGCTCCTCCGCCGTATAGTCGGCGCGTGAACCGCGCGCTGCCGCTCCTCGCGAGCAAGGACCTGCGCGCGACGCTCGCGTTCTACGAGGGCCTCGGGTTCAGGAGCAGGGGCGCGCCGCCCGAGGAGTGGGACTACCTGATCGTCGAGTCGGACGGCTGCGAGCTCCACTTCGTCGGGGAGGTGATCACCGGCGAGCGCGCCGCCGGGGCGTGCTTCGTGTACGCGGAGGACATCGACGCGCTCAACGATCGGTGGCGCGAGGCCGCCGGGGACGCGGCGCGCTTCACGCCGCTCGCGCACACGAACTACGGCATGCGCGCGTTCACCATGTTCGACCCGGACGGCAACGAGATCCGCGTCGGCTGGCCCCCGCGCTGATCAGTCGATCAGCTTGCGCCGCATCGCCCAGACGGCGGCGCACCACACGAGCGCGCCGAAGAGGCCGAGCCCGCCCGCGCGCACGAGGTCGACCCATCCCAGCAGCCCGAAGGCACAGTCGCGGACGAGCTGCACGCACTGGTGCAGCGGGTTCACCTCCCCGAGCACCTGCGCCCACTGTGGCAGCTTGTTCAGCGGGAAGAACGTGCCGGCGAGCAGGAACATCGGCGTCAGCACCGCGCTGATCACGTAGCTGAAGTTCTCGATCGCGTTCGCGAAGCCCGCGACCATGATCCCGAAGCAACCCCACCCGAAGCCGGCGAGCCAGGCGACGAACGGGACGACGAGCATCTCCCAGTGGAGGTCGAGGCCGAAGAAGATCGCGACGACCATCGGCACGCATCCGTAGACGCCGGCGCGTGTCGCGATCCAGAGCGCCTCCGCCGTCACGACCTCCTCCGTGTCGACGGGCGCGGCGAGGATCGCGTCGTACGTCCGCTGGAACTTGTACTTGACGAACGTCCCGAACATCGCCGGGTACGCGCTCGAGAAGAGGACCGCGGTCGCGACCGTGCCGGTGCCGACGAACTGCACGTAGTCGTAGCCGCCGATCCGCGACACGAGCGAGCCGAAGCCGAAGCCGAACGCGAGCAGGTAGATCGTCGGGTCGACCGTCGACGAGAAGGTGGCAGACCGCCAGTACGACGAGAAGTTGACGATTTCGCGGACGAGCACGCCCGAGAGCGCCGACGACTCGAACCTCCGGACCCGGCCGGGCGTCGTCGCCATCAGCCGATCTCCTCGCCGGTGAGGAGGACGAACACGTCCTCGAGGTTCGCCGGCCGCCGGTCGCCGTCGAACCCGTCGGCGCCGTCGCGCGCGTCGAGGATCGCGACGCTCGTCCCGGTCCGGCGCGTGTGCAGCCCGCGCTCCTGCGCCGCCGACTCCACCTCGGCGAGCCGCGGCGGCGCGCCGTACACCTCGATCACCTGGTCGCCGGCGTGCCGCGCGACGAGCTCCGCGGGCGGGCCGGAGGCGACGGCCTTCCCGTGCGACATGATCAGCACCGTGTCGGCGAGGCGCTGCGCCTCCTCGATGTAGTGCGTCGACATCAGGATCGTCGTCCCCTCGCTGCGAAGCAGGTCGATCAGCGCCCACAGCTCCTGCCGGATCTGCGGGTCGAGGCCCACGGTCGGCTCGTCGAGCAGCACGAGGCGCGGCCGGTGCACGAGCGCCCGGGCGATCAGGAGCCGCCGCCGCATCCCGCCCGACAGGCGGTCGACCCGTGTGTCGGCGCGGTCCTCGAGGCGGGCGATCCGGAGCGCGCGCGCGATCGCCGCGCGCCGCTCCCGCCGCGGCAGGCGGTACAGGTACGTGAAGACGAGCAGGTTCTGCTCGACCGTCAGCGTGACGTCGAGGTTGTCGAGCTGCGGCGTGACGCCGAGCTGGGCGCGGGCCTGCTTCGAGTCGCCGGGCAGCCGAAAGCCGAGCACCTCCACCTCGCCCTCGTCGGCGACGGCCTGCCCCGTCAGCAGGCGCATCGTCGTCGACTTCCCTGCGCCGTTCGGGCCGAGCAGGCCGACGCAGGTGCCGGCGGGGACGTCGACGTCGAGGCCGTCGACGGCCGTGATCGGTCCATACCTCTTCACCACGCCCCGGAGACGAATCGCGAGCTCGGCCACCTGGCCTGAACCTAGCCGACACGTCGGCTCCGTCCGGTAGGAATCCGGGGTGATCGCCGTCCTCGGAGGGCTCGCTGCCGCCGTCTGCTGGGCGACCGCGACGATCAGCTCCACGCGCGCGAGCCGGCTCGTGGGCGCGCGCTCGGTGCTCTGCTGGGTGATGATCGTCGGCTTCGTCATCACGGCGCCGTTCGCGATCGCGTCGGGCGTCCCCAGCGGGCTCCACGGGCGCGAGCTCGGCTGGATCGTCCTCGCCGGTGCGGCGAACGTGGCCGGGCTCCTGCTGACGTACGAGGCGGTCCGGGTCGGGAAGGTCTCGGTCATCTCGCCAATCGCATCTACCGAGGGGGCGATCGCGGCCGTGCTCGCCGTCGTCACGGGCGAGGCGCTCGGCGTCCCGTCGGCGATCCTGCTCGCGGCGATCGCCGCCGGCGTCGTGCTGGCGAGCCTGACGCCGCCGGCCGCAGGCGGGCACACGCTCCGCGCCACGCTCCTCGCCGTCGCCGCGGCCTGCAGCTTCGGCGCCGGGCTCTTCTCGACGGCGAAGGTCAGCAACGCGCTCCCGCTCGTGTGGGCGGTGATCCCGCCGCGCGCGGTCGGCGTCCTCGTCGTCGCGCTGCCGTCGCTCGCGCTCGGCCGGATCCGGATCGCGGCGAACGCCGTGCCGCTCGTCGCCCTCGCGGGCGTCTGCGAGGTCGCCGGCTTCGCGTTCTACGCGCTGGGCGCCCGGCACGGCATCGCCGTGAGTGCGGTGCTCGGCTCGCAGTTCGCAGCGTTCGCGGCGGTCGCCGCGCTCGTCCTCTTCCACGAGCGCCTGCGCGCGGTGCAGGTCGTCGGGATCGTCACGATCGTGGTCGCGGTCGCGGCGCTCAGCGCGGTTCGAGCGTGAGCACCCGCGTGACGCGGCGGTCCGGGATGAACCAAATGAGCGCCACCGCCACGAACAGCGCCACCGACACCCACGGCTCGACGAACGCGAGGACGAAGGCGACCACGTAGAGCCCGAGGGAGACCCTGCCCTTCAGGTCGCTGCCGATCGCCTGGTGCAGCTGGGACCCGGGCTCGTGCACCGCGAGGAGCGAGAGGACGAGCAGCGTGAAGGCGACCGCGCAGCCGATCAGCACGGCGGCGTAGATCGCCACCGGCCCCGCCTTGACGCCGGTGTCGCCGAGCCACGCGGTGGCGACCGGGGTGAGCGAGAGCCAGAAGAGCAGGTGCATGTTGGCCCACAGGACGCGCCCGTCGATCCGGTGGACGACCTGCAGGAGGTGGTGGTGGTTCACCCAGTAGATCGCGACGAACGCGAAGCTCAGCAGGTACGCGAGCAGCCTCCCCTTCTCGTCGAGGATGTCTCCGATGTGGTCGCCGGTCGGCGGCCGCAGCTCGAGCACGAGGATCGTGATCAGGATCGCGACGACGCCGTCGGTGAACGCGATCAGCCGGTCGGGGCGCACTACGGCAGCACCAGGTGGTTCCAGAGGTTCGCGAAGAGGGTCGCCGCGAGCGGGTTGTCGGACCCGCCGAAGCCGAGCGTCCCGGCGGCGAAGACCTTCGCTCCGGCCGGCGTCTCGTAGTAGGTCATCTGGCCGACGATCGCCCCGCCGCGCAGCCCCGGGTCGACGGCCGCGAGCACGGCGGTGCCCGGCGGGGACGCATCCGACGTCGCGTCGAACTCGATCCCGTAGTGGACGGCGCCGAGGGGCGAGCCGTCCGAGAGCTCGATGCCCGAGAAGAGCCACGGCGCCGCCTCGCGGTTCGCGAGCACGTAGGGCGCCGTGTGGCCGCCGCGGTCGTTGCCGCGGTACTGGACGCCGACGAGCGCCGCCTCGGGCCGGCCGAGGTTGCGCCACAGCTGGATGCGCCAGATCTTCCGGTCCTTCAGGTCGACCCGCCAGAAGAAGTTGTCGGCGGAGAGGAACGCGAGGTTGCCGCCGAGGTCGCGGTAGCGCTGGATCACGTCGTAGATGTGCGTCGTGACGTACTCCTCGTGCCCGGAGAAGACGATCAGGTCGTACCGGGCCGCGAGGTCGTCACCGCTCGCGACCTGCTCGAGGTCCTCGTCGGTGACGTAGTCCGCCTGCCGCCCGGTGTGCACGAGGAAGCGGAGGAAGCCCCGCTGCTGCGTGCGGTAGTGCGGCGGCTTGCCGGTGCCGAGGAACGGCCGTCCGAGCGGCACGCTGTGCCGGTGGGGGTCGCGGTACCAGGAGTCGGCCCGGCCGTCGCCGTTCGCGTCGTAGAAGTCGTACGCCTGCCAGCTGTAGGTCGGCAGGACGACGGCGACACGGCTCCGGCCCCAGACGTCGGGCCGGACGACGAACGGCGCGTAGGCGACGTCCTTGCCGACGCGGCTCGTCAGGCGCGCGAAGTAGAGGCCGCTCGACCACGGCCCGAGCCGGACGCGCAGCACGTTCTGCCCCGTGCGGCGGAAGCGGAGGTGGCGGTCCGGCCCCCACGGGCGGCCGACGCTCGACCAGGCGTGCTCGGCGCCGGCCCGGAGGATCTGCAGGTCGAGCGCGTGCACGGGCGTCTTGATCCGCAGCGTCGCGGTGCTCCCGGGCGCGTAGGAGGTCGCCGCGAAGACGGCGGTGAACGCCGGGCGGAGCGGGCTCGCGGCGGGCGCCGCCGCGGCGCTCGCGGGCAGCGCGGCGACGACGAGCGCCACCGCGAGAGCCGCGCGCGTCACTGTGCCGGCACCTCGAACGGCGGGCTGAACCGCTCCTCGGCGGTGCCCGGCTTCCCGCACTTGAACACGCGGAGCGCATACCGGTAGGAGCCCACCGGGAGCGCGTCGACCGGCAGCTTCACGGTCACGGCGCCGACCGCCTTGCCGGTCGTGGAGCCGACCGTCGCGGCGGCCGCGTCGACGAGGCGCAGCTCGTACGTGCACGGGAGCGCGCACGAGAAGGTCGCGCTGCGGCCGGGGTCGAAGGCGACGTCGGCGACGTCGGCCGTGGTCTTGTCCACGCCGCACGCCGCCAGGGCGCCCGCCTGCGCGGCGAGGGCGGCACGGCGGACCGCGCGCAGGCTCGTCTTCGGCCTGCCGTTCGCGTAGTAGAGCCCCGACTGCCAGGCGCGGGCGTCGCGCTCGTCCACGACGTGGAAGATCAGCATCCCGGCGACCGTCGGCTGGCACGCGGCGAGCGCGAAGGCCGCACCGTAGTACGCGGCCTGCGTCGCCTCCGGGACGGCGTCGCCCGCGGCCGGTGCCGCGAGGTGCGTGTAGGCGAAGCGCATGTAGCCGGGGACGCGGGACTGGTACCCGAACTCGTCGTACACGATCGGGAGCGTCTCGCCGCGCTGCGCGGTGCCGCGGAACGCGTCCGTGAGGAGGCGCACGAGCTTCGGGTAGTCGGCGATGCCGATGGTCGTCGTGCGCGGATGAGCGAACGACGGCGGGAGCCGCGACGGGATCAGGTACGGATGGATCGCGAACGTGTCCATGATCGGCCGCCTGCGGTGCGTCGCGCGATACGCGGCGCCGAGGTCCCGGATGAAGGCGGTCGGCGAATGCGTGGGCCGCCGCGCACCGGCTCGGTCCTCGCCGTGCGAGGCCAGCGCGCCGCCGATCACGTTCACGTCGCCGGAGACCGACTTGAGCGCGTCGTAGGTGTGGGCCAGCAGCAGCTCGTACGACCGGGCGGCGAGGTCGACGCCGCCGAGCCCGTACTGCGGCATCCAGAAGAGGTTGAGGTTCGGCTCGTTGCCGACGATGAAGTCCTCGATCGCCGGGAACTCGCGCGCGATCGACGCCGCGTACGACGCGAACTGCCCGCGCGCACGCGCGTCGAGCGGCGTCGACCGCCAGCTCGCCGGATAGAGCGAGACGACGAGGCGGATCCCGTCGAGCTGCGCCGCCGCGGACGCGTTCCGCAGCACGACCTCGTCGTCGCCGCCGAGGCGCTCCTGGCCCGTGTGCCAGAGGACCGTCATGCGCACCGTGCCGAGACCGGAGATCGCGGCGAGGTCCATCTTCTGCTTCGCGACGAGCGGGTCGAGGCTGCGGACGTTGTCCTCGGCGGCGCCGACGAACATCTCCGTGCCTGCCCGCGCCGTTCCGGCGGTGGCGAGCGAGGCGGCCACCGCCACGAGCACGACCAGGCGCACCGGGAGAGCCTACCCCCGGGGTCGGCCGTGACCGTCGTCGGCGAAGGCGCGGTAGGCGCGCACGAGCACCTCGACGAGGTCGCCGTCGGGCGTCGAGATGCCGCTCGCGCCGAACCGCTTCGGCACCGAGTCGGGCGGCCGGCGGGCGCGCGGCGGGAGCGGCGGCAGCTCGCCGCCGCGCCACGCGTCCTCGCCGGCGGCCGGCGCCGCGCCGTACCCGCGCCAGCGCAGAAGCGTCGCCGGGGCGCGCTCGACCTCCTCCGCGAGCGCACGAACGAGCGCGTCCACGTCGTCCGCCGCTCCGACGCGGACGATCTCCGCCGGCACGAGCGGCTCGTCCCACGTGTGGTCGAGGTCGTGCGCGAGCTCCTCCGACTGCCGGGTCCCGTCGACCTGCGCGTCGACGGCCGCCCAGATCCCGGCGGCGATCGGAGGCGCCGAGATCGCGACGGGCCTCCCGTCGACGCAGCCCGTGACGAGCGACGGCTCGACCTTCACGTCCGCCGCGCCGCCGCCGCCGGCCCCGTCGCGGGAGCCGTACCGGTCGAGGAGCGCACGTGCCCACGGCCCCGTCACGCCGCCTCCTGCTCCACGGCGTCCGGCGCGAGCGCGACCGCGGCGCGGATCGCGCCGAGGTCGAGGTCGCCGAGCCAGTCGTCGCTCGTCCCCGCCATCACCTTCTCCACGAGCTCGCGCTTCGACTCGAGCAGCAGGTCGATCCGCTCCTCGAGGGTGCCGGTCGTGATCAGGGAGTGCACCCACACCGGCTTCTCCTGCCCGAGACGGTGCGCGCGGTCCGTCGCCTGCTGCTCGACCGCCGGGTTCCACCAGCGGTCGAAGTGGAAGACGTGGTTGGCCGCGGGGAGGTTGAGCCCGCGCCCTCCCGCCCGCAGCGACACCACGAGCACGGCCGGCCCCTCGGGCGAGGCGAACGCCGTCAGGAGCTCCTCGCGCTGCGCGGCGTTGAGCGACCCGTGGAAGAACTCGACGCGCCTGCCGAGCCGCTCGGAGAGGTGGTCGACGAGCCCGACGAAGCTCGTGTACTGCGTGAACACGAGCGCCTTGTCGTCGGCGGGGACCTGCTTCAGCAGCTCGACGAGCCGCTCGAGCTTCCCCGACCGGCCGGCGAGCGGGCCGCCCTCGTGGAGGACCATCTCCGGGTGGTTGCACACCTGCTTGAGCTGGCCGAGCATCGCGAGCACGGCGCCGCGGCGGCCGAAGCGGTCGTCGTGCGCCTCGACCCGCGGCAGCCAGGAGTCGACGACCTGCTGGTAGAGGACGGCCTGCTCCTGGGTGAGCAGGCAGTAGTCCTTGATCGACGTGATCGGCGGCAGGTCGAGCTCGACCTCGGGATCGTCCTTCTTCCGCCGCAGGATGAACGGGCGCACGATCGCGCGGAGCCGCTCGAGCGCGTGCGGGTCGTCGTCGATCTGGATCGGGTCGACGAAGGCGCGGTGGAACCACTCGCGCGAGCCCAGCAGGCCCGGGTTGAGCAGATCCATGATCGCCCAGAGCTCGCCCAGGTGGTTCTCGATCGGCGTGCCCGTCATCGCCACCCTGCGCCGCGCGCGCAGGAGCCGGAGCGACCGCGCTCGGCGCGTCTGGGGGTTCTTCACGTCCTGCGCCTCGTCGAGCAGCAGGCGGTCCCACGCCAGCAGCCCGAGGGTCTCCACGTCGCGCGTGACGATGTCGTACGAGGTCACGACGACGTCGCACTCGCGGGCGCGCTCCGCGAACTCGCGGCCGACGAGCCGCGACGCCCCGTGGTGCAGGTGGACGCGTAGCCCGGGCGCGAACCGCTCGACCTCGTGCACCCACTGGCGCGCGACGCTCATCGGGCAGACGACGAGCGTCGGGCCGAGCGCGTCGCGGCCGAACCGGTCGCGCTCCGAGACGAGCATGGCGATCGCCTGCACGGTCTTGCCGAGCCCCATGTCGTCCGCGAGCACGCAGCCGATGCCGAGGTCGCCGAGCAGGCGGAGCCACCCGTGGCCCGCCTCCTGGAACGTGTACAGCTGGTGCTCCATCCCGGGCGGCGTCGGCAGCGGCTCGAACCTGGCGTCGCCGTCGAGCATCGCGGCGAGGCGCTCGTCGAGCGCCACCTCCCCCAGCTCGAGCCCGAACTCGTCGATCGCGATGCCGGAGGTCGCGCGGACGAGCTCAACCATGTCGCCTCCCGCCCGGCGGCTCTCGAGGAACCGGAGCGCACGCTGGACGTCGTCGCGCCTGAGCGCCTGCCAGCGCCCCTCCGCCTTCACGAGCGGCACGCGCTCGGCCGCGAGCCGGCGGAGCTCGGCCTCGTCGAGCCCGAGGTCGCCGACCCGGAGCCGCCAGTCGAGCTGGGCGAACGACTGCGGCGACGAGCGCGCCGTCAGGTCGGCGCGGATGCGGGCGGGACGCGACGTCCAGGCGCTCGGCAGCGCGACCGGCACCTCGAGCGTCGGCAGCACGCGCCGGAGGAAGTACTCGGCGTCCTCCGCGTCCAGCTCGACCTCGCGGGGCTGCTCCGCGTCGAACGCGAAGCCGTGGTGCCGGAGGAGCGGACGGAGGCCTTCGAAGGCGCGCCGGACGTCGGCATACGGGTCGGAGTTGCGGAGGAACCGGAAGGCGTCGGGCCCCGCGTCCCACAGGAGCGACGCGGGGAGGGCGACGGTCGCGTCGTCCGACGCGTGCAGCCACAGCTCGAGCACGAGCGCGCCCCGCCGCTCCTCGAGGTGGAGACCGACGCTCCACGGCGCGCGAACGAGGCGCGCGAGCCCGTCGTCGACCCAGCGCGTGATCCTGCGCTCGAGCGGCGCGAACGACGGCCCGTGCGGCAGGTCGGGCTCGGCGGACGTGAGGCCGTGCAGGAACGTCTCGACGGCGCGGCTGCGGCCGAAGGGGCGGGCGGACCCGAGGCTCGTCCCCGCCGCGACGAGCCGGTCGCGGGCGATGCGGTCGACGAGGCGCGGGTAGAGATCCGTCACGGCGGCCACGCGGTCGCCGGCGAACGCGTCACCCGCGACGGGCGGCGCCGCAGCCGCGGTCGCCGTCAGCGCCTGCTCGACGTCGGTCTCGAGCGTCGCGCCCCAGAAGGCGAACCACTCGCCGCCGATCTCGACGAGCTGCGGGAAGACGAGCCCCTCGGCGACTGCCCTCCGGGCGAGCTCGCGGACGTGCAGGAGCGCCCGCGCGGAGTCGGCGAGCGGCTCGTCCGGCTCCCACGCGGCGAGCTCTGCGAGCCCCACGAACCGCCCGCGCCGGACCGCCCCCGCCACCTCGAGCTCGTCGTCGCCGCCCGCGGAGCCGTCGCGCGAGAACGCGAAGGCGACTGCCTCGGGATGCCACACGAGCTCGAGCACGGCCGATCATCGTAGGCACGATCGCCCCCCGGCCGCTCCCTCGAACGGGCGATCGGCGATGCGCCGACCCGGCCGATCTCGGCAGCATGCGGCCCTTCCTCCTCGCGTGCGCGCTGTTCGTGCTCTCGGCGGGCGCGGCGCTCGCCCACCCGGACGTGCGGCCGCACGAGTCGTTCCTCGCGGCCAGCCCGCTCCCGAGCGCGACGGTCGTCCTCCGCGACCACCCCGGGGGGAAGCCCCTCGCGCGGCTCGGCTCGACGACGGAGTTCGGGTCGCCCGAGACGGTCGGGGTGGCGGCGGTGCGCGGCGACTGGGTCGCGGTGATCAGCACGCATCTTCCGAACGGCGTCCTCGGCTGGGTGCCGAGGAGCGAGCTCGCCCTGCGCGCCGTCGACTGGTCGGTCGAGGTGTCGCTCTCGGCGCGGGAGCTCGTCGTCCGCCACGCCGGCCGTGTCGTGCGGCGCGTCGGCGTCGGCGTCGGCGCGGCATCCTCTCCGACTCCGGTCGGGCGCTACGTGATCACGGATCACGTCGACCCCGGGGGGCAGTCGGGCGTCTACGGCTGCTGCATCCTCGCGCTGTCGGGGCACCAGCCGCACCCTCCGACCGGCTGGGACCGGAGCCGCGACTGGCGGCTCGCGATCCACGGCGGGGCGACCGGGGCCGTCTCGGCGGGCTGCATCCACGCCGACACCGCGACGCTGCGGATGCTGATGCGCGAGACACCGCTCGGCACCCCCGTGACGATCACCCGCTAGTTCGTCGTCAGCACGTTCAGCAGCTCGTCGACGAACGCGCTGAGGCGCCGGCCGTCGCCGGGGACCTCGCCTGCGTCGCCGATGCGCAACGCGTAGAGGCCGAGGTAGGCGCCGTAGGCGATCTGCGCGCGCCGGCGTGCCTGCGCGGGCCGGAGCCCGAGGCTCCGCAGCGCTGCGGCGGTGAACTCGATGCGGCGCTGCGTCGTCCGGCGGATGACCGGCCCGATCCCGGCCACGTCGGCGTGCGCGACGAACGCGGCCTCGATGCGGCCGGCATGGGAGTAGGCGAACGCCTCGGCGAAGAGCTGCCTGAGGCGCTCGCGCGGGTTCGCGACCTCCACGAGGAGGCGGTGCCCGACCGCCGTCCGCTCCTCCTCCCAGAGCTCGACCGCCGCGACGAGCAGCGCCTCGCGGCTCGGGAAGTGCCAGTAGAAGCTCCCCTTCGTCGCGCCGAGCAGCTCGGCCAGGTCGTCGATCACGACCGAGTCGACACCGCGGTCGGCGATCACGTCGAGCGCTGTCCTGACCCAGTCCTCTCGGCTGAGCCGAGACGCCATTACCATACGTTACAGTACTGATACCGTACTGGGACGTATGGTTCCGCGCGCCATCATCGCCGACGGCCGGCGCGCGGTCGCCGAGGCGCTCGCTCTCGCACTCCGGTCGCACCTCGAAGTGGTCGCGGTGGCGACCAGCGCGACGGACGCCGTCGCGGCGATCCGGGCGAAGGAGCCGAAGGTCGTGATCGTGGATGCAGCGCTCCCCGAGATCGGCGGCCTCGACGTGATCAGGCGCGCGTCGACGGGCGCGATCGCCCACGCGATCGGCTACGTCGTCCTGGCCGACGACGTCGACCGCGAGCTCGCGCTCGACGCCGCCAGGCTCGGCGTGCGCGGCTTCGCCCTCAGGCAGTCTCCGCTCGAGCAGCTGGCGGTCGCCGTCCGCGCCGCGGCGCGCGGGGAGCGCTACTTCGACCCGAGCCTCGGCGAGCTGTTCGCGCCGGGCCGGCGGGCCTCCGCGACGCGGCTCTCGGAGCGCGAGAAGCTCGTGCTCTCGCGCATCGCCGACGGGATGTCGAACGCCGAGATCGGCCGCGAGCTGGCGCTCGCGCCCGACACGGTGCGCACCTACATCCGGCGCGCGATGGAGAAGCTGGGCGCGAAGACGCGGACGCACGCGGTGGCGCTCGCCCTCCGCCGCTCGCTCATCTCCTGACGCTCACCGCTCCACCTGCGAGCCGCCGACGATCTGGTCGCGGCCGTCGGTGAAGCGCACCCAGGCCTTGTGCGTGCCGTCGTAGTCGGGGCCGAAGAGGATCAGCGTCGCGTCCTCGCCCCCCACGCGGCACGGCTCCGTCCCCTCGGGGTCGACGCCACGCCAGATGCGGACGAACGGGTTGTGCTCCCACTCATCGCCGATCGTCGACGGCAGCGTGTGGCCGGGATGGATCCGGGTCTCGGGCGGCAGCGACATCAGCCGGTTCATGATCGACTCGACCTGGTCGGCGTAGCCGCTCGGCCCTCCGTTCCGGGTCCCGCCGACCGTCCCCTTGAACAGGCAGTCGCCGGTGAAGCAGTCGGTCCCGTCCACGAGGAGCGCCCAGTGCTCCCGCGCGTGCCCCGGCGTGAAGATCCCGCGCACCTCGAGGGTGCCCGAGCGGACCGGCTCGCGGAAGGACGTGACGACCGGGACTCCCCACCGTTCCGGGCTCACGACGTGGTCGCCGTCGCCGTGGGTGATCAGCACGTGCGTCAGCTCGATCCCACGCTCCTCGACCGTCCGGGCGAGCGGGTCCTCGACGCCGTTCGAGTCGACGACGAAGCCGTGCGTGCCGTCGGAGACGAGGTAGCTGTTCGACGTCCAGGTCGGGTGCTCGACCCGCTCAATCAGCAAAGCGGATCACGCTCCTGATCCCGTCCTGCGCCTCCATCAGCTCGAAGCCGCGGTTCACCTCGTCGAGCGTGATGCGGTGCGAGACGAACGCCTCGGCGTCGATGTCGCCGGCGAGCCAGCGCTCGACGAGCCTCGGGACGCCGTCGCGCCCCTTCACGCCGCCGAACGACGATCCCGCGACGCGCCTCCCGGTGATCAGGTAACGCGGCACGATGTCGAGCGTCTCTCCCTTCCCGGCGACGCCCGCGACGGTGCAGAGGCCCCACCCCATGCGCGCCGACTCGACGGCCTGGCGCATCACCTGCACGTTCCCGGTCGCCTCGAACGTGTAGTCGGCGCCGAAGCCGCCCGTCGACTCTACGATCCGCTCGACGACGTCGGGCCCGCCGGCCATCGTCTCGGTCGCGCCGTGGTGCGTCGCGAGCCGGAGCCGGTCCTCGGAGAGGTCGACGCAGACGATCCGCTCCGCGCCCTGCAGACGGCAGCCGATGACGGCGCCGAGCCCGACCATCCCTGCGCCGAAGACGACGCACGTCGAGCCGGGCTCCACCCGGGCCGTGTTGGTGGCCGCGCCGATGCCCGTCGAGAGGCCGCAGGCGAACAATGCCGCCCCCTCGAGCGGCGCCTCGGACGAGACCTTCGCGAGCGCGATCTCCGGCATCACCGTGTACTCGGCGAAGGTCGAGCACCCCATGAAGTGGCGCATCGGCTCACCGTCGAGCCGGAGGCGCACGGTCCCGTCCGGGAGGTATCCCCTGTTCTGCTGGTCGCGAATCGCGAGGCACAGGTTGGTGCGGTCGCTCAGGCAGTGGATGCACTCGCGGCACTGCGGCGAGAAGAGCGTCACGACGTGGTCGCCCGGCGCGAGCGAGGTGACGCCGTCGCCGACGCGCTCGACGACGCCCGCACCCTCGTGTCCGAGGACCGTCGGCGCGTACCCGGAAGGATCGGCGCCCGACGCGGTGTAGAGGTCGGTGTGGCACACGCCGCACGCAACGAGCCGCACGAGCACCTCTCCGGCCTCCGGCTCGGCCAGCTCGACCTCGCGCACGGCGAGCGGCTGCCCGAACTCCTCGAGGACGGCGGCGCGGATCCGCATGCGGCCACGATCGTACTGGGGACCGCGTGGTAACCGTCCTGATCGTCGACGACGACGCGGTCTACCGGCGCGCGCTGAGCGCGTTCCTCGACGCGACGTTCGACATCGACGTCGTCGGCGACACGGGCAGCCCCGACGACGCGGTGACGCTCGCGGACCGGCTCCGGCCCGCCGCGCTCGTGATCGACATCGCCATCCCGGGCTCGAGCGGCTTCGAGATCGCGCGGCGGGTGCAGGAGGTGGCGCCCGGGATCGCCGTCGTGTTCGTCACGGGGAGCGTCGGCGACGTGGACACGCACCTCGCGGAGGAGATCGGCGGCACGCTGCTGCACAAGGGCGACCCGCTGCCCGTCGAGAACGCCCTGCGGGCGCTCAACCGGCGACGCTGACGGCCGAGCCGGCGCGAAGCCGCTCGGCGCGGGCGAGGTAGGGCGCTGCTCGCAGATCCGCGAAGGTCGCCCGCGCGTCGGCGGCGCGCTGCTCCGCCTCCTCCGTCCGCCCGGCGGCGACGAGGCACTCCGCCCGCTCGAGCTGGACGACGGCGAGGTGGAACGGCGCCCCGAGCTCGCGGAACAGGCGCTCCGCCTCCTCCAGCCCCGGCAGCGCGTCCGCCTCGAGGCGCGCCCTGAACCTCGCCGCCTGCGCGGCCACGCCGGTCGCCGGCCGGCCGTGCACGGGCCGCTCGATCCGGCCGAGGAGGTCGACGATCCTCCGCTCGTCCCACACCCCCGCGCTCGCGTCGAACGCGAGGAAGTGGAACCACGAGCCGTGCCCGCGGTCGCCCAGGAGGGCGAGCGCCCGCATCGCCTCGTCGTAGGCGTCGTCGTGGCGCCCGCTCTCGTGCAGCCACACACCGTTCAGGAGCGCGTAGCTCGCCGCGAAGTCGGTGTTCCCGGAACGTCCGACGTCCGCATGCCGCTCGAGCAGGTCGCGCGCAGCCTCGAGATCGCCGCGCCGTGCGTGGACGAGAACCACCCAGAGGAGGAGCCCGCGCGCGAACTCCGTGGTCGTGTCCGTCTCGATGCCGTCGGCCACCTCGAGCACGTCGTCCCACCGCCCCAATGCCTCCAGGACGCCGATGCTGCCGGCCGAGAACTGCAGCTCCCAGTGCCGGTCGCCGAGGCGGCGCGCGTACTCGAGCGCGTGCTCGAGGGTGACGATCTCGCGTTGCCAGTCCTGGTCGTTCCACTGCGATGCGATCACGTTGTTGTATGCCCGCAGGGCCGCGTCACGGAGATCGTGCTCGAGCGCGATGTCGAGGGCGCCGTTCACGAGCAGCCGCGACTCGCGAGGCCGGTGCTCGTAGAGGAGCAGCGTCGACTTGCTGTTGAGCGCGTTCGCGAGCGTCTCCGGGAGCCCCAGCCCCTCGGCGAGAAGGAGGGCGCGCTCGAGGTGCGGCGCGGCCGCCGCGAACTCCCCGGTGAACGTGAGGAAGCGGCCGAGCTGCGCCGCCAGGACGGCGACGTCCCTCGGCGACCCCGCGCGCTCGACCGCCTCGAGCGCGGGCGCGAGGCGCGCCGCGGCCCGCTGCGGCGACCCGTGTGCCGAGAACTCGATGTCGGCGATCAGCGCGTCGGCCAGTGCCGACCCGACCTCGTCGCCGAGCGCCTCGTACGCCGCCCGCGCCGCGTCGAGGAGCCGGATCGCGTCCTCCGGGCGCGCTGCGACCCACGCCATCTCGCCGGCCCGCGCCGTCAGCTCTGCGCGCACCGGCGGATCGTCGGCCAGCACCGCCGCCTGCTCGAAGTACCGCTGTGCTTCCGCCGCCGCCGCCAGCCGTGCGGCGCGCTCGGCGGCGAGAACGAAGGTGCGCCCGGCCCGCTGCTTGATCGCCGCCGCATCGTCGGCGTCGGGCGCGGCGGCATGCGCGGCCACGAGGTGCGACGCGACGACCTCCGGGACGTCCTCGCCCATCGGCCCCGACTCGAGCCCGTCCGCAGCCGCGAGGTGGCGCAGCTTGCGGTCCTTCCTCGAGAGCGTCTCGTAGGCGACCTTCCGGACCAGGTCCTGCAGGAAGGCGAACTGGCCGTGCTCCGGGGAACGCGGGTCCATCTGGAGCGACAGCACCTCCTTCCGGACGAGCGAGCCGAGCAGCTCCTCGATCTCGGCTTCGGCGCGCCCCGCGAGTCGCGCCAGCGCCGCCGTGCTGAACGTCTTTCCGAGCACGGCGGCGTCCTGCACGAGCGCGCGCTCCGCCTCCGTCAGGCCGTCGATGCGCGCGGCGATCAGCGCGTGCAGCGTCTCCGGCACGTCGAGCGTCGCCACATCGCCGACGACGCGGTAGGCCGCACCGTCCTGGGCGACGAGGCCGCGGTCGAGCAGCATCCGTACCGTCTCGACCGCGTACAGCGGCACACCCTCGGCGCGCACGAGGACCTGCTCGCGGACAGCCGGCGGCAAGCCCGGGACGAGGCCGTCGAGGAGCTCCTGCATCGCCGCCTCGCCGAGCGGCTCGAGGGAGATCGACGTGAACGCCCGCTGGCCGGCGCCCCAGTTCGGCCGGCGGTCGATCAGCTCGGGCCGTGCGAGCGTGAGGACGAACACGGGGTGCGCACGAGACCACTCGAGCAGGTACTCGATGAACTCGAGCAGGCTCCCGTCGGCCCACTGGAGGTCCTCGAAGACGAGCACGACCGGGTTCGTGTCGGACATCCGCTCGAAGAAGAGCCGCCACGCCGCGAACAGCTGGTGGCGCTCCCCGACCTCGCCGTCCCCCCAGCCGAGCAGCTCGAGGAGGCGCGGCTCGACGAACGAGCGCTCCTCCGGGTCGGGAACCTGGTCGGCGAGCGTCGCGCGCACCTTCTCGACCCCCGTCGCCTCGTGCTCGTCCTCGCCGATCCGGCAGCGCATCCGCACCATGTCGGCGAGCGCCCAGTAGGTGACGCCGTCGCCGTAGGACAGGCAGCGGCCGCGGTGCCACCACACGTTCTCGACGATGCCGTCGAAGTACTTGTAGAACTCCCACGTGAGCCGCGACTTGCCGATCCCGGCGATGCCGGCGATCGAGACCAGGTGGGCCTTCCGGTCGTCGGCGCACGCGTGGAACAGCTCCTTCATTACCCTGAGCTCGCGCTCGCGGCCGACGAACGGCGCCTCGAGGCCCGTCGACTTCAGCTGCCCACGCGCGCCCGCGACGACGCGCCGCGCCCGCCACAGGCGAACGGGCTCGGCCTTCCCCTTGAGCTCGTGCTCTCCGGCGTCGTCGAAGACCACCGTCTGCTCCGTCGCGCGGCGCGTCGCGTCGCCGACGAACACCGCGCCCGGCTCAGCGACCGACTGGACGCGTGACGCCGTGTTCACGAGGTCGCCCGCAACCATCCCCTCCCCGGTGGCGCCGAGCGTCACCGCGGCCTCGCCCGTCAGGACGCCCACGCGTGCGCGGAGCTCGGTCGCGCCGACGTCGTCACCGAGCGCCGAGACGGCGGCGACCAGGTCGAGCCCGGCTCGCACCGCGCGCTCGGCGTCGTCCTCGGTCGCGACCGGCGTCCCCCACACCGCCATCACGGCGTCGCCGATGAACTTCTCGACGGTGCCGCCGTACAGCTCGATCAGGCGGCGCGCGGTGTCGAAGTACCGCGACAGGAGCTCGCGGACCTCCTCGGCGTCGCGCGATTCCGAGAGCGGCGTGAACCCGACGAGGTCGGCGAAGAGGACGGTGACGAGGCGACGTTCGGCGACGGCCTGCGCGCGCGCAGGCGCGGCCGAGGCGTCGAGCGGCGCGCCGCACGTGCCGCAGAAGCGCTTGCCCGGCGGGCTCGCCGAGCCGCAGCTCCCGCAGCGGAGCTCGAGGCCGGCACCGCAGTCGGCACAGAAGCGGTTCCCGGCCGGGTTCTCGCTGCCGCAGCTCGGGCAGGTCACCTCGTCACCGTCGTGAGCCGGGTCGTCATGGCGGAATAGCATCGCACGGAATGCCGTCCCTCTTCCTCGCCGCGCTGCAGACGGCCGGCGTCCCCGGCGACCGGGGCGCGACGCTCGAGCGGTTCGAGGCGAGCGTCCGCTCGCTCGCCGCGACGTTCGACGGCCTGCAGCTCGTCGTCGCGCCCGAGCTCCATCTGATGGCGCTGCCGCCGCTCGTCGAGGAGGAGGCGCCCGTCGGAGACGCCGCGGTCGACGTGCCGGGAGCGCTGACGGAGCGGCTCGGGGCGCTCGCGCGCGAGACGGGGCTCTGGCTCGTGCCGGGCAGCGTGTACGAGCGCCTCGGCGACGGCGTCGCGAACACCGCGCTCGTGCTCGCGCCGGACGGATCGCTCGTCGCCTCGTACCGCAAGTGCTTCCCCTGGCAGCCGTACGAGACGACGCAGCCGGGGACGGCGACGGTCTGTTTCGACATCGAGGGGGTCGGGCGCTTCGGTCTCGCGATCTGCCACGACGGCGCGTTCCCGGAGGTCTTCCGCTCGCTGGCGTGGCAGGGCGCGGAAGCCGTCCTGCAGGTGACGCTCACGAGCACCTCCGACCGTGACATCGAGACCGTCGTCGCGCGCGCGAACGCGTATGCGAACCAGGTGGCGCTCGTCAACGTGAACGCCGCCGCGCCGGTCGGCAACGGCAGGAGCCTCGTCGTCGACGCCGAGGGCACGGTGCGCTACGAGGCCGGCGCGGCCGAGGAGGTCCTCACGACCGTCGTCGACCTCGACCACGTCCGCCTCGTGCGCGAGCGGGGCGCGTTCGGGATCAACCGCCTCCTCGACGAGCTCGACCGAGTCGGGCCGGGGCTCGACCTGCCGATGTACGGCGGCCGCTACCGGCCGCGGCCGCGGTAGAGCTCGAGCACGCGCTCTCGCGGCAGCGCCGGCACGACGCGGCCCTCGCGCCCGCGGGTGTCCGCTGCCGCCCAGAGCGCGCAGAGCACCGCCTCCTCGGTGGCGTCGACCGCGGCCGCGAAGAGCGGGTCGAGGCGGCTGTCCTCGTAGGAGCGACTCGTCGCCGTCGCGAACGCGACGAAGATCTCGCCGCTCCCGTGGTGCGCGACGGATCCGGTGCGCGCGAGGCCGAGGCCGGCACGGCGTGCGAGCCGCTCGAGCTGCGGCGGCGCGAGCGGCGCATCCGTCGCGACCACGGCGATGCAGCTCCCGGCGGGGTCGGCCGGCCCCGCGCCGTGCGCCGCGAGCAGCCGGCCGACCGGCACGCCGTCCACGCGCAGCTGCTCGCCGGCGCCGAAGTTCGACAGCACGAGGACGCCAACGGTCGCGTCGCCGGCCCGCCGGCTCGCCGAGCCGATGCCGCCCTTCCAGTGGAAGCACACCATGCCCGCTCCGGCGCCGACCGCGCCCTGCTCGAAATCGAGCGTCGCCGCGTCGACCGCGCGCGCGACGTCGGCAGGCTGCACGTGCGCGACGCGCGCGTCGCTCAGCCAGCTGTCGTCGCACTCGCCGACGACGGGGATGACCACCTCCTCGACGCCGACGCGCGGGTCCGCCGCAAGTGCGACCTGGACCGCGCCCTCGTAGACGCGCCCGACGGCGTGCGTCGACGTGAGGTACACCGGCGTCTCGAGCTGCCCCCACTCGCGGATCTGGAGCGATCCCGTCAGCTCCCCGGCCCCGTTCAGGACGGCGGTGCCGGCGGGCAGCGGAAGCGCGGGCGGCACGAGCGCGGTCACGCCCGTGACCTCGACCGTCACGTGGCCGACGCGGACGCCGACGTCCGCGATCGAGTTGCGCAGGCCCGGCTCGAGCGAGCCGATCACGACGCCGTCGTCGCGCGGCCGTGACATGGTGCGACCCTACGTGGTCCCCTTCGTCTGGAGCGACGACTGCCTCCTGCACGACCCGGGCGGCGAGGTGTGGGTCGGCGTGCGGACGCCGGCGACCGAGGTCCCCGAGCGTGCGGTCGCGATCCGCGAGGCGCTGCGGTCGGCCGGCGCGCGCGAGGTGGCGGCGACCCGCCACGACGACGACGCGCTGCTCGCCGTGCACGACGAGTCGCTCGTCGCGTTCCTGCGGTCGGCGTGGACGGAGTGGGCAGGCGCGGGGCTGCCGAGCGACCGCGTCGTCCCGTACGTGTTCGCGCGGCCGGAGCTGACGAGCGGCCGCCCGCCGGCGCTCCCGGCGGCGGTCTGGGCGCGGCCCGGCCTCTTCGCCTACGACACGATGACGCTGATCGGGCCCGGGACGTGGGAGGCGGCGCGCGCCGCGGTCGACGCCGCGCTGACCGCTGTCGACGTCGTCGCCGGCGGCGAGGCCGTCGCGTACGCGTGCTGCCGGCCGCCGGGACACCACGTCGTGCGATCGGCGTACGGCGGGTCCTGCTACCTCAACAACGCCGCCGTGGCGGCCGCCGAGCTCGTGCGGCGGCTCGGTGGGCCGGTCGCGGTCGTCGACGTCGACGCGCACCACGGAAACGGCACGCAGGAGCTCTTCCTCGGGCGCGACGACGTGCGAACGGCGTCGGTGCACGTCGACCCCGGCGCGGGGTGGTTCCCGCACTTCCTCGGGTTCGCGTCGGAGAACGGCGCCGGCAACCTGAACCTCCCCCTCGCGCCCGGGACCGGAGACGGTGGGTGGCTCGCGGCGGTGCGCGCGGCGACGGCGTTCGCGGCCGGCGCGAGGGCGCTCGTCGTGGCCCTCGGCGTGGACGCGGCCGCCGGCGACCCCGAGAGCCCGCTCCAGGTGACCGCGGCGGGCTACCGCGAGGCGGGCCGCGTCCTCGGCGGGCTCGGGCTGCCGACGGTCGTGGTGCAGGAGGGCGGCTACGACCTCGCGACGATCGGCGGGCTCGTCGTCGAGACGCTCGCCGGGATCCGCCACGCGCACCCACGCGCTTCACGGTAGAACCCCGGCATGAAGCCGCTCCCGGACGGCGGGACGATCGGCGTCGCCGCCCCGGCGAGCCCCTACGACATGCGCTCGGAGCTCGAGCGGGGGATCGAGTGGTGGGAGTCCCGCGGCTACCGCGTCAGGACCGCGGCCGGCGTCCACGACCGCGACGACTACGTCGCCGGCGACCCGAGGCGGCGCGCCGAGGACCTGAACGCGCTGTTCGCCGATCCGGAGGTCGACGTCGTCCAGTCGCTCCAGGGCGGATTCGGCTCGAGCGAGCTGCTCCCGTTCCTCGACTTCGACCTGATCGCGCGCAACCCGAAGCCGTTCGTCGGGTACTCCGACATCACGTCGCTCCACGTGGCGATCCGGCAGCGCGCGCGCTTCCCGACGTTCTACGGCTACGGGCTCGTCGGGATGGGCGACCGGGACGGGAGCGCGTTCTCGCGCGACCGCCTCCTGCAGGTGCTCCGAGGCGAGGCCACCGGCGACGTCCCTCGCGACCCCGACGACCCGTACGTGCGCGCGATCGCGCCGGGCAAGGCGACGGCGACCCTCGTCGGCGGCTGCCTCTGGCTCCTGATGCAGACGCTCGCGACGCCGTGGGAGCTGGACACCGACGGCGTCATCCTCTTCTTCGAGGACTACCTCTCGTCGCCCTACTTCGTCGACGGCCAGCTGACGCAACTGCGCCATGCGGGGAAGCTCGAGCGCGTCGCCGGCGTCGTCGTCGGCGACATGGAGGGTTGCGACTACGGCGACACGCGCGTCGTCAGCGACTGGCGTGCGAGCAAGTCGATCGAGGACGTCCTCGACAAGCACCTCGCCGGCCTCGGGGTCCCCGTGCTCTACAAGCTGCCGCTCGGGCACGGGAAGCACCTGGCTTCCATTCCCCTCGGAGTCCGTTGTACGCTCGACGCCGACGCACGAACCCTGACGGTGGACGAGTCCCCGTTCGAGACCTGAGAGGGAGGGCGAGATGAGGAACCGCTTGGCCGCGGTGGCCGCCGTGGTGGGAGTCGTCATGGCGCTCGCGACCGGCGCCGCAGGCTCGCGGTCGGGCGGCGGCGGCACCTTCCGGCTCGGCACGCCGACCGGGATCGACTCGCTCAACCCCTACGTCGCCTTCAACCAGGACGCGTACAGCACCTTCGAGTACATCTACCCGGTCCTCGTGCAGTACGACCGGAACCTCCACTTCGCCCCCTTCTTCGCGCGCTCGTGGCAGGTCTCGAACGGCGGCAAGACGTGGACGTTCAAGACGCAACCGAACGCCAGGTGGAGCGACGGCCGCCCGCTCACGGCGGAGGACGCGGCATGGACGATCAACACCGACATCGCCTACCAGAAGAGCGGCACGGCGAACGTCGCCGGCCTCGTCGCCCACATCGCGCGGGCGGAGGCGCCGAATCCGACGACCCTCGTCGTCCACTACACGCACGCGGCCGGGAACGTGCTCGGGCAGTTCCAGCAGTTCTACATCCTCCCCAAGCACATCTGGTCGCAGCACACCGGGCACAACGGAGCCGACCTGAAGACGTTCGCGAACAGTGCGCCGGTGGTGGGATCGGGGCCGTTCAACCTCGTCAAGTACCAGAAGAACCAGATCGCCCTGTTCAAGCGGAACGACTCGTACTGGGGGCCGAAGCCGCAGGTCGACGGCTTCGGGCTGCAGCAGTTCTCGAACGAGGACGCGATGGTCGCCGCCCTGAAGGCGCACAACCTCGATGCCGTCGAGACGGTCCCGCCGACCGCGGCGAAGACGCTGCGGAGCTCCGGGTTCGTCGTGTCGGACGTGCCGGGCCTCGAGCAGACCGACTTCATCATCAACTCGAACCCGAAGAAGAAGCAGCACCGCGAGCTGCTGAACCTGACGGTGAAGGAGGCGTTCGACCACGCGATCGACCGCGACAGGATCGTCAGCGTCGTCTTCCTCGGCGCGGCGAAGCCGGCCTCGTCGATCGTGCCGGCGCCGACCGGCGCGTGGCACGATCCTGCGCTCCGGCCGGTGTCGTTCGACCTGAAGCGTGCGAACAGCCTGCTCGACGGCCTCGGCTTCAAGCGCGGCAGCGACGGCGTGCGCGTCGCGAACGGCCAGAAGATGGCGTACGACGTCGTCGCGCCGACCGACGTGCAGAGCATTCCGCGGACGTTCCAGATCATCCAGTCGGACTTCGCGAAGATCGGCGTGCGCCTGAGGCAGAAGGCGCTCGACTCGAGCGCGGCGTTCGACGTGATGTCGGGCCCGAACGGCACCTACCAGGGATTCGATCTCGCGATGTGGGACTGGACCGCGCTCGTCGACCCCGACTTCATGCTCTCCGTGGTGACGTGCGCCCAGTACGGCGGATGGAGCGACTCCGGCTACTGCGACCCGAAGTACGACGCGATGTACGCGCACCAGCAGCTGACGCCGGATCAGGCGAAGCGGAAGGCGGTCGTCTGGAAGATGCAGGCATACCTGGCGAAGCAGCGTCCGTACCTGTGGCTCGCGAACGTCGACTCGGTGAGCGCCGTCTCGACGAGCTGGGCGGGCTTCCAGAACACGCCGCAGGGCCCGTTCAACGAGCTGAACGTCGCCACTCTGACGGGCGTGCACCGGAAGTAACGTCCCGTGCGGGGGGCGGACTACGTCATCAAGCGCGTGGGCTTCGCGATCGTCACGGTCTTCGTCGCCGTGACGATCAACTTCGGCCTCTTCCGCCTCGCCCCCGGGAACGCCGTGTCGAACCTTTCGCGCGTCCCGCACGCGACGCAGGAGCTGAGGCAGGCGCTGCGGCGGCAGTTCGGGCTCGACCGGTCGAAGGGCGCGCAGTACCTCATCTACCTCAGGCAGCTCGCGCACGGCAACCTCGGCGTCTCGTTCGAGAACGAGCAGCCGGTCTCGAAGAACCTCAGGACGGCGATCCTGAACACGCTGCCGATGGTGGGCCTCGGCACGCTCTTCGCGATCGTCATCGGGACGCTCACAGGCGTCGTCGCGGCGTGGCGCCGCGGGACGCCGACGGAGGCGGCGACGGTGACGACCGCGCTCTGCTTCTACTCGATGCCGACGCACTGGCTCGGGCTGATGCTGATCATCATCTTCGCCGGGACGCTCCCGACGGGCGGGATGACGAACGAGTTCCTGTTCGACCCGTCGTTCTGGACGCACCTGAAGGACGTCGCGAGCCACATCGTGCTGCCCTCGCTGACCCTCGGGCTCGTGCTGTACGGCGAGTACACGCTCATCGTGCGGTCGGCGATGCTCGAGACGCTCGGCGAGGACTACGTCCTGACGGCGCGCGCGAAGGGGCTTCGGCCGTGGGCGATCGTCCGGCGGCACGCGCTGCGGAACGCGATGCTCCCGATCACGACGCTCGTGGCGCTCTCGCTGGGGTACGTGGTCGCGGGCGCGATCCTGATCGAGACCGTCTTCTCGTGGCCCGGGATCGGCCGCGCCGTCTACGACGCCGTCCTCCAGCGCGACTACCCGATGCTGCAGGGAGCCTTCCTCGTGCTCACGATCTCGGTCGTGTTCTTCAACCTGGTCGCGGACCTCATGTACTTCAAGCTCGACCCGAGGATCACCCAGTGACGTATACGGCGCAGGAGCGGCGGTCGTGAGCGCCTCGCTGATGATCGAGGCGCCGGCGGCACCGGCGGCGGCGCGCCGCGGGCTCCTCGCCCGGACGCTCCGGCGGAAGCCGACGGCGGTCCTCGGGATCACGATCCTGGGTCTCGTCGCGGCCGCGGCGGTGCTCGCGCCGCTGCTCGCGCCGTACGGGCTGCACACGCAGGTGGGGCCGGTCTTCGGGCGCCCGTCGTGGTCGCATCCGCTCGGCCTCGACGACGGCGGCATCGACATGGTGAGCCTCCTCATGTGGGGCGCGCGGATCTCGCTCGTCGTCGGGTTCGCGGCGACCGCCGTGTCGATGCTGATCGGCGGCACCGTCGGCGTCCTCGCGGGCTACTTCGGCGGCAGGACCGACACGATCCTGATGCGTATCACCGACTATTTCCTCGTCATCCCCGACGTGCCGCTGATGATCGTCGTCGCTGCGATCTGGGGGCCGAGCCTCTTCCACATCGTGATCGTGATCGGGATCCTGCTGTGGACCGGAACGGCCCGCGTGCTCCGCGCGCAGGTGAAGAGCGTGCGGGAGCGCGTCTACGTCAAGCGCGCGCGTGCACTAGGTGCGGGCCACGCGCGGATCGTGCTGAGGCACGTGCTCCCGCAGGTCGCGCCGCTGCTGATCGCGAACACCGTGCTGACGGTCGCCGTCGCGATCTTCGACGAGACGGCGCTGTCGTTCCTCGGACTGGGCGACCCGAGCCGGACGTCGCTCGGGAAGGTGATCGAGAACGCGTTCGAGCGCGCGGCGATCTCGTCCGGGGCGTGGTGGGCGATCGTCCCGCCGGGCGCGCTCGTCGCGCTGATCATCCTCGGCTGCAGCCTCGTCGGGGGCGCGCTGGAGGACGCGCTGAACCCCCGCCTCCGGGTCGCCCACCTCTCGGCGCGCACGTTCCGGCTGCGGCCGCTCGTCGGCAGAGGCGACGCGTTGTGACCGCGCCGCTCCTCCAGGTGGACGACCTGCACGTGTGGTTCGACCTCGCCGACGGCGGCGAGCTGCACGCCGTGCAGGGCGTGAGCTTCACGCTCGAGCCCGGCGAGCGCCTCGGCCTCGTCGGCGAGTCCGGCTGCGGGAAGACGACCACGGCCCTCGCCATGATGGGCCTGCTGCCGCCGAGCGCGAGCGCGGCCGGTCGCGTCGTCCTCGAGGGCGAGGACGTCCTCGCCGGCGGCGAGACGACCATGCGGCCGCACCGGTGGGTCGACATGGCGATCGTCTTCCAGGGCGCGATGAACGCGCTCAACCCCGTGAGGACCGTCGGCGCGCAGATCGTCGAGGCGCTCGAGCTGCACGGTCGGGCGCGCGGCGCGACCGCACGGGCCCGCACGGCGGAGCTGCTCGAGTCGGTCGGCATCCCCGCCGCCCGCTCCTCGCGGTACCCGCACGAGCTCTCGGGCGGAATGCGCCAGCGCGCGGCGATCGCGATGGCGCTCTCGTGCCAGCCGAAGGTGCTGATCGCCGACGAGCCGACGACGGCGCTCGACGTGATGGTCCAGGCGCAGATCCTCGAGCTCCTCGACGCGCTCTGCCGCGAGCTCGGCCTCGCCCTGATCATGGTCACGCACGACCTGCCGATCGTCGCGCAGCTGTGCGACCGCGGCGTCGTCATGTACGCAGGGCGGGTCGCCGAGCGCGGGCCGGTCGACGCCCTCTACCACGACCCGCAGCACCCCTACACGCGGCTCCTGTTCGCGGCGACACCCGACCTCGACGATCTCGAGGGCGCCGTCGTCTCGATCCCGGGGGCGCCCCCGCGCCTCGACCGCACGATCGACGGCTGCCCCTTCCGCCCCCGCTGCGACCGCGCCTTCGAGAGGTGCGTGGTCGACCCGCCGCTGCACCGGCTCGGCGACGACCGCGCCGCGGCGTGCCACCTCGTGACGGTGCCGACCCGATGAGCACGCCGCTGCTCGAGGTCGAGGACCTCGTCGTGCAGTACCCGGTCCCGCGCGGGGTCGTCGGGACGATCGCGCGCAGGCCCGCAGCGAGCGTCCACGCCGTCGACGGCGTGTCCTTCGCGCTCGCGCCGGGCGAGATGGTCGCCCTCGTCGGCGAGTCCGGCTGCGGGAAGACGTCGACCGCACAGGCCGTGATGCGCCTCGTCGAGGCCGAGCGCGGCTCGATCAGGTTCGAGGGCCGCGAACTCGCCGGCCTCGGCGTCCGCGAACTGAGACCGCTCCGGCGGCGGATTCAGATGGTCTACCAGGATCCGTACGAGTCCCTCGACCCGCGCCTGCGCGTGCGCCAGGCCGTCGAGGAGCCGCTCGTGATCCACCGGACCGTGCCGAAGGCGGAGCGGGCGGAGCGCGTGCGGGACGCGCTCGAACGGGTCGAGCTGACGCCGCCCGAGCTGTACCTCGACCGCTACCCGCACGAGCTGTCCGGCGGCCAGCGACAGCGGGTCGCGATCGCCGCCGCGCTCGTGCTCGACCCCGTGCTGCTCGTCGCCGACGAGCCGGTGTCGATGCTCGACGTCTCCGTGCGCGCGGGCGTGCTCGCTCTCCTCGACTCCCTGAAGCGGAGCGGGCTCGCGATCCTGATGATCACCCACGACCTCTCGACGGCCGCGCGATTCGCGGACCGGATCGCCGTGATGTACCTCGGGCGGATCGTCGAGGAGGGGCCTGCCGCGCAGGTCGTGCGGAGCCCGCAGCATCCCTACACGCAGGCGCTCCTCTCGGTCGTCCCGCGACGCGACCCGCGCGAGCGCCACACCGGCCAGATCCTGCGGGGCGAGACGCCCGACGCCGTCCACATACCGAGCGGCTGCCGGTTCCATCCCCGCTGCCCGCGCGCCTTCGACCGCTGCCCCGTCGAGGAGCCACTGCTCCACCCGACGGCCGCGGGACACCCCGCTGCCTGCCACCTCGTGTAGGTCAGGCGTCGAGGCCCGCGGCCCGTACCGCGGCGGCGACGCACGCCTCGTCCTCCTCGGCCGTCCCCCCGCTCGCACCGACCGCTCCGACGAGCTCGCCGTCCGCGAGCAGCGGGACGCCGCCGGCGTAGACGACGATCCTCGCGTCGGTCGTGTTCCACCCCCAGTCGGCGCCCTCGGGCTGCGTGCTGGCGGAGAAGTCGCCCGTGCGCGTGCCCCACAGTGCCGCCGTGTACGCCTTCCCGACGGCGAGCCGCATCGCGCCGAGCGCGACGCCGTCCATCCGCTGGCTCGCGACGACGTGCCCGGCCGCGTCCACGACGCACATCGCGAGCACGAGCGAACGCTCGGCGGCCTCGAGCCGCACGCGCTCCAGCAGCTCGAGCGCGAGGTCGAGCGACGGGTGCCGCTGCTCGATCAACCGGTCCACCACCCAACTCTACGCTCGTCGCCGTATCCGCCACTTGACCGGGTCACCGGCCGGGCGACAACCTATCGGCACCAGACCGCACGAATGGAGGTGCGTCATGCTCGGAAGCTCGCCCGTGATCGCAGTCGTCGCCGTGAAGGACCTCGCACGCGCGAAGGAGTTCTACGGAGGGACGCTCGGGCTCGAGCCCGACCCGGAGACCGAGGATCCCGGCGGGATCCTCTACCGGAACGGCGGCGGCACGAAGCTCCTCGTCTACACGTCCGGGTTCGCCGGCGGCAGCCAGGCGACGGCCGCGTCGTGGGAGGTCGACGACATCGAGTCCGAGGTCGCGGCGCTCCGCGGCAAGGGCGTGGTGTTCGAGCACTACGACGCGATCCCCGGCGTCGAGCGCGACGGCGACCTCCATAGCGCGCCCAACCTGGTCGCGGCGTGGTTCAAGGACCCGGAGGGGAACATCCTGAACCTCGTGAAGCGGGTCTGACGGCGTGTCGGCGATCGCGCTCGAGGACGTCCGGAAGTCGTTCGGCAGCCATGCCGCGGTCGACGGCGTCTCGCTCGAGATCGCCGAGGGCGAGTTCTTCTCGATGCTCGGGCCGAGCGGCTGCGGCAAGACGACGACGCTCCGGATGATCGCCGGCTTCGAGACGCCCGACGCCGGCCGCGTGCTGCTCCAGGGCGCCGACGTCACGACGACGCCGGCGAACAGGCGGCCGGTCAACATGGTCTTCCAGCAGTACGCCCTGTTCCCGCACATGACGATCTACGACAACGTCGCGTTCGGGCTCAAGGTCAAGCGCGTCCCGCGCGAGGAGCACCGCACGCGCATCACCGAGCTCCTGCGTGTCGTCGACCTGCAGGGCCTCGAGAACCGCCGCCCCCGCCAGCTCTCGGGCGGCCAGCAGCAGCGCGTCGCGCTCGCGCGCGCGCTCGTGAACCGGCCGGCGGCGCTCCTGCTCGACGAGCCGCTCGGCGCGCTCGACGTGAAGCTCCGCAAGCACATGCAGCTCGAGCTGAAGCGCATCCAGCACGAGCTCGGGACGACGTTCGTCTACGTGACGCACGACCAGGAGGAGGCGCTCGCGATGAGCGACCGGATCGCGGTGATGAACCGCGGCCGCGTCGAGCAGCTCGGCGGGCCGCGCGAGATCTACGAGCGGCCGAAGACGGCGTTCGTCGCCGACTTCATCGGGTCGCTGAACGCGCTCGACCTCACGATCGACGAGGTCGTTGGAGGCTACGCCGTCGCCCGCGTCGGCTCGGACGAGCGAGTCGTCGCGCCCGTCGACGGCGGCCACAGCGTCGGCGACGCGGTGCGCTTCTCCGTGCGGCCGGAGCACGTGCGGGTCGGCGAGGCCGCCGCGGGCGGCTCACGCCTCGAGGGCACGGTCGCCGAGCTCGTCTACCTCGGCATGTACACGCAGGTCCACGTCGACACCCGGGCCGGCCGCGTCGTCAGCCACCGCCTCGCCGACGAGCCCGCGTCGGCCCTCGCACCCGGCGCCCGCGTCACGCTGTCCTGGGCGCCCGACCAGGCGGCCGTCCTATAGCGCGACGCGTCGCTCGGCGATCCTCCGCCCCAGCTCCGCGCCGACGACGACCGTCAGCGAGACGAGGAGCACCACCACGGCGACCGCGATCACCTGCGGCAGCTGGGTCGGGAACCGAAGCGCGGAGTAGAGGTAGATCGGGAACGTCTGGCGCGTCCCGACGAGGAACGACGCCACCGCGTACTCGTCGAACGACGTCGTGAACGCGATCAGCAGCGCCGACAGGAGCGCGGGCAGGATCAGCGGCAACGTGATCAGCTGGAACGTCCGCAGCCGCGTCGCGCCGAGGTCGAACGCCGCTTCCTCGAGCGACGCGTCGATCTGCTGCAGGCGCGGCACGAGCACGAGGATCGTGTACGGCAGCGTGATCACGATGTGACCGATCACAACGGTAGGGACGCCGTTCGTCACGCCGAGCGTGTGGAACAGGATCAGCAGCGAGATCCCGAAGACGACGTACGGGATCACGAGCGGTGCGAGCAGCAACGCGGACACGAACGCCTTCCCGCGGAAGTGCCGGCGCACGAGCGCCATCGACGCCAGCACGCCCAGGAACACGGCGCCGACGCTC
>DASWRL010000012.1:0-29130 GCA_036403195.1 Gaiellaceae bacterium
GGCGTGAGGGTCACCCAGACGGCGCGGGTCAGCGTCTTCGCCCACTGGCGCGCCAGAGTCGTCTTGCCGTAGCCGGCGGGAGCAAGGAGGAGGATCGTCCGCGCGTCGGTCTCGTCGAGCAGCTTCGTGAGGCGGGGGCGCTCGATGATCCGCCGCTGGTTGCCGACCTTCGGTTGTGCCGCACGTGCCGTCATCGCCTGCCGAAAGGTGGGAGCCGTTTCGGTGAACGCTACGCCTGCGCCTCGCGCGAAGCAACGGGGGCCGGCGCCTGCGGAGGCCGCAGGCGCCGCTTCGCCGTCAGCCCCCGTTCTCGGCCCGCGCCGAGGCCAGCCGCTTCGCGAGCGGGTCCTCTCCGGTGAGGAGGCGAAACGCGACCGGGATCTGGCGCCGCCGCGGCACGCCGAGCTTCTGCCGCAGGACGTCGCAGTGCGCCTTCGCGGTGCGCGGCGAGATGCCGAGGACGAGCCCGACCTCCTCGTTCGACAGTCCTTGCGCGATCAGCTCGACGACTTCGCGTTGACGCGGTGTGATGCCTGAGGGATCTCCGAGTACCAGCATGCGGGCGAGGCTACGGCCGCCGCGCCCGGAGAGGTATCGGCCGAAGGGTGTATCTAGACGCGCGCGTGCGCGTTGCCCGCGACGAACGAGGCGTCGTGACCGCGCGCGTTCGCGGCTGCCAGCTCGTCGTCGCCGAGCGCCTCGATACGCCGCAGGAGCTCGAACTCGTCCCGCAGGTGCGTCCGCATCATCTCCGGCCCGTCGGTGGCGATCGTGAACGGGACGCCGTGGTCGACGAACGAGCGGAAGACGTCCCTCACCGCATCCTCGCCCGCCAAAGCCTTCGTGAGGAGGTTCGACGTCGGGCAGATCTCGAGCGTGATCTCGGCGTCGCGGATCGCTTCCATCAATGCGGGATCGCGTGCGGCGAGGATCCCGTGCCCGAGGCGGTCCGGCCTGAGCGACTCCACGACCTCGCCGATCTCGTCGACGCCGTGGTCGGCACCCTCCTCGCCGACGTGGATCGTCACACCGAGGCCGCCGTCGCGCGCGAGCTCGACGTGCTCGCGGATCTGCGTGTAGTCGTACCTGCCGCCGCCGGGACGGGGGCCGGCGATGTCGACGCCCACGACGCCGCGCGTCCGGTAACGGAGCGCCTTCTCGACGATCACCATGTTCTGGTCGGCGCTGAACGTGCGGTCCATCATCAGGATGAGGCCCGCGCGGACCTGCGGGTACTCGAGCGACGCACGGTCGAGCCCGCGTACGGCCGCCAGGATGATGTGGTCGAGGTCGCGCTCTCCGCCGCGGTTGCGCTTCATCGGGTTGAAGCGAAGCTCCAGCGTCGTGATCCCCTGCGAGCGGTAGGCGCCGCCGATCGCGGCGTGCACGCTGCGCTCCACGGCGAGCGGTGAGCTCTGGATCAGCTCGGTCAGGTGGTAGATCCGGTCGAGCGAGTCGAGATCGGGAACGCCACGCGGGTCGGAGACCGTGACCATCCGGTCGAACTCCCAGAAGTCGCGCGTCGGCAGGTGGATCCCCTGCTCGTGCGCGAGGCTCCACATGATGTCCGAGGCGACGGAGCCGCCGAGGTGGGTGTGGAGCTCGGCGAGGCCTTCGTCGAACACTGCGGGCAGTCTAGAGTCGGGCCGTGACGCTGGAGGAGCTCCTCGACGCGGCGCAGGCGAGGATCAGGCGGTACACGCCCCACGAGGCGGCTGCCGCAATCGAGCACGGAGCGCTGCTCGTCGACATCCGGGCACAGGATGCGCGCGACCGCGACGGCGCGATTCGCGGCGCCTACCACGTCCCGCGCACCGTGCTCGAGTGGCGCGTCGCGTCCGACGAGGACCGGAACCCCGCATTGGAGGCGCGCCGGATCGTGCTCGTCTGCGACCACGGCTTCTCCTCGATCCTGGCCGCCGCGTCGCTCGTCGATCTCGGCTGCGACGCCGGAGACGTGATCGGCGGGTTCGCGGCGTGGGTCGACGCGGGTCTCCCGGTGACGGACGCACGCTCGCACGACGGCCGTCCCGGGATGGGGCCTCCCGACTAGACCGCCCAGCTCGGCTCGCTGAACGCGATCTCGGTCGCACTCGCCCGCTGGCCGCGGAAGCGGACGAGCGGGAGGAGAGACGCGAGCGCCTCCGACCGCTCGCCGGCGATGCTCGTCCGGATGTCGAGCTCGCCGAGCACCGTCGCCTGCCACGGCGCCGCCGTCCGGGCGCCGAAGACGACGACGTTCCGCGTACCCGGAAGCGCCGCGCTCGGCACGACGAGACCCGCTGCCCCCTCGCGGCGGTGGCGGTCCGCGAGCCGCCGGCAGGCCTCGGGGTCGTCGCGCACGAGTTGCGGTGCGAACGGGACGTCCACGAGACCCTCGCTCGGGACGTCGAGTGCCCAGATCCGGAGCTCGAGGGCCCGCGCCTGCTCCACCCGGCGGAGGTCGCGGTTCCGCAGGATCTCCGCCGCCGGTCCGAGAGGGTGGAGGGCGAAGTACTGCGTCGGCTCCGGCTCGGTTCCACGGTGGTAGCGCGCGCCGACGGTGTCCGGGACGAGCGTGCGAAGCGGCGTGCGGTAGTTCGCGGCGCGGAAGCAGATCACGTGAGCGTCATCGAGCGCGACGACGCCGCGAGCGACACGAGCTCCGGCAGCCTGGCGGGGTCGTCGAGCAGGTCGATCGGTGCGGCGCGCTTCCCCGGCAGCCTCCACCAGAACCACTCGACCGCCCCGGCGGGCGTGAAGCTGAACCGGAGCTGGTTCACGACGCGCGCGACCGCGCGCACCTTCCGCAGGTCGCTCCCCTCCGGCTGCGACCGCTCGCTCGGCGAGAGCCACCGCTGGAACTGCCGCAGGCTGACGCCGAGCAGCTCCGCGAGTCTCGCCTGCGGCGCCTCCGTCACGTCTGCGAGGAACCGGACGAGCTCTTTCCCCGACCTCGCGTCGGAGACGGGCTCCGCCTCCGCGATCATGTCGAGCGCCTGGACGAGACCCTCGAGCGCCGCCCGCAGCCGGCCCCGGTCGCGCGCCTCGAGCGCCCCGGCCGCCGCGAGGGCGGCACGATGGGCGAGGAGGGCGTGCCGCGGCTCGACCTCCGCCCACGCCTCGAGATCGGACGCCTGGAGCGTGTCGAGGAACGAGCGCACGTGGCGAGCGGCCGCCGCCGGGATCCCTCGGTGGCCCGCGAGATCCATGTTCACCTTCCACAGCGACTCGGCCGCTTCCCGCGGATGCGCGACGCCGAGCACGCCTGTGGTCGTGGCGGTCATCTGTCGTCATGATACGTCATCAAGGCGACGTTACGTTCGCGCCGACGGCCGCGCGTAGCGGCGAACGGCGTGAATACGATCCGCGGGTGCCCCCCCGGCCCCGCCGGCTCGACCGGCTCCCACAGCAGTACTTCGTCTCGCTCCTCGGGCGCGTGGCCGCCGCCGCCCGCGAGGAGGGGCCGCCGCTCGTCGACCTCGGGCGCGGGAACCCCGAGCTCGGGCCCCCGCCGCACGTGGTCGACGCCCTCGCCGAGTCGGCGAGGCGGCCCGACGTCCACGGGTACTCGCCGATCCGCGGCCTCCCACGGATGCGCGAGGCGATCGCCGCGCGCTACCACGACCTCTATGACGTCGACCTCGACCCCGAGCGCGAGGTCGCGCTCGTCCCTGGGACGAAGACGGCAATCGTGGAGCTCGCGCTCGTCCTGGCCGAGGAGGGTGACACGATCCTGCTCCCCGACCCGTACTACCCAGACTACCCGTCGGGGGCCGGGCTCGCCGGCGCCCTCGTCGGCACGTTCCCTCTCGATCCCTCTGCCGGGTGGGCGCCCGACCTCGCGTCCGTCGGCGACGCGGCCGCCCTCTACCTCAACTATCCCTGCAACCCGTGCGCCGTCTGCGCGCCCGACGGCGTCTTCTCCGACGCCGTCGAGTGGGCCGGGCGCACGGGCGGCGTCGTCGTGCACGACGCCGCGTACGTCGACCTCGTCTACGACGGCCGCCGTCCGTCGAGCTTCCTCGCCACGCCCGGCGCGAAGGAGGTCGGCGTGGAGATGTGGTCGATGTCGAAGACCTACGGGATGGCGGGGTGGCGGATCGGGTTCGTCGTCGGCAACGCCGAAGTCGTCGAGAGGATCAATCTGCTGAACGACCACGAGCGCGTCGGGATCTTCGAGCCGATGCAGCGCGCGGCGATCGCCGCGCTCGAAGGGCCGGAGGACTCGGTCGCCGAACGCGTCGCCACCTACGAGCGCCGCCGCGACCTGCTCGCGGCCGCGTTGCCCGTCCCCGTCGTCTGCGAAGGCACCTTCTACGTGTGGCTCCGACTTCCGGAGGGTGTGACCGCCGAGAGGCTGCTCGAGGAGCACCGCGTCGCGGTCGCTCCGGGCGAGGGCTTCGGACCGAGCGGTGCCGGGTGGGCGCGCCTCTCGCTCGCGGTCGCGGACGACGCCGTCGAGACCGGAGCCGCACGGCTCGCGGACGCGTTCACCGCGGTGGCCGCATGAAGATCGGGATCATCGTCCCGTTCTCGTGGTCGTACTGGGGCGGCGTCGTCGAGCACGCGGAGCACCAGGCGGCGGCGCTGCGGCGTCGCGGCCACGACGTCGCGATCGTCATGGGGAACGACCCGCCGGGCCGGCTCACGAAGTTCCTCCACCCGCGCAGCGGGCGACACGGGCCGCTTCCCGACGGGATCATCCCGGTCGGCCGGTCCGTCGTCGTGCCGGCGAACGGCTCGCTGCCGAACATCGTCCTGTCGCCGCGCACGATCGGCCGGATCCGCGCCGTCCTGGAGCGCGAACGGTTCGACGTCGTGCACCTGCACGAGCCGATGACACCTGCGATCTGCGTCGCGACGCTCGCGCTCGCGCGCTGCCCGATCGTCGTGACGCACCACGCGCACGGAGACCTCGGGTGGATGCGCGGCGGCGTCCACGTGTGGGGCTTCCTGATGGACCGCGTCGACGCGCGCATCGCCGTCTCGCCGATGGCGGCCGAGTCCGCCGCGCGGTGGCTGCCCGACGACTACCGCGTGATCCCGAACGGCGTGCTGATCCCGCCGGACGCCGACCCCTCCGGCCGCGACCACACCGTCGTGTTCGTCGGCCGCCACGACCCGCGCAAGGGCCTGCCGACGCTGCTCCGCGCCTGGCCGGAGATCCACGCGGTGACGGGCGCGCGGCTGCGGCTGATCGGGACCGACCCGCTCCAGTACCGGCTCCTGCACGCCCGCCTCCGCTTCGACGAGGCGGGCATCGACGTCCTCGGCATCGTCACGAACGAGGTCCGCACGCGCGAGCTGCAACGGGCGAAGCTCTTCGTGTCGCCGGCGCTCGGCGCCGAGAGCTTCGGCCTCGTCGTCGCCGAGGCGTTCGCGTGCGCGACTCCGGCGGTCGCATCCGACATCCCCGGGTACGCCGCCGTCGTGACGCCCGAGACCGCACGGCTCGTGCCCCCCGGCGACCCGCGTGCGCTCGCCGAGGCGGTCGCGAACGTCCTCTCCGACGAGGACCGCCGGGTCGAGATGGGACGGGCGGCACGCGAGCATGCGTCCGGGCGCTACGCCTGGGACGACATCGCGCGCCGCCTCGAGGAGGTGTACGACGAGGTGACCGCATGAAAAGCAGATGGCTCGGAGTGGTGGCCGTCGCCGGCCTCCTCGCCGTCGGGATCGTGCTCGTCGTGTGGCGCGGCCCCGACTGGAATGCGGTCCGCGACGCGTTCACCGCCGTGTCATGGCCGTGGGTCGCCGCCGCGATCGGCCTGAACCTCCTGTCCGTCGTGACGCGGTCCGTGTCGTGGGACACCTGCATCGAGCAGTCGATGGAGCCTCCGCATCCCGGATACCCGCTCGTCTTCTCCGCGTTCTGCGTCGGCCTCTTCGCGAACGCCGTGCTGCCGGGACGCGTCGGGGAGCTCGCGCGCGTCGCGGTGCTCCGCCGCCGGCTCGGGCGGAAGGGCGTCACCGCCACGCTCGTCGGGTCGGTCTTCGCGCACCGGGTGTTCGACGTGTTCCCGACGATCACGCTCGTCGTCTGGGTCCTCTTCGCCGCCGACATCCCGCGCTGGGCGTACCTCACCCTCGGGCTCGCGATCGGTCTCGGCGTCGTGCTCTTCGTGGTGGCCGTCGTACTCGCGCGACGCCAGCATCGCGAGCTCGACAGCCTCGGGCCGATGCGGCAGGTGCTCGCCCGGGCGCGGCAGGGGCTCGCGATCATGCGCAAGCCGCCCGCGGCGCTGAAGGCGGCTTCCTTCCAGTACCTCGGATGGTTCTGCCAGCTGCTCGCCGTGTGGTCGGCGATGCGCGCGTTCCAGATCGACGAGCCGCTCGCCGCCGCCGGGCTCGTGCTCGTGCTGATGAACGTCGCGACGATCGTCCCGCTGTGGCCGGGGAACGTCGGCCTCGTCCAGATCGCCGTTGCGACGCCGCTCGTCAACTACGGGATCGCGTACGCGCACGGGATCGCGTTCGGCATCGGCCTGCAGGCGATCGAGGCGTCCGTCGGGATCGGCATCGGCCTCGTCTTCCTCGCGCGCGAAGGGCTCTCGTTCGCGACGCTGAAGCAGATGGACGACCGCGTCGAGGAGACGGTGGACGCGGAAGAGGAGCAGGAGCCCGAGCGTGCGCGTTCTCGCATCGCCGGCTAGCCTCAAGGGCACGCTCGGGCCCGTCGAGGCGGCGGGCCATCTGGCGGCCGGGCTCCGCCGGCACGTCGACGCGGTCGAGGCTCCGGTCGCCGACGGCGGCGAGGGCACGGCGGCCGTGCTGCGAACGGTGCTCGGCGGGGAGTGGCGGGAGGCGCCGGCCGCGGACGCCTTCGGCCGCCCCGTCACGGCGCGCTGGCTCGCGCTGCCGGACGGCTCCGCCGCGGTCGACTCGGCCGAGGCGGTCGGGCTCGCGCTGCTCGAGCCGTCCGAGCTCGATCCGCTGCGCGCCACGACCCGCGGTCTCGGGGAGCTCCTCGTCGCGGTGCTGGACGAAGAGCCGCGCGAGCTGCTCGTCGGAATCGGCGGGACGGCCACCGTCGACGGCGGAGCCGGTCTCCGCGCCGTCGTCGGCGACCGTCTTCGCGGCGTCCGCGTCCGCGTGGCGTGCGACGTGCGGAACCCGCTCCTCGGCGAGCGCGGCGCCGCGCGCGTGTTCGGGCCGCAGAAGGGCGCCGACGACGCGACGGTCGAGGAGCTGGAGCGGCGGCTCGCGGCGATGGACGAGCTCCGGCCGTACCGCGACCTCGCGGGCGCCGGGGCGGGCGGCGGCCTCGGTGCCGCGTTCGCCGCTCTCGGCGCCGAGCTGAGGGAAGGGGCCGAGCTCGTCCTCGACGAGATCGGCTTCGACCGCCTGGCGCGCGAGAGCGACCTCGTCGTGACCGGCGAGGGGACCGTCGACGCGACGACGCTCGAGGGCAAGGCGCCGGGAGCCGTCGCCCGCCGCTGCGCGACGTTCGGCGTGCGCTGCGAGCTCTTCGGCGGGCGCGTACGCGACGGGATCGCAGCCCGGGCGCTCTCGGGAGATCCACGACGCGCCGCAGCGGATCTCGAGGAGCTCGGCGAGCGGCTAGCCCGCGCGCTCGTCGAGGTCGCGTAGCTCCTCGATCTTCCCCTGGACGACCTCGAGCTTCGCCGCGCAGACGCGGTACAGCTCCTCGCCGCGCTCCCAGAGCTTCGTGAGCTCGTCGACCCCCGCGTCGCCGCGCTCGAGCCGCTCGACGATCCCCTCGAGCTCGCGCTGCGCCTCCTCGAACGTGAGCTCAGTCAACGGTCGCCCCGAAGGACCCCTCGGCCACCCGGACGTCGATCGCGTCGCCGCTCCCCACCTGTAGCGCGGAGCGCACCACCTCGTCGCGCACGTGGACGATCGCGTAGCCGCGCTCGAGGGTGGCGGCGGGGCTGAGCGCGACCAGCCGCGCGTGGAGCGTGTCGAGCCGCGACCGCCGGCGCTCGAGGGCGAGGAGCGGCGCCCGCGCGAGCCGCTCGTGCGCGCTCGCGAGGCGGTGCGCATGACGCTCCGCTGCACGCTGCGCCCCGCGGTGCAGCGACTCCCGTGTGCGCGCCAGCCGGTCGCGCAGCTCGGTCAGGTCCGGGACGACGAGGCGCGCGGCGGCCGTCGGCGTCGAGGCGCGGACGTCCGCGGCGAGATCGCACAGGGGCGTGTCCTGCTCGTGCCCGACCGCCGAGACGACGGGGACGGCGCAGGTCGCCACCGCGCGGACGACGCGCTCGTCGGAGAACGGCAGCAGGTCCTCGAAGCTCCCGCCGCCGCGCGCGAGCACGATCACGTCGACGCCCTGACGGCACAGGTCGCCGATCGCGGTGGCGATCGAAACGGGGGCACGCGGCCCTTGCACGTACGTCTGTGCGACGAGCACGTTCGCAGGCGGGAAGCGCTGGACGATGTGCGTCAACACGTCCTTCTTCGCGGCGGCATCGTTCCCGGTGACGAGCCCGATCAGGCGCGGGAAGCGCGGGAGCGGCCGCTTCCGCTCCGCTGCGAACAGCCCCTCGGCCGCGAGTTGCCGCTTCAGCCGCTCCAGTGCCGCAAGGTGCGCGCCGAGGCCGAATCGCTCGATCGTCAGCGCCTTCAGGCGGAGCTCGCCGCGCTGCTCGAAGAGCTCCGCGCGCCCGAAGACGTGGACGCGCTCGCCCTCCTTCAGGCCCAGATCGAGCGCGTCGAACTGCCCGCGGGGCATCTGCACCGGGAGGCACGCGCCGTCCTCGGGGTCCTTCAGCGTGAAGAAGACGGACGCCCAGCGCTGCTGGCGGCGGAGCTCCGTCACCTCGCCCTCGATCCACAGCGTCGGCAGCCGGTTGAGCCACGTCGCGACGCCACGGTTGAACGCGCGGACGCTGTAGACCTTGCGTCCGTCGACCTCGGTCGCCTCGACCTTCACACGGCCGATCGTACGCGAGGGGTGCCGCTAGATCAGGATCTCGGCGGCGGTGTCGAAGCCGCAGCCGGCGCGTACGAGCTCGACGGCACGGTGGAGGTCGGCCTCGGAGTGCGCGAGCCGCTCGGCGAGCGGAAGCGGGTAGCCCGCCTCGATCAGCACGTGGAGACGCCAGGACTCGACCTTCTCCAGCTCCGACTGCGGGTGTTCGATCGTCTGCGCCATGGTGAACGGTGATTCGCTCTGACCTAGACGAACCCTGCCACGGGAAGTTGGCCGCCCGACCGGAACCTTTACGTTTGCGGCTACGCGCGCGTCGTCAGCTCGTCGAGGCGCCGGCCGAGCTCGTGCAGCCGCCCTTCGAGGACCGTCCGCTCCGCCTCGGCGTCGGCGGCGATCTCGCGGAGCCGTTCCCGGAGGCCGGTCTCGACCTGGTGCGCTCTGTCCTCGAGGGAGACGAGCGCATCGTCTCGCTGACGCTCGAGGGCCGAGCGGAGGCGTGACAGCCGCTCCTCGACGCGCTGCGCAGCGGCGTCCGTGAGCGCGTTCAGGCGCTCGGTGAGGACGCCCTCCGCCTCACGGGCGAATCGCTCCACCGAGAGGTCGAGCTCGCGCGAGAGCCGGCGTGCGGCCTCCTCGCGCGCCGCCTTCGACGTGTTGTCGAATGCGAGCGCCGCAGCCTCCGAGTAGCGCGTCGTCTCCCGCGAGACGATCCGCTGCAGCTGCTCGACCTGCCGCCGCTCGATGTCACCGAGCGCGATCTGGATGCGTTGCGCCGCGTCGTTCGCCTCGCGGTCGACCAGCTCCTGCAGGTCGCGCTCGCGCCTGCGGAGCCGGTCGGCGATCTCGTGCAGCGCATGCCGCCGCTCGACCGCGTGCTGCTCGAGTTCCGCGCTCGCCTGCTGCGTCACCTCCTCGGCCGCCCGCTTCAGATCGTCCCGCAGCCGCGAGATCAGCACGCGCTGCTCGTCGATGTCGCCCTTCACGGCGTCGGCGTCCTGCCCGATCTTCGACTCGACCTCCGCCATCAGGTGCCGCTGCTTCGCCTCGATCCGCTTCAGCTCGTCGGTGAGCCCCTCCTGCAGCTTTTCGACGTCGCTCTGCCAGTCGCCGAGCCGCTGCTCGACCGCGGCCTGCGCCTGCACGAGCTGCTCCCGCAGCCGGGCGGTCGCGTCGCGCTCGCGTTCGGCGACGTCGCGTCGCCGCTCCTCCGCGATCCGCCGCTCCTCCTCCGCGAGCTGAGAGATCGAGTCCGCGCGTGCTCGCGCGAGCGTCGCCTCGAGCTCCTCGGCCCGCCGCTCCGACTCCTCCGCGACGACCTGCTCGAACACCGCCTTCCCGCGCTCGATCTCGCGGTCGAGGAGCCCCTGGTGGGCGCGCACCTTGCGCAACACGACGAGCGACGCGGCGAGCGCAGCGACGGCCAGCGCAGCCGCAGCGAGCGCGACGATGGCGGCGGCGGTCACCGGCTCATCGTAGGCGCGCGGCCACGAGCGCGACGGCGATCGCGACCGCTGCGCCCGTGAGCAGGCGCAGCGCCCGCTCGAGCGGCTCGACGCCGAGCGTCGTCCCGTGGGCGCGGCGCGCCTCCCTCACGGGCGTCGAGAGCGAGCGTTGCGCGAGGCTGAGCGCCGTCGCGTACACAGCCGCGGCGACCGCCTCGGGGCGGACCGACTGCGCCTCCACGAAGTAACCCACGAGCGCCGGGAAGGCTCCCCACGACAGGGCGAACCCGAGGTCGGTGTGGAAGGCGAGCTCGAGGTTGTACGCCGGCACGAGAACGCCGCCGACCGCCACGAACACGAGCAGCCCGTACCCCCAGGCGACTGCGGCGCCGACGCCGATCGCGACCGCCCCTGCGAGGGTGACGCCTGCGAGCGCGACGAGCGCCCGTGACGGGATCGTCGTGCGCAGCGGCCTCCCGTGGAGCTCGTCGAGCGCGTGGGCGGCGATGCCCATCGCGAGGAAGAACGCTCCCAGCCCCCAGAGCATCCGGTCGAGGTGGAAGCGCGGTGCGAGCGCCGCGCCGACCGCGACGTAGGAGAGGTGCCAGAGCGTGTACGGCGGGTGGAGGAGCGTCACGTAGTCGCGCCAGCCCCCGCGTGAGAGCGCGTAGAACGCGGGCCTTACGTCCTGCGACCCCACGTCACGATCCCGCCGCCGAGGGACAGCCGCTGCGCGCGCACGTCCCCGATGCCCGCGTCGCGCCACGCCTGCAGCAGGCGCGGGAGCGGCCAGTGCGCATAGTGCTCCCGGATCGAAGGCCCGAGGAACGACCCGACCTCGTGCCAGCCGTTCCCCACGACCCGGCCCGCCGTCGGGAGCCCGACCCGGACCCACAGCTCCCACGGCGTCCGCCAGAGCCCGCGCGGGACGCCGAACTCGAGGCCCGCGATCGTGCCACCCGGCCGCACGACGCGCGCGAGCTCGCGCAATGTCGCTGCGGGATCCTCGACGTAGCGCAGCAGGTACGTGAACGTGAGGGCGTCGAAGCGACCGTCGTCGAACGGCAACGCGCGTGCGTCCGCCTCCTTCAGGCGGATCTGCCGGGCCGCTCCCGCGAGCGCCACGCGCCGCCGGCCGACCTCGAGCATCTCGGCGCTCTGGTCGACGCCTACGACGAAGCAGTCCTTCTGCCGGACGATCTCGATCGCGACGGCGGCGGTCCCCGTCGCGACGTCGAGGACGGTGTCGGTCTGCCGCACGTCGAGGCGCGACACGAGGAAGCGCCGCCACCTCGGGTCCTGCCCGAACGACAGGGTCGAGGCCAGGCGGTCGTAGCGCGGCCCGAGCGGCGCGAACAGCGTCTTCGCATCCATACGCTTCGTGATGCTATGGCTCTCGCCGAGGACCTGGAGCGAATCGCGGCGGCCGCGTCGGCGCACGGCGCCGTCGTGGCGGTCATCGCGGCTGAGCCGGCCGGGCCGCGCCGCCTCTACCTCGCCGCGCTCGAGACGGCCGGCGGGCGCCGGTGGGCGGTGCTCGACGACGACGGCGCGCTCGTCTCCCGTCGCGCCGTCGTCCGCGACACGGCTTCGATCGTCGCGATGTGCGAGCTGGCCGAGGATCTGGCGGGCGGCGGCGACCTGGAGGAGCTGCGCGCGCAGCTCGCACGGGTGCGGGTCGTCGAGCAGCCTCCGGGGATCGAGGAGGCCGAGGACGCCGCGCTCGCGCTCGAGCGCGTGATCGGGGTGCCGCCTCACGTCGCCTCGCCGGCGTTCCTCGACGACGTCGGCGTGGCGACGATGAGGCTCGAGCAGGCGCTCGGGGAGGTGTCGTCGCCGTTCTCCGACGCTATCCGGGGCGCGACGGGCGCCGTCGACGCGTTCGTGCAGGAGGTCGAGCGCGACTACGTCGGCGACCTCGACTGACGCGCTACCGTGGCCGGCATGGAAGGTGGATTCGGTTTCCCGTTCGGAGGCGATCCCGAGGATCTGCTGCGCGGGCTGCGTGAGTTCGCAGAGCAGCAGGCGGAGTCGGTGCAGGAGGCGCAGCGCGAGCAGTTCGCGACGCTGACCCTGAACACCGCCGTCGAGCTGACCGCCGCCGCGCTGTCCCAGGTGCAGGTCTCCGGGGGCGCCGACGAGCAGTCGGTCGCGCTCCGCGACGCCATGCGCGTGCTGTTCCCCGAGGCGGTGGCGCTCGTCAGCGCCGCGCGCCAGGGGTTCATGCGCGAGAGCTGACGCGCCGGACGGCGGTACGATCCGGCCGCTCGTGGCGCTCTTCGACCGCGCGATCGTCAAGGTGCTCCCCGCCGTGCCGCGGCGCGTCGTGCGGCGGCTCTCGGCGCGGTACATCGCCGGGCCGACGCTCGACGACGCGGCGCGCGTCGTCCGGCGCCTGAACGCGAAGGGGAAGCTCGCGACCGTCGACGTCCTCGGCGAGGAGATCACCTCGCCCGACGAGGCGCGCGCGATCGCCGGGCAGTACCACGACGTGCTCGCGCGATTCGACGAGGAGCAGCTCGACGCCAACGTCTCGGTGAAGCTGACGGCTCTCGGGCTCGATCTCGACCTCGACCTCTGTCGCGAGAACCTCGAGGCGGTCGTCGTCGACGCGGCGGCACGCGGACGGTTCGTCCGGATCGACATGGAGGACTCCTCGACGACCGACCGCACCCTCGCGCTCTATCGCGAGCTCCGGGCCGCCGGCCACGCGAACGTCGGCGTCGTCCTCCAGGCATACCTCCGCCGGACGGTCCGCGACGTGGCAGGGCTCCAGAACGTGCGCATCTGCAAGGGGATCTACACGGAGCCTCCGGAGCTCGCCTACCAGGAGTACGACGCCGTCCGTGCGAACTACGTCCTCTGCCTCGAGGCGCTCGTGCGCGAGGGGAGCTACGTCGCGATCGCGACGCACGACGAGTACCTGATCGAGGAGGCGCTGCGGCTCGTCCGCGAGCACGACCTGCCGCGCGACCGCTACGAGTTCCAGATGCTCCTCGGCGTCCGCCCGGACCGCGCCGACCAGCTCGTCGCGGCGGGGCACAAGCTGCGCGTGTACGTGCCGTACGGCATGCACTGGTACGAGTACTCGCTCCGCCGGCTCCAGGAGAACCCCGCGATCGCCGGCTACGTCGCCGGGGACGTCGTCGCCCGCGTCGTCGGGCGCCGCTAGCGCGGCTCAGTACCGCGGCGGGGCCGGATCGTCGACCTCTTCCACGACGGCGCGCCGCCGGGTCGGCGCCGCCGGATACGCCGGCGTGCGCCGCAGGTACCCCGGCCCCCACGAGGACCAGAGCAGCAGGTCGAGGACGAGGCCGATCAGCCCGACGACGAAGAGGATCCAGCCGACCGTGTTGACGTCGACGGACCCGGGGCTCGCCGGATGGATCGCGAGCGCGAGGATCAGGCCGACGGCGGTGACGACGAGGCTGAGGGCGATTCCCATTCGCGGGCGTTCATGCCCCACGCGGAGCGACCTGACACCTCACGCGCGGACGACGAGCGAGAAGCCGCCGTCGACGACGAGCGTCTGCCCGCGGATCATCTGCGCGTCGGGGGAGCACAGGAAGGCGACCGCGCCGGCGATGTCGTCCGGCTGCACGAGGCGGCCCACCGGGTTGGCCGCGCCGGCCCGGAGCATGTCCTCGCGGTTCGGGAAGTGCTCGAGCGCCGCCGTCTCGACGACGCCGCCGGACACCGCGTTCACGCGGATGCGGGGCGCGAGCTCGACGCCGAGGTAGCGCACGAGGGCCTCGAGCGCCGCCTTCGAGGTGCCGACGAGCACGTAGTTCTCGAGAACACGCTGCGCGCCGAGCGACGAGATCGCGACGATCGACGACCCCTCGGGCATCTGCGGCGCGGCTACGCGGGCCAGCTGTAGGAGCGCTCTCGCGTTCGCGTTCAGCGTCCAGTCCCAGTGCTTGTCCTCCGTCTCGAGCGCCGGGCGGATGACGCCCGTGGCCGCGTTGTGCACAAGCACGTCGAGCGGCCCGAGCGCCGCCACCTCGTCGAGGACCCGCTGCGACGTCACGTTCCCGCGGACGAGGACGGGCTCGGCGCCCAGCTCCTGCAGCTCGCCGGCCGTGGCCTCGGCGGCGGCATCGTTCCGCAGGTAACCGATCGCGACCCGCCGCGCTCCGTCGCGCGCCAGTCGAAGGGCGATCGCGCGCCCGATCCCGCGCGAGCCGCCCGAGACGAAGACGGTCACGCGCGCCGGGGCAGCGGGTCGTCCGCGGGAGCGGACGACGGCAGCTCGTTCCAGCCGAGGCGCGTCGGCGACTCCCGCGGCCCCTCGTCGGCCTTCGACGAGGCGTGCCCGAGCCGGTCGAGCCGCTCGATCTGTGCCGCCGCGTAGCGCTTCACGTCGTGGTCGTCGCGCAGCGCTGCCACGAGCTCGTCGACGCGTGCACGGATCTGGTACGCGAAGTGCGGCGTCGCCGGCCCCACCAGGGCGTCGACGTCGTCCCGTGTCGGCTCGCGGTCCATCGCGTCAGTAGCCTAACGACCCGCGATGCGGGTCAGAGCCGTCGACCTCATGCTGTTCGGGACGGTCCTGCTCTGGGCGCTCAACGCGACGGTCACGCGGTACGTCCTGAAGCACGGCTTCCAGCCGCTCGCGTACGCGACGATCCGCTACGCGGCGGCGACCGTCCTCTTCTGGCTGTTCACGTGGTCGCGGGAGCGCTCGTTCAGGATCGCCCGGCGCGATCTCCGCTACATCGCGCTCGCCGTCGCCACGATCTTCATGAACCAGCTCTCGTTCGTGTACGCGATCGACCGCTCGTCGGCCGCGACGGTGACGCTCTTCCTCGGGATGACGCCGATCTTCATCGGCGTGATCGCCAGCGTGATCGGCCTCGAGCGGATGGGCCGCGGGTTCTGGATCGCGACCGCCGCGTCACTCGTTGGCGTCGGGTTCGTCGCGTCGGGCTCGGGCGGGTTCTCGGGCCGCGTCGTCGGCGACGCGCTCGCCGTGTCGACGGCGCTGACGTGGGCGATGTACTCCGTCGCGATCACACCGCTCCTGCGGCGCTACTCGCCGTTCCGGGTGAGCGCGATCGTGCTCGCGATCGGCTGGATCCCCATCGCCGCCGTGGGGATCCCGCAGACCGCGTCCCAGTCGTTCCATTTCGGCACGCTGATGTGGATCTGCTTCGCGTTCGCCGTCGTCGGGCCGTTGTTCCTCACGAACATCCTCTGGTTCACGGCGATCTCGCGCGTCGGCCCGTCGCGGGCGTCGCTCTTCTCGAACATGCAGCCCGCCTTCGGCGTCCTCTTCGCGATCGTCCTCCTGGGCGAGCGCCTGACGCGCTGGGAGGTCGTGGGCGGCGTGCTCATCCTCGCGGCCGTCGTCCTCGAGCGGTCGCGCCGACCGGCGGTCGAGCCTCCCGGGGATTGACCGACGGTTAACCTGGTTAACTGGTGGGGGTGACCGTCCGCGAGCGACTCCGGCGGCAGCCGCCGGGTTACGACTTCACGATCGGCCGGATCCTCGCGATCTACGCGGGGCTGATGGTCACGCTCGCGCTCGCAGCGCTCGACCAGACGATCGTCGCGACCGCGCTGCCGCGGATCGTCGGCGACCTCGGCGGGATCACCCAGTACTCGTGGGTCTTCACGGCGTACATGCTCACTTCCACCGTCACCGTCCCGCTCTACGGGAAGCTCGGCGACGTCTACGGGCGGAAGAACCTGTTCCTGCTCGCGATCGCGCTCTTCCTCGTCGGGTCGGCGCTCTGCGGCCTGGCGCAGTCGATGACGCAGCTCGTCCTCTTCAGGGCGGTGCAGGGGCTCGGTGCCGGCGGCCTCTTCCCGCTGAGCCTCGCGGTGATCGGGAACATCGTCCCGCCGCGCGACCGCGGCCGCTGGCAGGGGCTGATCGGCGCCGTCTTCGCGTCGGCGTCGATCATCGGGCCGGCCGTCGGCGGGTTCATCGTCGACAACGCCTCGTGGCGCTGGGTCTTCTTCGTCAACCTGCCCGTCGGCGGGCTCGCGCTGGTCGTGATCTCGCTCACGATGCCCCGGCGCGCGCCTCTCACCGCTCACGCGATCGACTGGCTCGGGGCAGGAATCCTCGCGGCCGGCACCGGCGCGTTGCTGCTCGGGCTCGTCTGGGGCGGCCGGCAGTACGCGTGGGGCAGCGGCCACGTCGTCGTCGCGCTCGCGGGGTCCGTCGTCCTGCTCGCGGCGTTCGCGCTGATCGAGCGGCGGGTCGCGGAGCCGATCCTGCCGTTCGACGTGCTCCGGAACCCGATCGTCGCCGGCAGCGTCGCGTGCATGGCTCTCGTCGGCATGGCGATGTTCGGGACGATCTCGTACGTCCCGCTGTTCGTGCAGGGCGTCATCGGCACGTCGGCGACGTCCTCCGGCGTCGTTCTCACGCCGATGACGCTCGGCGCCGTCTTCACGTCGTTCCTCACGGGGCAGCTCGTGTCGCGCACCGGCCGCTACCGCTGGAACGCCGTCTTCGGGCCGGTGGTGCTCACCGCAGGGATGTTCCTGCTCTGGCGCATGAACGACTCGACGACGAACGGCGAAGCCGCGCGGAACATGGTGGTCGCCGGGATCGGGATCGGCTCGATGATGCAGGTCTTCGTCCTCTCGGTCCAGAACGCGGTGCCGCGCGCACGCATCGGCGCGGCGACGGCGCTGACGCAGTTCGGCCGGCAGATGGGGGCGACGCTCGGCGTGACGGTGATGGGCGTGCTCGTGAACCACGGGCTGCCGGCCGGAGTCGCTGCGGGCGGCGAGGCGGCGAGTCTCCACCGTCTCCCGTCGGGGCTCCGCACCGGCCTCGCGAACGCGATCCGGCCCGCGTTCCTCGTCGCCACGCTCCTCGGGGTGTCGGTGTGGCTGATCGCGGTCGCGTTCGTGAAGGAGCAGCCGCTCCGGCGGAGCCTCGACGAGATCGCGACGGTGGACGCCGCTGCGTCGACCCCGGTCACCGCTGCCGTAGAATCCCAGGCGCGATGACCGACTTCATGCCGCTCGACGGGTGGGATCACGTCGAGCTCTGGGTCGGGAACGCGAAGCAGGCCGCCTACTACTACGAGCACGCGTTCGGCTTCGCCTGCACCGCGTACGCGGGGCCGGAGACCGGAGTGCGCGACCGTGCGAGCTACGTCCTCGAGCAGAACGACATCCGGCTCGTCGTCTCGAGCGCGCTCAGGCAGGGCCACGAGATCGGCGACTTCGCCGCGATCCACGGTGACGGCGTGCGGGACATCGCACTGCGCGTGCCGGACGCGAGGGAGGCGTACCGGCAGGCGGTCCAACGCGGCGCGCGGGGCCTGATGGAGCCGAAGGTCGAGGAGGACGACTTCGGTCGCGTCGTGCTCTCGAGCATCGCGACGTACGGCGGCGTCGTCCACACGTTCGTCGACCGCCACGCATACGAAGGCGCGTACCTCCCCGGCTACGTCGCGCGCGACCCGGTGGCTGCGGCGGACGCGGGCGTGGGGCTCCTCGCGATCGACCACATCGTGGGGAACGTCGAGCTCGGCCGGATGCAGCACTGGGTCGAGTTCTACGAGCGGGTCTTCGGGATGACCGAGATGATCCACTTCAGCGACGAGGACATCTCGACGGAGTACTCCGCGCTCATGTCGAAGGTGATGACGGACGGCCAGGGGAAGATCAAGTTCCCGATCAACGAGCCGGCCGAGGGGAAGCGCAAGAGCCAGATCGAGGAGTACCTCGAGTTCAACCACGGGCCGGGCGCGCAGCACGTCGCGATGCAGACCGCGAACATCGTCGAGACGGTCGAGGCGATGCAGCGGCGCGGTGTCCTCTTCCTCTCGACGCCGGACGCCTACTACGAGGAGACGCGCGACCGCGTCGGCGACATCGACGAGAGCTGGGACGACCTCCGCCGGCTCCGGATCCTCGCCGACCGCGACGACGACGGGTACCTGCTGCAGATCTTCACGAAGACGGCACAGGACCGGCCGACGCTGTTCTTCGAGGTGATCGAGCGGCACGGCGCACGCGGCTTCGGCGACGGCAACTTCAAGGCGCTCTTCGAGGCGATCGAGCGCGAGCAGGCGCTGCGCGGGAATCTTTGACGTTCCGCTCCCTCACCGCCGCCGCGAGGCAGGCCGCGGTGACGAACGACACGGCGCACCGGCCGTGGCCGCTCCCCGGCGGCGCCTGGGCGAACGCACAGTCGTGGATCGACCTCGCCTTCCTGCACTGGCGCGTCGACGCGGACGAGCTGCGCAAGCTCGTCGGCGCGTCCGTCGAGCTCGACACCTACGACGGGGAGGCGTGGCTCGGGGTGACGCCGTTCCTGCTCGCCGACTTCCGGCTCCGGGGGATCCCGCCCGTCCCGCGTCTATCGACGTTCCCGGAGCTCAACGTCCGCACGTACGTGACCCGCGACGGCAAACCCGGCATCTGGTTCTTCTCGCTCGACGCGGCGAGCACGCTCGCGGTCGAGGGCGCGAAGCGGCTCTACCGCCTGCCGTACCACCGCGCGCGGATGACGTGCCGGCGGGCCGGCGGCGGCGTCCAGTACGAGTCGGCGCGCGCCGGCGCGGCGTTCAGCGGGACGTACCGCGGCGCGGGCGATCTCTTCCGCGCCGAGCCGGGGTCGCTCGAGGCGTTCCTGACCGAGCGGTACTGCCTCTACACGGAGGACGGGGGCCGCGCCTACCGTGCGGAGATCCACCATCCGCCGTGGGATCTCCAGCGCGGCGAGGCGACGGTCGACCTGAACACGATGGCGCCGCTCGCGCTTCCCGACGAGCCGCCGCACATGCTCTTCTCGCCGCGGCAGGACGTCGTGGTCTGGCCGCTCGAACAGCTCTAGGCTCCCTTCTCGTGTCACCGCAGCGTCGTTCCGCGCTGGTCTCCGTCGTGGCCGCCGCGGCGCTCGTCGTCCTCAAGCTGTCCGTCGGCCTCGCCACGCACAGCCTCGGCCTCATCTCCGAGGCGGCGCATTCGGGGACCGACCTCGTCGCGGCGCTGCTCACCTTCTTCGCGATCCGCGTGGCGGCCCGACCCGCCGACGGGCGTCACCAGTTCGGGCACGGCAAGGCCGAGCACCTCGCGGCGCTCGCCGAAGCGGCGTTCCTCGTCGCCGTCTCCTTGTTCATCTCGCTCCGGGCGCTCGAGCGGCTCGCCGGCGCAACGACCTCGCACGTCTCCGTCACGTGGTACGCGCTCGTCGTCGTCGTCGTCGTTCTGGCGATCGACGCGAGCAGGGCGACGGTGTCGTACGTCACCGCGCGGCGCTACGGGAGCGCGGCGCTCATGTCGAACGCCCTTCACTTCGGCAGCGACTTCCTCGGCTCCGCCGCCGTCCTCGTCGGGCTCATCCTCGCCCGGCACGGGTATCAGAAGGCCGATGCGGTGGCGGCGCTGTTCGTGGGCGCGCTCGTACTTGCGGGCGCCGCGCGCGTGATCAAGGTCAACGTCGACGTGCTCATGGACCGCGCGCCCGCGGAGGCGGAGGCGGCGGCCGTCGCGGCCATCGGCGCGCTGCAACCGGCCATCGAGCTCAGGCGGCTGCGGATGCGCCAGGCGGGCGGGCGGCAGTTCGCCGACGTCGTGATCGGCGTCTCGCCGGGCGCCGCCGTCGGGCAGGGCCACGCGGCGGCCGATGCGGTCGAGGAGGCGGTCGAGCGGGCGCTGCCGAACGCCGACGTCGTCGTCCACGTGGAGCCGCTCGAGGACGCATCGCTGAGAGAGCGCGTCCATGCCGCCGCCGTCGCGGTCCCGCGCGTGCGCGAGGTCCACAACATCGCGCTCGTGGAGGTCGGCGGCCGCACCGAGCTGTCGCTGCACGTCAAGCTCCCGGGCGACCTGTCGCTCGAAGAGGCGCACGGCGTCGCGGAGAGCCTCGAGCAGGCGATCCGGCGCGCGATCCCGGAGATCGGCGGGGTGCAGACGCACCTCGAGCCGCTCGGGGAGGCGGCCGAGGCGCGCGAGGTGATCGGCGACGGCGAGGCGGTCGTCCGGCGGATCGTCGAGGAGGCGACGGGACGCGAGCCGCGCGAGTTGCGGTTCCTCCGCACCGACACCGGCCTTGTCGCGTTCCTCACGCTCGGTCTCGAAGGCACGAGCCGTCTCGACGCCGCCCACGCGCGGGCGAGCGAGATCGAGGAGCGAATCCGCGCCGAGCGTCCCGACATCGCCGACGTGATCGTCCACACGGAGCCCTGAAGGCCACGTCCCTCCGGGCCGTGGCTCTTCGCCAAACGACGTAACGGAAGCGTCACAGACCGTCCACAGGCGCGTCGGTCGGCGGCGCCAGGCGCATGGTTGAGCGCCTTCTGAGGTGTCCGCGGCCGCCGCGGGTTCCCGCGTCTTCGCCAAACGACGTTGAGGAACTGTGGCGGACGTTCCAGAGGCTAGGGTCGTGCGCGTGAAGCTCTGCATGTTCACGCCGAAGGAGCTGGGGCTCGAGCGGGGGTGGCCCGGGCGTGTGGAGGGGGATCGCGTGATCCAGCTCGCGGCGCAGACGCTGCAGTCGTTCTTCACCGGCGGCGGCTCGGCGCGCGAGCACGCGGAGTACGCGCTCGCGGACGTCGTCCTGCGGCCGCCCGTCCTGCGGCCGCCGTCGGTGCGCGACTTCATGGCGTTCGAGGAGCACGTCACGAACGCGCGCCGCCTGCGCGGGCAGGAGGTGCCGAAGGAGTGGTACGAGGTGCCCGTCTTCTACTTCTCGAACCCGCACGCGATCTTCGGCGACGGGGAGGCGATCCCGTATCCGGAAGGGACGAACGAGCTCGACTACGAGCTCGAGTGCGCGGCGGTGATCGGTGCCGAGGGGAAGATCGGCGGGTTCACCGTCATGAACGACTGGTCGGCGCGCGACCTGCAGCGGCAGGAGATGCGCGTCGGCCTCGGGCCGGCCAAGGGCAAGGACTTCGCGACGTCGCTCGGGCCGGTGCTCGTCACGCCGGACGAGCTCGACGGGACGAGCGGCGCGATGGTCGCGCGCGTCAACGGCGAGGAGCGCTCGCGCGGCGACCTCTCCGCCCTGTACCACGGCTGGGACGCGCTCGTCGCACGCGCGGCGCAGAACACGGTGCTCCTCCCGGGCGACGTGATCGGCTCCGGCACCGTCGGCAGCGGCTGCATCCTCGAGCACGGAGACGGACGCTGGCTGCAGCGCGGCGACGTCGTCGAGCTCGAGATCGAGGGCATCGGCGTGCTCCGGAACACGATCGCGTGATCGGCCCGGAGGACGTCCGCGCGGCCGCCCGCGTGCTCGACGGCGTCGCGCACCGCACCCCCGTCGTGCGCTCGCGGACACTCGGCGACGGCGTCGTCCTCAAGCCCGAGAACCTCCAGCGCGTCGGCGCGTTCAAGTTCCGCGGCGCGTACACGAAGATCGCCTCGCTGCCGCGCGGGGCGGAGGTCGTCGCGTACTCCTCCGGGAACCACGCGCAGGCGGTGGCTCTCGCCGCGCGGCTCCTCGGGGCGCACGCGACGATCCTGATGCCGGACGACGCGCCGCCGAACAAGCTCGCCGCGACGCGCGGGTACGGCGCGGAGGTCGTGACCTACGACCGCTACACCGGCGACCGCGAGGAGATCGCGGCGGCGCTCGCGGACGAGCGCGGCGCCGAGCTCGTGCCGCCGTACGACGACCCGCTGATCGTGGCCGGTCAGGGGACGGCGGCGCTCGAGCTGCTCGAGGACGCCGGCGTCGTCGACACGCTCGTCGTGCCCGTCGGCGGCGGGGGGCTGATCGCCGGCTGCGCGACGATCGCGAAGGAGCTCGGCGTCCGGCGCGTGGTCGGGGTGGAGCCGAGCGCGGGCGACGACTGGGCGCAGTCGCTCGCACGCGGCGAGCGGGTCGCGATCGACGTTCCGCGCACGATCGCGGACGGGCTGCAGACGCATGCGCCGGGCGTGCTCACCTGGGAGATCGCGCGGCCCCTCGTCGACGAGATCGTGACGGTGACCGACGCGCAGATGGTCGACGCCATGCGGTTCGCGTTCGAACGGCTCAAGCTCGTCGTCGAGCCCAGCGGCGCCGTCGGGATCGCCGCGCTGCTGAACCGGCTCGTCGACGCGCCGTCGGTCGGGATCGTGATCTCCGGCGGGAACGTCGCCGCCGACCGGTTCGCGCAGCTACTCGCCGTCTGACCGCGCCTCGCGCACGGTCTGCGCCACCCGCGCCCGCTCGTACCCGAGCCGGAACAGCTCGATCACGTCCCGCACGTCCGCGTCGCTCGAGATCTGCTTCGAGACCCACCCCGTGTGCGGGAGCACGTGGTGCGGTTGCGCGCGCCCCGTCTCGACGAGCATGTCGCGGATCCGCCTCTGGAACGGGAGGTCGGCCCACCGCTTGCCGTGGAGGTGACCGATCTCGCGGCGGCCGAACCGGAACTCGACGCCGCCGAACCGGTGCGGGTGCGTCGTGACGCCGTCCCAGGAGCCGACCTCGCGCTCGATCCGGGCGGCGATATCCTCCATGGGTGCCGTTCTACCAGCGCCTCGGCGAGCTGCCCAGGAAACGCCACACCGTCGCCCGCGACAACGGCACGCTGCTGACGGAGGAGGTGATGGGGTTCGAGGGCTTCTCCGGCCTCGAGTCGATCCTCTACCACCTCCAGTCGCCGTGCCGCGTCGTCGGCGTCGGCGAGTTCGAGCCGATCGTGCGCGAGGAGTGGGTGCCCGACGCGCACGCGCACCGGCACCTGCGGACCCGCGACGTCCCGGCCGCGGGCGACGCCGTCACGGGCAGGCAGCTCCTGATGTGGAACGACGACGTCGAGATCTCGCTGTGCCGCCCGACCGACGAGATGGGCTACTTCTTCCGGAACGGCGAGGGCGACGAGGTCGTCTTCGTGCACGAGGGCTCGGGCACGCTCGAGACGATCTTCGGCGACGTGCCGTACCGCGAGGGCGACTACATCGTCGTCCCGCGGGGCACCACCTACCGGTTCCGCCCGGACGGCGACCAGCGCCACCTCGTGTTCGAGACGCCCGGGCTGATCACGATCCCGAAGCGCTACCGGAACGAGCACGGCCAGCTGATGGAGCACGCGCCGTTCTACCACCGCGACATCCACCCGCCCACCGAGCTGCGGACGCACCGCGAGCGGGGCGAGTTCGAGGTGAAGGTGCGCGTGCGCGACGGGTATCAGACGTACGTCGTCGACTATCACCCGTTCGACGTCGTCGGCTGGGACGGGTACGTGTACCCGTGGACGTTCTCGATCCACGACTTCGAGCCGATCACCGGGCGCATCCACATGCCGCCACCGAGCCACCAGACGTTCGAAGGGCCGAACTTCGTCATCTGCTCGTTCTGCCCGCGGAAGCTCGACTTCGATCCCGAGGCGATTCCTATCCCGTACCACCACTCGAACCTGCAGAGCGAGGAGATGATCTATTACGTCGACGGGAACTTCTCGTCGCGCAAGGGGATCGACGTCGGCAGCGTGACGCTCCACCCGTCCGGTCTCCCGCACGGGCCGCAGCCGGGCCTCGCCGAGAAGAGCCTCGGGATGACGGAGACGCACGAGTACGCGGTGATGTGCGACACGTTCCGGCCGCTGCGGCTCACGGCGCTCGCTGCCGCCGTCGACGACGGGCGCTACATGTTCTCGTGGGCGGAGGGCGCCTCCGCCGACGACCAGGCCGGCGTCACCTCCCACGTATAGCGCTCCTCGAGCTCCCGCAGCCGTTCGACTTCGAGCTCTCGACCGGCCGCTTCCGCGCGTTCGGGACGGACCTCGCGAACCGGCTCGTCGGCGGCGTGCTCCACCGGGCCGTCGGCGGCCGCGACGTCGCGATCCGCGCCCGCCCGGGCGGCGTCGACGTCGAGCCGCTCGACGCCGAGACGCGGCCCGTGGTCTCGAAGCTGCTCGGCGCGGAGTTCGAGCTCGACCCCTTCTACGCGTGGGCGAGCGGCCCGCTCGCAGAGCTCGTCGCGCGGCTGCGCGGCTTCCGGCCACCGCTCCAGCCGGACCCCTTCGAGGCGCTCGTGACGTCCATCACCGCGCAGCAGGTCTCGCTGTTCGCCGCCGTGGCGATCCGCAACCGCCTGATCGAGCGGCTCGGGCGGCCCGCGGGGGACGCATGGGCGTTCCCGACGCGCGCCCGGGTCGCCGCGGCGACCGAGGACGACCTCGTCGCCGTCGGCTTCACGCGACGCAAGGCAGAGGCTGCAGTCGCGCTCGCCCGCAGCGACGTCGACCTCCACGCGCTGGCCGCGCTCCCCGACGAGGACGTCCGGTCCGTCATCACGTCCTTCCGCGGCCTCGGCCCGTGGACGGCCGACTGGTTCCTCGCCCGCCACCTCGCGCGCCCGCGCGCGTGGCCCGCGGGCGACCTGGCGCTGCGGAAGGCGGCGCGCGACCTCTACGGTGTCGAGGTGACCCAGCTCGGCCGGCTCCTCGACCCGTTCCAGAACCTGTCGGCGCACTACCTCCTGACCGGCTGGCTGACGCGGCCGTGAGGATCCGCCGCGCAACGGAGGCCGACGAGGGGGTGCTGCGCGAGCTCTGGGAGGAGTTCGAGCGCGAGGTTCCGTCCCCCTACGGGCAGGGCGAGTCGTGGGCGGACGAGTGGCGCGACACGCTCGACGACATCCACGCCGGCGGCGTCTTCCTCGCCGAGGACGACGGCGGCGCGCTCGGCGTCGCCCGCATCGAGGCGCCCGGCCCGGCGCGGAGCGCGCACGTGCAGCTCGTGCACGTGCGCGAGCGCGGCCGGCGGCAGGGGGTGGCCAAGGCGCTGATGAGCGAGTGCGTCGCCGACGCGAAGGCGAAGGGCGCGGAGTTCGTGACGCTCGAGGTGCTGCTCGCGAACACCGCGGGGCAGACCGTGTGGCGGCGGCTCGGCTTCGAGCCCATCAGCTACGAGATGGTCGCGCCGCTCGACCGGCTCGAGGAGCGACTCGCGGAGCGCCGCACCGGGAGGCACCGCGCGACGACGCACGTGCAGGCCGACGACGAGGTGTCGGTCGAGCGGGCCGTCGCGCAGTTCGTCCCCCGGCTCGAGCGCCCGGAGGTCTCCGCCTCGGACAGCTGGATCCGCGTGGTCGACCCCGTCCTCGACCGCGACCGCGATGCGCACGGGCGGTTCGCGAAGGAGCTGTCGGAGCGGACGGGCGCCGTGACGGTGGCGCTCGCGGAGGAGGGCGAGGTCGTCCGGTTCCGGCTCTACGAGCGGGGGCGCATGGTCGACGAGTACCTGTCCGTCCCCTCCTACTACGGCGAGCTCCCGAAGGGCGACGAGCTCGCGCTCGAGGCGAACCCGACGCTCGTCGCCCGCCTGACCGGCGCGGATCGCGACGAGGTCCGCCGCGTCGCGCGTACCGCCGTCTCGCCCGCCGACCTGCCGGCGGACCTCTACGAGCAGATCGCCGCGCTCATGGGGCTCGAGGCGTGACGCTCACGCTCGTCGACGCGGCGCGCTGCCCGTACTGCGCGAGGGTCCGGATCACGCTCGCCGAGAAGGGCGTCGCGTACGACACCGTCGAGGTCGACCTCCGGGCGCGGCCCGACTGGCTGTTCGAGCTCAACGCTCCGTCCGGCCGCGTCCCCGTGCTCGACACGCTCCCCGAGTCCGAGGTGATCATGGAGTACGTCGAGGAGCTTCATCCGGACCCGCCGCTCCTGCCGGCGAATCCGGAGGCGCGGGCGCGCGCACGGCTCCTCGTGCGGCGCTTCGACGACAACCTCGGCGACCAGTACTACGCCTTCCGGCGCGGCGACCCGAACGACCTCGCCGGGAGCCTCGAGCGGCTCGAGCTGGGACAGAGCCTCTGGGCCGACGTCGCCTACGTGCCGTGGGTGATCCGCGCGCGCGAGCTGCTCCACGTCGAGCTCCCCGCCCGCGTCGAGGAGTGGCTCGACGGCCTCGCCGGCCGCCCGTCGATCGCGGCCGAGATCGATCTCGTCCGGTCGCTGTGACCGAGATCGCCGTCGACGAGCTCGCGGTGCGGCTCGGGCAGGTGCCGATCCTCGACGTGCGCACGCGCCGCGAGTACGACGGAAGCGCCGGCCACCCGTGCGACCCGCGCCAGGGGCACATCCCGGGCGCGCGCAACGTCGAGGTCCATCGTCTCATGGAGATGAGCGCGGCGGACGTGCGGGCGGAGCTCGCGCTCGAGCCCGGCGCGGAGATCGTCGCCTACTGCCACAGCGGCTCGCGATCCTCGATCGCGGTGCAGGTGCTCCGGTCGCTCGGGTACGACGCGCGGAACTACGTCGGCTCGTGGCACGAGTGGTCGCGCCGCGACGAGCTGCCTAGCGAGACCTAGCTGCGTCGAGGAACGCGCGGCAGAGCCGGCGGCCGAGCTCCTGCCACGCCGGCAGCTTCTCGTCCAGCTCCGCCGCGATCTCGTCGGCCGTGCGTGTCGAGCCGTCCGCGAACCACGTGAGCACGTTCTCGCGGCGGATCTCGGGGTGGAACTGCACGCCCCAGGCTCGCGCGCCGAGCCGGAACGCCTGCGGAACGGGGCCGTCCGCGAGCGGAGTGCCTCCGGCCGGGACCTCGAAGGTGTACGCGTTCGTGTTGAAGGCGTCGAAACGCCGCGGGAGGACGCCGAGCACGGGGTCCGCGGCGCCCTCGTCGGTGAGCGTCGTCTGGACGAAGCCGGCGACCGTCGCGCCGACCGGCCGGACGGGGCCGCCGAACGCGTGTGCGAGCGTCTGCGCGCCGAGGCACACGCCGAGCACGGGCGTGCCGCGCTCGACCCAGCGGCGGAGGGCGTCGTACTCCTCGTGGAGCCACGGATGCTCGAGCTCCTCGCCGACGTTCTGGTCGCCGCCGAACACCATCACCGCGTCGACGTCGAGCGGCGGGGAGCCCTGCTTCGGGATCTCCCAGAGGACGAGCTCGTGTCCCTCGTCGGCGACGACGTCGGCGAAGGTCTCCGGCCCGGCGTCGGGCGTGTGCACGACGGCGAGCACCCTCACGCCGCCGCCACCTGCTCCTCGTCCAGCAGCTTCCGCAGGAGCAGCGCGCCGGCCGGGGCCTGCGCGACGCCGTTCGTCTGGTTGTTGTTGTTGAAGAACGCGTAGACCTCCTGCGACTCCTCCGAGAGCCGGCGCAGCGGCGGCACCCACTCGCGCAGCTCCTCCTCGCCGTAGAGATAGTCGAAGCGGTGCGCCGCCGAGCCGCCGCGAACGTTCCACGTCGAAGCGTTGCGGCCGTGGAAGCGCACGTACGCCATCGGCGTCGTCGTCGCGACCAGCGTCTCGGGGACGTTCGCCCCGTCGGTTCGCGGCGCGTCGACGACGACCCACGTCATCCGCCGCTCCTCGAGCCAGCGCAGGAGCTCGCCGCGCACGTCCTCGGCGTACCACGAGCGGTGGCGCGGCTCGAAGAGGAACGCGTCCCCGCCGACCTGCTCGCGCGCCCACTCGAGGTAGTCGAGCGACGAAGGCTTCCACACCACGTACGGCGGCATCTGGAAGAGGATGCCGCCGAGCTTCGCGCTCGCGCGCAGCGGCTCGAGGGCCGACAGGAAGGCGTCGAACACGCGTGCCCGCGCCTCGCGCGGCGGGCGGTCGACGCGGCCGCGGTGGTCGACCGGCAGGTCTTCGCGCAGGTCGGGCGGAACCTGCTCCAGCTTCACGGGGTGGCGCGTCATGAGCCCGAACGCCTTCACGTGCATCACGAACCCTGGGGGCGTGCGCTCGGCCCAGCCGCGCACCATCTTCTCGTCGGGCACGCGGTAGTACGTCGAGTCGACCTCGACCGTCGAGAACCGCTCCGCGTAGTAGCCGAGCCGGTCGCGCGCCGGGAGCCCCGCGGGGTACCAGTGCTTCGAGAGCGCGTCGTCGGCCCACGAGCAGGTCCCGATCCTGATCGGCGCGGCCATCGGCCCGGTCAATCTAGTCGGCTCCCTACAATCGCGGGATGCCCGACTCCCGGCCCGTGGGAGTCTTCGACTCGGGCGTCGGAGGCCTCACCGTCCTGCACGAATGTCTCGTGACGATGCCGCACGAGGACTTCGTCTACCTCGGGGACCACGCGCGGCTCCCGTACGGGCCGCGGACGCGCGAGGAGGTGCGCAGATTCGCGCACGAGATCGGCGTGTACCTCGAGCGGCTCGGCGTGAAGATGCTCGTCGTCGCCTGCAACACGGCGACGTCGGTCGCTCTGCCCGACCTCCAGTCGCAGCTCGCCGTCCCCGTGGTCTCGGTGATCGTCCCCGAGGCCCACGCGGCGGTGCAGGCGACGCGCAATCGGCGCATCGGGCTCCTCGCGACCGAGCTGACGGTCGCCTCGGGCCGCTACGAGTCGCTCGTGCGCACCCTCGACGCGGGCGCGAGGGTGACGTCGATCGCCTGCCCGAAGCTCGTCCCGCTGATCGAGGCCGGCGACACGTTCAGCGACGAGGTCGCCGCCGCCGTCCGCGAATACGCGTCGCCCCTCAAGGAGGCGGAGTGCGACACCGTGATCCTCGGCTGCACGCACTACCCGCTGCTCCGCCCGGTGTTCCAGCGCGCGTTCGGCCGCGACGTGACCCTCGTCTTCTCCGCGGACGAGACGGCGCGCGAGGTGGCGGAGACGCTGGCGCGGAAGGGCTTCGAGAACGACGACGACCGCGAGGGCCGCTACCGGTTCCTGACCACGGGCGACCCCGAGCTCTTCCGGTCGCTCGGCGAGCGGTTCCTGCAGCTGCCGCTCGGCGAGGTCGAGCGCGTCGAGGTTGCCGAGCTGGAGGTGGTCGCGTGAGCCCGCGGGGCGACGGCCGCAAGCCCGACGAGCTGCGCCCGGTGACTGCCGATCCGAGCTTTCTCGAGCAGCCTCACGGCGTCGTGCTCTGGTCGCAGGGCAAGACGCGAGTCCTCTGCACGGCGTCGGTGCAGGACGGCGTGCCGCGCTGGTTGCATC
>DASWRL010000013.1:0-51356 GCA_036403195.1 Gaiellaceae bacterium
GCAACGGCGCCACCAGCGTCATGTACGAAGGCACACCGGACTTCCCGGACAAGGACCGGTGGTGGTCGATCATCGAGCGGTACGGCGTCACGATCCTCTACACCGCGCCGACGGCCATCCGGTCGCACATGAAGTGGGGGACGGAGCACGCCGCGCGCCACGATCTCTCGAAGCTCCGCCTCCTCGGCTCGGTCGGCGAGCCGATCAACCCGGAGGCGTGGGTCTGGTACCACGAGCACATCGGCGGCGGGCGCTGCCCGATCGTCGACACGTGGTGGCAGACCGAGACCGGGATGATCATGATCACGCCGCTGCCCGGCGTGACGACGGCGAAGCCAGGCTCGGCGACGCGGCCGTTCCCCGGCGTCGACGCGGCCGTCTACAACGAGCAGGGGGAGGAGGTCGGCCCGGGCGGCGGCGGGTACCTCGTCCTGCGGCGGCCGTGGCCGGCGATGCTGCGCGGGCTCTACAGGGAGCACGACCGGTACGTCGACACGTACTGGGCGAAGTACGGCGACGTGTACTTCGCGGGCGACGGCGCGCGGATCGACGGCGACGGCGACTTCTGGCTGCTCGGCCGCGTGGACGACGTGATGAACGTGTCGGGCCACCGCATCTCGACGATCGAGGTGGAGTCGGCGCTCGTCGACCATCCCGAGGTGGCCGAGGCCGCGGTCGCCGCGCGCGCCGACGCGACCACCGGGCAGGCGATCGTCGCGTTCGTGACGCTGAAGGGCGGCGCGGAGGGCTCGACCGCGAAGCTCGCCGAGCTGCGCGACCACGTGGCGAGGAAGATCGGGCCGATCGCGAAGCCGGCGAACATCGTCTTCACGCCCGAGCTGCCGAAGACGCGCAGCGGGAAGATCATGCGGCGGCTGCTCCGCGACGTCGCCGAGAACCGCCCGCTCGGAGACACGACGACGCTCGCCGACCCGAACGTCGTCGAGGAGCTCCGCGCCCGCGGCCAGGCGGAATCCGCGACCGCCGAATAGGGGTTTCCCCGATGCGGTCGTGCGTCACGCCGCGCGACGATCCGGGCATGAGCACGACGGAGCGTCTCGACCTCACCGTCACGCACGTGCCGGAGCAGACCTTCGCCTACGTCGTCCGGCGCGTCCTCCCCCACGAGGCGCCGGAGTTCGTGCAGGGCGCGATCGCGCGGGTCCTCGCGTTCGCCGAGGCGTACGGCGCGCCGCAAGGCCCGCCGACGACGATCTCGTCGGCGCCTGACGACGCAGGCGCGGTCGTGCTCGAGGTCGGCTGGCCCGTCTCACCCGGCACCACGGCAGAGCCGCCCGTCGAGGTGCGGGCCCTGCCGCCGACGATCGCGGTCGTCCATCTGCACGTCGGCCCGTACGAGGAGCTTCCCGCCGTCTACGGCGCCGTCCAGGCGGAGGCACGCGCGGCCGGTTACGTGCTCGGCGGGGCGCCGCGCGAGCGCTACCTCGCGTGGCCGGGCGACGACCCGCCCGTCACCGAGATCGTCTGGCCGGTCAGCTGACGTCGTCCTGACGGACGAGGGCCGTATCGTCGCCACGGGCGATCCGAATCGGCCCACCGGCCGATTCGCGGCGGCCGCCGAGCGCCGATCCTCCTCCCGGGCTTTGGACACGACGGAAGGGAAGGGATCGCGATGACACAGCTGTTGGCAGAGGTTCGTGCGCCGAGGAGCGTCGTGTTCCCCGGCGCGGAGGGATGGGACGAGGCGCGGCTCGCATGGAACCTCGCCGTCGACCAGCGGCCGGCGGCGGTCGCCGTGCCGGCGACGGCGGAGGAGGTGGCCGAGGTCGTCCGCTGGGCGGCCGACGCGGGTTACCGGGTGACGGGGCAGAGCACCGGCCACAACGCGGCCGCGCTCGGCGACCTCGCCGGCACCGTCCTCGTGAAGCTGCACGAGCTGCGCGGCGTCACCGTCGACCCCGAGGCGCGCGTGGCGCGCGCCCCGGCGGGCACGATCTGGATCGAGGTCGTCGAGGCGGCGGCGGAGCACGGCCTCGCCGCGCTCGCGGGGTCCTCGCCCGACGTCGGCGTCGTCGGCTACACGCTCGGCGGCGGCATCTCGTTCCTCGCGCGCAAGCACGGGCTCAGCGCGAACGCCGTCACGGCGATCGAGGTCGTGACGCCGGACGGCGAGCTGCGCCGCGTCGACCGCGAGAACGACCCGGACCTGTTCTGGGCGCTCCGCGGCGGCGGCGGGTCCTTCGGGGTCGTCACCGCCGTCGAGCTGTCGCTGCTGCCGCTCGAGTCGGTCGTCGCCGGCCACCTGTGGTTTCCCGTCGAGCGGGCGCCGGAGATCCTCCGCGCGTGGCGCGAGTGGACGGCCACGGTGCCGGAGGACGTGACGAGCGTCGGTCGCATCCTGCAGTTCCCGCCGATCCCGGAGATCCCGGAGCCGATGCGCGGCAACTCCTACGCCGTCGTGCAGGCGGTGTACTGCGGCGACGACGCCTCGGAGATGGACCGCCTGCTCGAGCCGCTGCGCGCGCTCGGGCCGGTGATGGACACCTTCCGCGTCACGCCGATGGTGGAGCTCAGCCACCTCCACATGGACCCCGAGCACCCGGTGCCCGGGGCGGGCGACGGCGGGATGCTCGACGCGCTGCCGGACGAGGCGATCGACGCGTTCGTCGCCGGGGTCGTCGGCAAGCCGATCCTGAGCGCCGAGATCCGTCACCTCGGCGGCGCGGTCGCGCGGCCGCGGGCCGAGAACGGAGCGGTCTCGGCGTTCGCCGCGCCGTACCTCACGTTCGTCGTCGGGATCACGCCGACGGCCGAGGCGAAGGCCGCGGTCGAGCACGCCGTCGAGGCGGTGCTGGCGGAGCTCGAGCCGTGGCGCTCGGCACATACGTACCTCAACTTCGCGGAGTCGCGCCGCGACCCGCGGACGCTGTGGACGGAAGCGGCGTACCGGCGGCTCCGGCGGATCAAGCAGGTGGTCGACCCGGGCGACGTCATGCGGTCGAACCATCCGCTGTAGCGAGGCGGGCCGTGCTGCGGCGGGCGTAGGGGCGCTCGCCGCAGCATTCCGCCCGCGCCGTCGTCTACCGTCCCGAGCCGTGGATCACCGGCAGCAGGGCGTCGACCTGTTCAACGGCACGTGGCGGCTGATCGAGTCGCGCCACGACGACGCGCTCATGCTCCACATGGCGCACGCGTCGGCCTGGCACTGGGCGGCGGCGCCCGAGTGCACGACGGCGAACCGGGCGCGGGGCGAGTGGCTCGTGTCGCGGGTGTCGGCGCTGTGCGGCCTTGCCGACGCCGCCCGCTTCCACGCGGAGGCGTCGCTCCGCATCTGCGAGGAGAACGGCCTGGCGGACTGGGATCTCGCGTTCGCCCACGAGGCGCTCGCGCGCGCGGCGAAGGTCGCGGGCGACGACGAGGCGGCCGCCGCGCACGCCGCGCGCGCCGCCGCCGTCCCGATCGAGGAGGCGGACGACCGCGAGCTCCTCGAGCGGGACCTCGCGTCGATCTAGAGGATCCTCTCGAACGCCGCCGCGTCGTCGAACGGGCCGATGATCGCGCAGCGAAGCCCCGACCCGCCGATCACGTCCTGGGCGACGCGCTGGACGTCGTCCGCGGTCACCCGGTCGAGCTCCGCGAGCAGGTCCGCCGGCTCGGCGGCCGCGCCCTCGAGCACCTCGCGCCGCAGGCCGAAGAGGAGGAGCCCGTTCGGGCTCTCCGTCTGCAGCACGAACCGGCCCTTCGCGAGCGCGCGCGCCTTCTCGAGCTCGGCCGACGGCACGGGCTCGTCCGCGAGCCGCTTGAACTCGGTGGCGATCACCTCGACCGCCTCCTCCGCGCGCTTCAGGTCGACGCCGGCCTGCGCGTAGAGCGACCCGGCGTCGGTGTACGAGTTGTTGAGCGCGTAGACGTAGTAGGCGAGCCCCCGCCGCTCGCGCACCTCGAGGAAGAGGCGCGACGACATCCCGGTGCCGAGCACCGTGCCGAGCAGCTGGAGCGCGTAGCGGTCCGGATGCTGCAGCGGGTAGGACGGGACGCCGAGCGCGACGTTCGCCTGGTCGGAGTCCTTCCGGTGAACGCGGACACGCGGCTCCTCGCTCTTCTCGACGTCCGCGGGTGCCGGCGAGCCCGCGCCGTTCCCGGCGACGTCGCCGAGCAGGCCCTCGAGCATCGGCAGGAGGTCCGCGCCGACCGCGCCCGCACAGCCGACGACCATGCGGTCGGGGGTGTACCACTCGCCGATGTAGTCGAGGAACGTCTGCTGCGTGGCGTCCTGGATCGTCTCCTTCGTCCCGAGCGTCTCCCACCCGAGCGGGTTCGCGCCGAACAGGAGCTCCTCGTACAGCGCCCCGACGAAGTCGCGCGGCGTGTCGAAGTACATGTTCATCTCCTCGATGATCACGCCCTTCTCACGCTCGAGCTCCTCCTTGTCGAACTTGGAGTTCCGCAGCATGTCGACGAGGACGTCGAACGCCTGGTCGCGCTGCTCGCCCGCGCAGCGGATGTAGTAGGCCGTGTACTCCTTCGACGTGAAGGCGTTGAACTCGCCTCCGATCGAGTCGACCTCCATGGCGATGTCGCGAGCGCTCGGACGCCGCTCCGTGCCCTTGAAGAACATGTGCTCGGCGAAGTGCGCGATCCCGCGGTTCGACGCGTGCTCGTACCGCGACCCCGCGGCGAGCATGACGTAGCAGGCGACGGACTGTGCGTGGTCGAGCGGCGCGGTCAGGACACGCAGGCCGTTCGAAAGGGTATGACGCTCGTAGACGCTCATGCGCCTACCGTAGTGAACCGGGCGAGGAGCGTGTCGGGGGAGAGGTCGGCGAGCGAGTCGACGACGAGGTCGGCGGTCTCCGGCAGCCCCATGTCCGCGGTGACGGCGTTGGGGATCCCGACGACGAAGATGCCCGCGGCCCGCGCGGCGGCCGCGCCGTTCGGCGAGTCCTCGAAGGCGATCGCCTCGCCGGCGGCGACGCCGAGCACGTCGAGCGCCTCGAGGTAGAGGGTCGGCCGCGGCTTCGCCCGCTGCCGGTCGTGGTCCGCCGTCACGATCGCGTCCCACCCGAGGGCGCGCTCGAGGCGGGCGAGGTGCCGGTCGATCCACGGCCGCGACGCGCTCGAGACGATCGCGCGCTTGAGCCCGTGCCGCTCCGCGTAGGCGAGGTACTCCGCGATCCCGGGGCGGAGCTCCTCGGCCTCGAGGAGCGTCACCTCGTGGGCGAAGCGCTGCTCGTTCCAGTGTGCACGGTCGAGCGGCTCGCCCACGAGCTCCTCCAGGTGGCCCCAGACGTCCCACCCGTCGATGGTGCCGACCATCAGCGGCCACTTCTCCGCGGGGAGCTCCTGGCCGTGCTGGCGGTAGAGCCACTGCCAGCCGGCGCGCGAGGCGGTCTCGGTGTCGACGAGCAGCCCGTCGAAGTCGAACAGGAACGCGCGGACGGGCACCGCGGGATGGTATAGACGGTGTGTGCCCGGCGAGACGAGGCGAGCGGTCTTCGCGCAGCCCGAGTGGCTGCGGCAGGTCCCGACGGACCGGCGGCTCCCCGAGGGGGCGACGGTGGTCCACACCGGCTGCGGCACCTCCTTCCACGCGGCGCAGACCGGCGGGCACGCCGTGCAGGCGCTCGAGGCGGTGCTCCGGCCGCCGGCAGCCGACATCCTCGTCTGCATCTCGCACGAGGGCGAGACCGAGCTCACGAACGATGCGGAGCGCGCCTTCGGCGGCGACGTCTGGCTCGTCACCGGGGCGCCGGAGTCGGAGCTCGCGCAGCTCGCCGACGAGGTCGTCGTCTGCACGCCCGAGATCGAGCGCTCGTGGTGCCACACCGCGAGCTACACGTGCGCGGTCGCCGCCCTCGACGCGCTGCACGGCGGCGACGTCTCGGAGCTTCCGGCGAAGGTCGAGGCGGCGCTCGCGCAGCCGGTCGAGCCTTTCGAGGAGTCGCGCGTGCTGATCGTCGGCGCCGGCCGTGACTGGCCGACCGCGCAGGAGGCGGCGCTGAAGCTCAACGAGGGCGCGTGGGTCGACGCGACGGCGTACGAGACCGAGCAGCTCCTGCACGGCCACCTCGCGGCGGTCGACGAGACGATGCGCGCGTACGTGCTCGAGGGAGAGGGGCGCGCCGCTGCGCGTGCGGCCGACGCGGCGACCGCGCTCGAGACGCTCGGCTGCAGGGTCGAGCTCGTCGCCACGGAGCATCCCGTCGTCGACATCGTGCGCTTCCACCTTCTCACGCTCGCCGTCGCGGAGGCGCGGGGGATCGACCCGGATCCGATCCGGCGTGCGCCGGGCTCCCGCTGGGCCGAGGCCGCCGGCAAGGCGTACGAGCCCGCCCCGCCGCGCGTGTAAATCGCCGCGCGGCGGGAGATGCTGGGTCCATGGACACGGCGACCGAGGAACGCGTTGCGCGGAACGACGCGATCTTCCGCGAGGCCAACGAGCGCATCGCGGCCGCGGCCGGGCGGCTGGGGCTGGACGCGCCGCTGCCGTTCCTGTGCGAGTGCGCCGACCCGTCGTGCACGGAGATCATCCGCGTAGGCGGCGACGTGTACCGCGAGGTGAGGTCGTCGCCGCGGTGGTTCCTTGCCTCTCCGGGCCACGAGGGCGCGGCCGGCGGGGCGGCGACGGTCGTCCGGCGCGGCGACGGCTACGTCATCGTCGAGAAGACGGGGCGTGCCGGCGAGGTCGCGGAGGAGCTCGCCTCGAATGGTGCGCTCCTCGAGGAGGGGGGAAGCCGCCGTGGATGAGCGCGCGGCGCGGGTCGGTCTGAACGAGGCGCTCTTCAGGAGCGTCAACGAGCAGATCGAGGACGTCAACCGCACCTTCTCCGCGGTCGCGCAGACGATGGACATCGTGTGCGAGTGCGGGGCGCGCGACTGCCTCGAGCGGCTCGTGATCTCGATGGACGCCTACGAGCGCGTGCGCCGCGACCCCACCTGGTTCGTCGTGCTGCCGGGTCACGTCGTGCCGGCGTTCGAGGACGTCGTCGAGGGCGGCGACGGCTACGTCGTCGTCGAGAAGAAGGACGGCGACCCGAGCCGCCTCGCCGAGGCGACGGACCCGCGGTCGTAGGTCAGGCCGCGCCGAGCTCGACCAGCGCGTCCAGCAGCCGGTCGACCTCGTCGGCAGTGTTGTAGTGGACGAGCCCGATGCGCACGGCGCCGTCCGGAAGCTCGAGCGCCTTCATGATCTCGACGGCGTAGTAGTTGCCGTGCCACACGGCGAGCCCGCGCTCTCCGAGCCGCGCCGCCGCCTCGGCGGGCGCGAGCCCGTCGTGCGTGATCGCGAAGGTCGGCACGCGGCCCTCGGTCGACGGTACGCCGTGCAGCGTCCACCCGTCCGGCAGCCCGTCGAGGAAGCGGCGGCCGAGCTCCCGCTCGTGCTCGGTGATGAACTCCCAGCCGACGTCCTCGAGGTACTCGACCGCGGCGACGAAGCCGGCGAGCAGCTCGTGGGCGAGCGTCCCCGTCTCGTACCGGTGCCCGACCGGGAACGGGTCGGCCGGGCGGACCTTGTACGGGCGCCACGACTCGAGCAGCTCGCGGCGCCCGAACGCGAGCCCGAGATGCGGCCCGTAGAACTTGTACGGCGAGCAGAGCAGCACGTCGGCGCCGGCCGCACGCACGTCGATTGGGCCGTGCGGCCCGTAGTGCACGGCGTCGACCCACGCGAGCGCGCCGGCGTCGTGTGCGATCGCGGCGACCTCCGCGACGGGCGTCACCGTGCCGACGGAGTTCGCCGCCCACGGGTACGCGACGACGCGCGTCCGCTCCCCGACGAGCGAGCGCAGGTGGTCGAGGTCGAGTCGGCACTCCGCGTCGACGCGCGCGAACCGGACCGTCATCCCCCTGTCGTGCGCGATCTCGAGCCACGGCGAGACGTTGCCGTCGTGGTCGAGCTGCGTGCAGACGATGTCGTCGCCCTCGCCCCAGTCGCGCGACGCGGCGCGCGAGAGCGCGAAGTTCAGCGTCGTCATGTTCGCGCCGAAGGCGACCTCGTCGACGGTCGCGTTCAGGAGGTCGGCGGCAGCCGCGTGCGCCGTCGTCACGAGCGCGTCCGACCGGCGCGACGTCTCGAACGGGCCGCCGAGGTTCGCGTTCGCCTCGCGCAGGTACGCCGCGATCGCGTCGATCACGCTGTCGGGGACCTGCGTCCCCCCGGGCCCGTCGAAGAACGCGAGGTCGCGGTCGAGCGCGCTGAACCGCGCGCGGACCGACTCGACGGTCGTCAGGACACGCGCCACTCGTACTCCGGCTTGATCGTGAGCGACGCGCCGACGAAGCAGTCGCGCTCGGCCTTCGCGACGAGGTCGTCGACCTCGTTCGTGCGCGGCGTGAGCTGCGCCTGGACCTCGACGGTGATCGACACGAAGCGGTAGCGGTCGTCTTCGCCGCTCCGCGTGATCGTCCCCTGCGCGGACCCGGACGCGGCGACCTCGTGCCCTGCGCGCCGCGCATGGTAGGAGAAGCTGTCGATCGAGCAGCGGACGAGCGCCGCCAGCAGCAGGTGGTCGGCCGACCACCCCTCCGGGGGCACGAACTGGCCGCCGCCGGGGATCGTCATGCGGCCGCCGCGGTCCACCTCCACGGCGTACTCGAGCGTCTTCGCGCTGACCGCCATCACGCGAACCGTATCCGTCCGGTCCGGGTCCTAGGGTTCGGACCGATGAGGCTGAGGCCACTGTCCGAGGCCGAGTGCTACGCCCGGTGCTACGGGGGGCGTCGCGACGACCGAGTCAGCCTGGTCCGCGTCCTGCCCCACGAGGAGGCGACGTCGCGGCGCGGTGAGCGGATGCGCCTGCGGTTCGAGGAGCGGCTGGACGCGCGCGGGCCGGAGCTGGAGGCGGCGTGACGCGGCACTGCAGTTCCTGGACCTCGCGGCGGCGCCCACCGGTCTCGACGGCGCGGCGGCCGGCGCCGCCGCTCCCGAGCTCGTGGGTCTGCACGGCGACGTGGACGCAGCGCATGCCACGCTGTAGGCCGCGTGGCCGCAAGCACCCCTAGCGCCGTTCCCGACGTCCTCGAGCCGGGTCTCGCCTGCGTCTTCTGCGGGATCAACCCGGGGCGCGTGTCGGCGGCCGCGGCGGCGCACTTCGCGAACCCGAGGAACGACTTCTGGCGGCTGCTCCACGACGCCGGGTTCACGCCGCGGCTCTACGCGCCGGAGGAGCAGTTCGCGCTTGCCGGCCTCGGCTACGGCCTGACGAACGCCGCGTACCGGACGACCCCCGGCTCCGGCGACCTTCGGCGCGGCGACTTCGACCGGGGCGGGTTCGAGGAGCGGATCCGGGCGGTCGCGCCGCGCGTCGTCGCGTTCGTCGGCAAGGAGGCGTTCCGCGGCCTCTGGAACGAGCGGCCGGAGCTCGGGCCGCAGCTCCGGTCGGTCGGGTCGACGGCCCTGTTCGTCCTCCCGTCGACGTCGCCCGCGAACGCCGCCGTGCCGTATGCGGAGCGGCTGCGCTGGTTCCGCGAGCTGCGCGCGTGGATCGAGCCGGAGGACCGTGAGGCGGTGCGGGCGCTCGTCGTCGACGCCGAGGGACGCGTCCTCCTCACGCGCTTCGGCCACCCGGTCACGCGTGACGCCTGGTGGGCGACGGTCGGAGGCGGCGTCGACCCGGGGGAGTCCGACGAGGAGGCGCTGCGGCGCGAGCTGCGCGAGGAGGCGGGCCTCGCCGGGTTCGAGCTCGGCCCGCTCGTGCACACGCGCGAGCACACCTTCCCGTGGGCCGGGCGGCTGCTCCGCCAGCGCGAGCGCTTCTACCTCGTGCGCGTGCAGGCGCACGAGCCGGCGCCGACGATCGACCTGGCGGCCGAGGGCGTCACCGACGTGCGCTGGTGGACGCGCGCCGAGCTGGACGACCCGCCGGAGACGGTCGTCCCGGCGAACCTCGGCGCACTCGTGCGCGGGGCTGCGGCGTGACGACGGCGCTCGTCGCGGTGCACCTGCTCGCCGCCGGCGTCTGGTTCGGCGGCTCGACGGCGCTCGTCTTCGTCGGCGTGCCGGCAGTGCGGACGCTCGAGGGCGACGCGCGCGGCCGGGCGATGCGGGAGCTCGGGCTGCGCTGGCGGCCGCTCGGGTACGGCGCGCTGATCGTCGCCGCCGTGACGGGCGTCGTCCTCGCCGCGCGCGACTGGAACGACTCGACGGGGTTCCGCGTCGTCCTCGCCGTGAAGGCGGTCGTCTTCGTCGCGCTCCTCGCGGCGTCGTACCTGCACAACTTCGTCTACGGCCCGCGCGTCCAGGCCGAGGTCGCCGCCGGCGGCCCCCAGCCCTCGCGCCCGACCCTCGTCGTCGTCGGCTGGATCAGCTACGGCCTGACGATCTCCCTCCCGCTGCTCGGCGTCGCCCTCCAGCGCCTCGCCTGACGGTGGTCGGGGTCTAGCCGGGCCAGCGGTTCGTGATCGGGGTGCGGCGGTCGCGGCCGAACGCCTTCGGACGCAGCTTCACCCCGGGCGGCGCCTGGCGGCGCTTGTACTCGGCCCGGTCGACCATCGCGAGCGCCCGCTCGACCACGTCCTGGTCGAACCCGTCCTGCCCGAGCTCGTCGCGAGAGCGGTCGAGCTCCACGTACGCCTCGAGCACGGCGTCGAGCTTCGGGTACGGCGGCAGCGAGTCCTCGTCGCGCTGGTCGGCGCGCAGCTCGGCGCTCGGCGCGCGCTCGATGATCGACGCCGGGATCAGCTCGCGCTCGGCGCGCTCGTTGAGCCGGCGCGAGAGCCGGAAGACGTCCGTCTTGTACACGTCCTTGATCAGCGCGAACCCGCCCGCGAGGTCGCCGTACAGCGTCGAGTACCCGACGGACAGCTCCGACTTGTTCCCGGTCGCGATGACGAGCCAGCCGAACTTGTTCGAGAGGGCCATCAGGAGCGTGCCCCGGATCCGCGCCTGCAGGTTCTCCTCGGTCAGGTCGGGCTCTCGCCCGGCGAACGACTCCGCGAGCGCGCCGGCGAACGCGTCGACCGTCGGCTCGATCGCGATCTCCCGGAAGTCGATGCCGAGCGACTCCGCGAGCCGCCGGGCGTCGCTGCGCGTTCCCTCCGACGAGTAGCGTGACGGCATCGAGACGCCGTGGACGCGCGCGGACCCGATCGCCTCGACGCACAGCGCGGCCGTGAGCGCGGAGTCGATCCCGCCCGAGAGGCCGACGACGACGTCGCCGAACCCGTTCTTCGTGACGTAGTCGCGGAGCCCGAGCTCGAGCGCGAGCCGCATCTGCTCCAGGTCGTCGAGCTGCGGCGCGGGAGCCGGATGCGCCGCCTCCTCCTGGGGCCGGGGCGCCGGGAGCTCGACCTCGGTCGCCTCGATGCGCGCGCGGCCGCGCGCGAGCGCGCGACGGCGCACGTCGCGGAGCCGCCGGCCGACCGCCGCCACCGGGTCGACGTCGACGACGAGGAGCGCCTCTTCGAACCCGGGCGCGCGCGCGAGCACCTCGCCCTCGTCGTCGAGGACGACCGAGTGCCCGTCGAAGATCAGCTCGTCCTGCCCGCCGACCGCGTTGCACAGCGCGACGAAGCACGAGTTGTCGCGCGCGCGGACCTTCAGCATCTCCTCGCGCTCGCGGTCCTTGCCGACGTGGAACGGCGACGCCGAGATGTTGGCGATCAGCTGGGCGCCCGCGAGTGCGAGGTCGGTCGCCGGCGGCCCCGGCTGCCAGACGTCCTCGCAGATGGTCGGCCCGACGATCGCGTCGCCGAACCGCAGCAGCACGAGGTCGTCGCCCGGGGCGAAGTACCGGTCCTCGTCGAAGACGCCGTAGTTCGGGAGGTACCGCTTGCGGTACACGCACCGGACCTCGCCGTGCGCGAGCACGTGGCACGCGTTCGAGAGGTCGGTGTCGAGGTGCGGCGCGCCCACGAGCGCCGTGATCCCGTGCGTCGCCTTCGCGATGCCCTCGACGGCGCGCCGCGCCGCGCGCACGAAGCCTGGCCGGAGCAGGAGGTCCTCCGGCGGGTAGCCGGTCACGGCGAGCTCGGGGAAGAGCACGAGGTCGGCGTTCGCCTCGCGCGCGCGCCCGACCCACTCGACGATGCGGGCGGCGTTGCCGTCGACGTCGCCGACGACGCTATCGATCTGGGCGAGAGCGAGCCTCATCGGTTTTCGCCTCCTGGTCGAAAACTCTACCACGGCGCTCCCGCAGCACGGTCCGGCGCCACCGGATGTAGACCCCGACCCCGACGAGGAAGACGGCGGTGTCGAACCAGCCGAGCGCGGGGGAGTCCGCCTTCCTCGCGACGACGCTGAGGATCGCCGCGACGACGAGGATCCCGATCAGCCACAGCCGCAACGCGTTCGCCCGCATACTGGGCGACCAGTATGGCCATCGTGATCCACCCCCGGTATCGCGGCCCGGACGCGTCGGGGAACGGCGGCTACTCCGCCGGCGTCTTCGCGGCGGCGCACGGCGGGCGCGTGGTCGAGGTGACGCTGCGCCTGCCCCCGCCGCTCGACACGCCGCTCGAGCTCGTCGGGGACAGCGTCGTGTCCGGCCGGGACGTCGTCGCAGTCGTGCGCGAGGGCGAGCTCGGCGTCGCGCCGCTCGATCCCGTCGCGCCGGGCGACGCCTCCGCCGCGGCCGCACCCGACCTCGAGTCGCCGTTCCCGAACTGCTTCGTCTGCGGGCACGCGCGCGGCGACGACGGGTTGCACATCCACGCCGGCCCGGTCGCGGACCGGCCGGTGTTCGCCGCGCCGTGGACGGTGCGCGACGACGCGGTCGGGCCGGAGTTCGTCTGGGCGGCGCTGGACTGCCCCGGTGCGTACGCGACCGGAGTCCCGGGCCGTCGCGGCACCGTCGTCCTGGGACAGCTGACCGCGCGCGTCGACCGGGTCCCGGGGGCCGGCGAGGAATGCGTCGTCGTCGCACGGCATCTCGGGAGCGACGGGCGCAAGCACGCCGCCGTCACCGCCCTCTTCACCGCCTCAGGCGAGCTGCTCGGTCTCGCCCGCGCCCTCTGGATCGAGCCGCGCGGCTGACCGCACGTCGCCGTCGACGACGAGCCAGAGCGACGTTCCCGCCTCGACGAGCGTCACCTCGTCGCCGAGGTCGATCGGGCGGCGGTACTCGAGGACGACGCGCACCGCCCCTCCGAGCGACGACGGCCACCGCTCCTCGAGCGGCACCCAGTACGCAGCGTTGTTGACGTGCCCGAGCCGGTCGACGTCCGTGCGGCGGAAGACCCACCGCTCGCCGTCGTCGCGCGGGGGCGGCGGCAGGGTGAACCGCGTCGGGGCGCGGCGCGCCCCCGCCGACGTCCCGTACACCTCGTGGAACCGCTCGTCGAGCCGCTTCGGGCGCAGGTCGCGCCCCAGGTGCGTCCAGACGCTCTCCGCCTCGATGCGGCCGCGCGAGCGCCCGCGCACCGAGTAGCGCCGTGCGGCGGACGACCCGCCGACCCCGCTGCACCACGTCTCCACCTCGAGCGCGTCCTCCGGCCGGAACGCCTCGTGCACGGCCACCTCGGTCCGCCGGACGACCCACACGTGCGCGTCGAGGTCGAACCCGGCGTCGAGCCAGTCGTCGGTCGCCGCGTCCTGGAGGTACCGCGCGACCGCGTCGAGCCGGAGGCGCCCCGCCGGGTCGGTGTCCGACAGGCTGATGCTGCGCGTGCTCGTGAACCGGCGGCTCACGCCACGATCGTGCGGACACGCTCCTCGACCGCGCGTGCGACCGCCGCGTGCCCGGCCCCGTCGAGGTGCGACTCGTCGAGCGCGCTGTACGAGGCGACCCCGTCGAGGTCGAGGAGCGGGCAGCCGAGCGAACCGCAGACCTCGGCGTACCACGGGCCGAGCTCGCGGCCGGCGAAGGGCGGCGGGCACACGACGAGGACGTCCGGAGGGCCGCCGCCGGGGCCGGTGTCCGACGCGCGCGCGAGCTTCACCAGGCGCCCGACCGACAGCGCGACGAGCTCGTCCGCCAGGAAGTTGACGTCGTTCGTGCCGAGGAAGATCACGACGAGGTCGACCGGCTTGTGCGACCGGAGGATCGGGAGGAACGTGGTCACGCCGTTCCGGCCGTCCTCGAGCGGGCTCTCGATCGCGGCGGTGCGTCCGTTGAGGCCCTCCGCCACCACCTCCCACGCCTCGCCGAGCGCCGCCGCGAGGCGCACGGGCCAGCGCACCTCGCGCGGGAACCGCTCCGACTCCGACCCCGGGACGTAGCCCCAGGTGTTGGAGTCCCCGAAGCAGACGAGCGTCCTCACCGGCGGAGGCGGATCGCGTTCAGGTCGCGCTCGCGGATCTCCTCGACGCGCGCGAGCAGGTCGTCGACGTCGTCGTGCTCGGCGTGGATGTAGCGGCCGGCGAGCGAGTCGTAGCGGCCCGTCGCGAGCTTGCGGACGAGCTCCGGCGCCAGCTCGGGCGGCGTCCACGGCGAGTCCTCGGGGAACGACGCGGTCAGCTCGGTCTGCACCATTCCCGGGCTGATCACGAACACGGGGATCTCGAGCGCGTTGTTCAGCGTCTCGCCGTAGCGGCAGACGGCGGCCTTCGACGAGGTGTACGACGTGTTCGACGCGCCCGGAAGGTACGCGGCGCCGCTGCCGGTGATGACGATCCGCGAGACGCCCCGCGCGAGCGCCGCCTCGCACGTCAGGTGTACCCCGAGCACGTTGACCGCGAAGACGTCCCAGAAGTCGCCCGCGTTCGTCCCCGCGTTCGCGACCACGAGATCGACGTCGCCGATCTCGTCGAAGCCACGCTCGACCGAGCCCGGGTCGGCGACGTCCATCTCGACCGCCCGTCCGCCGGTCTCCGCCGCGACGGCCTCGATCTGGTCGCGCGAGCGCGCGGTCACGACCACGTCCCACCCGTCGCCCGCGAGGGCGCGCGCGACGTCCGCGCCGATCCCGCGCCCGCCGCCGGTGACGACGGCGACGCCGCTAGGCAACCGCTGCTCCGATCGCGTCGAGCGCCTCGGGGTTCTCGAGCGCCGAGAGGTCGCCCGGGTCGGTCCCGAGCACCGTCGCCTTCACCGCGCGACGGACGATCTTCGCCGACCGCGTCTTCGGGAGCGCGTCCACGAAGAGCACGCGCTCCGGCCGGAACGCCTTCCCGAGGACGTCCGCGACGTGGCTCGCCACGTCGGCCTCGGTCGCGTCCGCGCCCGGGAGGAGGCAGCAGAAGATCCAGGCCGTCTCGCCCTTCACCTCGTGCGGCACGCCGATCGCCGCCGCCTCGCGCACCGCCGGGTGCCCGACCGCCGCCGACTCGAGCTCGGCCGGGCCGATGCGCTTGCCGGCGATGTTCATCGTGTCGTCGGAGCGGCCGTGGAGGAACCAGAACCCGTCCTCGTCGGCGGAGGCCCAGTCGCCGTGCACCCACACGCCGGGGATCCGCGACCAGTACGTGTCGAGGTACTTCTGCGGGTCGCCCCAGAACCCGCGCGTCATCCCCGGGAACGGCCGCCGGCAGACGAGCTCGCCGACCTCGCCCGTGCCGACGAGCGAGGTGCCGTCGTCGGCGACGACGTCCATCGCCATCCCGAGCGCGGGGCCGCCGACCGAGCACGCCTTGATCGGCTCCGCCGGCGTGGGCGAGAGGAAGCACGCGCCGACCTCGGTGCCGCCGGTGCAGTTGATGACGGGGACGCGCGACCCGCCGACCTCCTCGAAGAGCCACCGATACGGCTCCGGGTTCCACGGCTCGCCGGTGGTGACGAAGGTGCGCAGCGACGGCAGCTCGCGCGGCGGGCGCCCGTGCGGGAGCAGCGCGCGCACGAGCGTCGGCGAGATGCCGAGCGACGTCACGCGCTCCCGCTCGACCGTCTCCCAGATGCGGTGCGCCGTGGGCCAGTCGGGCGCACCCTCCGCGAACACGATCGTCCCCCCGGCCGCACCGACGCCGACGACGGTCCACGGGCCCATGATCCAGCCCATGTCGGTCGCGAAATGCACGACGTCGCCCTCGTGGACGTCGGCCTGGTAGACGACCTCGCGCGCGATCGAGACGAGGAACCCGCCCTGGACGTGCACGACGCCCTTCGGCGTGCCGGTCGTGCCGGAGGTGTAGGTGAGGAGGTACGGGTGCTCGCTCGCGACCTCGAGCGCGGGGAGGGTGCCGGGCAGGTCGTCGAGCTCGTACGGGGCGAGCACGACGTCGGCGCTCGAGCCGGCGGCGCGCAGCGCCTCCTCGAGGATCGCGAGCATCGGCACCGGCTTCCCGCGGCGCGACGCCTCCCGTTGGGTGATGACGACTCTGGCCTCGCTCGCCTCGAGCCGCTGCGCGACGGCGGGTGCGGCGAACCCGGAGAAGATGGGCACCTGGACCGCGCCGACGTGCGCGATCGCGTTCGAGGCGACGGCGACGTCCGGCGACATCCCGAGGAAGATCGCGACGCGGTCGCCCGGCTCGACCCCGAGCGCGACGAGCCGCTCGGCGAGGCGCGTCACGTCGCGCGACAGGGCGGCGAAGGTGACCTCGCGGCGCGAGCCGTCCTCACCGAGGCCGACGGCCGCGACCGCGTCGGGGCGACGCTCGGCCCAGCGGTGGACGCAGTTGCGGGCGATCGAGACCTCGCCCCCCACGAACCAGGTCGCCCACTCGGGGCCGCGCGACTCGTCGACGACGCGGTCCCACGGCCTCGAGAACTCGAGGCCCATGTCCTCGACGCAGAGCGGCCAGAACCACTCGGGCTCCTCGTGCGACCGCCGCTGGAGCTCCGCGTAGGCGTGCACGCCGGCGCGGCGCACGAGCCGCGTCACGTTCGCCCGCTCGAGCGTCTCCGCGTCCGGGCGCCAGACGATCTCGCTCACGCGCGCAAGCCTACTTGCGACGATCGTTAGTGTGCGCTAACTTAGTGGACGCTAACTTGAACGGGAGAGTGATCGGATGAAGCAACGGCTCGTCACCGACGAGAACAAGAAGTGGTGGACGCTCGGCGCGGTCGCGGTCGGGTTGTTCGTGATCATGCTCGACAACACCGTCGTGAACGTCGCCCTGCCGTCGATGCGGCGGTCGCTGCACATGTCGCTGTCGGAGCTCGAGTGGGTCGTCGCCGGCTACGCGCTGACGTTCGCGGCGTTCATGCTCACGGGCGGCAAGCTGGCCGACTACGTCGGGCGGCGCCTCGTCTTCATGCTCGGGCTCGCCGTCTTCACCGGCGCCAGCCTCGCCTGCGGCCTCGCGCCGAGCGGCGGCTTCCTGATCGGCGCCCGCGTCGTCCAGGGCCTGGGCGGCGCGCTGATGAACCCGGCGACGCTGTCGATCATCACCGCGACGTTCCCGCCGCGCGAGCGCGGCAAGGCGATCGGCATCTGGGCCGGCGTCTCCGCGATGGCGCTCGCGATCGGCCCGCTCGTCGGCGGCCTGCTCACCGAGCACGTGAACTGGAACTGGATCTTCTTCATCAACGTGCCGATCGGCATCGTGGGGCTGCTCCTGATCCCGGTCTTCGTCGACGAGTCCCGCGACCAGTCGCACGAGCAGCGGCTCGACGTCCCCGGGCTCGCGAGCTCGAGCATCGGGCTCTTCTCGTTGACGTACGCGTTCATCGAGGCGAACAACTACGGCTGGGGCTCCGCGCGGATCCTCGGCGCGTTCGCGATCGCCGCCGTGTCGCTCGTCTCGTTCGTCCTGCTCGAGCGGCACCAGCGGATCCCGATGCTCGACCTGTCGCTGTTCCGGAACCGGACCTTCACGGGCGCGAACACCTCGATGCTGTTCGTCGGGCTCGCGATGTTCGGGACGTTCTTCTACGTCTCGCTGTACGTGCAGAACGTGCTCGGCTACTCGCCGGTCGAGGCGGGAGCCAGCTTCCTGCCGATGACGTTCCTGATCATCCTGCTCGCGCCGCGCATGGGCGCCCTCTCCGACCGGCTCGGCTCGCGCTGGCTCGTCGGCACGGGGATGACCCTGCTCGCGGTGATGCTCCTCTACTACACCTTCCTCGGGGCGAACGAGAGCTTCTGGGTGCTCCTGCCGGCGCTCCTGATCGGCGGCGTCGGGATGTCGATGACGATGACGCCGACGACCGCGGCGGCGATGAGCGCCGTCACCGTCGACAAGGCGGGAGTCGGCTCGGCCGTCCTCAACTCGGCCCGGCAGGTCGGCGGCTCGCTGGGGATCGCGGTGATGGGGGCGATCGTCGCCTCGACGAGCGCGAGCTCGCTGCGGAACGGCGACTCGCCGCAGCTCGCGTTCCTGCACGGCTTCCACGACGCGCTCCGCGTCGGCTCGATCCTCTGCCTCGCGGGCGCCGCGGTCGCCGTCCTCGCGATCCGCAAGGTGGAGCACCGGCACGCGCCCGCGGCGGCGCCGGCGATCGAGGTGGGATGACCCAGGCGCCCGCGAAGCGCCTGACGGCGGAGGCGCGGCGGCAGGCGGTGCTCGACACCGCCTGCCGCGTCTTCTCGCGCGCGAGCTACCGCGGCGCGACGACCGCGGAGATCGCGCGCGAGGCCGGCATCTCCGAGCCGATCCTCTACCGGCACTTCGGCTCCAAGCGCGACCTCTACCTCGCATGCCTCGACGAGGCCTGGCGTAGCTTCCGCCTCGTCTGCGAGGAGGCCGTCGCCGCCGACCCGGAGCGCTGCCTCGGCGCGATCTCCGACGCGTACATGGCGAAGGGGAAGAAGATCCGCGTCATCGACCTGTGGATCCACGCGCTGAACGAGGCCGCGGACGACAAGGTGATCGCGGCGGCCGTGCGCAAGCAGATCCGCGAGGTCCGCGACTTCTTCGCCGACGTGATCCGCGACGGCCAGCGCCGCGGCGTGATCCACCCGGACCGCGATGCGGACGCCGAGGCATGGATCTTCGTCGCCGCCGGCCTCCTCGTGACGATGGACGCGCGCCTCGGCGGGCTCCTCGGCGACGACCTGCAGCGGGTCCGTGTGCAGCGGCGCCGCTGGATGCTGACCGACCCGGACTAGGGGGAACCACGGAGAGCCCCGGCTGCGGCACCCGGGGCTCTCCTGGTCAGGCGGGCGCCGTCGGGCGAAGCCGACGCGACTCTGCGGCCCAGCCGCGTCGGTCGATGCCGTTCGGCGCTCCTCTCCCCGCACCGTGACCTGGTGTCAAGCCCGGCGCTAGGTGGACGCACCTTAACCAGCCGTGGCCGCGCCTGTCAAGTACCTCGGTCAAGTGATTTTCGACCTCTTCACTTGACTGTGCGAAACGAGTACTGATCACCCGTTCGAGGGACTGTCCTTTCGAGGGGATTGCGCCGGAGTCAAGTGTTCGGCATCCTGAGTGAGCCACATGACTCCTCGCGCCGCACGAGCGAGCACTCCCGGCATCGGCGCGCCGCGCATCCCGCGGCTCGGCGAGCGCCTGCGCCAGCTCCGCGTCTCCGCGGGCATGACGCAGACCGCGCTCGCGGGCGAGCGCTTTTCCAAGGAGTACATCTCGCAGATCGAGCGCGGCAAGACGCGCCCGACCGGCGAGACGGTCGAGTGGCTCGCCCTCCGGCTCGGCGTCGACGCCGGCTTCCTGGCGAGCGGCGTCTCCGCCGACGCGCGGGCGAGGGCAGAGGCGTTCCTCGCGCGGGCCGACGCGCTCTCGGAGGAGCACCGGTTCGAGGAGGCGATCGAGGAGTACACGCGTGCGCTGCCGGCGGTGCTCGGCACCGGCGCCGCGGAGCTGCGGGTGCGCGCGCTGAACGGCGAGGCGATGGCGCACGCGCAGGCGGGCGACGTCAAGACCGCGCTCGCGCTGCTCGCCGAGTCGCGGACGCTCGTCGAGGCCGACTCGTTCAGCGACGTCGACCGCGCCGACGTCCTCTACCGGCTCGGTGTGTGCCGCTACAAGCTCTCGAGCATCTCCACCGCGCTCGCGCTCTTCAGCGAGGCGCTGACGCTCGCCGACCGGTCCGGCCTGCCGGCCGACCAGCTGCGGCTGAACATCTTCGCGTGGCGGTCGCGCTGCTACCGCCGTCAACGCGACTACGAGGCCGCGCGCGAGGACGTCGAGCGCGCGCTCGAGCTCGCGGAGGCGCTGCGCGACGCACGCTCGCTCGGCCCCGTCTACTTCCAGGCGTCGCTCCTCGCCGAGCGCGACGGGCACTGGGTGCTCGCGCGCACGTACGCCGAGAAGGCGAAGGCGCAGTACGAGGAGGTCGCGGACCGCGGCAACGTGGGGCGCCTGCTCAACAACCTCGGGGCGATGGAGTTCCTGCTCGGCAGCCCCGACGACGCGATCGAGCGGTTCAAGCAGGCGTACGCGATCGCGCTCGAGGTCGACCGCAGCGAGGACGCTGCGACCGCGGTCTCGTCGCTCGCGCAGGTCCACCTGCGCACCGGCGACGCGAAGCGGGCCGAGGAACAGGCCCGGCACGCACTGGAGATCATCGGCGAGCGCGAGGACATGCTCGACGAGGTCGGCAACGCGCGGCTCGTGCTGGGGCGTGCGCTGCTCGACCAGGATCGTCTCGAGGAGGCCGCAGTGGCCTTCGACGAGGCGGAGGACGCCTTCGCGCAGTTGTCGTCGGCCTCGCACCGCGCCGCGGCGTGGATCGCGCAGGGCGACCTGGCGACGAAGCGGGGCGAGGAACGGCGGGCGGCGGTGCTCTACCGTCGCGCCGCCGAGGCGCTCCAGGATTTCCGGTTCTAGGGAAGGAGGTGTTCACTGTGGCAAACAAGCTCGCTTGCCTGCTCCGGCGCCACCCGGCTCTTCTGCTCGTGGTGCTCGTCGTGCTCGCGCTCGTCGCGGCGCGGTTCGGCCATATCCCGGGGCACGGCGGCCGCTTGGGCCTGTGGGACGGACCGATTTAGTATCCGACGACGTCTCACGAGTTGCAGGAGGGGAGCCGGCAATTCGACCGAGCGTCTGACGCACGAGGCGCGGGCCGCCACCCGATGGGGGCGGTCGGCACGCCGGGTGCGCGACGCGGCCGCCACCGTTTCCGGTCCAGGCGACGGGGGCACAGAGGGGAGGTGGCCCGCCAGGGCAAGATCTCGCGTGCTTTCGAGCTGACGCGGGCCGCGCGTCGCGGCCACCTCCTGCGCGTCCTGCGCGAGGTCGGCGTCGTCGGCGCCGGGACGGCGACCCGGGAGGCGGCGGTCGGGTTCCGCACGACGCTCGAGGAGCTCGGCACGACGTTCGTGAAGCTCGGCCAGCTCCTGTCGTCGCGGCCGGACCTGCTGCCCGACGTCTACATCGAGGAGCTCGAGAAGCTCGTCGACGACGTGCCGCCCGTGCCGTTCGCGCCGATCCGGGAGGTGATCGCGCGCGAGCTCGGGCTCGAGCACTTCGCGTGGATCGACGAGGAGCCGCTCGCGAGCGCGTCGATCGCCCAGATCCACCGTGCGCTGCTCGTCTCCGGCCGAGACGTCGTCGTCAAGGTGCGGCGGCCGGGCATCGTCGCGCAGGTCGAGCTCGACCTGGAGCTGCTCCGGCGGACCGCGCGGATCGCCGAGCGGCGGTCGGGGACGGCGAAGCTGCTCCAGCTCCGCGCGCTCTCCGACGAGCTCGAGCAGCACCTCGTGAGCGAGCTCGACTTCCTCGAGGAGGCACACAACGCGGAGCTGATCGCGTCGGTGATCGACGAGTACCGCGACGACCTCTTCGTGCCGCAGGTGATCCGCCCGTACGTCACGCCGGAGGTGATGGTCCTCGAGCGGATCGAGGGCGTGAAGGTCGAGGACGAGCCGGCGCTCGACGCGGAACGCGCGTCGGAGCTCGCGCGGTCGTTCTTCCGCGCGTTCATCCGCCAGGTGACGGTGAAGGGCGTCTACCACGCCGACCCGCACCGCGGCAACGTCCTGCTGACGCCCGACGGGCGGCTCGCGCTCCTCGACTTCGGCCTGATCGGCCGCCTCGACGACGACACGCGGACCTCGCTCGCGCTGCTCCTCCTCGCCGTCGCGCAGAACCGCGCCGACGACGTCGCCGACCTGATCCTCGCGCTCTCGCTCACGACGGCCGAGTCGGACGAGGCGGGGTTCGTGCACGAGCTCCGCCGCAAGCTGCCCCGCTACCACTGGCGGCCGCTCGCCGGCATCCGCACCGGCGAGGGGCTCGCCGACCTGCAGCGGCTGTGCCTGGAGCACGGGATCTCGCTGCCGACGTCGTTCGCGCTCGTTGGCAAGACGCTCTCCCAGGCCGAGAGCATCGCGCGCTCGCTCGATCCGGAGCTCGATCCCGTCGAGGTGCTCCGGAGCGAGGCGTGGTCGGTGATGGCGGAGGAAGGCGAGCGGCGGCTCGAGCCGAGCCAGCTCCTGGCGTTCACCTTCACGCAGCTGCAGCCGTTGCTGCGCATGCCGCGGCGCGTGGCGCAGCTCGTGCAGAAGGTCGAGACGGGGTCGCTCAAGATCGGGATCGCCCCCGTGCAGCTCGAGGACTTCGAGCACCTGCTGCGCTCGACCGCGAACCGCATCGGCGCGGCGCTGATCATCTCGGCGCTCCTCGTCAGCTCGGCGCTGATGGCACGCGTGAACCACGCCGTGTCGGTCGGCGGCTTCGCCGTCGCCTGCGTCCTCGGCGCCTACATGCTCTGGCGCATCATGCGGACGCCCGGTGGTCTCTGATCAGGCGGGCGCGCGGCTCGAGCCGGAGCGCTCGATGACGACCTGGGGGATCCGCGCGCGCGGCGAGAGGCGGAGGCACATCCGCACGACCTCGGCGCAGTCCTCGGGCGCGATCATCTCGTCGGTCGCGAGCCCCGTCCACGCCGCCATCGGCGTGTCGACGAAGCCCGGGCAGAGCGCGACGGCCCGCACGCCGGCGTCCTCGAGCTCGAGGTTCTGGGATCGCGTCAGCGCGACCACGGCGGCCTTCGTCGCTCCGTACACCGCCAGCCCCGGCGTCGGGACCGTGGCCGCGACCGAGGCCAGGTTGAACACCCATCCCTTCGCCTCCGCGAGCAGCGGAGCGGCCTCGCGCGTCACGAGCAGCAGGCCGCGGAGGTTCACCCCGAGCATCAGGTCGAGGTGCCTCGTCTCGAGCGAGGCGATCGTGCCGCCGAAGCCGACGCCGGCCGAGTTGACGAGCACGTCGAGGCCCCCGTGCCGCTCGCGGTGCTCGGCGACGAGGCGAACGCAGTCGTCCTCGGAGGCGACGTCCGCGACGACCGCGAGCGCGCCGAGGCCGTCGGCCGCGCGCTCGACCTTCTCGCGCGTCCGCGACGCGACCGTCAGGTCGTACCCGTCCTCGCGAAGCGCGCGCGCGATCGCGAGGCCGATCCCCGACGAGCCTCCGGTCACGAGGGCGCTCGGCACGACGGAACCCTAGTCGGGGCACTGCTCCCCGGTCCGGCGCCGTCGATTACCGTGGCGGGTGTGGAGGTGAAGCTGACGGAGCTCGCGACCGCGGGCGGCTGCGCGGCGAAGTACTCGGCGGCGCGCCTGGAGGAGCTCCTGCGGGGGTTCGTGCCGGCAGAGGCGGAGAACCTCCTCGTCGGGCTCGACCCGGCCGACGACGCGGCCGTCTACCGGCTCGACGACGAGCGCGCGCTCGTCTTCACGATCGACTTCTTCCCCCCGATCGTCGACGACCCCGACGACTTCGGGACGATCGCCGCGACGAACGCCCTGAACGACGTGTTCGCGATGGGAGGTCGGCCGCTGATCGCCCTGTCGGTGGCCGCGCTCCCGGAGGAGCTGCCCACGGAGGTCGTCCGCGCGATCTTCGACGGCGCAGACCGGCAGGTCCGCGCCGCCGGCGCGATCCTCGCGGGCGGGCACACGATCCGCGACAGCGAGCCGAAGTACGGGCTCGCCGTCGTCGGCACCGTCGCCCCCGACGGGATCTGGCCGAAGGCCGGAGCCCGCCCGGGCGACGCGCTCTACGTGACGAAGCCGCTCGGGACGGCGCTCGTCCTCGGCGGCGCGAAACGCGGCCTCGCCGACGCCGCCGTCGCGACGGCCTGGATGCGCACGCTGAACGCCGACGCCGCCGACGTCCTGCGGCCGCTCGCGCCGCACGCGGTGACGGACGTCACCGGCTTCGGCCTCGCGGGCCACGCGCACGAGATGGCCGACCGGAGCGGCGTCCGGATCGTGCTCGACGCCTCGCGGCTGCCGGCGCTCGACGGTGCCCTCGACGCCGCCCGGGCCGGCGTCACGACCGCGGGGACGCGGAACAACCGCACGTTCGCGCAGCTCGAGGTGGGGGACGTCGCGCCCGAGCTCGTCGAGCTCGCCCACGACCCGCAGACGGCGGGGGGCCTGCTCGTGTCGCTGCCGGCCGAGAAAGGGATGTCGCTCGAGGCGCAGTTCGCAGCGCGCGGCCTGTTCCTCGCCCGCGTCGGGCGCGTGGAGGAGGGGGCGGGGCTACAGCTCGCGTAGGCGCCGCTGGATGCGCTTGCGGCGCTCGACGAGATCGGCCTCGAGCCCCTGCAGCTCGGCGAGCCGGCGCCGCACGAGCACGAGCTGCGTCTCGAGGTGGGGGAGCGCCTCCTCGAGCGCCGCGCGCTGCTCGTCGGGCGACTCGGTCGCGTGGTACCGGCGCCGCGCGTCGGCCCGGACCTTCTCGGCCACCACCATCGTTCGCAGCTCGTCGAGCGACAGGTTCAGCAGGTCCCGGAGGCGCGTGATCTCTTGGAGCCGCTCGACGTCCTCCTCCGTGTACACGCGGTGCTTGCCGTGCTCGCGCTCGGCGGCCGGCAGCAGCCCGAGCTCCTCGTAGTAGCGAACGGTCCGCGGCGTGACGCCTGAGCGCCCTGCGACCTCGCCGATCCGGAGCATCACGCCGCCTCCTGGAGCGCCGGTGCGCCTTCCTCGGCCTCGTGGACGTGCTTCGGGCGAAGGAGCGAGATGCCGGCGCCGGCGAGCGAGATCGCGGCGAGCACCCACAACGCGAGGTGCATGTTCGAGATGAACGGCTGGAGCTGCGAATTCGAGAGGCCGGAGGTGAGCCCCGAGAAGATCTTGAAGAGCACGTCCTTCGGCACGGCGGAGGTGACGACGGCCATCACGAACGCGATCGAGATGACGGCGCCCGTGTTCTGCAGCATCACCCGTGCGCCCGCCGCGACGCCGCGCCGGTGCACCGGCACGACGCCCATCATCGCCGCCGTGTTCGGGCTGTTGAACATGCCCGAGCCGACGCCCACGAGCAGCAGCCAGAGCGCGCTCCAGACGTAGGCCGTGTGCGCCTGCAGCATCGTCATCCCGGCGAGGCCGACGGCCGTGAGGAGCATGCCGAGCGCCGCGAGCCCGCGCGAGCCGCGCCGGTCGGCGTAGACGCCGGCGATCGGCGAGGCGACGAGCATCCCGATCGCCATCGGCGCGAGCTCGAGGCCGGCCATGATGGGCGACTGGCCCTGCGGCCCCTGGAAGTAGAAGACGAACAGGAACATCAGCGCGAAGCGCGACAGCCCGTTCAGGAACGCCGCCCCGGACGCCGCGCTGAAGAGCCGGTTCTCGAAGAGCGCGAGGTCGAGCATGGGCGCGGTGCCGCGCCGCTCGATCAGCACGAAGAGCGGCAGCAGCACGACCGCGGCCGCGAGGCCGCCGATGACGAGCCAGTTCGTCCAGCCGGAGAGCCCGCCCTTCGAGAGCGCGAGCACGAGGCCCGTGAGGCCGACGACGTACGCCGTCACGCCGAGCAGGTCGAGGCCGCGCTCGTCGCTCCGGCCCGAGCGCTCCTCGAGCACGAGGAGGCCCCACGCCGAGCCGATCAGCCCGAACGGGACGTTGAACCAGAAGACCCAGGGCCACGAGACGGCGACGAGCGCGCCGCCGAGCACCGGCCCGACCACGAGCCCCACGGCGGCGACCATCGTGTTCGTGCCCATCGCAAGCCCGAGCTCGCGCTTCGGGAACGCGTCGGTGACGAGCGCCGCCGCGTTCGCGAACAGGAACGCGCCGCCGATCCCCTGCAGGACGCGCCACACGATCAGCTCGGTGCCGCTGCCCGAGAAGCCGGCGCCGAGCGACGCGAGCGCGAACACGAAGAATCCGAGGACGTAGGCCGTCTTGCGGCCGAAGAGGTCGGAGAGGCGACCGGCGGTGAGCACCAGCACGGTCGACACGATCATGTAGACGAGGATCACCCAGACGAGCTGCAGCAGCGTGGTGTGCAGCTCCCGCTCGAGGTCGGGCAGGGCGATGATCAGCGTGCCCGAGTTCACGGTCGCGAGCAGCATCCCGAGGCTCGTGCACGAGAGGACCCACCACTTGTAGTGGGGCGAGTGTCGGCGTGTCCGGAGGAAGTTCATCCTAACGTCAACGTCAATTTTAGCACTCCGGATACAGTTCGGCCGATGGACGTCGGCGCCCAGCCGCTCGCGCGCCTGCGCGGCATCTCGGTGTCGCCGGAGGCGATCCGGCGGCTCCTGCTCCTGAACGCGGCGGCGCTCGTCCTGATCGTCGCGACGGGGGCGACCGTCCGCCTCACGGGCTCCGGCCTCGGCTGCGAGCACTGGCCCGGCTGCACGCCGCACCACTTCGAGCCGAGGAGCGGCCACAGCTACGTCGAGTTCGGGAACCGCGTCCTCGCGTTCCTGACGATCCTCGTCACCGCCGTGACGTGGTGGCTCACGCGCGCGCGGCTCGCGCTCCTCGTGTTCCTGGGGACGCTCGCGCAGGCGCCGCTCGGCGCGCTCACGGTGCACTTCCACCTCAACCCGTACTTCGTGCTCTCGCACTTCCTGCTCTCGATCCTCGTGCTCACGCTCGCCGTCGTCCTCGCCGCGTCGGCGCGCCCGCGGATGCCGACGCAGCTCCCGCGCTGGGTCCCGCGCGTCGGGCTGCTCGTCGCGCTCGCGGCGGGCGTGCTGATCGTGTCGGGCACGCTCGCGACGGCCTCGGGGCCGCACCCCGGGAGCACCGTCGTCCGCCGGCTCTGGTCGTTCCATCCCGCCGTCTACTGGCACGTCCGCGCGACCGCGGTCTTCGGCATCGCGTTCGCGCTCGTGCTCGCATACCTCTGGCGCGAGCGGGCGCCGCAGCTCCGCGGGGCGCTCGTCCTGCTCGCCCTCCTCGGGGTGCAGATGGTGATCGGCGAGGTGCAGTACCGGACGCACCTCCCGTGGTGGCTCGTCCTCGTGCACGTGACGGTCGCAGCGACCGTCTGGGCGGCGGTCACGTCCTTCGTGTTCAGTCTCTGGCGCCCACGTAGGATTGCGTGATGTCGGAGCTCAGGATCGACGCGCGGCCGGAGCTCGAGCGGCCCGTGCTGATCGCGGCGTTCCGCGGCTGGAACGACGGCGGGCAGGGCGCGTCGCTCGCCGGTGCGTACCTCGCGCGCGCGTGGGCGGCCGTCGAGTTCGCGTCCATCGACCCCGAGGGGTTCTTCGACTTCCAGGCGACGCGGCCGACGGTCTCGCTCGTCGACGGCGTCACGCGCCGCATCGACTGGCCGGAGAACAGCTTCCTCTACGCGCCGCTCCCGGGCGCGCGCCGCGACGCGATCATCATGCTCGGCGTCGAGCCGAACCTCCGCTGGCGCACGTTCAGCGAGCTCGTCGCCGGCCTCGCCGAGACGTTCCGCGTGGAGCTCGTCGTGACGCTCGGGTCGTTGCTCGCCGACGTCCCGCACACGCGCCCGGCGCCGGTCACCGGGAGCGCGACCGACCCGGACCTGATCGAGCAGCTCGGCCTCCAGGTGTCGCGCTACGAAGGCCCGACCGGGATGGTCGGCGTCCTCCACGACGCGTGCGCGCGCGCCGGGCTGAAGTCCGCGAGCCTGTGGGCCGCCGTCCCGCACTACGTCTCGCTGACGCCTTCGCCGCGCGCGGCGAAGGCGCTCGTCGACCGCCTCGCCGACCTGCTCGGCGCGGACGTCGACACGGCGGAGCTCGACGAGGCGGCGGACTCGTACGCGCAGCAGGTGAGCGAGGCAGTAGCCACGGACGAGGAGACCTCGGCGTACGTGCAGGAGCTCGAGCGGCGCGTGGACGAGCTCGCGCAGGAGGGCGACCTTCCTTCCGGCGACGCGATCGCAGCCGAGCTGACGCGGTTCCTCCGCGAGCAGGACCGCCGCCGCGGCGACGACGACGTCGCGCGCGAGCAGTAGCTACCCGAAGGTGAACGAGTACGCCTGTACGCCGGGCGAGAAGCGCAGCTCGAGGAGCGCGTCCGTCGGCTTCCCGGCGCGCACCGTGTAGAGGCGCTCCGCGTCGACGCGGATCGTGCGCGCGGGCTTCCCGTCGACGAGCGCCTGCACGGTCCCGCGCCCGCCCATCACGATGTAGACGTCCGAGGCCTCGAAGTGCAGGCGGAGCCGCGCGCCGCGCCCGGCCGTGATCGCCTCCGCGCCGACGCGCCACGTGCCGTCGTAGGCGAGCGTGTTCGCCGTGAGCGTCGCGGGGAACGCGTACCGCGCGAACCGGTTGGGGACGGGGCTCCTGCCGACGTAGTTCGTCAGGCGCGCGTATCCGAGGTAGCTCTCGGGGGTCATCAGCCCGCCGGGCGTGGCGTCGGCGACCTGCCGTGCGTGCGCGCCGTTGTCGCCGAGGAGACGGCGGATCAACGCCTCCGTCGTGTCGTACTCGCCCTCGCCGAAGTGGGTGTGGCGGACGCGGCCGCTCCGGTCGACGAGGTACTCCGCCGGCCAGTACTGGTTCGCGTAGGCGTCCCAGGTCTTGAACCGGTTGTCCTGCATCACCGGGTAGCGGATGCCGAGGCGCTTCACGGCCGCCCGGACGTTCGACGTCACGTGCTCGAACGCGAACTCCGGCGTGTGCACGCCGACGATCACGAGGCCCTTGTCGTGGTAGGCGGACCACCATGCCTCGAGGTGCGGGAGCGTCCGCAGGCAGTTGATGCAGGAGTACGTCCAGAAATCGACGAGGACGACCTTGCCGCGGAGCGCGCCGACCGTCAGCGGCGGCGAGTTGATCCACGCGCCGTCGGCGTGCAGCGGCGGCGCCGCGCCGTAGTCGGGCAGCGCGCCGGGCGCGGGCCGCGCCGCGGCGAGCGCACGGCCTCCGCCGTGGAGCTTCGCGAGCTCACGTTGCGCGCTCCCGTTCTCCTCGACCTTCCGCTGGAGGAAGTCGAGGTACGACGGCGTCCACGTCGCGAGGTGGTCGTCGACGTGGAGCACGAGCCCGAGCGCGACGACCGCGATCAGCGTCCCCGACGCGAGGCGCACGCTCCGCGCGTGGCGGCGGAGCCGCGCCGCGGCCTCACGGCCGCCGTAGGCGATCGCGAGCATCGGCAGCGACGCCCCGAGCGAGTACGCGAGGGTCAGCAGGATCGTCCGCACGCCGACGTCGTTGCTCGCCGCGACCGAGGTGATCGCCGCGAGGACGGGCCCCGCGCAGGGGACGAACACGAGCGCGAGCGTCGCACCGAAGAGGAACCCGCCGCCGTCGGCGCCGCGCGGCCGCAGCCGTGAGAACGCCGCGAGCGGCCGCTCGACGACCACCGCCGCCTGCGGCACGAGCAGCACGGCCGCGAGCACGAACAGGAACACGATCGCGAGGTTCCGCAGGAAGTCCTGCGGCAGCCCGAGGCGGTCGAGGATCCACGTCGCGAAGAGCGTGAAGACGCTGAAGCTCGTCACGAGCCCGGCGATCACGCGGAGCGGCTGCCGCCCGGACGCGCCGCCGGCCAGGAGGATCGGCAGCACCGGGAGGACGCACGGCGAGATGGCCGTGATGACGCCCGCGAGGAAGCCGATCGCGATCAGGAGGGCCATGCGCCACTTCTACCGACCCGGCGGCCGGCGCGGATGTTACGCCGCGTCCTCGGTGCGGACGGAGGTCGTCTCGGTCTCCGCCGCGTCCGCCGTCTCGGCGGGCTTCTTCCGGCGGCGGCGCCGTTTCTTCGGCGCCTCGTCCGTCGCCTCCGGCGCCGGCGCCTCGGCGGACGGATCCTGCGTCGGCGCCTGCGGCGTCGCGGTCGTCGGCTCGGCCGCGGCCGTCTCGACCGCCTTCTTCTTGCGCCGCCGCCGGCGGCGCGTCCGCGACGGGCCCGTCTTCGGCTGCGGCAGGCTCTCGGCGATCCAGCCCGCGACCTCGTTGATCGTCCCGAGGCGCTCCCGCGCCGCCTCGAGGAGCTGCGTCGCCCGCGGCGTGTACCCCTCGGCGGACGCGAGCAGCGCCGCGCCGACCTCGCGCGGCATCTCGAGCGCCGCGTTCACGAGCTTCGCGGCGTTCTCCTCGTGACGGTGGCCGCGCGAGTTCGCGAGCGCCCCGAGCAGCCGCTTGGCGTCCGGGTACTCCTGCGAGGCCTTCCGGTCGAGCTGCTTGCGCACCGCGCGCGAGAGCCGCCACGTCCAGCGGGCGAGGATCTGGTCGGGTGCGTCGGGCTTGCCCTCGGCGATCGCGCGCAGGAGGATCCGGACGCCGGCGGCGCGGTCCTTCTCCCACGGCGGAGCCTGCGACACGAGCGTGACGAGGTCGTCGAAGTCCGCGCGCTCGATGCGCATCGACACGCGGTCGGCGAGGGCGATCAGCCGCAGGCGGCGGTTCGCGTTCTGCGCGGCGCACGTCGACAGGAAGGTCTCCATCGCGCGCTTCGACGCGCCGCGCGCCGTCAGCTTCTCGACGAACGCCGTCCGCTCGTCGAACCGGAGCTGGCGGCCGGCGATCTCGCCCCAGAACTCCTGCTCGTCCTCGTCGAGGTACTTCGGGTCGATCCGCTGCCACTCGCGCGCGATCACCATCTTGCGGCGCAGCACGTCGGGCGTCACCGGGACGAGCCACGGCGCCGGCGTCAGCTTGCGCCGCGCGCGGCGCTGCATCCGCCGCCGTGGGGCGGGCGTGACGCGCGCGCCCTCGCGGTAGAAGTCGGCGTCGAGGAGCGAGTGGAGCGAGACCACCCGCTCGTTGTGCGTCGCCGCCTTCGGCGTGAAGTCGACGACGACGCCGGCCTCCTTGCGCGGGTGGATCCGCATGATGCGGCCGATCCGCTGCTGGTAGACGCGCTTCGAGGCCGTCGGTGCGAGGTGCATGATCACCGTGGCGCGCGGCGAGTTCCATCCTTCGGCGAGGAGCATGGCGTTGATCAGCACGTCGATCTCGCCGCGCTCGTACGCGGCGAGGATCTCCGCGAGCTTGACGGGCGGCGTGCGGCCGGACACCGCCTCGGCCTTGATGCCGGCCGCGCGGAACGCCATGGCGAGGTTGTAGGCGTGGTCGACGCCGGCGGCGTAGACCACGCCGGGGGCGTCGCCGAACCGCTCGCGGTAGAGCGTCGCCGCCGCCATGTTCAGCGCCTCGTGGTCGAGGGCCTGCGCGAGCGCGCGCTCCTCGAAGTCGCCGCCGACGATCGGCACCTGGTTGATCGCGGCGACGGGCGGCACGCGCAGGCAGCGGAGCGGCGCGATCAGGCCGCGTCGCGCGGCGTCCGTCAGCGGCAGGTCGTCGACCGACGCCGGGAACACGTCGGAGACCTGCTTCGCGATCAGCTCCTCGGTGGCGGTCATGCCGACGTACACCGGCTCGTCCAGCCTCCGGATCGCCGCCGACGTCTTCTCGCCCAGCGCCGTGTGCGCCTCGTCGCAGATGACGAGCTGGTAGGCGTCCCGGTCGATCTCGTCGACGTGCCGCGCGAACCACGCGTACGTCTGGATCGTGATCGGGTTCGCCGGCCGCGGCGCCGTGTGGCCCTCGAGGATCGCGTCGGTGAGTCGCTCGCGGTATCCGTGGTCGGTCAGCTCCCGCCGGAACTGGTCGACGAGCAGCCGCCGGTGCGTGAGGATCAGGACGCCCTCCGTGGTCGCAGCCTCGACGAAGCCGGCCGCCGCGATCGTCTTGCCCGACGCCGTTGGATGACGGAACCGGTAGCGGCGGACGGACCCCGGATCCTCCTCCACGGGCAGCGGCAGCGGCTCGTCCTCCTCCGCGTCGGGGGTTCCGAGGTCGAGCTCGTCCTCCGGCTCGTCGTCCTCGTCGGCCCCCTCCTCGGCGTGGCCGTTCGCGTGGCCGTTCCCGTTCTCGCTCTTCTGCACGGCCGCGATCAGCTCGGTGAGCATGCCCGCGAGCGCGTCGATCTGGTGCCGGCGGAGCTCGACGCCCGAGGCCAGCTTCGGCGGCCGCTCGGAGAGGACCCGCTCGAGCCCGAGCATCAGCGCGTACCGCACCTTCCAGTCGCTCGAGGGCGAGGCGCGGCCGCCGTCGATCTCGGCGAGCGCGTCGTCGAGCGCGCGGCGGCGCGCCGTCCCGGGGGCGAGCGCCGCCTCCGGGTCCTCGTCGGCCCGCAGGAAGGGCTCACCGGCCCAGGTCTCGGCGCGGAGCGCCTCGGCCCTCAAGGCCGAGGCTGCCTCCGAGTCGTTCGGAGAGTGCGTGATCGTCTCTGACAATGCGTTCGGCACGCCTGCGCGCCGAGTCCTCAAAGGCAGTCCCTGAAAGGATTGCGCCAGCGGGTCAGCCCCGTCTCGCGTAGCGCACCCCGAACGATAGCCGAAGCTCCGGTCGGACGTGCGGGATGCCGCTTACGCGGCGTCGGCGGCGAGCGCCTCGAGCCGGGCCTGGAGCCAGGGGAGCTCGCTCCGCTCCGCCTCGAGCACCTCGCCGTGGAACTGGATGACGACGCCCCCGGTCGCGTTCAGGTGGTCGGCCGCGCCCGCGAGCAGGCGCCGGTAGTGGTCGAGGCCGTCGCCGGTCGAGTACACGGCCTTGGCCGGCTCGTCGGCGTAGCCGTCGCCCGCCGGGACGAGGTACGGAAGGTTCGCCACGATCAGGTCGAGGTCGCGCGGGATCCCGTCGAGGAGGTCGCCGTGCACCAGGTGCACCTGCGCGCCGAGCCGGTCGGCGTTCAGGGACGCGAGCGCGAGGGCGTTCCCGCACGTGTCGCTCGCCCAGACGTCGACCGTCGGGGCGAGGAGGGCGAGCGTGATCGCGAGCACCCCCGAGCCCGTGCCGACGTCGGCGACCCGCGCCGGGCCCGTCCCGACGCGGGCGAGTGCCGCGTCGACGAGCCGCTCCGACGTCGAGCGCGGCGTGAAGACCCGGCCGGGGTCCGTCAGGAACGTCAATCCGTGGAAGCGCGCGCTCACGTCACCTAGTACAACGTCGTGCGATGGATTGGATTCCCGTCGCCGAGGAGCGGCAGGCGCGCTACGCCGAGCAGCACGGCGATCTCGACGAGCGGGCACTCGTCCGCAAGGGGAACGCCGCGTACGGCGCCGGGCTCGCGCTCCTGATGGCGCACGACCGGGCCGGCGCCTCGGAGTGGTTCCGCCGCGCTGCGGCGCGGTGGCGCGAGAGCTGGCGGGGCGGCGAGTCGTGGGGACGGCCGATCGGCGTGCTGAAGGCGTCGCTCCTCGCCGGCGACGAGGCGGCGGTCGACGAGGTCTCGCGGTGGGCGCTCGAGCTGGAGGCCGCCACAGCGGAGTCGCCGATCGGGCGCTACGCGGCGGCCCTCGCGCTCCTCGCGCTCGGCCGCTGGGCGGAGGCCCGGCACGTCGCGGAGTCGCTCCGGGAGCGCGACGACTTCCCGCGCGACGTCGCCGACGCCCTCGCGACGATCTCGGCGCACGACGTGATCGGGTGCATCGAGGCGGTCGAGTCGGTCGTGGAGAGCTTCGAGACCAGGGAGGCCTATCTGGAGGACGTCCGTGTGGCCGACACCGCGCTCGTGCTCGACCTGCTCGCGCGGCGCCGCGGCCTCGAGATCGAGCTGCCCGCGTCCGACGTGCTGCCGACCGGCTAGTCGGTCTCGCCGTGCTCGATCGCCGGGTGGAAGGCGATCGTGATCGTCTGCAGCGGCTGCGAGTCGTCCTCGAGGTCGGTCAGCTCGTCGACGACGCGGCGCAGGAGCGTCCGCACGGTCTCCGGATCGAGCCGCGTGTGCACCTGGGCGCTGCGGAACTCGCCGCGGCCCGCGTGCTCCTCGAATCCCCGCTGGAGCTCACGCAGCTGAGCGGCTTGCAGCTCGCTGGCGGCGCCCGTCGCACGGATCTCCTTCGCGACCTGCAGGTGCTTCGCCACCGGCCGGTACGGCTTCTCGCGCCCGGCTGCCTCCGCGAGCTCGATCAGCCCGGCGCGGTGCAGCATGCGCACGTGGAAGTGGAGGTGGCCGGGGTCGACGGAGAGCCGTGCCGCGAGCTCCCGGTTCGTCAGCGGCTCCTCCGACTGGCCGAGCGCCTGCAGCACCTTCAGCCGCAGCGGGTGCCCGAGCGCCTTCAGCTGGCCGGGGCTCGTCACCTCGAGGACGTCGGCGGGGGCGTACGGGCGGCGCCGCGGTTCCGTCATCGCCCACCCATTCTGGCTGCTGCGGCCTCGTCGAGGAAGACCTCGACCGGAACGGGCGCGAGCCGGGACAGGCTCGCCGGCACGTCCGGCGTCACCTCGCCGGCGAACGCGCGCGCGACCGCGTCGGCCTTCGACTCGCCGGTGACGAGGAAGACGATGCGCAGCGCCGACTGGATCACCGGCACCGTCATCGTGACGCGACGGACGAACGGCTCGAGGCCGGGAGGGCCGTCTGTCGCGCGCCGGTCGGTCACGCCCACCTGCGGCGACCCCGGGAAGAGCGACGCCATGTGCCCGTCGGGCCCGAGCCCGAGCAGGAGCAGGTCGAGCTGCACGCCCGCGAGCGCCGCGTCGAGCTCGGCCGCGGCCTCGGCGGCCGGCGCCTCGCCGCGGATGCGGTGCACCGCGCGCGGCGGCACCTCCAGGTGCTCGAGGAGCGTCTCCCGCGCGAGCCGGTAGTTCGACCGCTCGTCGTCCGGCGGGACGCACCGCTCGTCGCCCCACCACAGCGTGACGCGTCCCCAGTCGGCCGTCCGCCCCGCCGCCCGTCGGTACGCCTGCCCAGGGGTCGAGCCGCCGGTGAGGACGATCGAGCCGCCCCGTCTCGCCTGCTCGGCGAGCAGCTCGCCGACGGTGGCGGCGGGGTCGTGGACGACGCGGATCTCAGGCTGCAAGCGGCAATGGTACGAGACCGCGGTGGAAGCCTGCGAGGAGGTACACGCTCGCGAGGCCGCCCCATTCGCCGTAGGGCGCGAGCAGCACGTCGGACTCCTCCGGCTCGACGAACCGGCCCCAGAGCGCCGACGCGAGCTTCGCGAGCCCGAGGTCGCGGAGCAGCCCGTGCTCGTAGCGGCCGAGCCCCTCGAGGCACACGACGCCGACCGACCACGGGCCGAGCCCGCGCTCGCGCGTGAGCCGCGCGGCGACCGCGGCGGTCGGCTGCCCGCGCAGCGCCTCGAGGTCGAGCGAGCGGCACAGCCGGACGAGCGCGCCGGCGCGGCGGGCGCCGAGACCGAGCCGCGCGAGCTGCGCCGGCGAGAACCGCCCGAGGTCGGACGCGGTCGGCGCCGCGTGCAGCCCGCCGAGCGCAGGCGCCGCGGCGCGGACGACGGCGCGCTCGATCTGACGCGCACGGCTCGCCTGGATCAGCTGCCCCGCGACGGCGCGGAGGAGCGCCTGCGCGACCGTCCCCGTCCGCATCGGCCGGAGCCCGCGGAGACGCCGGATCGTCTCGCCGAGCAGCGGGTCGCCCGCGAAGCGGCGCAGGAACTCGCTGTGGTCGTCGTCGAGCCCGAGCGCGAACCGCACGTGGTCGACGCCGGCCGGGCTCTCGGCCGCGACGACGATCGTCCCGTCCGGGCGCTGCACGGCGTGCACGCGCTCGAGGCGGTCGCCGGCGCGCACGGTGGCGCGATAGGTGCCGTCGACGACCACCCGCGTCGCGTCGCTCGCGAGGCGCCCCGAGGTGCGGAGCGAGTACGGGCCCCTCGGGCGAAGCTCGGCGCGGATCACGGTCCGAGTCTAGGGATACCCTCACCCGATGCTGCGCCGGGTCGCGTCGCAGGTCTCGCTGCGAAGCCGCGAGCGGAAGCTCCAGCTCTTCCTCGACCTCCTCGGCGCCGGCCCGGCAACGTCCGTCGTCGACGTCGGCGTCACGAACGCGCCCTTCGGCGGCGGGTCGAGCGACAACTTCTTCGAGGCCCTGTATCCCTGGCCGGAGCGCATCACCGCCGTCGGCAACACCGAGCTCGACCGGTTCGTCGAGGCGTTCCCGGCCGTGCGCGCGGTCCACGCCGACGGCCGCGAGCTGCCGTTCGCGGACGGCGAGTTCGACGTCGGCTTCTCGAACGCGGTCGTGGAGCACGTCGCGGGCGGGAGGGAGGGCCAGCAGCGGTTCGTGCACGAGCTCTGTCGCGTGGCGCGCCGCGTCTTCGTGACGACTCCGAACCGGTGGTTCCCGCTCGAGGTGCACACGCTCCTTCCGCTCGTGCACTGGCTCCCCGCGGGCGCACGCGACCGCCTGATCCCGTTCGACGACGTGCTCGACCCGCTCGGGCCGAAGGCGTTCGCGTCGCTCTTTCCTTACGACGTGCGTGTACTCAACCGCGGGATGACGTTGATCGCGGTAGGCCCGAGATGAGCCGGCGCCGCCCGACGTGGGCGCTCCACGTCCTCGTCGTCGGCCTCGCGCTCCACAACCTCGTGATGTCGTCCCTGTGGCGCGCCGGCGTGCGTGGCGGCGCGCTCACGGCCGTCGCCGCCTGGAAGGACGTGCTGCTGCTGGCGGCGCTCGCGCTCGTCGTCGGGTCGCGCCGCGGCCTGCCGTTCAGGGCGACGGCGACCGACCGGCTGGCGCTCGCGTTCGGGGCGCTCGTCGTGCTCTACGGCGTGCTGCCGCAGTCGCTGCTCGGCGGCGGAGCGACGCACGAGGGCGTCCTCTACGCCGCACGTCACGACCTGCTTCCCGTCGGCGCGTACTTCCTTGGCCGCGGCCTCGACCTCACCGCCGCGGAGCGGGCGCGGCTGTGCCGCACGATCCTCGCAACGGCTGCCCTCGTCGCGGCGTACGGGCTCGTCGACGTCTACGTGGTGCCCCTCTCGTGGTGGCGCGGCTCGGCGGGGTGGTTCCACGACCAGCTCGGTCTCGACTACGTGGGCCTCTCGAACCTCCCCGAGAACTTCGTCTACAACGCGGGCAACGGTGTCGCGTTCCGGCGGCTGACCTCGACGTTCCTCTCGCCGCTCGCGACGTCGTACCTGCTCGTCGTCGCGCTCTTCTTCGTCCCGCTGCGCGCGCGGTGGGGCCCTCCGCTCGCCGCGCTGCTGTTCGCGGCCGCGCTCTGGACGCACACGCGGGCGGCGGTCGTCGCGCTCGTCGCGGGACTGGTCGTGCTCGCGCTCGTCCGCCGCCGGCCGCGGGCGCTCGTGCTGGCGGCCGGCGTCGCCGTCGTCGCCCTCGCGTTCGTCGAGGGCTACACCCACGTCGCGCCGCGCACGCACTTCACGGCGGCCGAGCTGCGGAAGCAGGAGGAGATCGCGAAGCAGCACCCGTCGACCTCGCACGACGCGACGTCGGCGAACGAGTCGTCGACGCGGGAGCACCTGGCGAGCCTGCGCGACGGCGCGAGATCCGTCGTCCGCCACCCGTGGGGCTACGGCCTCGGCAACTCGGGCGTGACCGCCGCGCGGACGCACGTGAAGCTCCAGGCCGGCGAGTCGACGTACACCGAGCTCGGCGTCGAGACCGGCCTCGTCGGGGGCCTCGTCTTCGCCGCGTGGTGTCTCGCGCTCCTGCGCCGCACGCTCCGCTCGCGCGCGTTCGTCGGCGCGGCGTTCGCCGCCGTCCTCGTGATCGGGCTGCAGACGGACGTGATCGGCGTGCCGTGGGTCGCGGTCGTCGTGTGGTCGCTCGCGGGCGACGCCGCCTGAGCGTCACGGCCGGCAGATCCAGAGGCCTCTGCCGATGAGCCCGTACGCGTCGTGCTCGACGCGCAGCCCCGCCGCCTCGAACGACGCGCGCATCTCGTCGAGGGTGAAGAGGTACAGCTCGTGCGTCTCGACGAACTGGTCGATCCCGGCCGGTTTCGCGACCGTGTAGTGCATCTCCGTGGTCGAGATCCGTTCGCCGCGCAGGCCGCTCAGCGTGACGCGGGCGAGGACGAGGTCGTCCGACTGATGCGTCAGCAGGTGCGGCCGGTTCGGGATCCAGTCCTCCGGCGTGAGCCACGGCTCGACGAGCAGGACGCCTCCCGGGGCGACGTGCCGGGCGAGCGACCGCACCGCCGCGCGCAGGCCGTCGGGGCCGCCCACGAAGCCGATTGCGCTGAACAGGCAGGTCACGACGTCGAAGCGCCGGCCGAGGTCGACCTCGCGCATGTCCGCGCGGTGGAGCGGCACACCGGGGAGCCGCGCCCGCGCGACCTCGAGGAGCCCGCCGTCGAGGTCGACGCCCTCGCAGGCGAAGCGCGCGTTGAGGTGCTCGAGGTGCTTCCCCGTCCCGCAGGCGACGTCGAGCAGCGTCGCCGCGCCGGGTGCGTGCGTGCGCACGAGCCGCTCGACCGCGTCGGCCTCGCCGGCGTAGTCCTTCGCGCCGTACTCGACGTCGTAGAGGTCCGGCCGGCGGGTGTACGGCATCAGCGCGAGAGTGTCACGACTTCGTGACTTCTGCGGAAGGACAGTTGCGCGGCCGGCATGCCTCCGTAGCGTTTCCGGCATGCGGTTCTCGCTCGTCGAGATCGTCCTCCTCCTCGCGGCGCTCGCGATCGCGCTCACCGCGCTGCCGCGCCTCCACGGCGGCGGTGGCGCGGTCGTGCGCGCGAGCTGGACGCTCACGCCGGGCGTCCTCAACCCCGACGTCACGCAGGCGACGATCGCGGCGACGATCTGCCGTCGCGGCTGGACGCGCACGATTCGTCCGGCCGTCTCCTACACGAACGACCTGAAGGCGAAGGGACTGCGGCAGTACCGGCTCCGCGGGCCGCCGTCGGCCTTCCAGGAGGACCATCTGATCAGCCTCGAGCTCGGCGGCGACCCGCGCGACCCGCGGAACCTCTGGCCGGAGCCCTACCCGCGCGCCGCCGCGGTCGACCGGATCGAGAACGAGCTCAACGACCTCGTCTGCCGCGGGAAGCTCTCGCTCGCCGACGCACAGCGGCGCGAGTCGGCGCTCAAGCACGCGGACGGTTAGCCGTCGTGGCGCAGCGCGGACGTCATCCGCTCGAGCAGCGCGAGGAGCGTCCGTCGGTCCTCGGCGGAGAGGAGGGCGACCGCGGGCGCGAACGCGACCGCCGCGCGCTCGAGCCGCTCGTCGAGCAGGGCGCGGCCTGTCGGCGTGACCTCGATGCTGAGCGCCCGACGGTCGCCGTGCTCGGGCGCGCGCGTCGCCAGGCCGAGCGACTCGAGGAGGTCGACCGCGCGGCTCGCGGTCGGCGTGCTCGTCCCCATCCGGCGTGCGAGCTCCTGGAGGCGGAGTGGTCCCGCGGCGCCCAGCTCGACGAGCGCGATCCGCTGGGACGCCGACATCGACGGGCCGTCGTCGTCGGCGCCGCCGGCCCGCCGCGTCAGCTGGCGGAGGAGGTGTCCCAGCTGCTCGAGCAGGGCACGCGTGTCGGGGGTCGTCATCGCCGAGGCTGATTGTTGCACGAAGAAATAGTTGCAGAATGTCTGCTAATCTCCAAGCTGTGCCCGCCGAGCAGCCGCGCGTCCGCCTGATCTTCGTCGCGCTGCTGTTCGTCCTGCTGCTCGCGGCGCTCGACCAGACGATCGTCTCGACCGCGCTGCCGACGATCGTCGGCGACCTCGGTGGCATCGCGCACCTGTCCTGGGTCGTCACCGCCTACCTCCTCGCCGCCACGATCACGGGCCCGCTGTACGGGAAGCTCGGCGACCTCTATGGGCGCAAGAAGGTGCTGCAGGCGGCGATCCTCCTCTTCCTGCTCGGCTCGGTGCTGTGCGGCCTCTCGCAGTCGATGGCGCAGCTGATCGCGTTCCGCGCGCTCCAGGGGCTGGGCGCCGGGGGCCTGATGGTCGTGACGCTCGCGGTCGTCGGAGACATCATCCCGCCGCGCGAGCGGGGCCGCTACCAGGGCTACTTCGGCGCCGTCTTCGGCGTCTCGACGGTCGTCGGGCCGCTCCTCGGCGGGTTCTTCGTCGACAACCTCTCGTGGCGCTGGATCTTCTACGTGAACGTGCCGGTCGGCGCGGTCGCGCTCACGATCATCGCCGCCGCGTTCCACTCCCGCGAGGTGCACACGCGGCACGCGATCGACTACGCAGGCGCGGCGCTCCTCGCCGGCGCGCTCGCCGCCATCGTCCTCTTCACGAGCCTCGGCGGGACGACCTGGGCGTGGAGCTCGCCCCAGGTCGTCGGCCTGATGGTCGCGAGCGCGGTCCTCGTGCCGGCGTTCGTCCTCGTCGAGGCGCGGGCGGCGGAGCCCATCCTCCCGCTGTCGCTCTTCCGGAACCGGACGTTCGCCGTGACGAGCGCGATCGGCTTCATCGTCGGCTTCGCGCTCTTCGGCGCGGTGACGTACCTGCCGCTCTACCTGCAGGTGACGAAGGGGTCGAGCCCGACCGTCTCCGGGCTCCAGCTCACGCCGCTGATGGCGGGCGTGCTCGTGACGTCGATCGTGAGTGGGCAGCTCATCTCGCGGCTGGGCCGCTATCGCGTGTTCCCGATCACCGGGACGGCGCTCATGGCGGTCGCGATGTTCCTCCTCTCGCGGCTCGGGGCCGGGACGAGCACCTGGGTTGCAGCGGCGTACGCCGTGGTGCTCGGCCTCGGGCTCGGCATGGTGATGCAGGTGCTCGTGCTCGCCGTCCAGAACGCGGTCGACCGCTCGGTGATGGGTGTCGCGACGAGCGGCTCAACGCTCTTCCGCCAGGTCGGCGGGTCGATCGGCGTGGCCCTCTTCGGGACGATCTTCGCGAACCGCGTGCACGTGGAGCTCGCCCACCGGCTCCCGGCCGGCACGCAGATCCCGAAGACGATCAACCCGGCCGGGATCAAGCACCTTCCGCCGCTCGCCCACAGCGCATTCACCCACGCGTTCGCGGCCGCGCTGCAACCCGTCTTCCTGACGGCGGCGGCGGTCTCGCTCGTCGCGTTCATGCTCACGTGGCTCCTCCGGGAGGTGCCGCTTCGCACCGCCGTCCGCCCCGGTGAGGGCGTCGAGCCGCAGCGCGCGGAGGAAACCGTCGCCGCCTGAAGGACTGCCCGCGGGGCCTTCGAAGGTGGAGGTGCAAGCCAGGCGACGACCGAAGGAGGTCAGCAATGCCCAGTAAGGCCACCGAGGCCGCCGCGACGAAGAAGCCGGCAGCCAAGGCAGAGGCAGCCGCGACGACGAAGCCGGCCGCCAGGAGAACCGTCACGCGCCGCACGAAGAAGGCGGAGGGGACAGATCCGATCGTGCTCACGTGGGAGCACGTCGCGACGCGTGCGTACTACATCCATCTCGAGGAGGGGGGAGACCCGCTCCAGAACTGGCTGCGCGCCGAGAGCGAGCTCGTCGCGGTCTAGCGCCCCAGCGTCCGTACCCGGCAGGTGAGCGTAGGGCGGCGAGAGCCGCCCTACGCGTTCTTAACACGCGATCGCCTACCCTCAGACCATGCGGTCGCGGCTCTGGCTCCCCGTCGGTGCGCTGCTCGCGGCGTCCCTCTGGTGCGGCGTCCTCCTCGTCGCGGGGCGCGGCGCCTTCGGCGCCCTCGGCAACCGCTACCTCGTCTGGAACCTGTTCCTCGCGTGGGTGCCGCTCCTGCTCGCGCTCCTCCTCGTCGAGGCGCACCGGCGGCGCCACACGCGCGCCGAGCTGCTCGCGCTCGGCGCCGCGTGGCTCGTCTTCCTGCCGAACGCGCCGTACGTGCTGACGGACTTCATCCACCTGGGCGAGCGGCACCGGCTGTACCAGTCGCTCGTGCTCGCGTCGTTCGCGTTCACCGCGCTCGCGCTGGGCTTCGCCTCGCTCCTGCTCGTCCAGCTCGTCGTCACCCGTACCGCGGGGGTGCTCGCGGGGTGGAGCGTCGTCCTCGGCGCGATCTTCCTCTCGAGCGTCGGCATCTACCTCGGCCGCGTCCAGCGCCTCAACAGCTGGGACGTCGTCCGGCGGCCGAGGCTCGTCGCGTGGACGATGCGGGAACGGCTGCACGACCCGTTCGGGAACCGCCACCTCCTGCTGTTCGTGATCGCGTTCTGCGGCTTCCTGACGCTCGCCTACGTGGGCCTGTTCGGCATCGCCGCGCTCGCCGCCGCGGTGCGGCGGGCCGAGGACCTGCCGGTGCTAGTGTCGAAACGGTCGTGGCGAAGCCCGTCGAGCAGCTCGAATCGGTCGTGATCCGGTTCGCCGGGGACTCCGGCGACGGGATGCAGCTCACGGGGGGAAGGTTCACGGCGGAGACCGCGCTCTCCGGCAACGACCTGTCGACGTTCCCCGACTTCCCGGCGGAGATCCGGGCGCCGGCGGGATCGCTCCCGGGCGTGTCCGGGTTCCAGCTGCACTTCGCCGACCACGACATCCTCACGCCGGGCGACCGGCCCGACGTCCTCGTGGCGATGAACCCGGCGGCGCTCAAGGCGAACATCCGCGACCTGCCGAAGGGCGCGACGCTGATCGTCGACACGGACGCGTTCACCGACCGGAACCTCAAGAAGGCGGGCTACGACGCGAGCCCCCTCGCCGACGGCTCGCTCGGCGACTTCCAGCTGCACGCCGTGCCGCTCACCTCCATGACCGTCGGCGCGCTGAAGGACGTCGAGGGCGTCACGGCGCGCGAGGCGGAGCGCGCGAAGAACATGTTCGCGCTCGGGCTCATGTCGTGGCTCTACGGGCGCCCCACGGAGTCGACGGTCGCGTTCCTGCAGACGAAGTTCGCGAAGCGGCCGGCGCTCGCCGAGGCGAACGTGAAGGCCTTCAACACCGGCTACCACTTCGGCGAGACCTCGGAGTCGTTCGCGGTCCAGTACGAGGTGAAGTCCGCGCAGCTGCCGCCCGGGCGCTACCGCCAGATCACCGGCAACACGGCCCTGTCGTACGGCCTGATCGCGGCCTCGAGGCTGTCGGGGCTGCCGCTCTTCCTGGGCGCGTACCCGATCACGCCGGCGTCGTCGATCCTCGAGGAGCTGGCCCGGCAGAAGGCGTTCGGCGTGCGGACGTTCCAGGCCGAGGACGAGATCGCCGCCGTCGGCGCCGCTCTCGGCGCCTCGTTCGGCGGCGCGCTCGGCGTCACCACCTCGGCGGGGCCCGGGATCGTGCTCAAGGCGGAGACCGTGGGGCTCGCGGTGACGCTCGAGCTGCCGCTCCTGATCATCGACGTCCAGCGCGCGGGCCCGTCGACGGGGATGCCGACGAAGCCGGAGCAGGGCGACCTGCTGATGGTGCTGTTCGGCCGGAACTCGGAGTCGCCGGTGCCCGTCGTCGCTCCGTCGGCGCCGGGGGACTGCTTCTACGCGGCGATCGAGGCGGCGCGCGTCGCGATCCGCTACCGCACACCGGTCTACCTGCTCTCCGACGCGTACCTCGCGAACGGCGCCGAGCCGTGGCGGATCCCCGACGTGAGCACGCTCGAGCCGATCGCCGCCGGCTTCGCCGAGCCGGACGGCGGCGAGTTCCTTCCCTACCGCCGCGACCCCGAGACGCTCGCGCGCCCGTGGGCGATCCCCGGCACGCCGGGGCTCGAGCACCGGATCGGCGGGCTCGAGAAGGCCAACGAGACCGGCAACGTCTCGTACGACCCCGAGAACCACGACCTGATGACGCAGCTCCGCGCCCAGAAGGTGGCCGGTATCGAGGTGCCCGCGCAGCAGGTCGACCACCAGGAGGGCGCCGACCTGCTCGTCCTCTCGTGGGGCGGCACGTACGGGCCGGTGCATGCCGGCGTCCGCCGCGCGCGTGCCGCCGGGACGAGCGTGGCGCACGCCCACCTCCGCTGGCTCAACCCGTTCCCGGCGAACCTCGGCGACGTGCTGAAGAGCTACGAGCGCGTGCTCGTGCCGGAGATGAACGCCGGTCAGCTGCGCCAGCTCGTCCGCGCGCGGTACCTCGTCGACGCCGTCGGCTACAACCGCGTCACGGGGAAGCCGTTCCGCGCCGGGGAGATCCACGACGCGATCGAGGCTCTCGCGTGAGCTCCGAGCTCCGGCTGACGACGAAGGACTTCAAGTCGGACCAGGAGGTCCGCTGGTGCCCGGGGTGCGGTGACTACGCGATCCTCGCCGCCGTCCAGGCGTTCATGCCGGAGCTCGGGATCCCGCGCGAGAACATCGTCTTCATCTCCGGCATCGGCTGCGCCGCGCGCTTCCCCTACTACATGCAGACCTACGGGATGCACTCGATCCACGGCCGCGCGCCGGCGATCGCGACCGGGCTCGCCGTCACGCGCCCGGACCTCTCGGTGTGGGTCGTGACCGGCGACGGCGACGCGCTCTCGATCGGTGGGAACCACCTGATCCACGCGCTGCGCCGCAACGTCAACGTCAAGATCCTGATGTTCAACAACCGGATCTACGGCCTCACGAAGGGGCAGTACTCGCCGACGTCCGGCCAGGGCAAGGTCACGGGGTCGACGCCGATGGGCAGCGTCGACTACCCGTTCAACCCGCTCGCCCTCGCGCTCGGCGCCGGGGCGACGTTCGTCGGGCGTGCGCTCGACATCGACAAGCCCGGGCTGACCGGTGTGCTGCGCCGCGCCGCCGCACACCAGGGAGCGGCGTTCGTCGAGGTCTTCCAGAACTGCAACATCTACAACGACGGCGAGTTCGAGTACATCCGCGAGGACAAGGACGCTCGCACCTATCTCGAGCACGGGAAGGAGTTCGCGTCGAGCGGGATCACCCACGACGAGACCGACTTCGCGACCGCGTTCGGGCTCGCGCAGCTGACCTGGGAGAAGGACGGCGCGATCCCCCTCGGCGTGTTCCGCGACGTGCCACGCGACTCGTACGACGAGCTCGTCCGCGCGCAGCTCGACCACGCCGCGGGCGACGGTGACCTCCAGGCGCTCGTCGGCTCCGGCGACACCTGGGCGATCGGCTGATCCTCTACCAGGTCTACCTGCGGTCCTTCGCGAACGGGCTCGCGGGGCTGCGCGAGCGCCTCCCGTACCTCGCGTCGCTCGGCGTCGACGCGATCTGGGTGTCGCCGGTCCACCCGAGCCCGAACGTCGACTGGGGCTACGACGTCGCGGACTACGCCGCCGTGCACGACGACTTCGGCTCGCTGCACGACCACGCGGCGCTCGTCGACGCGGCGCGCGGCCACGGGATCGACGTCTGGCTCGACCTCGTCCCGAACCACACGTCCGACCGGCACGCGTGGTTCGCCGACCGGCCCGAGCTCTACGTGTGGTCGGATCACGTCCCGAACGACTGGCGCTCGATCTTCACGCACGGGCCCGCGTGGACGTACGACGAGAGGCGGCGGCGCTACTACCTGCACCAGTTCGCACCGCAGCAGCCCGACCTCGACTGGTGGAGCGCCGACGTCCACGACGAGTTCGACCGCATCCTCCGGTTCTGGTTCGACCGGGGCATCCGCGGCCTGCGCATCGACGTCGCGCACGGACTGATCAAGGACCGCGAGCTCCGCGACGGCGTCGAGCACATGCGGAACCGGCCGGAGGTGCACGAGATCTACCGCCGCTGGCAGGAGGTCGCCGCCGACTACGACCCGAAGCCGACGTTGATGGGGGAGACGTACGTCCCGCTCGACGACGTGTTCGCGTACTGGCGGCACCTCGACCTCGTCCAGAGCTTCGACTTCCTGAACGCCGAGTTCACGCTCTCCGAGCTCCGCCCGGTCGTCGAGCGCACGCTCGCCGCGCTCCCGCCCGGACGGCGCGCATGCTGGTTCGGCTCGAACCACGACCACTCCCGGATGGCGACGCGATGGGCGCACGGGAACCTCGAGAAGCACCGCGCTGCGCTGTTCGTGCTGCTGACACTGCCGGGGACGGCGATCCTCTACCAGGGCGACGAGATCGGCCTGCAGGACGGCCCCGTGCCCGAGGACCGCCTGCTCGACCTCGCGAGCCCGCCGCGCGACTACGAGCGCACGCCGATGCCCTGGACCCGGGACGGCCGTGAGTGGCAGGACCCCTGGCTCCCGCTGGTCGACACGTCGCGCAACGTCGAGGACCAGGAGGACGACCCCGCGTCGATCCTCAACTGGACGCGCGAGCTCGTCCGCGAGCGGAGGTCGTTCGGAGGCGACGGGTACGCGACGCTCGAGAGCACGACCCGGTGGGTGTGGGCCTACCGCCGCGGCGAGCGCACGTGCGTCGTCAACATGACGGCGGCCCGGAGGCTCTGGAACGGCCGGCGCCTGCTCCCGTGGGAGTGCCTGATCCTCTAGAGCGAGACCGAGCCGTCGTCGTGCAGCGTCCAGTGCGGGTTGTGCGCGACCTCCCACGGGTGCCCGTCGGGGTCCACGAACGCGCCCGAGTAGCCGCCCCAGAAGGACGCCGCAGGCTCGCGCGCGACGCGGGCGCCCGCCCGCCGTGCCTCCTCGACCACCGCGTCGACCTCGGCCGGTGACCGCATGTTCAGCGCGAGCGTGACGCCGCCCCAGCCGCCCGTGTCCTCGACCCCCGAGTCCTCGGCGAGCGAGGCGCGCGACCACAGCGCGACGATCATCCCGCCGGCCTGGAAGAAGACGACGTCGTCGTCCGGCGCCGCTCCGGTCGTCCAGCCGAGCGCCTCGTAGAACGTCCGGGCGCGCGCGACATCCGCGACGCCGAGCGTGACCAGGCTGAGGCGCTGATCCACGCCGCCGATTATGCGGCGCGCAGCAGGCTCTCGTCGAGTGGAAGCTTCAGCGGGATCCCGACCGCACGCGCCTCCGCAGCGACCCGCCGGTACAGCAGCCGTCGGATCCACCCGTCGGCTGCGTCGACCTCGATCGTGCCGACGACCAGGCGCGCGACGCCGACGCGCTCGTCACCGCGCCACGCGGAGAACCCGGCGTCCTTCGCCGGCCGGAGGATCACGCCGTCGACCCATTCGCTGTGCATGCCTCAACGGTGCCTTCCGGCGCGGGCTGTCGCGTCGGCCGCGAGATTGATCTTTGCAACTCGACGAGATGAGGCCGCGAACGCGGAAACTGCGGGCGCCCGGTCTACGGCTCGGTCTCGAGCACGACCCGCTCGGGCCGCCGGAGTGGGAGCTCGCTCGCGACGTAGGCGCGCACGGCCTCGTCGATGCCGACGTCCTTGCGCGCCTTCTCCGACAGGAACCAGCGGTGCTCGAGCACCTGGTGGAACACCTCCGCGGCGGGCAGCGCCGCCCACAGCTCCTCGGGCACCGCCGCGACCGTTGGCTCGAAGACCTCCTGCCGCCACCGCGACGCGGCCACCGAGTCCGGCAGTGGCCGGCCGAGCCGCCGCTCCTCGGCCTCGCGGAAGCGCGCGATGTCGTTGAGCATGCGCCGCGCCTGGTTCTCCTGCGCGTCGAGCCCCGTCAGGCGGAGCAGCCGGTGCCGGTGGTGGCCCGGCTCGACCACGTGCGGGTCGAGGCGCAGCCGGTACCCGCCCGGCGTCGCCTCGAGCTGGATCTCCTCGACGTCGTACCCGAGCTCGTTCAGGCGGTGGAGCCGCTCGTCGAGCCGGTAGCGCTCGTCGGCCGCGAAGGTCTCCTCGCGCGTCAGCTCGGTCCACAGCGCCAGGTACCGGTTCACGATCTCCTCGCCGGTCTCGTCCGGGTCGAGGTCGGGCGGGAGGCCGACCTCGGCGTCGACGTCGAGGAGCTCGCCGACGATGTTCGTCTGCGCGATGTCGAGGTCGTACCCACGCTGCCCGTCGGAGAGCTGCCCGTGCAGCTCGCCCGTCTCGGCGTCGACGAGGTACGCGCTGAGCGCGCCCGCGTCGCGCCGGAAGAGCGCGTTCGACAGCGAGCAGTCGCCCCAGAAGAAGCCGCGGATGTGGAGCCGTGCGAGGAGCTCCGCGAGCGCGTTCAGCAGGTGCGTCCGCAGGTCTGGGATCGCGGCCCCCGAGAACAGCGCGCGGTACGGGAGCGAGTACTCGAGGTGCTTCGTGATCAGGATCGCGTCCAGGTCTTCGCTCCGGGCGGTGACCATGCCGACCGCCTCGACCACCGGCAGTCCCTGTCCCTCGAGCCGCCGCAGCAGCGTCCACTCGCGCCGCGCCGGCCGCTCCGGCAGCTCCTTGAGCGCGTACAGCGCGCCGTCGTACTCGACGAACCTCACGACGTGGCGGCTGATGCCGCGGATGACGTTCACGAGGCGAGGAGAGTCCCACTCCTCGAGCGGCGTCTCCCACGGCAGGTCGAGGAAGCTCGGGTGGCCGGTGCGCGCGACGAGCTGGAAGTTGGCGGTCACTCGATCCGGTTGTCGCGCACGCGCGCCTCGGCGAAGAACTGCGACTGGATCGGCTGCGCCGCACGCGAGATCGTGTTGCGCGAGATCTCGCACTCAGAGTGGTCGAGGCAGAGGATCCCCACGCCCTTCGAGTCGACGACCGTGTTGTGGGTGATCGAGCCCATCGACATCTCGCCCATGTCGATCCCGCGCAACGTCGTGCGGCTGACGTGGTTGCGGCGGAGGTCGACCATCATCCAGTGCGTCACGATTCCCTCGCGGACGCCCGAGATCGAGCATCCCTCGACCATCGACATCGTCTTGTCCATCGCGAACGACAGGTCGATGCCCTGCACCCACGGGCCGCCGGGTGCGGAGACGACGCAGTCCTCGATCATCACCGAGCTGCGGCGGACGTGGATCCCGTCGAGCGTGACGCCGGTGACCCGGACGCCGTCGAGCATCACGTGGCTCGCGTCGTCGACGTCGATGCCGTTCTGGCCGCCGATGACCGTCACGTCCTTGAGGGTGACGTGGCTGGCGCGCACCACGATCCCGCCGCGGACGGTGCCGCCGACGAGCGTCTGCGCGTGGTCGATCAGCAACGGCCCCTGGACGACGCCGTGGAGGTGGACGGTCGGCGGCAGCACGGCGACGGCGCCCGCGACCCCCGCGAACGCGGCGGCGCCGACCGTCGCGGCCGCGATCGTGCCGATCCGTCCCAGCTCCCCTCCCGACTCCGCGTACTCGAGCCGGGCACGCGGGAACACGGCGTGCGCGCAGACCTGCGCCGTGACCCAGCCCAGCGCGAAGAGGCCGAGCGCCCGCCATGTGAGGGGCATGCGCGTCGCGAGGACGATCAGCCCCAGCTCGAGGGCGCCGAACGGCAGCGCGAGCCAGGCCGGCTGGTAGTCGAGGACACGGTCGTAGACGCTGACGTCGAGTGCGAGGCCGAACGCGAGCATCAGGGCGAGGAGCTCGATCGCCCACCAGCGGTGGATCCCGACGGCGACCAGGAGCGGCGGGAGCGTCGCGACGAGGCGCGACTCGATGCGGCCCCTCAGCGTGTACGACATACGCGGCGGGCGAACGCGCGGGCGGCGAACTTCGCACCGGCGATCGTGTCGGCGGCGGGGAACGCCCACTGGCCGGCGACGCCGGCGACGGCGAGCGTCCGCCCGTCTCCGGTGAGGGTTGGGACGGTCGAGTCGGGATCGAGCACGAGCCAGCGGTCGTTCGTCTCCAGGCCGTGCCCGTCGACGAGGGCGGCGAGGAGCGGGCTCTCCCGGAAGCCGCGGCGGAAGCCCGTGGCGGCGATCACCTGGTGGCCGGGCGGCGGCTCGTCGACCACCCGGACCTCGACGTCCCATTCGCGGCCCGGGGGATAGGACGGCCGCGAGAGCTCGCGCAGGAGCGCGGCGCGATCGGGCGGAGGCAGGCGGTGGAAGCGCGCGAGGCCTCGCTTCGAGAAGTACGCGCGCGGGACGTTGAGCGGACGGCGGAGCGGCTCGCGTCGGCGGATCGACACCACCTCCGATCCTACGGACAGCGCGTTCCTCCACTCCGTCGCCGCGGCCATCCCGGCGCCCAGGACGGCCACCTGCTCGGCGTAGTCGTGCGGCTCGTACGCGTGGACCGCGCCGGGCACGCGCGCGAGGCCGGGGTGGCCGACGGCGAGGAGGACGTGGGGGAACAGCCCGTCGCCGTCCACCTCGAAGCCGCCGTCGCGCGCGCGGACGGAAGCGACGCGCCGCTCGACGAAGCTGCCGTCCCAGCCCGTTCGCGCGCGCACCCCCGCGGCGTGCCGGAGGAACGCCGGGACCGGCGGCCGATAGCGGCTCGCCGCCGTCTCGGCGAGCGCCCGCAGCGAGCGCTCGCGGAGCGCGAGCCCCGGGAACGACGCGGCGGCGAGGTGGCCGTCCGACTCCGACCTCATCCGCTGCTGGCGGATCGACGCCGCCCTGACGCGCCACGCCTCCGTCGGGTCGCGGCTCGTCCCGAAGACGACGATCTCGTCGGCTGGGATCCCGACGTGCCGGAGCGTCGCGTACGACGCGAGCGCGGCCAGGCCGCTACCGACGATCGCGCAGCGCATGGTGGAGGCGGAGGTACATCGCGTGCGACCAGAGAAGGGGGCACGGCGGGTCGCCCCACTTGTCGACCCACGGCGGGTAGCGGTCGGGGCGGAGCAGGTGATCCTGGGACTGCTCGGGCAGCAGCCCGTCGCTCGTCGCGTGGGCTTCGATCCACGCGAGGCACGCCGCCGCGCGCCCGGGGCTCGCGAGGCCGAGCAGCGCGGTGAGAAGGAGCCATTCGCCGCCGCCGTAGTACTCGTCGTCGAGGTTCCGCCAGACGCCGCCTCCGGGCGAGACGAGCTCGCCCTCGACCCACTCGACGAGGTCGGGCGTCCCGATGAAGAGGAGCGACGCGTCGAGCCTGTCGCGCGCCCGCGCGAGCGCCTCGGCCCGGATCTCGTCCGAGTCGAGCCCGTTCCCGACGCACCAGAGCGTGACCGCGTGGATGCCCGTCCGCTCCTCCCACCAGTCCACCGACGGCTCCTGCCAGACCTGCTCGAGCCAGCGCGCGACGTGCCGGGCCGCGTCGTCCCATCGCGCCGAGCCGCGGCGGCGGGCCGTCCCGAGGAAGAGGCCCCAGCCGTCGATCTGGCGGTGCGGCCACCACTCCACGGGGTCGCGCTCGCCGTCGAGCGTGTACCGCGCGTCGAAGGGGCCCTCGGGCGTCCGCATCACGATCCTGGCGCACCAGTCGAGGAACCGGTCGCAGCTCTCGACCTCCCCGGCCTCGCGCATGGCGTCGGCGACGAAGCAGCCGTCCCGCAGCCACGCGTAGCCGTACGCCGGGAACGTCGGCGACGCCACGTACGCGCCGGACGGCGACTGCCCGGCGAGGATCACCTCGACCGAGCGAGTCACGAGGCTCACTTGACGGAGCCGGCCAGCAGGCCTTGCGCGAAGTACCGCTGGAACGAGAAGAACACGGCCAGCGGGATCACGAGCGACATGAACGACGCCGGGGCGATGATGTCGATGTTCGAGCCGAACTGGCGCAGCTGGCTGAAGATGTCGACGGTGATCGGCGTCGTGTTGCGCGCCATCACGAGCGCGACGAGCAGGTCGTTCCACGTCCACAGGAACTGGAAGATCGCGAGCGACGCGATGGCCGGCAGGCCGAGCGGCAGGATCAGCCGCAGGAAGATCCGGATCTCGGACGCGCCGTCGATGCGCGCCGACTCGAGGATGTCCTTCGGGATCCCGATGAAGAAGTTCCGGAGCAGGAAGATCGCGAACGGCAGCCCGAACGCCGTGTGGAAGAGGATCAGCCCGAGGATCGTGTCGAACAGGTGCGCCTTGTTGTACAGCGTGAAGATCGGGATCAGCGCCATCTGCAGCGGCACGACCAGCAGGGCGATCACGCAGATGAAGAGCCAGTCGCGGCCGGGGAAGTCGACCCAGGCGAACGCGTAGCCGGCGAGCGCGGCGATGATGATCGGCAGCGCGGTCCCGCCGATCGCGATCTCCGCGGTGATGCGGATGGAGGCTGGGATGTCGGTGTT
>DASWRL010000014.1:0-11067 GCA_036403195.1 Gaiellaceae bacterium
CAACGCCGCCACGTCTGCTGCGCTCCCGGCGCTCCAGTCCTCGCTCGAGGTGCCGGTCGTCGGCGTGATCGCGCCCGAGGCGGCGGCCGCCGTCCGCGCGACGCGGAACCGCCGCGTCGGCCTGCTCGCAACGCAGGCGACGGTGAGCGCCGGCCGCTACCGGGAGCTCGTGCGCACGCTCGACGCGGGGATCCAGTTCACGGCCGTGCCGTGCCCGGAGCTCGTGCCGCTGATCGAGGCGGGGGCACAGACGGTGGACGCGGTGCGCGGCTACTCGGAGCCGCTCAAGGGCGCCGGCTGCGACACCGTCATCCTCGGCTGCACCCATTACCCGCTCATCCGGCCGGTGTTCCAGCGCGTGTTCGGCCGCGACACGACCCTGATCTTCTCCGCCGAGGAGACGGCGCGCGAGGTCGACGAGACGCTCCGCCGCAAGGGCTGGGAGAACACCCCCGGCCGCGAGGGCGCCTACCGCTTCCTGACCACCGGCGACCCCGCCGTCTTCCGGACGATGGGCGAGCGGTTCCTGCAGCTGCCGCTCGGCGACGTCGAGCACGTGCGCGTCGCCGAGCTCGAGGTGGCGGCGTGAGCCGCGCGGACGGACGGCGCGCCGACCAGCTCCGCCCGGTCTCCGCCGACGCGTCCTTCCTCGAGCAGCCGCACGGGGTCGTGCTCTGGTCGCAGGGGAAGACGCGCGTCCTCTGCACCGCGTCGATCCAGGACGGCGTGCCGCGGTGGCTCTACCGCTCCGGGCGCGGGTGGATGACGGCCGAGTACTCGCTGCTTCCCGCGTCGACGGGTGACCGGACGGAGCGGGAGGCCGCGCGCGGTCGCCAGGGCGGTCGCACCGTCGAGATCCAGCGGCTGATCGGGCGCGCGCTCCGCGGCGTCGTCGACTTCCAGGCGCTCGGCGAGCGGACTGTGTACCTCGACTGCGACGTGCTGCAGGCCGACGGCGGGACGCGGTGCGCCGCGATCACCGGCGCGTACGTCGCGGCGCGCCGGGCGCTCGACCGGTTCGGCCTCTCGAAGGCGCTCGTCGGGTCGGTCGCCGCGGTGTCGGTGGGCGTCGTCGACGACGTCGCGCTCCTCGACCTCGACTACTCGGAGGACTCGAACGCGGAGGTCGACGTGAACGTGGTCATGACGGGTGACGGGCGCTTCGTCGAGGTGCAGTCGACCGCCGAGCGTGTGCCGTTCGACCGCGAGCGGCTCGACGAGCTGCTCGACCTCGCCACTGCCGGGATCGAGGAGCTGGCGGGATACCAGGAGGAGGCCGTCGACGCACCTCGTGAGTAGCGTCCCGGCGCTCAGCGGCTGGGACTCCCTGCTGCGGCTCGGGGTCGCCTGCGCGCTCGGCGGGATGATCGGGTTCGAGCGCGAGATCCGCGACCGGGAGGCGGGCGTCCGCACGCACCTCCTCGTCTCGCTGGGCTCGGCGCTCTTCACGATCGTGTCTGCGTACGCGTTCCACGAGTTCCTCGTGGGGGGCGGCACCGTCGTCCGCGCCGACCCGACGCGGATCGCCGCGCAGATCGTCACCGGGATCGGGTTCCTCGGAGCCGGCGCGATCATCCGCGACGGCCTCTCCATCCGCGGCCTGACGACGGCGGCGACGCTTTGGGTCGTCGCCGCGATCGGCATGGCGTGCGGCGCCGGGTACTACTGGCCCGCGGTGGCGACGACGGTGCTGACGCTGTTCGCGCTGTGGCCGCTCCGGCTCCTCGCCTACCGCGCGATCGAGCAGATCAAGCCCGAGGAGAACAGGCTGACGGTCGAGCTCCGCGAGGGGGAGAGCCTCGCGAGCCTGCTCGCGATCGTCCACCACGTGCGCCACATCGAGGTGACGGAGGAGGCGGGCCGCCGCGTCGTGCTGCTCGAGACGCCGGACGCGGACGAGGAGCTCGTTTCGAGGCTGTCTGACGCCGACTTCGTCGTCGGCGTGAGGTGGCGCCGCTGAAGGCCGTCGTCTGCACGGCGAACCCGCACAAGCTCGCGGAGTTCCGCGCGCTCTTCCCGGACTGGGAGCTCGACCTGCTCGAAGGCGCGGACTTCCCTCCCGAGGACGGGGCGACCTACCTCGACAACGCCCGCCTGAAGGCGCGCCACGGCCGCGCGACCGGCCCCGCCGGCCGCTGGATGCTCGCCGACGACTCCGGGATCGAGGTCGCCGCGCTCGGCGGCGGCCCGGGGGTCCAGACCGCCCGCTGGGCCGAGGGGCGGCATGTCGAGCGGCTGCTCGACGCGCTCGGCGGCGCGGGCGACCGCCGCGCGCAGTACGTGTGCGAGCTCGTCGCGCTCGCGCCCGAGGGCGGCGAGGCCCGGGGGACGGGCGTGCTCCGGGGCTCGATCGCCCGCGAGCCCGCGGGAGCCGGCGGGTTCGGGTTCGACCCGCTCTTCGTGCCGGAGGGCGAGACGCGGACGGTCGCGGAGCTCGGCGACGGCTGGAAGGCGGAGCACTCGCACCGGGCGCTCGCCGCAGGCGCGTTACGCCGCGGCCTCGCCGCCCGCGGGTAGCACCCGCCCCGAGCGCCACCAGTTCACCTCGGCGCCGAGCACGATCACGTTCGCCATCACGTAGAGCCAGACGAGCAGGATCGCCGGCCCCGACAGCGTCTGCAGCACCGGGTTGTGCTTCGAGACGTCGACGTAGACGGGCAGGAGCTGGAACGACGCCTCGAGCAGCACCGCCGCGGTGACCGCGCCCGGCAGGACCTCGCGAAGGGTGACGTCGGCGTTCGTGAGGACGTAGTAGGCCGAGGCGAGGAAGACGAAGACGCCGGCCGTGGAAACCGTGATCGCGACGACGCGCGCCGAGGTCGCGTTGCCCGAGAAGCCGAAGTAGCGCTTCAGGATCTCCTGACCGACGGAGCCGATGACGAGCGACACGAAGAGCGCGACGAGCGAGCTTCCCATCATCATCGTCGCGAGCGCCTTCCCGTGGAGGAAGCCCCTGTTCGGGCGCCCGTAGACGATGTTGAACGCGCTCTCGAGCACGGAGAAGAACGAGAGGGACGACCAGAGCAGGAACCCGCCGCCGACGGCGCCGAGCGCCGCGGCGTTCGACTGGATCGCGCGCACTGCGCGCAGGATCGAGTCGAGCGACGTGCTCGGGAACGTCTTCTCCATCTGGCGCACGAAGAACGATCCCTCGTCCGCCTGGTGGACGAGCCCGAGGAGGGCGAGCGACAGCAGGAGCAACGGCACGAACGAGAGCAGCGCGAAGTACGCGATCATCGCGGCGAGGTGGGTCCCCCGGTCGGCGAAGAACTTGCGGAGGACGTGCCTCACGGACCCTGAGTATGCTCGCCGCCATGGACGCAGCCGAGGCGATCGCCGACCTGACGGAGATCTCGCCGCAGGTGAGGCGCGTCGTCGTCCTCGGGCAGGACGGCTCCGTCGCCGGCACGAACGCCGTGCCGGAGGAGGCTGCGCGGCTCGCGGACGCCGCCCGCGCACTCGTCGCCGCGGCCGACGAGCTCAGGCCGGACGTCGCGCAGCTCGAGGCGGCAACCGCCGACGGCAGCGTGTTCGTCGTGCGCGACGGCGCGCGGCTGATCGCCGCGACGACGACTCCCGAGCCGACCGTCGGTCTCGTGTTCTACGACCTGAAGACGTGCCTGCGGGCCGTCGAGCCGGGCGATGCCGCGGCGTAAGGTCGTGACGGGAGCGCTGCTCGCGCTCGGGTCGGTCGCGGGCTCGGTGCTCGTCCGTCGCCGCGCTGCGCGGAGGCAGGCGCGCGTCGACCTGTACGCCGCCGACGGTTCGGTGCACTCGTTCACCGAGGGGACGCCGGAGGCCGACAGGCTGCTGCCGATCGCGCACGAGCTCCTCGGCGCGCAGTGACGGACGGCGAGCTCGCAGGCGCGCTTCGCGACGCGGCGTACCTCGAGGGAGACTTCGTCCTCCGCTCGGGCCGGCGCTCGCGCTACTACCTCGACAAGTACCGGTTCGAGACGCGGCCGGACCTGCTCCGGCCGCTCGGCCGCGCGATCGCGGAGGCGGTCCGCGAGCACGAGCCCGAGGCGACGCGGCTCGCGGGGCCGGAGCTCGGCGCCGTCGCTCTCGCCGCCGCCGCCTCGCTCGAGAGTGGGCTCCCGTTCCTGATCGTCCGCAAGGAGGCGAAGGAGTACGGGACGTCCAACCGGCTCGAAGGCGTGTTCGAGCCCGGCGAATGCGTCTGCCTCGTGGAGGACGTGGTCACCTCGGGCGGCGCCGCCGTGGAGGCGGTGGCTGCGCTCCGGGAGGCCGGCCTGCGCGTGTCGAACGCCGTCTGCGTGGTCGACCGCGAGGAGGGCGGCGTGGACGAGCTCGCGCGCCACGCCGTGCGGCTGCGGCCGCTCTTCCGGGCCTCCGAGCTCCTGCAGGCCGGTTAAACCCCCGCAAATCCGCATGGTTGAGCGATATCCGACCCCCCTGTTAGCCTGGACCGGAGGCGTGGCCTCAGTCCCCGAAGCAGGAGGAATGTTCGTTGACGAAGCAGGACTTCATCCAGAAGGTCGCCCAGAAGAGCGGTCTCTCGGCTCGCGACGCGGGCAAGGCCGTGGATGCCTTCATGGAGACCGTGACCGAGACGCTGAAGTCCGGTGATTCGGTCAACTTCACCGGGTTCGGGAAGTTCTCGGCTTCGCAGCGCGCGGCGCGGCAGGGCGTGAACCCGCGCACGGGCGAGCGCGTGCAGATCGCGGCGACGACCGTGCCGAAGTTCTCGGCGGGGTCGCAGTTCAAGGCCGCTCTGAAGAGCTAGGAGCCGCGGCTCCACCCGGAGGGCGGCGTGAGCCGCCCTCCGAGGTTCCGGTTACCGTGTCCGCGATGGCTGTCGCCGTGCAGACGTTCGCCGACCGCCTCGCCGCCGAGGTCGAGCGCAAGCGGTCGCAGCTCGTCGTCGGCCTCGACCCGCGCGTCGACCTGCTGCCGATCGAGCTGCGCGGGGACGTCGGCAGGTTCTGCTGCGGCCTCATCGACGCGGTCGCGCCGCACGCCGTCGCCGTGAAGCCGCAGCTCGCGTTCTTCGAGGCGCTCGGGGCGCCCGGCCTCGCCGCCTTCGAAGACGTCTGCCTGTACGCGCGCCGCGCCGGCCTGCTCGTGATCGCCGACGGCAAGCGCGGCGACATCGGCTCGACGGCGCGTGCGTACGCAGAGGCGTACCTCGAAGGGGACGTTCCGCGCGCCGACGCCCTCACCGTCAACCCGTATCTCGGCCGCGAGTCCGTCGAGCCGTTCCTCGCCGCCGCGCGCCGGAACGGCGCCGGCCTGTTCGTGCTCGTCAAGACGTCGAACGCCGGCGCCGACGTGCAGGATCTCCAGCTGCGCGACGGGCGGCCGCTGTGGCAGCACGTCGCCGCGCTCGTCGCCGAGTGGGGTGAGGATCTCGTCGGCGACGTCGGCCTCTCGTCGGTCGGAGCGGTCGTCGGCGCGACGCATCCTCGCGCCGTCGGCGACGCACGGCGGCTGATGCCGCAGGCCGTCATCCTGCTGCCGGGCGTCGGCGCGCAGGGCGGGACCGTCGGCGACCTCGCCCGTGCGTTCCAGAGCGGTCCCGCGAGCGCTCTCGTCAACGCGTCCCGGTCGATCGACTACGCGTTCCGCGACCACGGCGGCGACTACCGCGACGCCGCCGGTGCCGCCGCCTCGCGGCTCAGACAGGAGATCTGGGCCGCCTCCGGCTGGTAGTGGCGCAGCCGGAGGACTGGCGGCGGTACCTCGCACCGGCCGCGTTCCTGCTCGCGGTCACCGTCGCGGTCGTCGCCGTCCGTGCGGGGCTGCACCACCATTCGCCCGGGAGCTCCGCCACGACGGCGCCGCCGCCGACTGTCCCGGCGGGCAGACGGTTCTGGACGGTGCGGGCCGGCGACACGTTCGGCGTGATCTCGGCGAAGACGGGGGTGCCCCTCCCGACGCTCGAGCGCCTGAACCCGAAGGCGAGCTCGACCTCGCTGTTCATCGGCGAGAGGATCCGGCTCCGGTGAGGCGCCTCGTCGCGGCGGCCGCGCTGGCGCTCGTGCTCGCCGCTCCGGCCCGCGCCGGCGTTCCCCCCGTCCACGCCCGCGCGTTCCTGATCGAGGACGCACGGACAGGCGAGGTGCTGGCGTCGTACCGCGCGCACGAGCAGCTGCCCATCGCGTCGATCACGAAGCTGATGACCGTCATCGTGGCCGTCGGCCACCACCGCCTGACCGACGTCGTCACGGTCGACCCGCGCGCGGCTGCCGTCGGCGAGTCGACGATCGGTCTCGTCGCGGGCGAGCGGCTCACGGTCCGCGACCTCGTCGAGGGGGCGCTGATCCAGTCGGCGAACGACGCCGCCGACGCGCTCGCCCTGTCGGTCGCGCCGGACTACGCGAGCTTCGCCCGCCTCATGAACGACGAGGCCGCGCGGCTCGGGCTGACGGACTCGCAGTTCGTCCGGCCCGACGGCCTCGACGCGCCGGGCGAGCACTCGAGCGCGGCCGACGCCACGAGGCTCGCGCGCGCGGCCATGCGCATCAGGTTCGTCCGCGAGACGGTCGCGAGGCGCACGGCGACGATCGCGGGCGGACGCACGCTCCACACGTGGGACGACCTGCTGTCGCTCGTGCCGCACACGCTCGGCGTCAAGACCGGCCACACCTCCGCCGCCGGCTGGTGCCAGGCGGCGGCGATCCGCGGCCGCGGCGTCACGGTCTACGCCACGCTGCTCGGGGCGCCCACGCGGCGCTCGCGGAACGACGACCTCGCGACGCTCCTCGAGTGGGGCCTCGCGCAGTTCCGGGTCGTCGCCGTCGTCGGCGCCGCGCGGGCCTATGCCGAGGTGCAGGTGCCGTACGGGCGGGCGCCGCTCGCCCTCGTCGCGGCGAAGCCGATGCTGACCGTCACCCGCGTCGGCCGGCCGTTCACGCAGACGGTCGTGGCGCCCGCGGCCGTCGCGCTCCCGGTGCGCGCCGGCGCGGTGCTGGGGCGCGTCGAGATCCGCCAGGGCGGCCGGCTTGTCGGGACGCGCGACCTCGTGGCGAGCCGCACCATCCGGCGGCCGGGACTCAAAGGTCGTCTAGGGTGGTATGCCGGTAGGACGCTCCACCATCTCGCCCACCTACTCTGAATCCCGATGATCGTCACCGTCACCCTGAACGCGGCGATCGACCGGACGCTGACCGTCCCGAACTTCCAGCGCGGTCAGCGCCACCGCGCGAGCGCGGGCGTCACGCTGGCCGGCGGCAAGGGCATCAACGTGGCGCGCGCCCTCAAGACGCTCGGCGTCCCCGTCGTCGCCACCGGCCTCGTCGGCGGCTCGACCGGCTCGCGGATCGTCGAGGAGCTGACGCACGAGGCGATCCTCAACGACTTCGTCCACATCGAGGGCGAGTCGCGGACGTCCACCGCGGTCGTCGATCCGACCGGCGGCACCTACACGGAGATCAACGAGTGGGGCCCAGCCGTGCGCGCCGAGGAGCTGGAGATGCTCCTCGAGAAGCTCCGCTACCTCACCCAGGACGCCGAGTTCGTGGTGTTCGCGGGGTCGCTGCCCCGCGACGTCGAAGCCGCGTTCTACGCCGAGGCGACGAGAGAGCTCGCGCGCCGGCACGTCCCGACGGTGCTGGACACGGAGGGCGAGCCGCTGCGCCTCGCCGTCGAGGCCGAGCCGTTCCTCGTCTCGCCGAATCAGGCCGAGGCGGAGAGCCTCGTCGGGCAGGAGTTCCACGACGACGAGGACTTCCGGCTCGCGCTCGACGGGATCGCGGAGATGGGCGCGAGGAACGTGCTGATCACGACCGACGAGGGAGCGCTCGCCCTGCTGCGGGAGGACCGCGACACGGTGCGCCTGAGCGCCGTCGCTCCGCGTGTCGACCCCGTCTCGACCGTGGGCTCGGGCGACGTCCTGCTCGCGGCGTTCCTGGCGGCGCGGCACGCCGGCCGGTCGAACGACGAAGCGCTCCGTGCGGCGGTGGCGGCGGGCGCCGCGTCGACGCTCGAGCCCGGCGCCGGCCGCTTCGACCCGCGCCAGGCGGGCCGGTTGCAGGCCGGGGTCGAGGTCTCGGAGCTCGCGCCGGTCGAGGCGTAGGTTTCCTCGCCGCGGACGCGGGGACGCGTCTCGGCGATGGCGTCGACACGTCCTGTGGCGCGGCCGCGCGTTCTGTCGCTCGGGTTCCTGACGGCGTTCTTCGGCCTCACGCTGCTCCTCGCGCTGGCCGTGATCGGGCGAGCCGACTCGCCGTGGCGATTCGCGCTCCTCGCCCCGCCGGTCGTGTTCGCGGCGCTCTTCGTCGTCGAGTTCAGGCGCTCGGTCCGGAGCCCGGACGAGCAGGTGCCGACCGGGTGAGGGCGGCGCTCGCCGCCGGCGCGTGCGCGGTCGTCGTCCTCGCGGGCTGCGGGTCGGGGAAGAGCAACGGCAACGGCCCCGGCACGGTGCCGCCGCCGCAGCCGACCACGGGCACGACGGGGACGCCGAGCGGGCTCACGAACACCGCGAGGACGACGACGTCGCCGTAGCCCGCATCCGGGGCGGCCGGTACCCTGCCGCAATGGACGTCGGAAAGCTCGACCTGGCGCCCGCCGGCGCCGCGATCCCGGAGAAGTTCGCGAGGGAAGGGCTCACGTTCGACGACGTCCTGCTCGTCCCCGCCGAATCGAGCGTCCTGCCGAACGACGTCTCCACCGCCACTCGGCTGACGCGGACGATCGTCCTGGAGGTACCCGTCGTCTCGGCTGCGATGGACACCGTGACGGAGGCGCGCCTTGCGATCGCGCTCGCCCGCGAGGGCGGGCTCGGCGTCGTCCACCGGAACCTCTCGATCGGCGCGCAGGTCGCCGAGGTCGACAAGGTGAAGCGGTCGGAGGCGGGGATGATCGTCGAGCCCGTCACGCTCCCGCCCGACGCGCTCGTGACGGACGCCGTCGCGCTGATGGAGCGCTACCACATCTCCGGCGTCCCGATCACCGACGAGAGCGGCCTTCTCGTCGGCATCCTCACGAACCGCGACCTCCGGTTCGAGAAGAACCTCGCGCAGCCCGTCGCGGCGTTGATGACGTCGCGCGACCTCGTGACCGCGCCCGTCGGGACGACGCTCGCGGAGGCAGAGCAGCTCCTGCACCGCCACCGCATCGAGAAGCTGCCGATCGTCGACGGCGAGGGCCGCATCAGGGGCCTGATCACCGTCAAGGACATCCAGAAGCGCGTCGAGTTCCCGCGCGCGACGAAGGACGCGCAGGGCCGTCTGCGTGTCGGCGCCGCGGTCGGCGTCGGTCCCGACGCCGTGGAGCGCGCCCAGGCGCTCGTGGCCGCCGGCGCCGACGTCCTCGTCGTCGACACAGCGCACGGGCACTCGGCCGCCGTCCTCGAGATGGTCGAGCGACTCGCCGGGCTGTCCGGCGCGTTCGAGCTCGTCGCCGGCAACATCGCGACGGGTGAAGCGGCGAAGGCGCTCTGCGAGTCCGGCGCGGACGGGGTGAAGGTCGGGGTCGGCCCGGGCTCGATCTGCACGACACGGGTCGTCGCCGGTGTCGGCGTGCCCCAGGTCACGGCCATCCACGACGTCGCCGAGGTCGCCGCCGAGTACGGCGTCCCCGTCGTCGCCGACGGCGGCATCACCTCCTCGGGCGACGTCGCGAAGGCGATCGCCGCCGGCGCCGACACGGTCATGCTCGGATCGATGTTCGCCGGCACGGAGGAGTCGCCCGGCGACGTCGTCTTCCAGCAGGGCGAGCGCTACAAGGAGTACCGCGGCATGGGGTCGATCGGTGCGATGAAGGCGCGCGGCTTCTCCAAGGACCGCTACTTCCAGGGGGACGTCGAGGACGTCGAGAAGCTCGTCCCCGAGGGGATCGAGGGCCGCGTCCCGTACAAGGGGCCGCTCGCCGGCGTGCTGCACCAGGTCGTCGGCGGGCTGCGCCAGGCGATGGGCTACTGCGGCGCTCCCACCGTCGACGCGATGAAGGCGGCGCGGTTCGTCCGGATCACGGGCGCCGGGCTCCGCGAGTCGCACCCGCACGACGTCACGATCACGAAGGACGCGCCGAATTACCGCCGCGCCTGAAGAGCGTCCGGTCCTCGTCGTCGATCTCGGTGGGCAGTACTCGCAGCTGATCGCCCGTCGCGTCCGCGAGGCGCACGTCTACTCGGAGATCGTCTCGCACCGCGCGACCGTGGACGAGATCCGGCGCCACGACCCGGTCGCGCTGATCCTCTCCGGCGGCCCCGCGTCCGTGTACGCCGACGGCGCGCCCCGCATGGACCCGGCGATCTTCGCGCAGGGCATCCCGACGCTCGGCATCTGCTACGGCGCGCAGCTCCTCGCGCTCGAGCTCGGCGGCCGCGTCGAGAAGACCGGGGCGGGCGAGTACGGCAAGGTCGCGATGCGCGCGCACGGCGACGGCCTCTTCGCGTCGCTCCCGCCCGACCAGACGGCGTGGATGTCGCACCGCGACACCGTCGTCGCCCCGCCCGACGGGGCGCGGGTCGTCGCCGAGTCGGAGCACACGCCCGTGGCGGCGTTCGAGGACGACGCGCGGAAGCTCTTCGGCGTGCAGTTCCACCCGGAGGTCGTGCACACGCCGCACGGCCAGGAGGTGCTCAAGAACTTCCTCTACGAGATCGCCGGCGCGGCTCCGTCGTGGACGCCCGCCACGGTGATCGAGGAGCAGGTCGAGCGGATCCGCGCACAGGTGGGCGACGAGCAGGTGCTGTGCGCGCTCTCGGGCGGGGTCGACTCCGCCGTCGCGGCGCTCCTCGTCCACAAGGCGGTCGGCGACCAGCTGACCTGTGTCTTCGTCGACCACGGCCTGCTGCGGAAGGGGGAGGCCGCGCAGGTCGTGGAGACGTTCGACGGCGTGTTCCACGTCCCGCTCGTGCACGTGCGCGCGCGCGAGCGCTTCCTCGCGCGGCTCGCGGACGTGACGGAGCCGGAGACGAAGCGGAAGATCATCGGCGAGGAGTTCATCCGGGTCTTCGAGGACGAGGCACGGAAGCTCGGCGACGTCCGGTTCCTCGTGCAGGGGACGCTCTACTCCGACGTGATCGAGTCCGGCGGCACCGACGGCGTCGCCGAGACGATCAAGTCGCACCACAACGTCGGCGGCCTCCCCGCCGACATG
>DASWRL010000015.1:0-6523 GCA_036403195.1 Gaiellaceae bacterium
CGGCTTGTGCACGTCCTCCGAGATGACGCGGCCGAACAGGGACTTGTTCAGCCCCTCCTCGGTGCGGATCGGCAGGTCGATGTGGTCGTCGGTGTTGCAGTCGTGCTCGCGCACGATCACGTCCTGCGAGACGTCGACGAGACGCCGCGTCAGGTAGCCGGAGTCCGCGGTGCGGAGCGCCGTGTCGGCGAGGCCCTTCCTGGCGCCGTGGGTCGAGATGAAGTACTCGAGCACCGACAGGCCCTCCATGAAGTTGGCCTTGATCGGGCGCTCGATGATCTCGCCCTTCGGGTTCGCCATCAGGCCGCGCATGCCGGCGAGCTGGCGGATCTGCTTCATCGATCCGCGGGCGCCCGAGTTCGCCATCATGAACACGGGGTTCAGCTCGTCGAAGTGGTTCTCCATCGCACCGGCGACCTGATCCGTGGCCTCGGTCCAGATGTTGACGATCGTCTCGTGGCGCTCGTCCTCGGTGATCAGGCCCATGTCGTACTGGCCGTGCACCTCCTCGACGCGCTTCTCGAACTCGGCCAGGATCCGCTCCTTGTCCGGCGGGATGACGATGTCGTTCTTCGAGATCGTCACGCCGGCCTTCGTCGCGTACCGGAAGCCGAGGCTCTTGATCGTGTCGAGCACCGGCGCGAGGGTGTGCGCGCCGTAGCGGTCGGACAGCCCGAGGACGTACCGGTCGGTGTCGGGCTTCGCGAGCGTCTGGTTGACGAAGTCGAACTCGAGCTCCTCGTCCGGCGGGAGCAGCTCGTCGAGCGCGCGGTACACGGCGCTGTTGAACAGCACGCGCCCCGGCGTCGTCAGGTGCAGCTCGGTGTTGAAGCGGAACTCGATCGGCTCCTGCAGCCCGACGTTCTTCGTCTCGAGCGCGACCTCGATCTCGTCGGCCGAGTCGAACCGCCGCGGGCGCGGATCGAGCTTCGTCGCGTCGAGCGACTGCAGGTCGCGGTCGGAGTACGTCAGGTAGTAGATGCCGAGGACCATGTCCTGCGTCGGCGTCGCGAGCGGGCGCCCGGAGGCCGGCGACAGGATGTTGTTCGAGCTCAGCATCAGGATCCGCGCCTCGGCCTGCGCCTCCGCAGAGAGCGGCAGGTGCACGGCCATCTGGTCGCCGTCGAAGTCCGCGTTGAACGCGTGGCACACGAGCGGGTGGACCTGGATCGCCTTGCCCTCGACGAGGATCGGCTCGAACGCCTGGATCCCCAGGCGGTGGAGCGTCGGCGCGCGGTTCAGGAGCACCGGGTGCTCGGCGATGACCTCCTCGAGAACGTCCCAGACCTCGGGCGTCATCGAGTCGACGTACTTCTTCGCCGCCTTGATGTTCTGGACGGACTTCCGCTCGACGAGCCGGCTCATGATGAACGGCTTGAAGAGCTCGAGCGCCATCAGCTTCGGCAGGCCGCACTGGTGCAGCCTGAGCGACGGGCCGGCCACGATCACCGAGCGGCCGGAGTAGTCGACGCGCTTGCCGAGCAGGTTCTGGCGGAACCGGCCCTGCTTGCCCTTCAGCATGTCGGACAGCGACTTCAGCGGGCGGTTGCCCGGGCCGGTGACCGCGCGGCCGCGGCGGCCGTTGTCGAACAGCGCGTCGACGGCCTCCTGCAGCATGCGCTTCTCGTTGTTGACGATGATCTCCGGCGCGCCGAGGTCGAGCAGCCGCTTCAGCCGGTTGTTCCGGTTGATGACGCGGCGGTAGAGGTCGTTCAGGTCGCTCGTGGCGAACCGGCCGCCGTCGAGCTGCACCATCGGGCGGAGCTCCGGCGGGATGACCGGGATCGCCTCGAGGATCATCCACTCGGGGCGGTTCTCCGACTTGATGAACGCGTTCACGACCTTCAGCCGCTTGATCGCGCGCTGCTGCTTCTGGCCCTTCGACGTCTTGATCGTGTCGCGGAGCGTCGCCGCCTCGAGGTCGAGGTCGAGGTCGCGGAGCAGGTCGCGGATCGACTCCGCACCCATGCCGCCGCGGAAGTAGACGCCGAACCCGTACGGCGAGCCGAAGCGGTCCTTCAGCTCCCGGAAGAGCTGCTCGTCGTTCACGACCATCTTCGGCTCGAGCTCGCGGAACAGTTGCCACGTCTGCTCGAGCCGGCGCACGGAGTCCACCGCCGCCTCGCGCGTGTCCTCGCGGCGCGACTCGATGTCGAGGTACATCTCGCGGACCTTGAGCGCCCACTGGATGAGGTTGTCGAGATCCTCCTTCTGGATCTTCCCGTCCGTCCGCAGGCACAGGTCGTTCGCGAGCTCGCGGATGTCCTGGCCCTCTTCCCAGCCGTCGACGACGTCCTTGAGCAGGCCGTTGCCGAGGTCGCGCGCCTTCTCCAGGTTCTTCTGGTCGACGCCGGACGCCAGCTGCGCGTCCTCGTCCGTCAGCTCGCTCCCGTCGAGGAGCGAGTCGACCACGCGGTGGATGTGCTTCGTGATCGCGCCCTTCTTCGCGCCGGTCGCGTTCTCGAGCTCGCGCTCGAGCGGGCTGATCGCGGCGAGGATCTGCTCGCCCGCGGACGCGACCTGCTCGAGCTCGCGCGTCGAGAGCTTGCGGTCCTCGCGGATCGCGGCGTTCCGGACGAGCTCGCGGATCTTCTTCGCGTCCTCGGTCGTGATCTGCGGGACGAGCTCGAGGAAGAGCCCGCCGACGAGCTTGCGCGCGTCCTCGAGCGTCGGGAGCGCCTGCTCCTCGGCCCAGGTCGCGAGACCGCGGGTCCAGAAGTCGTCGTCCTCGTCGAAGCCCTTCTCGGTGCTGCTCGTGAAGAACGCGCGCCGGCGGGCGAGCCGCTTCTCGAGGTCGGCGAGCTGCTCGTCGCGGTCGACGTAGATCCGCTCCGACTCGGCCTTGACCTTGTCCTCGAGCTCGTTCAGGTCGCGCGCCCGCGCCTCGTTGTCGACGTTCGTGACGATCGAGGCGGCGAAGTACAGGACCTTCTCGAGCTCGCGCGGCGCGATGTCGAGCAGGTACCCGATGCGGCTCGGGACGCCCTTGAAGAACCAGATGTGCGAGACGGGCGCGGCGAGGTCGATGTGCCCCATGCGCTCGCGGCGCACCTTCTGCCGCGTCACCTCGACGCCGCAGCGCTCGCAGATGATGCCCTTGTAGCGGACGCGCTTGTACTTGCCGCAGTAGCACTCCCAGTCCTTCGTGGGACCGAAGATGCGCTCGCAGAACAGGCCGTCGCGCTCCGGCTTCAGGGTGCGGTAGTTGATCGTCTCCGGCTTCGTGACCTCGCCCGACGACCAGTCGCGGATCTGCTTCGACGACGCCAGGCCGATCCTGATGGCGTCGAACTCGTTGATGTCGATCAAGTCTTCTCTCGCCTTCTTTCTGCGCTCTCTTTGAATGCGTGGTCGTCGATGCCGGTCAGTCCTCGATGTCGATCTCGACCTCGTCGCCGGCGCCGACGATCTGCACCTCGTCCTCGGCCTCCGTGTCGAGCTCGATCGCGTCGAGGTCGGCGAGGGACTCGTCCGCCGGCAGCGCCAGCTCCCCGTCCTGGTCGACGCGGTCCTGGCCCTCGTCCACCTCCTGCGCCGTGGGCTGCCGGGCAGCCGCGCGCAGCGAGCCGGGCGAGAGGTCGATGCCGAGCTCCTCCGCCGCGCGGAGCAGCTCGTCGTCCTCCTCCCGGACCTCGACGGCGCCGCCGTCCTCGGAGATGACGCCGACGTCGAGCGCCAGCGACTGCATCTCCTTCAGGAGCACCTTGAACGACTCGGGGATCGACGGCTCGGCGATGTTCTCGCCCTTCACGATCGCCTCGTACGCCTTCACGCGCCCGACCGTGTCGTCGGACTTGATCGTGAGCATCTCCTGCAGCGTGTACGCGGCGCCGTACGCCTCGAGCGCCCACACCTCCATCTCGCCGAAGCGCTGGCCGCCGAACTGGGCCTTGCCGCCCAGCGGCTGCTGCGTCACGAGCGAGTAGGGGCCCGTCGAGCGCGCGTGGATCTTGTCGTCGACCAGGTGGAGCAGCTTGAGGATGTACATGTAGCCGACCGTCACCTCCTGCTCGAAGGGCTCGCCGGTGCGGCCGCTGAACAGGCGGACCTTCCCCGAGGCTCGCCGGCCCTCCGGCGCCTTCGAGTCGGTCACGATCGTGATCGGGCTTTCCGGGTTCTGCCGCGTCCACTCGATCAGGGCCGAGTCGACGTCGGCGACGGTCGCGCCGTCGAACACCGGCGTCGCGATCGGCGTCGGCTTCGGCGCGTTGATGACGCGGCCGGCGTTGCCGTCCATCGGCTGGATCTCGTCGTTCGCGAACACGCCGTGCGCGGCCGACCAGCCGAGGTGGGTCTCGAGGATCTGGCCGATGTTCATCCGGCTCGGCACGCCGAGCGGGTTCAGCAGGATGTCGACCGAGCGGCCGTCCTCGAGGAACGGCATGTCCTCCTCGGGGACGATCTTCGAGATGACGCCCTTGTTCCCGTGGCGCCCGGCGAGCTTGTCGCCCTCCGAGATCTTGCGCTTCTTCGCCACGTAGACGCGGACGAGCTCGTTCACGCCCGGGCTCAGGTCGTCGCCGTTGTCGCGCGAGAACGTCTTCACGTCGATGACGACGCCGCCCTCGCCGTGCGGGACCTTGAGCGAGGTGTCGCGGACCTCGCGCGCCTTCTCCTTGAAGATCGCGCGGATCAGCTTCTCCTCGGCCGTCAGCTCGGTCTCGCCCTTCGGCGTGACCTTCCCGACGAGCAGGTCGCCCGAGCCGACCTCGGCGCCGACGCGAACGATGCCGCGGTCGTCGAGGTTGCGGAGCGACTCCTCCGAGCGGTTCGGGATGTCGCGCGTGATCTCCTCGTCGCCGAGCTTCGTAGACCGTGCGTCGATCTCGTACTCGTGGATGTGGATCGACGTGAGCACGTCGTCCTTCACGAGACGCTCGGAGAGGACGATCGCGTCCTCGAAGTTGTAGCCCTCGAACGGCATGAACGCGACGAGCAGGTTCGCGCCGAGCGCGAGCTCGCCGTGGTCGGTCGAGGAGCCGTCGGCGAGGACGGCCTTCGCCGCGACCTTGTCGCCCTGGCGGACGATCGGCTTGTGGTGGATCAGCGTCCCCTGGTTCGAGCGCATGAACTTCGTCAGCTCGTACTCGTCCCGGGTCCCGCGGCCCTCGACCACGATCCGCTCGGCGTCGAGGTCGACGACCGTTCCAGCGTTCTTCGCGACGATCACGTCGCCGGAGTCGACCGCCGCGCGGTACTCGACACCGGTGCCGACGAGCGGCGCCTGCGGGATCATCAGCGGCACGGCCTGCCGCTGCATGTTCGCGCCCATGAGCGCGCGGTTCGCGTCGTTGTGCTCGAGGAACGGGATCATCGCGGTCGCGACCGACACGATCTGCGCCGGCGAGACGTCCATGAAGTCGATGTCCTTCGCCGAGGCGATGACGGCCTCGCCCTCCGACGACCGGCAGAGCACCTGGTCGTGCTCGAACTTGCCGCCCCGGTCGACCGGCTCGGAGGCCTGCGCGATCGTGTACTGCGCCTCCTCGGCGGCGTCGAGGTACACGATGTCGTCGCTCACCTTGCCGTTCACGACGCGGCGGTACGGCGTCTGGATGAACCCGAACTCGCTGACCGTCGCCATCGACGCGAGCGACCCGATCAGGCCGATGTTCGGGCCTTCCGGCGTCTCGATCGGGCACATGCGGCCGTAGTGGGTCGGGTGCACGTCGCGCACCTCGATCGGCGCGCGCTCGCGGGTGAGACCGCCGGCGCCGAGCGCCGACAGGCGGCGCCGGTGCGTGAGCCCGTCGAGCGAGTTCGTCTGCTGCATGAACTGCGACAGCTGCGACGAGCCGAAGAACTCCTTCAGCGCCGCGACGACGGGGCGGATGTTGATGATCGTCTGCGGCGTGATCGTGTCGACGTCCTCGGTCGTCATCCGCTCGCGGACGACGCGCTCCATCCGGTAGAGACCGACGCGGAACGCCTCCTGGATCAGCTCGCCGGTCGTGCGGAGGCGGCGGTTGCCGAAGTGCTCGTACTCGTCGAGCTCCGTCCGGATCGCGTCGCGGCTGATCGCGATCGCGTCGGCCGCGTAGTCCTTCGAGTCCTCCGGGACGGAGATCGCGTGCGGCAGCGAGACGAGCTTCTGGACGAGCGCCAGGATGTCCTCGGTCGTGAGGACGCGGACGTCCTCGGGGACGCCGACGCCGAGCCGCTGGTTCAGCTTGTAGCGGCCGACCTTCGTCAGGTCGTAGCGCTTCGGGTCGAAGAAGAGCGAGCGGAGCAGGTTGCGGGCGTTGTCGAGCGTCGGGGGCTCGCCCGGGCGCTGCTTCTTGAAGACCTCGATCAGCGCCTCCTCCTCGCGCGTCGTCGGGTCCTTCTCGAGCGTCTTCTCGATGAAGTGCGACCCGCCGAAGAGAGCGAGCAGCGCCTCGTTCGTCGTCGTGTCGATCGCGAAGCCCGTCGTCGGGTCCTCCGCGGGCAGCGCGCGCAGCAGCGTCGTGATCGGGAGCTTCCGCTTCCGGTCGATCCGGGCGTAGACGACGCCCTTCTTGTCGATCTCGAGCTCGAGCCACGA
>DASWRL010000016.1:0-40979 GCA_036403195.1 Gaiellaceae bacterium
CGTTCTACGCGTGCGTCGGCGAGAAGCAGAACGTGCCGATCGAGCAGCTCCGCGGAACCGTGCAGACGGACATCCTCAAGGAGTACATCGCGCAGAAGGAGTGGATCTTCCCGCCGGCGCCGTCGATGCGCCTCGTCGTCGACATGATCGAGTTCTGCTCCACGGACATGCCGCTCTGGCACCCGGTCTCGATCTCGGGCTACCACATCCGCGAGGCCGGCTCGAGCGCCGCGCAGGAGCTCGCGTTCACGCTTGCGGACGGGTTCGCCTACGTCGAGGCGGGCATCGAGCGCGGCCTGGACGTGGACGACCTCGCGCCGCGGCTGAGCTTCTTCTTCAACGCGCACCTCGACTTCTTCGAGGAGATCTCGAAGTACCGCGCCGCGCGCCGGATCTGGGCGCGGGAGATGCGGAACAAGTACGGCGCGAAGAACCCGCGCTCGTGGCTCATGCGCTTCCACACGCAGACCGCGGGCGTGTCGCTGACGGCGCAGCAGCCCGAGGTGAACATCGTCCGGACCGCGATCGAGGCGCTCGCGGCGGTGCTCGGCGGCACGCAGTCGCTGCACACGAACAGCTTCGACGAGGCGCTCGCGCTGCCGACGGAGGACGCGGTGCGGATCGCGCTGCGCACGCAGCAGGTGATTGCGCACGAGACGGGTGTCGTCAACACGATCGACCCGCTCGGCGGGAGCTACCACGTCGAGTCGCTGACCAACGAGCTGGAGCGCCGCGCGTACGACTACTTCGAGCAGATCGAGCGTCTCGGCGGCGTCGTCGCCGCCATCCGCGAGAACTTCTTCCAGAAGGAGATCGCCGACGCGTCGTTCCGCTATCAGGCCGAGGTCGAGGCGGAGGAGCGGGTCGTCGTCGGCGTCAACCGCTACCAGCTCGGGTCGGAGCCGCCGCTCGAGATCCTGAAGGTCGACCCTTCGCTCGAGCGCAAGCAGATCGAGCGCGTGCGGGCGCTGCGCTCGCGCCGCGACACGCCGGCCGTTGAGGGAGCGCTCGCGCGGCTCAAGGAGGCCGCGGCCCGCGACGACCGGAACCTGATGCACCCGATCGTCGACGCGGCCCGCGCGTACGTGACGATGGGCGAGATGTGCGACGCGTTCCGCGAGGTGTGGGGGACGTGGCGCGAGACCCCCGTCTTCTGACGCGCAGCTACAGGTCGAGCTCGAGGCCGTCGTACGCGAGCTCGAGGCCGTCGGGCGTGTGGAGCTCGACCGGCCGGTGCACGAGGAGAAGCCTCCGCGCGCGAGCCGCGATCGCAGCGGCGGCCGCCTCGCCCGCCGTCATGTGACCCTGCGAGTCGGGCTCGATCTCGGCCAGGGTGGCCTCGCACAGGAACACGGTCGCGTCGGCGGCGAGGTCGACGAGCGCCTCGGTCGGCGCCGTGTCGGCCGAGAACGCGACGACGGTGCCGGCGGCCTCGACGCGCAAGCCGAACGTCGGCTGGTCGTAGTGGCGCACGGCGTGCGGCGTCACGGTGAAGCCCGCCGCGGTGAACGGAGATCCCTCCTCGTACTCGCGGATCGCGAACGCCCTGTCGAAGCCCGAGGCAAGGCCGTCGAGGTCGCGCCGGCCGCCGGCGGGGATCCAGAGCTCGGGCATCGAGCGCCCGGCGCCGGGGACGTGCAGATGGCCCCACAGCCACGCGACGAGGTCGCCGCAGTGGTCGAGGTGGAAGTGCGTGATCGCGATCGCGTCGACGAGTGGCCAGCCCTCGGCCTCGCGCAGGCGCGACAACACCCCGGGGCCGCAGTCCACGAGGAGCCGGCCGCCGTCGTGCTCGAGCAGGTAGCCGGAGTGCGCGCGACCGGGGTTCGGCCACGCGGGCGAGCAGCCGACGACCGTGAGCTTCACGTTCCTATACTGACCCACGGTGGCGGGCAAGATCAGGGTCGTCGTCGCGAAGCCGGGTCTCGACGGTCACGACCGCGGCGCGAAGATCATCGCCCGCGCGCTCCGCGACGCAGGCATGGAGGTGATCTACACCGGCCTCCACCAGACGCCCGAGCAGATCGCCGAGACGGTGATCCAGGAGGACGCCGACGCCGTCGGCATCTCGATTCTCTCGGGAGCGCACATGACCCTCGTGCCGCGGATCATCGAGCTGCTCCACGGTCAGGGAGCGGACGACGTGCTCGTCGTGGTGGGCGGCACGATCCCCGCCGACGACGCCGCGGCGCTGAAGCAGCGGGGCGTCGCCGAGGTCTTCGGCCCCGGTGCGCCGACCGCCGCGATCGTCGAGTTCCTGCAGGCCGCTCTCGCAGCCGCCTAGCTAGAGTCACGCGCGCATGAAGATCGCCGTCTGCGTCAAGGCAGTCCCGGACGCGTCCGCGGGTCGGCGGCTCGACCCCGCGACGAAGCGCCTCGACCGGTCGGGAGAGCTCGTGATCTCCGACTTCGACACCTACGCCGTCGAGGAGGCGCTGAAGGTGAAGGAGGCGCGGGGCGAGGGAGAGGTCGTCGTCGTCTCGATGGGGCCGGAGCGCGCGATGGATGCGTTGCGCAAGGCGCTCGCGATGGGCGCCGACAGGGCCGTCCTCGTGACCGATCCGGCGCTCGAGAACGCGGACCTCCTCGGGACCGCGCGCGCTCTCGCGGGCGCGCTCGAGAAGGAGGCGGCGGACCTGGTGCTCTTCGGCCAGCAGTCGGGCGACGGCGGCGGCGCGTGCCTGTGGGCTGCAGTCGCCGAGCGACTGCGCCGCCCGGTCGTCTCGCAGGTGTCGGAGTTGACGGTCGACGAGGGCTCGCTCACGGGGAAGCGCCAGACGGAGTTCGGGTACGACGCGATCCGCGCGCCGCTCCCGGCGGTCGTCGCCGTGTCGGACGCCGTCAACACGCCGCGCTATCCCTCGCTGAAGGGGATCATGGGTGCGAAGAAGAAGCCACAGGAGACGCTGACGGCCGACGACGTCGGCGGCGCGCCGGCGCCGGGCACGCACGTGGTCGCGCTCGCGCCGCCGCCGCCCCGCGGCGACGCGCGCAAGATCGAGGACGACGGCAGCGCCGCGCAGCAGATCGTCGACTTCCTGGCGGAGAAGCGGCTCGTCTGATGCCGAAGACGCTCGTCTTCCTCGAGCATCACGAAGGTGAGGTCCAGAAGGGATCGCTCGGCGTCCTCGCCAAGGCCGCCTCGGTCGGCGGCGAGGTCGCAGGTGTCGTCGTCGGGTCCGGCGTTCGCGCGCTCGCCGGCGAACTGGGGGGCACCGTCTGGGTGGTCGACGACGACCGCTTCGCGGCTCCGCTGCCACAGCCGCGCGTCGACGTGCTGGCGAAGCTCGTTCGCGACGAGGGCTACGACACCGTTCTGTTCGGGCAGTCGGTCCTCGCCGCCGACGTCGCGGCGGCCCTCGCCGCGCGCCTCGAGGCAGGCGTCAACTGGGGGCTCGTCGACTTCGACGGCGACCAGGGCCGTGCGCCGGTGCTCCAGGACACCGTGGTCGCAGAGGTCGGATGGACGACACCGGTGCGGATCGCCGTCTTCCGCGCCGGGGCGCTCGACGCCGTCGACGCCGGCGGCGCCGCCGACGTGCGCGACCTCGCGGTGGAGCCGGAGGATTTCTCGCTCCTCGCGGAGATGGTCGAGCAGGCGCATGCCGAGCAGCAGGGCCCTTCCATCGAGGAGGCGGACGTGATCGTCGCGGGCGGTCGCGGTCTCGGCGGCCCGGAGAAGTTCTCGCTCGCGGAAGGCCTGGCACAGGCGCTCGGCGGCGCGGTCGCAGCGACGCGCGCGGTCGTCGACGCAGGCTGGTACCCGTACTCCGCGCAGGTGGGGCAGACCGGGAAGACGGTGTCGCCGAAGCTGTACGTCGCGCTCGGCATCTCCGGTGCGATCCAGCACAAGGTCGGGATGCAGGGCTCGAACGTCATCGTCGCGATCAACAAGGACCCGAACGCCCCGATCTTCGAGTACTCCGACCTCGGGGTCGTCGGCGACCTGCACGAGGTCGTCCCGAAGCTGACCGAGCTCGTTCGCGCCCGCCGGTCGTGACCTTCCGCCCGTCGGACTTCCCGCCGCCGTGGTCGCCGTCGGAGGCGGTGGCGTCCCCGACCGACCCGGTCGTCGAGCGGATCGACGTCGGCTTCCTGATCGTCGGCGCCGGTCCGGCCGGCCTGGCCGCCGCGATCCGGCTCGGGCAGCTCGTCGAGGAGGATCCGGCGACGGCCGAGCGGCTCGGCGAGGTCCCGGTCGCGGTGCTCGAGAAGGGGAAGGCGGCCGGCTCCCACCTCCTGTCGGGAGCGGTCGTCAACCCGCGCGGGCTCCAGCGGCTGTTCCGCGGCCGGAAGCGGACGGACGAGATGCCGTTCTACGGGCCGGTCGAGGGCGAGTCCGTCCTCTTCCTGACGAGGCGGCGCGCGCTGCGGATCCCGACGCCTCCGACGATGGTGAACCACCGCAACTACGTCGCCTCGGTGTCGCAGCTCGGGCGCTGGCTCGCGGACGAGGCCGAGGCGCTCGGCGTCACGATCCTGCCGGAGACGGTGGGCCGGCAGCTGCTCGTCGACGGCGGCCGAGTCGTCGGCGTCCGCACGGGCGACCGCGGCAGGGGGCGCGGCGGCGAGGAGCTCGGGAACTTCGAGCCCGGCGCCGACGTCACCGCCCGTGTCACGATCCTCGCGGAGGGAACCCAGGGGCATCTGACGGGCGCGGCGCTGGAGCGCTTCGGCCTCCGCGGCGACAACCCGCAGGTCTGGGCCCTCGGGGTGAAGGAGGTCTGGAAGGTCCCGCGGCCGCTCCGCCAGGTCGTGCACACGATGGGGTGGCCGCTCCGCCCCGGCCGCAGGTTCCGGGAGTTCGGCGGGTCGTTCGTCTATCCGATGGGCGACGACATGCTCACGATCGGGATGGTCGTCGGGCTCGACTACCGCGACGTCGAGCTGTCGGCACACGATCTGCTGCAGGAGCTGAAGACGCATCCACGGATGAGGCGCCTGCTCGACGGCGGCGAGCGCGTGCAGTGGGGGGCGAAGACGATCCCGGAGGGCGGCTTCGTCGCGCTGCCGAAGCGGTTCCACGCGCCGGGCCTCCTGCTGTGCGGCGACGGCGTCGGGCTCGTCAACGTGCCGGCGCTGAAGGGCATCCACTATGCGGTCGAGTCGGGGCGGCTCGCGGCGGAGGCGGCGTGGGCGACGCTGGCGCGCGGCGCGTCGGCGCGCGATGCGCTCGCGTCGTACGACCGGGCGCTGCAGGAGTCGTTCATCTGGCGCGACCTGCGCGAGGTGCGGAACATGCGGCAGGCGTTCGGCCGCGGCTTCTATCTCGGCGGTGCGCTCGCCGGTGCGATGACGGCGTCGCGCGGGCGGTTCCCACCGGGCGACGCGCGCACGGAGCCGGACGCCGAGCACACGCTCCTCCGGACGGACCGCGCCGCGTCCTATCCGGCCGCGGACGGCACGCTCGTGTTCGACAAGCTGTCGAGCGTCTTCGCGTCCGGCAACCGGACGAGGGACGACCAGCCGAATCACATCCGGGTGCAGCCGCGCGTCCCGCGCGAGGTCGCCGAGCTGTGGGCGAGGATGTGCCCCGCGCAGGTCTACGAGGTCGGCGACGCCGACGGTGACGGCACCGTCGAGGTCAGGCTCGCCCCCTCGAACTGCGTCCAGTGCGGCGCGATCACCGCCAAGGGCGGCCGCCTCACCCCGCCCGAAGGCGGCAGCGGCCCCGAGTACACGCTCACCTGAGGCACTTCCGTCACGGTGGCTGCCACCGGACGGGGCTCGCCAGGACGGTGGCCGAGCAGAACGCGCGGAACCGGTCAACGGCGCTCTCGGGCGTGCGACCGAAGAGGGCGAGCAACTCGTCGCGCGCGAGCTGGATGTCGGCGAGCGCGAGTCCGATCGTCGCGGCGTAGCTCGTCCACCGATACCCATCGAGCGGCTTCGAGCCACCTGCTCGCCGGGGGTTCTGGACGATGTACCGGATGACATTCAGCAGCGACGCGTCCGAGGTGACGCGCCGGCTCCAGTAGCGCCGTCCGAAGAGGTGGTTGATGCGGCCGTGGGTCGCGTTGAACGTGCGCGCATACCCCGTGTTGAGCTCGCACATTCCCGCCGCCAGACCCTTGTTGCCGACCGTCAGGAGCAGGTGGTAGTGGTTCTCCATCAGACAGTACGCGAGGACGGTCCAGCCGTACTTGCGCGCAACCCGCTGAACCGTCAGACAAAACACGACCCGGTCGTGATCGTCGACGTAGATCGGGCGCTTGTTGTTCCCGCGCGCGACGACGTGGTGGTATCCGGGGCTCTCGTCGCGTAGCGGCGTCGACATCCGTCCAAACGGTAGGCGTGGGCTCGAGCCCGCTCGCCCGCCGCGCAGTCTCGTCACGGACCCGGCGCACTTCCGACGCGGTGGCTGCCACCCGACATGGCTAGATTCGCCGGTGCCGTGATCACGTCCGTCGAGAATCCGCGCGTCAAGGAGGTGCTTCGGCTTCGGAAGGCGCGGGAGCGGCGGAGCGCCGGGCTGTTCGTGGCCGAGGGGCCGCGGGAGGTCGAGCGGGCTCGGGCGGCCGGGCTCGTCGTGCGGGACACCTTCTTCGCGCCGTCGCTGATCGAGTGGCCCGACGGGGAGGAGGTCGACGAGCGCGTGCTGCGCAGGATGAGCTACCGCGCCGAGCCCGAGGGCGTGCTCGCCGTCGTCGAGGCGCCGCAGCGGACGCTTCCCGGAAGCAGCACGCTGCTCCTCGTCGCGGTCGGGATCGAGAAGCCCGGCAACCTCGGCGCGATGGCGCGCACGGCGGACACCGCCGGCGCCGAGGCGCTCCTCGTCGGGGACGCGCGCTCCGACCCGTGGAACCCGAACGCGATCCGCGCTTCGACGGGCTCCGTCTTCACGCTGCCGATCGTCGACGTCACTGCCGCGGACGTCGCGGGGCTCCCGCACCGGAAGGTCGCCGCGACGCTGGGCGCCGGCACGGCCTACATCGACGTCGACTACACCGCACCGACTGCCTTCCTCGTCGGCGCGGAGGACGAGGGCCTCCCGGAGGAGTGGCGCGCCGTCGCCGACGACCACGTCGAGATCCCGATGCGCCACGGGGCGACGGCGGACTCGCTGAACGCGAGCGCCGCCGCCGCCGTCCTGCTCTTCGAGGCCGTCCGGCAGCGCAACGCTCGCGCTACTTGAGGCCCTTCTGCTTCGCGATGGCCGATGCGAGCAGGTCGCCCGTCATGAACATGTGGTTGTACGCGCCGTCGGCCAGCGTGTACGCCTGCTTGTAGTTGCCCTTCGCGTACGCGTCGAGCTGGCCCTTCAGCTGGAGGACGTGCGCCGTCAGGTCGTTCACGAGCGCCTGCTTGGGCAGCCCGGTCGCCTTGGCGAAGAACGCGGCCTGCGTCTGGATGTACGCCGTGAGGTGCGCTACCGCCGCCTTCTGGCCGGCCGCGTCCTTCTTCGCGAGCGCGACCGTGTAGTCGACGAAGTACCTGATGTGCGCGCGCCAGAGGTTCTTGCCGTCGAGGAACTGCTTCGCGGCGGCGGCCCCGTACACCGAGCCGATCGCCTTCGAGATCGCGACGCTGTTCCTGTCGAGCTGCGCGGCGAGCGCGGGGAACGACTTCGCGCCGCTGTAGCCCGCCTGCGTCGCCCAGATCGCGAGCAGTGCATGCTCGCCGAGCAGGTTGTCGAGCGTCACGCGGAGCTCGGCGGCGCTCGTCTTCGCGGCCGCCGCGCCGTGCATGTGGCTCATCCCGCTCATGCCGCTCATGCCGTTCGTGCCGCCGGCCTTCGCCCGCGTCGACAGCGCGCCGGCTGCGACCGCCGCGACCGCGAGGGCGAGGACCGCGAGCAGTGCGAGCGACGTCTTCAGGTTCTTCACGAAATGCCTCCTCGGTGGTTGATGCGTCGCATTCGCCGGAGCGCCCAGTACGGTTCGCCCGTGGCGGACGCACCGACCCGGGAGGACGTGCTCCGCGCGCGCGACACGATCGGCAGCCGCCTGCGGCGGACGCCCGTGCTCCCGAGCCGGACGATCGGCGCGCGTCTGAAGGCCGAGCTGTTCCAGCGAACGGGATCGTTCAAGTCGCGCGGCGCCCTCAACAAGATCAGCAGCCTCAGCGATGAGCAGAAGGCGCGGGGCGTGATCGCGATCAGCGCGGGGAACCACGCGCAGGCGGTCGCGTTCGCCGCCGCGGCGGAGGGAATCGACGCGCTCGTCGTGATGTGGGAGGGCGCGTCGGAGCAGAAGATCGAGGCGACCCGTGGCTACGGCGCATGGGTCGACCTGGAGGCGACCAACCCGACGGACGCGTTCGCGCGCCTCGACGCGCTGCTCGTCGAGACCGGGCGGACGCTCGTCCATCCCTTCGACGACCCGCTCGTCCTCGCGGGGCAGGGCACCGTCGGGCTCGAGATCGAGGAGGACGCTCCGGACGCCGACGCCGTCGTCGTGCCGGTCGGCGGCGGCGGGCTGATCGGCGGCATCCAGGCGGCGATCGGCGACCGGATGCGGATCGTCGCGGTCGAGCCGGAGACGAGCACGGCGCTGCACAGCGCGATCGCCGCCGGCGAGCCGGTGCCGGTCACCCCGACCAGCATCGCGGACGGCCTGAACGCGCCGTTCGCGGGGCGGATCGCGACGGAGACCACGAAGCACCTCGAGCGCGTGCTCGTCACCGAGGACGAGATCGAGCACGCGTTCCGGATCCTCTACCAGCGCGCGAAGATCGCGTGCGAGCCCGCCGGTGCGGTCGCGACCGCGGCCTGGCTCGCGCACAGGATCGAGGCCGAGCGGCCCGTCCTCCTCGTCTCGGGCGGCAACGTCGCCGGCCGAACCGCCGCTGCTATCCTGGCCCGGCCATGAAGGCCGACATTCACCCCGAGTACCAGCTCACGACCGTGCACTGCGGCTGCGGGAACACGTTCACGACGCGTTCCACAAAGCCCGAGCTGCACGTCGAGATCTGCTCGGCGTGCCACCCGTTCTACACCGGCAAGCAGAAGCTCGTCGACACGGGTGGCCGCGTGGAGCGCTTCCAGCGCCGCCTCGAGAAGGCCGAGCGCGCGCAGCGCGCGTCGGCGTAGGCCCGATGGCCCAGAACATCGGGGGCCAGGCCGTCCTCGAGGGCGTGATGATGCGCGGCCCGCGGAACTGGGCCGTCGCCGTGCGGAAGCCCGACGGCGAGATCGCGCACGTCGCGAAGCCGATCGACCCGCTGATGGCGCGCCACTGGGCGCTGCGGCTCCCGGTGGTGCGCGGCGTCGTCGCGCTCGGCGAGAGCCTCACGATCGGCTTTCGCGCGCTCAGCGTCTCGGCCAACTACGCGGCGCAGGAGGAGTCGGAGGGCGACGGCGAGCCCGCGGAGATCGGACGATGGGCCCTGGCGTTCGCGTTCCTGGTGGCGATCGGCTTCGCCGTGATGATCTTCAAGGTCGGCCCGGCGCTGATCACCGACCTGCTCCCGATCTCGAACGGCGGCTGGTTCGTGATCGTCGAGGGCGTCATCCGCGTGACGGTGTTCGTCGTCTACCTGACGGTGCTCAGCTTCATCCCGTCGCTCCGGCGCGTGTTCCAGTACCACGCCGCCGAGCACAAGGCGATCAACGCGTACGAGGCGGGGGAGGATCTGACGCCGGAGGTGGCGCAGCGCCACTCGCTGATCCACCCGCGCTGCGGCACGGCGTTCCTGCTCTGGGTCATGGTCGTGAGCGTCTTCGTCTACGCGCTGCTCGGGCGGCCCGTGTGGTACTGGCTGATCGTGAGCCGGATCGTCCTCCTGCCGGTGATCGCCGGCATCGCGTACGAGCTCATCCGCTTCGCCGGCCGCCACTCCGACAACCGGATCCTGATGACGATCCTCGCGCCCGGACTGTGGCTGCAGCGGCTCACGACGCGGGAGCCGACGCTCGACCAGCTCGAGGTTTCGATCCGCGCGCTCCGCGAGGTGCTCGAGCGCGAGGGAAGACTGCAGCCGGGAGATCGACGAGTGGAGGTGATGGCCTGATGGCGACCGAGCGGCATGCAGAGGTGACGTGGCAGGGCGACCTGCTGAACGGCGGCGGCACGATCCACGAGGTCGGGAGCGGTGCGTTCGGGCCGCTCGACGTGTCGTGGGCGTCGCGGGCCGAGGCGCCGGACGGGAGGACGAGCCCCGAGGAGCTGATCGCGGCGGCGTGGGCGAGTTGCTTCGCGATGGCGCTCGCCAACGGGCTCGCGAAGGACGGGAACCCGCCGGAGAGGCTCGAGACGTCGGCGACGGTGACGTTCCAGCCGGGCGAGGGCATCGTCAAGGGCGCACTCCGCGTTCGCGCCGCCGTCCCCGGCCTCGACGAGGCCGCGATCGTGGCAGCAGCGGAGACCGCGAAGCAGAACTGTCCCGTGTCGCAGGCGCTCGCCGGCATTCCCGAGGTCACGCTCGACGCCGCACCGGCGTAGGTGGCTGCACTCGACGACCTGATCGCGGAGCTCGAGCGCTCGTACACCGAGACGCGCGACCGCATGTCCGACCCCGCGGTCTACAACGACCACCGCGAGGCGGCGGACGTGGGGCGGAGGCTGAAGCAGCTCGAAGCGCCGTACGCCCTCGCGCTGGAGTGGAAGCAGGCCCGCGCCGACCTCGAGGCCGCCCGCGGCGACCCCGAGCTCGCGGAGATGGTCGACGACTACCAGGCCGAGGTCGCCCGCCTCGAGGAGGATCTGAAGCTCTCGCTCGCGGAGCGCGACCCCGCCGACGAGAAGGACGTGATCGTCGAGGTGCGTCAGGGTGTCGGCGGCGACGAGGCGGCGCTCTGGGCCGACGAGCTGCAGCGGATGCTCCAGCGCTTCGCCGAGCGCCGCGGGTTCAAGGTCGAGCAGCTCGAGTCGCAGGCGAACGACGGCGGCGGCGTCAAGGAGGCCGTCTTCGCGATCAAGGGCGACGGCGCGTATTCGATCTTCAAGTTCGAGGGCGGCACCCACCGCGTGCAGCGCGTGCCCGCGACGGAGTCGGCGGGCCGAATCCACACCTCCACCGCGACCGTCGCGGTGATGCCCGAGGCGGAGGACGTCGACGTCGCGATCGACGACAGCGACCTGAAGATCGACGTGTACCGGTCGTCGGGGCCCGGGGGCCAGTCCGTGAACACGACCGACTCCGCCGTGCGGATCACGCACGTGCCGACGGGGATCGTCGTCGCGATGCAGGACGAGCGCTCGCAGCTCCAGAACCGCGACAAGGCGATGCGGGTGCTGCGGGCGCGCATCTACGAGGCGGAACGTGAGCGGCAGGCGGCCGAGCAGGCCGCGGCGCGGAGCGCACAGGTCGGCACCGGCGCACGCGCGGAGAAGATCCGGACCTACAACTTCCCCGAGAACCGCGTCACGGACCACCGCATCAAGCTGACGACGCACCGCCTCGATCAGGTGCTGCAGGGCGACCTCGACGACTTCACCGAGGCGCTGACGCAGGACGAGCGCCGGCGCGCGCTCGAGGGGTGACCCTCGGCGAGGTGCTGCGCGGCGCAGCGGACTACCTCGCCGCACGCGGGGTGCCGAGCCCGCGCGTCGACGCCGAGCTGATCCTCGCCCGTGCCCTCGGGCTCGAGCGCATCGAGCTGTACACGCAGCACGACCGGCCACTCACGGAGCCGGAGCGTGCCGCCGCGCGTGAGCTCGTCCGCCGGCGCGCCGCACGGGAGCCCCTCGCGTACGTGCTCGGCGACTGGGGCTTCAGGCGGCTCACGCTGAAGACGGACGCCCGCGCGCTCGTCCCCCGGCCCGAGACCGAGGTCGTCGTCGACCGTTGCCTCGAGCTGCTCGCGGGCGTCGAGGCGCCGCGTGTCGCCGACGTCGGCACCGGCACGGGCGCGATCGCGCTCGCGCTCAAGCAGGAACGGCCGGACGCCACGGTGGTCGCGACCGACGTCTCGCCCGACGCGCTCGCGCTCGCGCGCGAGAACGCCGAGGCGAACGGTCTCGACGTCGCGTTCGTCGAGGCAGACCTCCTCGAAGGCGTCGAGGGGCCGTTCGACCTCGTCGTCTCGAACCCGCCGTACGTGCAGGCGTCGGAGCTCGAGCGCCTGGAGCCCGAGCTCGCGCACGAGCCGCGCGCCGCCCTCGAGGACCGCGGCCAGACCGGCCGCCTCGTCACGGCGGCGCGGGGGGCGCTGCTCGTGCTCGAGGTGCACGAGGACCACGCAGCCGACGTCGCCGCGCTCCTCGAGCGGACGGGCTACGTCGAGGTGCGGGTGTCGCCCGACCTCGCGGGCCGCGACCGGGTCGTGGAGGGTCGATGGATGCGCTGACCGCGCTGCGCGCGGGTCTCCCGGTGCTCCTCCCGACCGACACCGTCTACGGCCTCGCGAGCGCGACCGACGAGGCGGCGGCGACACGCCTCTACGCGTTGAAGGGGCGCGCGCGGCAGCAGCCGACGGCGATCGTCGCGGCGGCGGTCGACGCGCTCCTCGAGGCGCTCCCGGAGCTGCCCGAGGAGCCGCTCCGGGCGCTGCTTCCCGGCCCGTACACGCTCGTGCTCGCGAACCCGGCCGGACGGCTTCCGTGGCTGACGGGCGGCGAGGCGGGGCCGATCGGCGTCCGCGTCCCCGACCTCCCGGACGCCGCGCGCGAGGTGATCGCCGCCTTCGGGCTCGTGCTCGCGACGAGCGCGAACGAGCCGGGAGGTCCGAGCCCCGCGAGCCTCGACGAGGTTCCCGCGCGTCTTCGCTCGGCCTGCGCCGCGGAGGTCGACGCGGGGCGGCTGCCGGGGACGCCTTCGACGGTCGTCGACCTGAGCGGGGACACGCCGCGGGTCCTCCGCGAGGGCGCGGTCCCTGCTTCCGAGGTGCTCGCGCGGCTGCGGGCATAGGATCCGGTCGTGGCCGTCGCCGAGCAGACGCTCTCCGATCTCCGCACCGCGGGTCTCGCCGAAGTCGACCCGCGGGTCGCCGAGCTGCTCGGCCGCGAGCTCGAGCGGCAGCGCGGTCAGATCGAGCTGATCGCGTCCGAGAACTTCACCTGGCCGGCGGTGTTCGAGGCGGTGGGGTCGGTTCCGACGAACAAGTACGCGGAGGGCTACCCCGGGAAGCGCTACTACGGCGGCTGCGAGGTCGTCGACGAGATCGAGGAGCTCGCGCGGTCGCGCGCGAAGGAGCTCTTCGGCGCCGAGCACGCGAACGTGCAGCCGCACGCGGGCGCGCAGGCGAACATGGCCGTGTACTTCGCCGTCCTCGACCCCGGCGACCGGGTGCTCGCGCTCTCCCTCGACCACGGCGGGCACCTGACGCACGGGCTCAGGGTCAACTTCTCGGGGAAGCTCTACGAGTTCCATCACTACGGCGTCTCGCGCGACACGATGCGCGTCGACTACGAGGACGTGCTCGCGCGCGCGAAGGAGGTGCGACCGAAGCTGATCGTCTGCGGCGGGTCCGCCTACCCGCGGACCGTGGAGGCCGATCGCTTCCGCGAGATCGCCGACGAGGTGGGCGCGCTCCTGATGTGCGACATGGCGCACTTCTCAGGGCTCGTCGCCGCCGGCCTCCATCCGAGCCCCGTCCCGTACTCCGACTTCGTCACGTCGACGAGCCACAAGACGCTCGCAGGCCCGCGCGCCGGGTTCGTCCTCTGCCGCGAGGAGCACGCGACGAAGCTCGACCGCGCGAACTTCCCCGGGATGCAGGGCGGCCCCCTGATGCACGCGGTCGCGGCGAAGGCGGTCTGCTTCGGGATCGCGATGACCGAGGCGTTCCGCTCGTACCAGCGGCAGATCCGGGCGAACGCCGACACGCTCGCCGAGACCCTGATGCAGCACGGGCTCGACGTGCTGACCGGCGGGACCGACACGCATCTCGTGCAGCTCGACCTGCGCCGGACGGACTGGACCGGCCTTGCGGCACAGGAGCGGCTCGAGGAGTGCAGGCTGACCGCGAACCGGAACACGGTGCCGTTCGACGAGCGGCCGCCGATGGTCGCGTCGGGGGTGCGGCTCGGCACGCCCGCGGCGACCATGCGCGGCTTCGACGAGGGCGACTTCTCCGAAGTCGGCTCGATCATCGGCGACGCGCTGCACGAGGGCGCGCACGTCGACGCGCTTCGCGGCCGCGCGCTCGCGCTCTGCGACAAGCGGCCGCTGTACCCCGGGTTCCGCGGGTACGCCGCCTACACCACGTAGTCGACGGCCGCGCGCGCGTGCACGTGCGCGGTGTCGTACACGGCGGCCTCGAGGTCGCCGGGCGCGAGCAGGAGCCCGAGCTCGGTGCACGCGAAGACGATCGCGTCGGCGTCGAGCTGCGAGATCGTCTCGAGGTAGAACCGGCGCGTCTCGTCCGAGAAGACGCCGCGGCTGAACTCGCCGAAGATCGTGTCGTCGATGCGCGGGTGGAGCGACTCGTCCGGGACGACGACCTCGATGCCGCGCTGCACGAGCCGGTCGCGGAGGAACGGCAGCGTCATCGTGTAGCTCGTGCCGACGACGGCCGCGCGCGAGCGACCGTCGGCCGCGAGCGCGTCGGCGACGGCGTCGCCGATGTGGATCGTCGGGATCTCGAGCGTGGCGACGATGTCGTTCCAGACGTGGTGGAGCGTGTTGCAGGCGAGCACGAACACGTCTGCGCCCGCGCCCTCCACCGCCTTCGCGTCGGCGGCGAGCATCCGGCCGGCGTCGTGCCAGCGGCCCGCGTGCAGGAGCGGGTCGACCTCGGCCACGTCGACGCTGAGGAGGACGCATCTCGCTGCGTGGATGCCGCCCTCACGTTCGTTCGCGAACGTGTTCAGCAGGCGGTAGTACTCGGCGGCCGAGTGCCACGTGATCCCGCCGAGGACGCCGATCGTCTTCACGGCGCTAGAGTCGCACACGCCATGCCGGTGATCGAGGTCACGCACCCGCTCGTCCAGCACAAGCTCTCGTACCTCCGCGACAAGGACACGCCTACCGTCCACTTCCGGAAGCTCGTCGAGGAGGTGACGCTCCTCCTGACGTACGAGGCGACGAAGGACCTGCCGACGGAGCCCGTCGACATCGAGACCCCGCTCGAGGTGGCGCCGATGCCGCGCATCTCCGGGAAGAAGGTCGCGGTGTGCCCGATCCTCCGCGCCGGGCTCGGGATGCTCGACGGCGTCCTGACGCTGATCTCGGGCGCGCGGGTCGGGTTCATCGGCCTGTACCGCGACGAGGAGACGCTCGAGCCGGTCGAGTACTACGTGAAGCTGCCGCACGACGTCGCGGACCGCGACGTGATCCTGCTCGACCCGATGCTCGCGACGGGCAACTCCACCGCGCACGCGGTGCAGCTCGTGAAGAGCGCGGGAGCCTCGAGCGTGCGGCTGATCGCGATCATCGCCGCGCCGGAGGGCGTCGACAACATCCAGCGCAACCACCCCGACGTCCAGATCGTCGTCGCCGCGATCGACCGCGGCCTCAACGAGCGCGGCTTCATCGTCCCCGGGCTCGGCGACGCGGGAGATCGCCTGTACGGGACGAAGTAACCTGGGCGCATGGTCTGGCAACAGCTGACGGACCACCTCCAGGTCGTGTACGGCGCCCTCGCGGCGCTCGTGATCGTGCTCGTGCTCACCCCGGCGGTCGGCTCGGCCGCCCGGTACCTGCGCCTCGTCGGCCGCAGGGAGGACGGCGAGCGCGCGCGGCCGTCGGTGCCGCGCTTCGGCGGGCTCGCGCTCTTCCTCGGCGTGATCGTCCCGTCGGTCGCGTTCCTGCCGCTCACGGGCGCGATGCGCGGGATCGTCCTCGGCGCCGCCGTCGCCACGACGGTCGGCGCGATCGACGACTTCCGGGGCCTTACGTGGTGGCAAAAGCTCGCCGGGCAGGTCCTCGCGGCGGCGATCCCCGTCGGGTTCGGCGTCTACGTCCAGCGGTTCACGTTCCCCGTCGTCGGCGTGCACGACCTGCCGCACTGGATCGGCGCGCCGCTGACCGTCCTCGGGATCGTCGCGACGATGAACATGGTCAACTTCCTCGACGGCCTCGACGGGCTCGCCGCCGGCGTCGCGGCGATCTCCGGGGCGACGTTCTGCGTCATCGAGCTCGACTACGGGCGCGTCGCGGCCGCCGTGCTCGCGGCCATCGTCTGCGGCGCGAGCCTCGGCTTCCTCCGGCACAACTTCTACCCCGCGCGCATCTTCATGGGCGACTCCGGCGCGCTGCTGCTCGGCTTCACGCTCGCCACGGTCTCCGTCCAGGGGCTCCTGAAGACCGCGGCCCTGGCGACGCTCGTCCTGCCGCTGCTCGTGCTCGCCGTCCCGGTGCTCGACACGTCGTTCGTCGTCGCGAAGCGGCTGAAGAGCCGGCAGCCGATCTACGTCGCGGACGCGCGCCACCTGCACCACCGGTTCATGCGGATCGGGTTCTCGGAGCGGCGAGCGGTCGCGTACCTCTGGACGTGGTGCGCGACGCTGGCGTTCGCAGCGCTCGCCACGCGGTTCGCTCCGCCGCACCACCACGGCGAGTGGAACGTCCCGAACCTCGCGATCGACCTCGTCGCGGGGACGCTCGCGGTCGCGTTCTCGCTCTACGTCGTGTACCTGCTCGAGATCGTCAAGCTCGCGACGCCGCGCGCGCGGCGCCGCGAGGCCGAGCGCAGCGCCGCCTGAGCGGCGATCCAGCCCGGGGCGCCGTGGACCGCGCCGCCGGGGTGCGCCGAGGCAGAGCCGAGGTAGACGCCCGGTATCCCCGTCTCCGGGCGCCCGTGGAACGGCCGCAGGACGAGCTCGTTGCGCACCCTCGCCGTTCCCAGGTTGATCCGGCCGGGCGGCAGGTGCTCGACACGGCGGCCGCGGACGAGCGCGCGGAAGCCCGGCGCGTGGCGCTCCACCTGCGCCTCGATCGCCTCCGCGCCGAGCACGTGCGAGTAGGCCCAGGCCGTCTCCTTGCCCGCGGGCGCGCGCGTCGGGTCGGCCATCGAGTACTGGCCGAAGAGCACGAAGTCCGGCTCGCCGCCGAGGTGGACGACGGGCGCGCTTCGTGCGGGCTCGGCGCTCCACGGGATCGGCCCGTCGAGCGTCCAGTCCACCTTGACCGTCGCCGGGTCCGGCCGTACGCGCACGCGCTTCCCGGTGATCCGGGCGAGCTCCCACACGTCGACGGCCGCGACGACGGCGCGGCGTGCGGAGGGCACGCGCTCGACCCGCTCGCCCAGCCTCAGCTCGACGCCGCGCGCGAGCGCGCGCGCGACGAGCAGCTCCGTCATGCGCCCCGCGCCGCCCTCCACGCACGGGAACCCGTAGCGCCGGCCGAGCTCGGCGAGCACGACGCCGAAGAAGCGGCCGACGAGCGACCACGGCGGCACGTCGGCGTGCAGCGCGTTCCCCTCGCGGATCCGCGCGGCGAGCGGGTCGCGCGGGCGCCGCAGGAGCGACAGAGCGCCCGCGTCCAGCGCGAGCGCGAGGCCGGCGCGCACCTGCGGGAACGGCGTGACGAGCCCCCGCAGGATCGCCGGCTCGATCCGCTGCCAGCGCTCGTCGCCGCCGTCGCGCCGCAGGGCGGCGCACGTGCCGTCGGGCGCCGGGTGCGCGAGCACGAGGGGGCCGTGGCGAAAGGGGATCTCGAGGCGGAGGGCGCGAAAGACGGGCGACGCGGCCGCGAGGGGATAGAAGGCGCTGAAGCGGTCGTTCACGAATCCCGGCTCGACGAGCTCGCCCGAGCGGACCGCGCCGCCCGGCTCCTCGTCCGCCTCGACCACGCGGACCGACCAGCCGGCGTCGGCGAGGACGTTCGCCGCGACGAGCCCGTTGTGGCCGGCGCCGATGACGACCGCGTCGTGCACGTGAGTCACTCTCCCCGAAGTGGTTTGGACAAAACCCGGACGGGTAAGCACGACGCGTGGCCGTGAACGAGATCGTCGTCCGCGCGGCGCCCCAGCGCGTCTTCGCCGTGCTCGCCGACCCGGAGGCGTACGCGGAGTGGGTGGTCGGCGCCGCGGCGGCGCACGCCGCCGACGGCGCCTGGCCGGCGGTGGGCTCCTCGCTGCGCCACTCGACCGGGATCGGCCCGCTCACGATCGACGACTCGACGAGCGTCGTCGCGGCAGAGCCGCCGTCGCGGCTCGAGCTCCTCGCGAGGCTCGGGCCGCTCGGGAGCTTCCGCATCGTGATCGCGCTCGAGCAGGTCGGTGACGAGCTGACCCACGTGACGATGGAGGAAGGGCCGGTCGAAGGCGTCTCGCGCCTCGCGGGCCCGGTCGGCGACGCGGCCGGACGCGTCCGGAACACGCTGTCGCTGGCGCGCCTCAAGGCGCTCGCCGAGCGCTGACCCGGACCGGTTGCGTCACAAACGGCGGCTTCGCCCCGCTTCGTGAGCGGGAAAGGCGTGTCACAAGCTTGGTATTCTCCCGAGCGGTGACACCCGAGCGCCCGACGTTCTCCCTCGCCGGGGCCGGCAGCGTTCTCATCGGATACACGTTGGCGTGCATCGCGGTGGGGACCCTGATCGGCTGGGCGGCGGGAAGCCTCGGCCTCGGGCTCGCCCTCGGCGCGGTCGTCGGCGTTCCCGTCGGCGTCGCCGCGACCGTGATCAAGTACCGCAACGCCTAGGAAGAGGAAGCGCTGCCCGCCTGGACCGAACCGCGCACGGCCCCGCCGTCCCTGCTGCCCGCGATCGCCGGGCTCGTCGTCGTCGCGCTCGCCCTGCCGGTGTTCCTCCTCGCCGGGTGGCGCGTCTCCGGATGGGGGCTGGGCGCCGTCCTGTGGGTCGGCTCCGAGGCGTTCGGCGCGTTGTTGACGCGCCTGCGCACGCGGACGGGTAACCTCGCCGCCGCAGGCGTGGTTGCTTTCGGGATGCTTTTTCGCGCAATCGCCGTGATGGTGGTCGTCTTCGCCGTCGCAGTGTCCGACAAATGGCTCGGGCTGGCCGCCGCGTTGACGTACGCGGCCGCATACTCCGCGAGCTTCGGCCTACAGCTCGTCGCGTACTACACGGGGCCGAAGGCGGGGGTGACCTCGACGTGAGGCGCTGGCTGGTCCTGCTCTGCACGCTCGCGCTGCTCGCGCCGTCGACGGCGTTCGCGCGGGGCGACTTCGACCCGACGACCGAGTTCGAGCAGCACGAGTGGGTGCCGATCCACCTCGGGCCGCTGAACCTGTCGATCACGAAGGCCGTCGTCTACCTGATGCTCGGCAGCGTCCTGACGATCGCGCTCGGCCTCTTCTTCATGCGTTCCCGCGTCGGCCAGAAGCCGGGCCGGCGGGAGACGGTCGGCGAGATGCTGTACGACGTCGCGCAGACGCAGATCGCCGAGCAGGGGCTCCCGTCGAAGGCGATGGGCCGCTGGTTCCCCTATGTCGCCTCGCTCTTCCTCTTCATCCTCGTCGTGAACCTGATCGGCTTCCTGCCGCTCCCGCTGACGGGCGAGAGCTGGCACGGGGTCCCGACGTGGGGGATCTACGCCGCAACGAGCTCCCTGTCGGTGACGCTCGCGCTCGCGCTGCTGACGTTCGTCTTCACGCACGTCGAGGGCATTCGCTGGAACGGCGCCGTCAAGTACTTCAAGAGCTGGATCCCCGAGGCGCCGCCGGCCCTCCTGGGGCTGATCGTGCCCCTCGAGATCCTCGGCCAGTTCATGCGGCTGATCTCGCTCTCCGTCCGTCTGTTCGCGAACATGCTGGCCGGCCACATCCTGATCCTCACGTTCATCGGCCTGATGTTCATCCTGGAGTCCGTCGTCCTGGCCGTGTTCGTGATCCCGATCGCGACCGTCTTCTACGTGTTCGAGGTCGTGATCGTGGTCGGGATCCAGGCCTTCATCTTCGCTGCCCTGTCCGCCATCTACATCGGCTCGGCCATCGAGCCGGAGCACTAAAGGAGGAGCAATTGTGATCGGCACGGTCCTTGCCGCGACGAGCGGTGACGTCACGAAGGCCGGGAAGGCCGTCGGCCTCGCGCTCGGCGTCGGCCTCGGCGCACTCGGCGCCGGCGTCGGCATCGGGAACATCTTCGGCTCGATGATCCAGTCCGTCGCGCGGCAGCCCGAGCTGCGCGGTGAGCTGCAGGGCATCCAGTGGCTCGGGTTCGCCCTCACCGAGGCGGTCGTCTTCTACGGGCTCCTCGGCTCGATCCTCGCGTACGTCCTGGTCTAGCCGATGCTCGCGTCGAACCCGCTGATCCAGGTCACGCCCGGGCTCATGATCTGGACCATCATCTGCTTCCTGATCGTCCTGTTCGTGCTGCAGCGGTACGCGTTCGGGCCGATCCAGCAGATGATCGACACGCGCAGGCAGCGGATCGAAGAGGCGATCACCGAGGCGGACAACGCGCGCGAGGAGGCGCGGAACCTGCTCGAGGAGCACCGGAAGCTGATCGGCCAGGCGAAGAGCGAGTCGGAGGAGATCCTCGTGGAGGCGCGTCGCGTCGCCGACGCGCAGCGCGAGCGGGTCCGCGAGGAGACGGAGGAGGACCGGCAGCGCCGGCTCGAGGAGACGCGCCGCCAGATCGAGCAGGCGACGGCGCAGGCGCTCGGCGAGATCCGCGACGAGGTCGGGAGGCTCTCCCTGCTCGCCGCCGAGAAGATCACGCGCAAGTCGCTCACCGACGCCGACCAGCAGCGCCTGATCGACGAGGCGCTCGCCGAGATCGACTTCAGCCAGCTCGAGGGGAGCCGGTCGTAGCCGTCGCCCACCGCATCTACGCGCGCGCGCTCTTCGAGGCGGCGCAGGACGAGGGGAAGCTCGAGACGACGCAGACGCAGCTCACGCAGCTGAGCGAGGCCGCGACGTCGGTCGACGAGCTGCGGCTCCTGCTCGAGAACCCCGAGGTCGACTCGCGGGTGAAGCAGGACGTCCTCGAGCGCATCGCGTCCGACGGCGGCGCCGACGGGATCGTCGTCAACTTCGTGAAGCTCGTCGCCGAGAAGGGGCGCGCTGCCGAGCTTGCGGAGCTCTCCGCCGAGTTCGACGCCCTCGTCGCGGCGGAGCAGCGCATCCTCGACGTCCAGCTGACCACCGCGCACCGCCTCTCCGACGAGGACTTCGGACGGATCGTGGGCCGCATCGAGCAGGCGTCGGGCCGGAAGGTGCAAGCGGAGCGGAAGGTGGACCCAGACCTGATCGGGGGGATCGTCCTCCAGGCCGGATCGATGAGGCTCGACGCGAGCGTGCGCGGCCGGCTCGAACGACTTCGACACGAACTGACGCACGCAAGGAGCTGAGACACGTATGAAGCTGCGCCCGGAGGAGATCACCTCGATCCTCAGAGAGCGGATCGAGAAGTTCGACTCGGAATCGAATCTCGCCGAGGTCGGGACCGTCCTGCAGGTCGGGGACGGCATCGCCCGCATCCACGGCCTGGAGAACTGCCTTGCGCTCGAGATGCTCGAGCTAGAGCACGGCGTCACCGGCCTCGCGTTCAACCTCGAGGAGGACAACGTCGGCGCCGCGCTGTTCGGCGCGTGGGACCTGATCAAGGAGGGCGACGCGGTGAGGCGCACCGGCAAGGTCGCCTCGGTCCCGGTCGGCGAGGGGCTTCTCGGACGCGTCGTCGACCCGCTCGGGAACCCGCTCGACGGGCAGGGCCCGGTGGAGGCCTCGGAGACGCGCCCGGTCGAGTGGAAGGCGCCGGGCGTGATCCAGCGCCAGCCGGTGAAGGAGCCGCTGCAGACCGGGATCAAGGCGATCGACTCGATGACGAACGTCGGGCGCGGGCAGCGCGAGCTGATCATCGGCGACCGCTCGACCGGCAAGACCGCCATCGCGATCGACACGATCCTGAACCAGGCCGACCAGAACGTGAAGTGCTTCTACGTCGCGATCGGCCAGAAGGCGTCGACGGTGGCGCAGGTCGTCGAGCGGCTGCGCGACGCGGGCGCGATGGAGTACACGACGGTCGTCGTCGCGGGCGCCGCCGAGGCGGCGCCGATCAAGTGGATGGCGCCCTTCGCCGGCTGCGCGATGGCCGAGTACTTCCTCTACAAGGGCGAGCACGCGCTGATCATCTACGACGACCTGACGAAGCAGGCCGACGCGTACCGGCAGCTCTCGCTGCTCCTCCGGCGGCCGCCGGGGCGCGAGGCGTTCCCGGGAGACGTCTTCTACCTGCACTCGCGGCTGCTCGAGCGCGCGTGCAAGCTCTCCGACCAGCTCGGCGGCGGCTCGCTGACCGCGCTCCCGATCATCGAGACGCAGGCGGGAGACATCTCCGCCTACATTCCGACCAACGTGATCTCCATCACCGACGGCCAGATCTTCCTGCAGTCCGACCTCTTCTTCTCCGGCGTGCGCCCGGCCGTCAACGTCGGCACCTCGGTGTCCCGCGTCGGCACCTCCGCGCAGACGAAGGCGATGAAGAAGGTCGCGGGGCGCCTGCGCCTCGACCTGGCGCAGTACCGCGAGCTCGAGGCGTTCGCCCAGTTCGGCTCCGAGCTCGACCAGGCGACGCAGTCGGCGCTGAACCGCGGTGAGAAGATGGTCGCGACGCTCAACCAGCCGCAGTACCAGCCGTGGCCGATGGAGGAGCAGGTCGCCGCGCTGTACGCCGGCGTGAACGGGTTCCTCGACGACATCCCGACCGAGGACGTGACGCGGTTCCAGGACGAGCTCCGGGAGCACCTGCGCGCGCAGGGAGACGTCTACAAGACGATCCGCGAGACCGGCGACCTCTCGGACGAGACGTCCGAGACGCTGAACGGCGAGATCGAGAAGGTCAAGGGCCGGTTCCAGCCGTCCTCCGCGCAGGAAGCGGCGTAGTTGGCGAGCACGCAGGACCTGAAGCGGCGCGTCCGCTCGATCACGAACACGCGCAAGGTGACGCGCGCGATGGAGCTCGTCGCCTCGGCGCGGCTCCGTCGCGCGCAGATGCGCATCGAGGCGATGCGCCCGTACGCCGATCGGATGCTCGAGCTGATGGCGGGCGTCTCGAAGGCCGCGGGCGCCGTCCGCCTGCCGCTGCTCGAGCGGCGCGAGCAGGTGCAGACGGTCGCGATCCTCCCGGTCAGCGCCGACCGTGGGCTCGCCGGCGGCTTCAACGCCCAGGTGATCAGGCGCTCGCTCGCGCTGATGCGCGAGCACCGGTCGCAGGGGCGGCAGGTCGTGTGGTACGCGACCGGCCGGAAGGCGACGTCGACGTTGCGCTTCCGCCGCCTCGACGTCGTGCAGTCGTGGGCCGGCTTCAGCGAGCGGCCGGCGTACGCGGACGCGCAGGCGGTCGCGCACGCCGTCGCGGAGGCGTACGTCAAGGGTGAGGTCGACAGCGTCGTCCTCGTCTACAACGCGTTCGTCTCGGCGCTCACGCAGCGCGTGACGGTGCGCGAGCTGCTGCCGATCCCGACGGAGCTCCTGGAGGCGCGGGAGGACGAGACGGACGAGGACACGCGGCCGGAGATCGCGCATCCCGACTTCATCTACGAGCCGGAGCCCGAGGAGATCCTGGCCCGGCTCCTGCCCGTGTACGTGGAGACCGAGGTCTACCGCGCCCTCCTCGAGTCTGCGGCCTCCGAGCAGGGGGCGCGGATGACGGCGATGCGCAACGCGTCGAAGGCCGCGGGGGAGCTCATCGACAGCCTCACGCTCGCGATGAACCGCGCGCGGCAGGCCGAGATCACGCAGGAGATCCTCGAGGTCGTCGCCGGTGCCGACGCCCTCCAGGGCTAACTTTCCCGCCGCGCCGACGTCGGAGGCACCGGATGGTCACAACTCGGGTGTTCGGGTAGTGTTGCGCCGCTCGTGAGCACGAAGGTCGACATCCACGCGGACGACGCAGTCCCGCTCGACCTGTCGCCCGCCGGCCCGGCAGAAGCCCAGCACGTCAAGGCGCGCGGCTACTGGGAGCTCATCTGGATTCGCTTCAGGCGCGACAAGCTGGCCCTCGCGAGCGTGTTCTTCCTGATCTTCCTGCTCGCGGGGTCGTTCGCCGGCGGGCCGATCGCGGCGCACTTCCTCGGCCACGGGCCGAATCAGATCTTCGCCTACGGCGTGAACCAGAAGGAGTTCATCCCGCTCGGGCCGTGGTCGCACATATCGACCGCTCCGTACCCGGGCGCGGTCTGCTCGACGGGCTGCGTCCACGGCCAGTTCCCGAAGACGCTCATGATCCTCGGTACCGACAGCCTGCTCGGGCGCGACCTGTTCCTGCGCCTCCTGTACGGCGCACAGACCTCGCTCGAGGTCGCCGGCCTCGCGACCTTCGGCTCGGTCCTGATCGGGGTGATCATGGGCCTCCTCGCCGGGTACTTCCGGGGCTGGGTCGACACGGTCGTGTCACGGCTCGTCGAGATCGTGATGGTCTTCCCGTCGCTCCTCTTCATCGTCGCGCTTCGCGCGGTCGCCGGCGACGCCCTCAACTCGATCACGTTCGGCTTCCTCGCGCGCGGCGTCTTCACGATCGCGCTGATCTTCACGATCTTCGGCTGGTTCTACCCCGCGCGCATCATCCGCGGCGTGGTGCTCTCGCTTCGGGAGAAGGAGTTCGTCGAGGCGGCGCGGATGACCGGTGCGAGCGACCTGCGGATCATGCGGTCGCACCTGCTGCCGCACCTCGTCGCGCCGATCATCGTCTACTCGTCGCTGATCGTCGCGACCAACATCATCGGCGAGGCCGGGCTGTCGTTCCTCGGCCTCGGAATCGAACAGCCGACCGCGAGTTGGGGGACGCTCCTCGCCGCCGCGCCCCAGTTCTACCTGACGCAGCCCTGGCTGATGATCTGGCCGGGGCTGATGATCCTGCTCACGACGCTCGCGTTCAACCTGCTCGGCGACGGGCTGCGGGATGCATTCGATCCCCGAGCACGCTTCTAACTCGTCTAACTAATGGCGTTTCCACGCGTCAAAGCGCAGGCTGGTGGTTTTCGTACCATGCGGCGCCGCTCGTTCCGGGTGGTTCCGAGAGGAAGAGGAAGGAGACATATGCGCAGGAAGCAGGTGCTGTCCCTGTTCATGCTCGTGACGGGGATTGCATTGCTCGTCGCCGCCACAACGGTGGGCGTCGCGGGCTCGGCTACGAAGAAGGCCGGGTCGGCGGAGGCCGCCAAGGGCGGGACGCTAAGGATCAACCAGTCGAACGCTGACTTCGACTACGTCGACCCGCAGATCCAGTACCGCACTGACGATCTCGCGCTGGTCAACCTGACCGCGATGAACCTCGTCGGCTATCCCGAGAAGACCGGGAAGGCCGGCGAGCAGCTGTATCCGATCGGAACGACGGCGTTCCCGACCGTCTCGAAGGACGGGAAGACCTACACGTTCCACATCCGGCCCGGCATGAAGTTCAACGACGGCCAGCCGGTGACCGCAGCCGCCTACCAGCGGGCGTTCGAGCGCACGCTCAGCCCGAAGATGGGCTCGCCCGAGGGCGTCAACATCCACCTGCAGGAAGAGATCGTCGGCGCTCAGGCGTTCCTCGCCGGCAAGGCATCGAAGATCTCGGGGATCTCGGCGAAGGGCCTGACCCTGACGGTCAAGCTCGTGAAGCCGAACGCGAGCTTCGTGCCGCAGATGGCGATGGGCTGGTTCACCGCCGTCGAGCCGAGCCTGCCGTACACGAGCCAGGGCGTGCAGACGTACGCCGCCGCCGGCCCGTACTACATCGCGAGCCGTGACCCGGGCCGCACGACCGTCCTCAAGCGGAACCCGAACTACCACGGCCCGCGTCCGGCGAACCCGGACCAGATCGTGTACACGGCGAACGTCGACGAGGACCAGTCGCTGCTGCAGGTCAAGGCGGGGCAGGCCGACATCGACAACGCCGGCAACACCGCGTCGTCGTCGGCGCAGCTGTCGCAGCAGTACGGCGTCAACAAGTCGCGCTTCTTCGTAGGCCCGACGTCCTGCGTGCTCTTCATGACCATGAACACGCAGAAGCCGCCGTTCGACAAGCTCGCCCTTCGCCAGGCTGCGAACTGGGCGATCGACCGCCCGGCGCAGGTGCGTCTGCTCGGCGCGTACGCCGGGAAGCGGACCGACCAGGTCCTCGTGCCTGGCGTGCCGGGCTACAAGCCGTTCCACGCCTACTCGATCAAGGGTGCCGACGTCGCGAAGGCGAAGCAGGTCGGCGGATCCGCGATCAGCTCGGCGAAAGAGGTCCAGTTCCTCCACACGACGACCCCGACCGCAACGCAGCGCGCCCAGGTGGCGGAGTACAACCTGCGCCAGGCCGGGTTCCAGGTGAAGGACGTCCCGACGCCCGCCACGACCTTCTACCAGGTCGTCGGTGCGAAGGACACGTCGTACAACTTCACCTCGAGTGGTGGCTGGTGCGCCGACTTCTTCGATCCGTACGACTATCTGAACGTGATCTTCGACGGTCGGTACATCCAGGCGAACAACAACGTGTTCTACTCGTACTTCAACAACGCGAGCTTCAACAAGCAGCTCGACCAGGCCGCCTCCCTGTCCGGTAGCGCCCGGGCGGCCGCGTACGCGAAGCTCGACCAGGAGCTCATGACGAAGTACGCACCGGTGGTCCCGTGGGTCATCCTCACCGACCACTTCTTCGTCTCGGCTCGCGTGCACAACTTCATCTACAGCTCGTTCTACGGCGAGCCGTACTACAACGCCCTCACCGTCGGGTAGTAGACCCGCAGGGCAGCGACGTTAGGATGGCTGGAGAGGCGCCCCCAGGGCGTCTCTCCAGCCGCCGAACCCTCCGACACCCGAAACGGCCATGACGCAATTCCTGATCCGGCGGTTCCTCTGGGCCATCTTCCTGTTCGTGGTGGCCACCATCATCACGTACCTGATCTTCTGGGTGATCCCGACGAACCCGGCACAGCTCGCCGCGGGGCACGCGGCATCGCCGGAGTACCTCGCCCAGATCAAGCGTCTCCTCCACCTCGACCGGCCGATCTGGATGCAGTACTACTACTTCGTCGAGAACCTGGTCGTGCACGGGTCGCTCGGCGAGTCGTTCGTCAACCGGCAGTCCGTCGACTCGATCATCGGCAAGGACGCGCCCGTGACCGCGTCGCTCGTCTTCGGCGGCGCCATCTTCTGGCTCTCGCTCTCCATCCCGGTGGGCATCCTCTCGGCGCTGCGCCCGCGGTCGGTCCTCGACCGCATCACGATGACCTTCGTGCTCATCGGCATCTCGGCCCACCCGGTGTGGATCGGGCTGATCCTCTCCTTCGTGATCGGGTACAAGCTCCACATCACCCCGATCGCCGGCTACTGCAACTTCTTCCCGGGATCCCCGGGCGCCCAGTGCGAGGGGCCCGCGCAGTGGGCGTACCACATGATCCTCCCCTGGGTCACGTTCATGATCCTGTTCGCCGCGCTGTACGTCCGGCTCGTGCGCGCGAACGTGATGGAGACGATGAACGAGGACTACGTCCGTACGGCGCGCGCGAAGGGCGCGTCGCAGGGACGTGTCATGGTGCAGCACGTGCTCCGGAACAGCCTGCTCCCGGTCGTGACGATCCTCGGGATGGATCTCGGGCTCGCGCTCGGCGGCGCGATCTTCACCGAGTCGATCTTCAACCTGCCGGGGATCGGCCGCGAGGTCGTCAAGGCATACGGGGCGAACGACCTGCCGATCATCACGGGCGTCGTGGTGTTCTCGACGCTGTGCGTGATCGTCTTCAACCTGATCGTCGACCTCGCCTACGGGCTCCTCGACCCGCGGATCAGGCCCAGCTGATGGCGACGCTGGAGGTCACCGACCTCGCGACGACGTTCCGCACCGACGACGGGTTCGTCAAGGCCGTCTCGGGCGTCAGCTTCTCGCTCGACGAGGGCTCCACGCTCGGCGTCGTCGGCGAGTCCGGCTCGGGGAAGAGCGTGACGTTCCTCACCGTGATGGGTCTCGTGGATCCGCGTCAGGCGCAGGTCACCGGGTCGGTCCTGCTCGACGGCGAGGAGATGCTCGGGGCGAGCCAGGCGCACATGCGCCAGATCCGCGGCCGGACGATCGGGATGATCTTCCAGGACCCGATGACCTCGCTGAACCCCGTGAAGACGATCGGGTGGCAGCTCGAGGAGGCTGTCCTGATCCACCAGGACGTGACGCGGAAGGAGGCACGGAAGCGGGCCGTCGAGATCCTCAAGGAGGTCGAGATCCCGCGCGCCGACCAGCGCGCCGACGACTACCCGCACCAGTTCTCGGGCGGCATGCGCCAGCGCGTGATGATCGCGATGGCGCTCATCAACAACCCGCGGATCGTCATCGCCGACGAGCCGACGACGGCGCTCGACGTGACGACGCAGGCGCAGATCCTCCGGCTCATGAAGCGGCTCCAGGCCGAGTACCGCATGGCGATCGTGATGGTCACGCACGACCTCGGTGTCGTCGCCGAGCTCGCCGACGACGTGATCGTCATGTACGGAGGGAAGGTGGTCGAGCAGTCGAGGGTGGACGACCTGTTCACCCGGCCGGAGATGCCGTACACGTGGGGGCTCCTCGGCTCGCTGCCGCGCCTCAACGCCGAAGGGTCGCGGCTCGACCAGATCCCGGGCCAGCCGCCGTCCCTCCTGAACCCGCCGTCGGGGTGCCCGTTCCACCCGCGGTGCGAGTTCGTGATGGACGTGTGCCGGCGCGAGCTGCCCGACCTGCGGGCGTCTGCTCACGGGGAGGGCCACCGGTTCCGGTGCCACCTGGACGACGAGTCGCGGATGCGGATCTGGGACGCGAAGCGGTCGAAGCTCGTCGGCGAGGAGGCGGCGTGACGGAGCTGCTTCGCGTGGAAGGGCTGGAGAAGCACTTCCCGGTCACGCGCGGCCTGATCTTCCAGAAGGAGATCGCCTCGGTGAAGGCGGTCGACGGCGTCGACTTCGTCCTCAACGCCGGGGAGACGCTCGGTGTCGTCGGCGAGTCGGGCTGCGGCAAGTCGACGATGGCGCGGTGCGTCGCGCGCCTCCTCGAGCCGACCGGAGGCACGATCACGTTCGAGGGCCGCGACATCACGCACCTCGGGCGCAACGACATGCGCGCGATCAGGCGCGACATGATGATGGTGTTCCAGGATCCCTACGCGTCGCTCAACCCGCGCAAGCGCGTCGGCTTCATCGTCGGCGAGCCGCTCGAGGTGCACGGGATCGGCAGCGACAGCGAGCGGAAGCGCCGTGTGCAGGAGCTCCTCGAGATCGTCGGGCTGAACCCCGAGCACTACAACCGGTTCCCGCACGAGTTCTCGGGCGGTCAGCGCCAGCGGATCGGTATCGCCCGCGCGCTCGCGATCAACCCGAAGCTCATCATCTGCGACGAGCCCGTGTCGGCGCTCGACGTGTCGGTGCAGGCTCAGATCCTGAACCTCCTCAAGGACCTGCAGTCCGACTTCGGTCTCACCTACATCTTCATCGCGCACGACCTCAATGTCGTGCGGCACATCTCCGACCGCGTCATGGTGATGTACCTCGGCCGGGCGGTCGAGGTGGGCACCCGTACCGATCTCTACAAGGAGCCCAAGCATCCGTACACGGGTGCGCTTCTCTCGGCGGTCCCGATCGCGGACCCGGAGCTCGGCCGGTCGCGGAAGCAGATCGTGCTCGATGGCGACGTCCCGAGCCCGCTCAACCCGCCGGAGGCCTGCCGGTTCCACCCGCGGTGCCCGCGGTTCGTGGACGGCAAGTGCAACGTCGACACGCCGCTCCTCGCCCCTGTCGGCACCGGTGATTCGCATCTTGCGGCGTGCCACTTCCCGCTCGAGCGGTGGCCGATGTCCGAGGACGAGATCCGCCGCCCGCAGGACGCTGCAGTCGCTGCGGCCGACTGACCGAGCGCTCGGAGCCTGAATCTCTAGATCGGGCTGGGCGGCAGCACGGGCCGGCCGTAGTAGCCGTGGACCGGGCCGTCGGCGCTCGCCGGCGAGACGACGCGGAGCCGCCCGACGTCGAACTTCGCGTTCGGTGACGGCTGTGCTGCGAACACCATGAGCAGAGGCCCCTGCCCCGCCGCGGCCGCGGCGGCGGTGGGATCCGACCGCTGGCCTGCCGACGGCGCGAGGGCGAGGAAGGCAGCCACGGCGGTCGCGGCGATCGCGCCCGCGATCGCCGCCGCCCCGCGCCGGCGGCGCTGCGGGCGACCGTGGAGCAGTGCGGCGGCGGCCGACCGATGCTCCTCGAGCGGCGCACGGCGGAGCAGCTCCGTCTGGTGGGTGACGGCGGCGGCGAACCGGGAGCACGCCGCGCAGCGCCGGATGTGCCGCTCGGAGAGCAGGTACTCGAACCGGGACAGCATTCCGTCGAGGTGGAGCGAGACAGCCTCGCGCGACCGTTCACACCGTTCAGGCAGCATCTCGTGGAGTACGACGTCGGGCGGTGGCATGAGTTAGCGCTAGAACGTGCTCCGCGCGGGGTCGACGATGCTCCCGAGGACGACGAAGGAAAGACCCACGACGAAGAGCAGGATGGAGATCCGCGTCGCCTCCGACCGTTCGTCCCGTGTCGCCGTTCGCAGCCGCCGCGCACCGACGATCGGCGTGGGGTCGCCCGTCGCCGACGCACCGCGGAGCGGCCCGCGGATCCCGAAGACGAAGCAGCCGACGAGCGTGACGGCCCCGACGCAGTAGAGGCCGACGGAGATCGCCCGGCCGACGGAGGCGCCGGCCGACAGTCCGAGCGCCGCCGACACGGCGACGGTCACGACGAGAACCGAGGCGTAGATGACGGCGAGCCGCCGGATGCCGGCGACGAGCACGCGCGGTCTTACCGGGCCGGCCCGACGGGGACCGGCGGGCGCCAGTTCGGCTCGAAGTAGTTGACGCGCCACGCGCCGTTCGGCTTGCCGCCGGCGCGCTTCAACCCGACGAAGAAGAGCATCTCAGGGCGGGTCTCGGTTCCGGGTGCCGCGCGAAGGTTGACCTCGAAGAGCGCCTGGGTCCGGTACGAGTAGTCGACACCGAAAGAGGCCGTTGCGATGTTGGCCGCCCGGTAGAAGAGCACCGGGATGTTGCCGGTGTGCCACTGGGCGCGCGTCAGGTTTCCGCGCAGGTCCGGGTCGACGAGGGCGTAGGCCGCATCGAGATCCTTCCGGGCCACGGCAGTCTTCAGGAACCTGCGGGCGAGCGCGAACTGCGCCGCCGTCACCTTCGCCGGCTTGTCCTTGTGGATGAGCGTCGCCGGCTGGTTCGAGAAGTGGTCCGGGAAGGCGTTGCTCGTGCCGCGGAAGACGACCAGGGCCAGGAAGAGCGCCAGCCCGAGCGCGAAGACGCCGCCGCTCAGCACGAGGGACCTGCGTTGCCGCCGGGGCGAGCCCCAGAGGACGTCGCCGATGCCGCTGATGAGCGCCATACCGTGTGAGACCACAGTAGCAACGGAAAGTTAGTCTCAGTCCCTGCCGACGGGCTCCCGGCGGCGCTCGTCGGCCCGGTATCCGGTCGGGAGCGGCGGCAGCGCCGAGCGGTCCCGCGCGCGCACCGCGCGGCGCCACCGGCGAGCGCGGACGAGCGCGCCGACGCCGACCCCGATCGGGATCAGGAGCACGAGGCCGAGGATCCCGATCACGGGTAGGAGCCCTGCGTGGCCGAGCAGCGCCTTTCCCGGTTCGCGGCTCGACCCCGGCGGAGGCGCGGCGAAGTCCGCCGGCCCGACCTCGTGAAGCCCGGTCTTCGTCGGCCTGCGCATGATCGCGATCGTGTAGAGCCGGTTCACGAGCCAGCGTCCGTGCGCCTTGACGACCTCCCCCGAGTAGACGAACGACGAAGCGACGCGCGGATCCCGTGGGTGGAGCATCAGGTTGAAGATCACGTAACGAGGGCCGACGTCGATGGTCTCCCAGTCGTGGAACGTGTGCTCGCGGGGGACGACGTACGGCACCGGGGTGTTGCCCGCCCGCCAGGTGGCGAGGGTCGAGCCGGTCTTCATCTCCGGCCCGGCGAGCGCCCATGCGGCAGCAAGGTCGTGGCGCGCCATGCCGGCGGGGACGAACCGGTCGAGGGTGCGGTCGATCGCGAGACGGTCGGCGCGCGTGAGGCGGGAGGTCGCCCGCGTCGCGAGCTGCGCGGGCCCCTCGTCGGTCGTCGGTGCGGGCGAGGGCGGCGACCGGGTCGGGATCGCGAACGCGAGGACCGCGGCCGCGGCGAGCGCTCCGGTCGCGGCCGCTCCCCAGGCGAGCCGGCGTCGACGGCGCGGCGAGGCGGGGAGCATGGCGCGACGCTAGCACCGTGCCCGTCGTCCCCACGGACGATTTCCGGCACGTATCGTTCCGTCCGGAGCGCTCAGAGAGGAGCCCGCACGTGCTCGCGAGCCCGGTGACGTCCTACACCTGAAGCCTCGACCACGCCGAGCGTGTCTCGGCCGCCCTGAAGCGTGCGGAGCTCGGTTGGGGACGCGATCCGCGCGTCCGTTCCGCTAGGCTGCGCCTGCCCTGGCGGGCGCCGCGCGTCCTTCGCGCACGCCGCCGGGCCGCACTCGCACCGTCACCCGTCCAGGAGCGCTAGACACGTGTCGACGAACGGAACCAACACCGGCAAGCTGCTCGAGATCAAGGGCGTCGTCGTCGACGCCGTGTTCCCGGACAGGCTCCCCGCGATCTACTCGGCGCTGCGCATCGCGCGGCCGGATGGCACCGACCTGATCGCGGAGGTGCAGCAGCACCTCGGCGACGACCGCGTCCGCGCAGTCGCGATGGATGCGACCGACGGGCTCGCGCGCGGCACCGACGTGGTCGACACCGGCGGCCCGATCTCCGTGCCCGTCGGCGAGGTGACGCTCGGGCGCGTGTGGAACGTCCTCGGCGAGCCCGTGGACGAGAAGCCCGCGGCGGGCGAAAGCGCGGAGCGGTGGTCGATCCACCGCGACCCGCCGGACTTCGCCGACCTGACGCCGAAGGTGGAGATCTTCGAGACCGGCATCAAGGTGATCGACCTGATCGCGCCGTACGTGCGCGGCGGGAAGATCGGCCTCTTCGGCGGTGCAGGCGTCGGCAAGACGGTCCTGATCCAGGAGCTGATCCACAACATCGCGATGCAGCACGGCGGCGTGTCCGTCTTCTCGGGCGTCGGCGAGCGCACGCGCGAGGGGAACGACCTCCTGCTCGAGATGAGCGAGTCGGGCGTGCTCGACAAGGTCGCGCTCGTCTACGGCCAGATGAACGAGCCGCCGGGTGCGCGCCTGCGCGTCGGCCTCTCCGGTCTGACGATGGCGGAGTACTTCCGCGACGAGGGCCAGGACGTGCTGCTCTTCATCGACAACATCTTCCGGTTCGTGCAGGCGGGGTCGGAGGTGTCGGCGCTTCTCGGCCGCATGCCCTCGGCCGTCGGCTACCAGCCGACGCTGGCGACGGAGATGGGCCAGCTGCAGGAGCGCATCACCTCGACGACGAAGGGCGCGGTCACCTCGGTGCAGGCGATCTACGTCCCCGCCGACGACCTGACCGACCCGGCGCCGGCGAATACCTTCGCCCACCTCGACGCGACGACGGTCCTGTCGCGCGCGATCGTGGAGCAGGGCATCTACCCGGCGGTCGACCCGCTCGACTCGACGTCGCGCGCGCTCCAGCCGGGCATCGTCTCGGAAGAGCACTACCAGGTCGCCACCCGCGTGCAGGAGATCCTGCAGCGCTACAAGGACCTGCAGGACATCATCGCCATCCTCGGTATCGAGGAGCTCTCGGACGAGGACCGGCTGACGGTCTCGAGGGCGCGGAAGATCCAGCGTTTCCTGTCGCAGCCGAACTTCGTGGCGGAGCAGTTCACGGGGACGCCCGGGCAGTACGTGAAGCTCGAGGACACGATCCGCGGCTTCGCGGAGATCATCGACGGCCAGCACGACGACCTCCCGGAGCAGGCGTTCTACATGGTCGGCCCGATCGAGGGCGCGGTCGAGCGGGCCAGGCAGATGGCCGGCAGCGCCGCGTAGCGACGTGGCCGACCGCAGGACGTTTTCGGTCTCGGTCGTCACGCCCGACGGCCCCGCCTACGAGGGAGACGCCGAGATGATCATCGTCCCGGGCGCAGCCGGCGAGATCGGCGTGCTCGCGCGGCATGCGCCGCTGATCGCGACGCTGAAGGCCGGCTCGACGCGCGTCCACCCGCCGGGCGGCGAGGTGCTGGAGTTCGCGACGGGGCCCGGCTTCTTCCAGGTGCTCTTCGACCGCGCAATTGCGCTCGTCGACGACGCCGTCGAGGCCTCGAAGATCGACGACGCGCGTGCGCGGGAGCAGCTCGACGCCGCGCGCGCGGAGCTCGAGGCGATCGACCGCGGCGACTCGACGTCCGACCGCTGGCAGGCCGAGCAGCGCCTCCGGCACGCGGAGAACATGCTCTCCGTGGCCGGCCGCAGCTGACGGGCATCCCGAGCCGCTCCTGAGGCGGGCGGGTCGGTCCGGCCCCTCGGCTATCCTGGCGCGAGCAGGCGCCCCCGGGGCGCCGCACACGTTTCTATGCGGACGACACTGAAGCGAGGGGTCGGCCGGGGCGCCGGACACAACGGAAACGGCAAGGCGGTGTACCCGCCGGGGACGCTCAGCACCGTCACGCGCTACCGCCAGCCGCCCCCGCCCGAGCGCTCCGCCATGGGCCTGTTCTGGCGGATCCTGCTCGTCACCGTCGTCGTCCTCTCGTCGCTCGTCGGCGCCGTCGCAGGCGGCGCCTATCTCTACTTCCACCAGTCCGTGGCGAGCGTCCGCGCGCACACCGCGTCCGTCGTCCGCGCCGCAAAGTCCCTCGACGTGCCGCTGCCGCACCACGCCGCGATCGCGCTGATCATCGGGTACGACCACCGAGCCGGCGTCGAGTCGGACCGGCCGTCGCTGTCGGACACGATCATGCTCGTCCGCGCCGACCCCGAGACGAAGACGATCTCGCTCCTGTCGTTCCCGCGCGACCTCGAGGTGCCGATCTACTGCGGGTCGAGCTCGCACGACTCCGTCGGCCACGTCGTGGTCAGCCGCGACCGCATCAACTCCGCGTACTCGCGCTGCTCCGCCCAGGGCACGGTCCTCACCGTGAAGCACCTGACGGGGCTGCCGATCAACTACCTGATCACCGTCAACTTCCACGGCTTCAAGCAGGTGGTCGACCAGCTCGGCGGCGTCTGGATGGACGTCGACCGGCGCTACTACAACCGGAACACCGGCTCCTACTACAGCAACTTTGCGAACATCAACCTGCAGCCCGGCTACCAGCTCCTCTCCGGGCAGGAGGCGCTCGACTTCGTCCGGTTCCGGCACACGGACGACGACCTGCACCGGAACGCGCGGCAGCAGGAGTTCGTGCGCGCCTTCCGCGAGCAGGTGTCGCGGAACTTCTCGTACACGGAGCTGCCGAGCCTCATCAACACGATCACGAAGAACATCGAGGTCGGCGAGGGCGGCCGGTCGCTGCAGGGGAGCGAGGTCATCTCGTACGCGCTGTTCGCGCAGTCGCTCCCGTCCGGGCACCTGTTCCAGGACCGGATCGAGAACGTGCAGTGCCAGAACACCTGTTACGTCGCGGACAGCGACCTGCAGAGCGCGGTCGACCAGTTCCAGAGCCCCGACGTCGAGTCGTCGAAGGCCGCGAACGCGGCGGCGCTCGGCATCAAGGTGAAGCAGAAGACGCCGCCGCCCTCGAAGGTGACGGTCACCGTGCTGAACGGCAACGGGGTCGCGGGCGCGGCGGCGAACGCCTCGTACCTGCTCGCGCAACGCGGCTACCAGGCGCTCGACCCGCCGAACGGGCTGCAGGCCGATGCGCCGTCGAAGGTGTTCCACTCGAAGATCTACTTCGACCCGGCGCAGAAGGGCGCGAAGCTCGCCGCCGCGGCGCTGCAGAACCTGATGCAGCCCGCCGACATCGAGAAGCTCCCGCGCCGGCCGGGCCTGATCGCCCTCGACCCGGGTGCGATGCTCCTCGTCGTCCTCGGCCAGACCTTCCACGGCTCGATCGCGCCGATCCCGCAGCACGTCGTCCCGAAGCACCAGCCGGCGTTCGTCCGCTACGACGCGTCGTCGGCCGGCGACCTGCTGAAGCCGCTCGCCGCCAAGGCGGGCTTCCCGCTGATGACGCCGACCGTGCTCGAGCGGAACTCGTTCCCCGACACGCAGCCCGGCGACAAGGCCGTCCGCCTCTACTGGATCGACTGCCAGAAGAGCCACTGCTCGGCGAAGCACGACCACAAGGCGGTCCGGCTCGTCTTCCGCACCGGGTCGAACGAGTACTGGGGGATCCAGGAGACGGACTGGGACGGCGCCCCCGCGCTCGGCGACCGCAGCTTCCGCCACGCGATCGGCGGCCGCGAGCTCGAGTTCTACTACTCGGGCTCGCACCTCCACATGGTCGTGGTGCACGCGCACGGCGCCACGTACTGGGTCGTGAACACGCTCCTCGACTCGTTGTCGAACGAGACGATGATCGCGATCGCCAAAGGACTAAAACCCATTACAAGCGTCAAGTAGGGTTCCGAAGCCCATGAGCAAGGTAGGCATCTTCGGGGCCGGGTGGGTCGGCCTCGTCACGGGGGTGTGCTTCGCGGAGCTCGGCCACGAGGTCGTCGTCCGCGACGTCGTGCCGGAGAAGGTCGACGCGCTCCGCCGCGGCGAGGTGCCGTTCCACGAGGAGCAGGTGCCGGAGCTGCTCGCGAAGAACCGTGAGCGCCTGTCGTTCACGCTCGACGTCAACGACGTCGCCGACTGCGAGTTCCTCTTCGTGTGCGTCGACACGCCGCCGACCTACTCGGGTGACGCCGACCTGTCCCGGGTGTGGACCGTGGTGGACGAGCTGCCCGAGCTCGAGGGCCATCCGATCCTCGTCATGAAGTCGACGGTCCCCGTCGGCACCGGCGAGAAGGTCCGGGTGGGACTCGATCAGCGCGGGCTCGACCACGTCGGGTACGCGTCGAACCCCGAGTTCCTTGCGGAGGGCCGTGCCGTCCGCGACTTCATGAACCCCGACCGGATCGTCGTGGGAGCGTTCGCCGCGGAGGACGCCGACTCTGTCGCTGCGCTCTACGCGGCGATCGAGGCGCCGCTCGTGCGCACCGACGTCAACTCGGCCGAGATGATCAAGCTCGCGGCGAACGCGTTCCTGATGACGCGGATCTCGTTCATCAACGAGATCGCGAACGTCTGCGAGGCGACCGGCGCCGACGTCGTCGCCGTCGCCGAGGGTGTGGGGCTCGACAGCCGCCTCGGGCCGCACTTCCTGCGCGCGGGGATCGGCTACGGCGGCAGCTGCTTTCCCAAGGACTCGCTCGCGCTCAAGCAGCTCGCGTCGAACTCGGGCTACCACTTCCAGCTCCTGTCGGCGGTGATCGAGGTGAACGAGCTGCAGAAGCGGCGCGTGATCGGCAAGCTCAAGCGCCACCTCGGCCCGCTGCGCGGGAAGACGGTGGCGCTGCTCGGGCTGGCGTTCAAGCCGAACACCGACGACATGCGCGAGGCGCCGTCGATCGTGCTCGCGTCGCGGCTGCTCGCCGAGGGAGCCGAGGTCCGCGCGTGGGACCCGGTCGTGCGCGGCGACGACAAGCTTCCGCGGGGCGTCGAGATCGTCGACTCGATCATCGAGGCCGTACGCGGTGCGGATGCGGCCGTGATCGTCACCGAGTGGCCGGAGCTCAAGGCGCTCGCCTCGGCGGAGGTCCGCGAGGCGATGGCGACGCCGCTGATCGTCGACGGCCGCAACCTGCTCGATCCCGAGGCGACCCGACGGGCCGGCTTCGCGTACGAGGGCATCGGCCGCCCCGCCGCCCCGGCCGAGGCGATGCGGACGGCCTCGCCGGCGCCGGCCCGGACGCCCTAGCCCGCGGTGGAGGCGATCGTTCTCGCCGGCGGCAGGGCCGAGCGGCTCGGCGACGCCGCGGCGGGTCGGCCGAAGTCGCTCGTCGACGTCGCCGGGAAGCCGCTCGCGGCCTACCAGGTCGGCCGCCTCGCGGCCGCCGGCGTCACGCGCGTGATCTTCGCGGTCGCCGCCGGCGACGGCGCGCTCTTCACGTCCGCGCTCGCGGGGCTCGGGCCGGAGGTGGTGACCGCGGAGGAGCCGGAGCGGCTCGGCCGCGGCGGCGGGATCAAGTTCGCCGCTCGCCTGCGCCGCGAGCGGGGCGACGTGCTCGCGCTGAACGGCGACGAGCTCGTCGACGTCGACTTCGGTGCGCTGCTCGCGGCGCACCGCGCGCACCGCGCGCTCGCCACCATCGCCGTCGCCCGGCCGAAGTCGCAGTTCGGCATCGTCGACGTCGACGCCGACGACGTCGTCCGCGGGTTCGAGGAGGCCGCGCGGGTCCCGTACTGGGTGAACTGCGGCAACTACGTCCTCACCGACGAGGCGATCGCGCGGTTCCCCGACCGGGGCGACCACGAGTCGACGGCGTTCCCCGAGCTGGCCTCCGAGGGCCTGCTGCGCGCGTTCCGCCACGACGGCCTCTGGCTCACGGTGAACACGCCGAAGGAGCTGCGGGTCGCGCGCGAGCATGTCGAGGCGCACCCGGAGTGGCTCGCGGCGTAGGGTTGGCCGGTGGACTCGCCGAACCTCGAGACGCTCGACCGGTGGGCCGTGGACGTCCGCCGCGTCGAGAAGCCCTGGGGTCACGAGCTGATCTGGGCCGTGACGGACACCTACGTGGGGAAGGTGCTGTTCGTGCGCGCCGGGCAGTCCCTCTCGCTGCAGTTCCACCGCGAGAAGGACGAGTCGTGGCTCGTCCAGAGCGGGCGCGCGAAGCTCGAGCTGGGCGACGCGGGGGAGACCGTGCTCCTGCAGGAGGTCGTCGGACCCGGCTCGGCGTTCCACTACCTCCCGGGCACGGTCCACCGCGTGACGGCGCTCGAGGACACGACGATCCTCGAGGTCTCGACCCCGCAGCTCGACGACGTCGTCCGCCTCGAGGACGCGTACGGGCGCGAGGGCACCTCCGCCCCCTGAGCCAACCTTCACACGCCTATGTTAAGGTTGGGCCGATGCCGGGCCCGCTGACCGTCGGCGCCGCCGCCGCCGAGACCGGCTGGTCGGCGCGGATGCTTCGCTATCTCGAGGAGCACGGGCTCGTCGTCCCGACCCGGACGGCCTCGGGCTACCGCACCTACGCGCTGCCCGAGCTCAACCGCCTCCGCGCGCTCCGCGACCTCCGCGCGCGCTTCGGCGTCGACCTCGCAGACCTCGCGTTCGCACGGCGCCTGCGCCGCGAGCCCGAGCTCCGGCGGGAGGTCGACAACTGGCTCGCCCAGGCCGACGACGCCCCGTCGTGGGTCGAGTGGGAGCAGCGCAAGCACGAGCGGCTCCTCGCGGTCTGACCGGCTCTACACTCCGCCCACTCGACGACAGGAAGAAGGACGCATGGCTACGACGAAGCGCCACGACGTGAGGGACCTGTCGCTCGCCCCGGAGGGCGTGCGGCGCATCATCTGGGCCGACCGGCAGATGCCGGTGCTCACCGCGATCCGCGAGCGTTTCGAGCGCGAGAAGCCGCTCGACGGCTACCGCATCTCGGCGTGCCTCCACGTGACGAGCGAGACGGCGAACCTGATGCGCACGCTGAAGGCGGGCGGCGCCGACGTGGTCCTGTGCGCCTCGAACCCGCTCTCGACGCAGGACGACGTCGCGGCGGCGCTCGTCGAGGAGTACGAGATCCCGGTCTTCGCGATCAAGGGCGAGGACAACGACACCTACTACTCGCACATCACGGCCGCGGTCGACCATCGACCCCAGCTGACGATGGACGACGGCGCCGACGTCATCAGCGTGCTGCACAGCTCGCGCCGCGAGCAGCTCGGCGACATCATCGCCGGGATGGAGGAGACCACGACCGGCGTGATCCGCCTGAAGGCGATGGAGGCCGACGGCGCGCTCCAGTTCCCGGTGATCGCCGTGAACGAGGCGCGGACGAAGCACTTCTTCGACAACCGCTACGGCACGGGCCAGTCGACGATCGACGGGATCATCCGCGCGACGAACGTCCTCCTCGCCGGCAAGCGGTTCGTCGTCGCTGGGTACGGCTGGGTCGGCCGCGGCGTCGCGATGCGCGCGCGGGGAATGGGCGCGCACGTGATCGTCACCGAGGTCGACCCGATGCGCGCTCTCGAGGCGCTGATGGACGGGTTCGAGGTGATGCCGATGTCGCAGGCGGCGCGCGTCGGCGACATCTTCTGCACCGCGACGGGCGACAAGCACGTGCTCGGGCGCGACCACGTCGCGTCGCTGAAGGACGGCGCGATCGTCTGCAACACCGGCCACTTCAACGTCGAGATCGACATCCCGGCGCTCGAGGAGCTGGCGGTGGAGCGTCACGAGGCGCGGAACTTCGTCGAGGAGTTCACGTTCGGCGACGGCCGTCGCGTGTACCTGCTCGCCGAGGGGCGCCTCGTGAACATCTCGGCCGCCGAGGGGCACCCTGCGATCGTCATGGACATGAGCTTCGCGAACCAGGCGCTCGCCACCGAGCACGCGGTGCAGAACGCAGCGTCGCTCGAGAACAAGGTCTACCCGGTTCCGACCAAGATCGACGAGGAGATCGCCCGCCTCAAGCTCGCGACGATGGGCGTCGAGATCGACACGCTCACGGAGGAGCAGGCGAAGTACCTCGCCTCGTGGGACGAGGGGACGTGAGCGCGGCGCCTCCGGATGCTCGAGCCTGATCGGATCGTGCGGCTCGAGGAGGACGCCGTCGTCCTCCTCGACCAGCGGCTCCTGCCGGGCGAGGTCGTCGAGGTGCGGTGCCGGACGGCGGAGGAGGTCGCCGACGCGATCACCTCGATGGTCGTCCGCGGTGCGCCCGCGATCGGCGTCGCGGCGGCGTACGGCATCGCGCTCGCGGCGTCTCGCGGCGAGGACCTCGCCGCAGCCGACCGCGTCCTGCGCCGCTCGCGGCCGACCGCCGTGAACCTCGCGTGGGCGCTCGACGAGATGCGCGACGAGCCGACCGCCGAGCATGCACGGCGAATCCACGCCGACGAGGTCGAGCGGTGTCGCAGGATGGCGGCGCACGCCGCGGACCTGCTCGCACCGGCCACGCGCGCGCTGACGCACTGCAACGCCGGCGGCCTCGCCACCGGCGGCTACGGCAGCGCGGTCGGCGCGTTGCTCGCGGCGCACAAGCGCGGCCTCCTCGCGCACGTCTGGGTCGACGAGACGCGGCCGCTCTTGCAAGGCGCGCGGCTGACGGCGTGGGAGCTCGAGACGGCGTCGATCCCGCACGCCGTGATCGCGGACTCCGCCGCGGCGTCGCTCATGGCCGCCGGCGAGGTCGACTGCGTCGTCACGGGCGCCGACCGCATCGCCGCGAACG
>DASWRL010000017.1:0-8710 GCA_036403195.1 Gaiellaceae bacterium
TGCCTTTAAAGGAACAGGCCGCTCGTGCCGATCAGCATGATGATGGCGGCACAGCCTGGCGTTCCGGCTGCCCTCCCGCAGCCTTCCACCAACCGGTGGTCGTCCCACCGCGCCCAGGCGCTGCTCATCCGCGCCGTCGTCTACCTCGGCCCGATCGTCATGTCGATCGTCTTCGTGCACTTCGCCGGCAAGGTCGTCCCGGCGCCGCTCTCGTCGCTCTGGCTCTACCTGGTCTGGTGGTTCGGCCTCAGCCTCGCGGCGACCGTCGTGCTGATCCTGATCGACCGGCTGACGCGGCGGCTGCTGCCGCTCGCGGCGCTGCTGCAGCTCTCGCTGGTGTTCCCGGACGAGGTTCCGTCCCGATTCAAGATCGCGCTGAAGTCGCGGGACGTCGACCAGCTCGAGTCCCGCCTGCACTCGAACGAGGCCGAGACGCCGTCCGAGGCGGCGGCGCGGCTGCTCGAGCTCGTCGCGGCGCTCAACATCCACGACCCGCTGACCCGCGGCCACTGCGACCGCGTGCGTGCGTACTCCGTGATGATCGCCGAGGAGCTCGGGCTCCCCGCACCCGAGATCGACCGCCTCAACTGGGCGGCGCTGCTCCACGACGTCGGGAAGCTCGAGGTCCCGACGGAGATCCTGGCGAAGGACGGAAAACCGTCGCCCGAGGAGTGGGAGACGCTGCGGAAGCACCCGCTGTTCGGGGAGGAGCTGATCGGGCCGATGCGTGACTGGCTCGGAAGCTGGACGTCCGCGGTCGGCTTCCACCACGAGCGCTGGGACGGGAAGGGCTACCCCCGCGGCCTCGCGGGCGACGACATCCCGCTCGCAGGGCGCATCGTGGCCGTCGCCGACGTCTTCGACGTCATCACGTCCGTCCGCTCCTACAAGAAAGCCTCGGCGGCGGAGGACGCGCGCGCGGAGATCGCCCGCTGCGCCGGGACGCAGTTCGATCCCGATGTGGTGCGCGCGTTCCTCAACGTCGCGCTGGGACGGATGCGGTTCGTGATGGGGCCGCTGTCGTGGCTCGCTCACGCACCGCTCCTGGGCCGCGTCCCGCTCACGCCGGCGTTCACGACGGCCGCCGGCGCCTTCACCGTTGCCGCCACGGCGGCGGGCGGAGGGGTCGCGGCGCCGACACTGCACGCGGGGCAGACGCACGTCGCGCTGCCGCCGGCGAAGCACGCCCCGGCGCCTGCCCAGCACCCGCGGCTTCCCACGCCACACCACCTCCGCGTCGTGATCCACCCCCACCCGGTTCGCGCAGTCGCGCCGATGCCGCTCCGGCCGGTCTCGCACCCGCCGGTGGCGCCCTCCACGCCTGCGCCGCCCGCGCCGAAACCGCTCCCCGCGCCGGCGCCACCCCCGGCCCCGGCGCCTCCGGCACCCGCCCCGGCTCCGCCCCCGGCGCCCGCGCCGGCCCCGGCGTTCGCCGCCGGGAGCGACCAGGTCGTGACGGAGGACGGGCCTCCCGTATCCGTCCGCTGGGCGCGCAACCTGCACGGCGGGCAGAACCTCCACTTCGTCGCCACGACGGACGCGCCGACGCTCTTCGCGACGCCGCCGGCGGTCGCGCCGGACGGCACCCTCACCTTCGCCGTCGCGAAGGACGCGAACGGGCTCGCCAACGTCGCCGTCACCGCGGTGGACGACGGCGGTGCGAGCGCGGCGATGCCGCTCCGGATCACGATCCTCCCCGTGAACGACGCCCCGGCGTTCGCGCCCGGCGGCAACGTCAGCGTGAACGAGGGGAGCGGCGCGCAGGCGCTCGCGTGGGCGAGCTCGGTCAGCGCCGGGCCTCCCGACGAGTCGGGCCAGACCGTCTCGTTCTCGACGTCGACGACGAACGCGGGCCTCTTCGCCCCGGGCGGCCAGCCCTTCGTCGCGGCGAACGGCACGCTCGGCTTCACGCCCGCGGTCGGCGCGAGCGGGTCCGCCACGGTGACCGTCACGCCGCACGACAACGGCGGCACGGCGAACGGAGGCATCGACACCGGCGCGAGCGCGTCGTTCACGCTGACGGTCGTCGGCGTGAACCAGCCGCCGTCGTTCACGAGCGCGGGCGACGTGACGTCGCTCGAGGACGCGGGCCCGCAGACGGTGCAGTGGGCAACGAGCATCTCGCCGGGGCCGAACGAGTCGACGCAGACCGTGACCTTCTCGACCAGCACCACGAGCCCGTCGCTCTTCAGCAGCCCGCCCGCGATCTCGCCCACCGGCGTCCTCACCTACACGGCCGCGCCGGACGCCAACGGCACGGCGACCGTCACCGTGACCGCGAAGGACAACGGCGGCACCGCGAACGGCGGTCACGACACCACCACTGCGACCTTCCAGATCATCGTCACCCCCGTGAACGACGCGCCGTCGTTCACCGCCGGCGCGAGCCAGTCGGTGCTCGAGGACGACGCGGCGCAGAGCGTCCCGTGGGCGACCGGAGTCACCGCAGGCCCGGCGGACGAGGCCGCGCAGCAGGTCACGTTCACCGTCACGAACACGAACAACTCGCTCTTCAGCGTGCAGCCCGCGGTCTCGCCGGCGGGCCAGCTCACCTACACGCCGGCGGCGAATGCGAACGGCTCCGCCACCGTCAGCGTGACCGCACACGACGACGGCGGCACGGCGAACGGCGGCGTCGACACGAGTGCGACACGGACCTTCACGATCACGATCACTCCCGTCAACGACGCCCCGGCCTTCACCGGCGCGGGCGACCAGACCGTCCTCGAGGATGCGGGCGCCCAGTCGGCCGCCTGGGCGTCCTCGATCTCGCCCGGCCCGCCCGACGAGGCGGCGCAGACCGTCTCCTTCGGCGTCACGAACGATGACAACGCGCTGTTCTCGGTGCAGCCCGCCATCGACGGCTCGGGCACGCTCACCTACACCCCCGCGCCCAACGCGAACGGCGTCGCGAACCTGACCGTCAGCGCGCAGGACAACGGCGGCACGGCGTTCGGTGGCCAGAACACGACGACGGCCACGTTCCGGATCACCGTCACGCCGGTGAACGACGCGCCGTCGTTCACGGCCGGCGCCAGCCAGGCGGTCGCACAGAACGCGGGCGCGCAGACGGTCGCGGCGTGGGCGACCGCGATCTCGGCCGGGCCGGCGAACGAGTCCTCGCAGACGCTCTCGTTCGCCGTCACGAACGACGACAACGCGCTCTTCTCGTCGCAGCCCGCGGTGACCGCCGGCGGCACCCTCACGTACACGCCGGCCGCGAACGCGTACGGCGTCGCCAACGTCAGCGTGACGCTGCACGACGCCGGCGGGACCGCAAACGGCGGTGTCGACACGAGCGCGACGCAGACGTTCACGATCGCTGTCGAGCGTCCGCCGGTGGCGGTCGACGACAGCTACTCCGGCTCGCTCGGGACCGACATCGCCGGCAACGTCACCGACAACGACTCGGACCCGGACGGCACGCTCGCGACCGACACCGTCCAGCTCGTCACGGGCCCCGGCCACGGATCCCTCTCCCTCCAGACCGACGGCTCGTTCGTCTACGGCCCGAACCTGCTCTGGACGGGCACGGATACGTTCACGTACAGCCTGACCGGCGTCGGCGGATCCGTCACGGCCACCGTGACGCTCACCGTCGGCGGGCTCAACGTCGGCACGTCGCTGATCGGCTCCGTGAACGGCAGCGACACGACCGCGCCGTACCAGCTGAGCTCGTCGACGTTCACGCCCGCGGCCGGCGCGGTCTACCTCGTCTTCGTCGGTCACATCTCCTCGAGCGGGGACAGCGCGACGCTCGCCGCGAACGGCAGCCTCACCGTTGCGAACGGCGGCGCGCCGATCACGAGCGACGTCGCGAGCAACAAGGTCTACGGCTGGGTCTGGGAGGTGGACGGCACGGGAGCGAGCGCATCGAGCCTCAGCGTCACCTTCGGGAGCGCGAACTCGAAGAGCGTGGCGAGCGACGTGATGCACATCGTCCAGGTCTCGAGCCTGGTCTACCCGCCGTACGTCGGCACGGGCACCGTCTTCACGAACGCGAAGGTCGCCGGCCACACCGTCACGGCGAAGCTGAGCAGTCCCTCGGTGCTCGACTCCGAGGTCGCGTTCGTCTACGCCGACGCCTGGCTCGCGAACCAGGACCCGGGCTGGAAGACGGCGGGGATCGCGACGATGAACAACAGCTACCTGACAGCAGGATCGGGCGGGAACGGCTTCAGCTCGTTCACGGCGTATGCGCCTCAGGCGCTCTCCACGGCGACCTCCAACAAGTTCCCGGGCCAAGACGGAGTCGACTACATCTCGATCTCGTTCGAGCTCTTGCCCTAGCCGCCGGCGCGGAGCAGCGAGATCCACGCGTCGGAGCCGCCGCGGGACCGGTTCGCGACGTGCGCGTCGCCGCCGTGCGCGCGGGCGATGAGCTCGACGATCGACAGGCCGAGCCCGACGCCTCCGGCGCCGCGCGCGTCGTCGGCCCGGCTGAACCGCGCGAAGGCGCGGTCGACGAAGTCGGCCGGGAACCCCCGGCCCTCGTCGGTGACGTGCAGCTCGACGCGGCCGTCGACGATCTCCGAGCGGAGCAGCACCCGGCCGTCCCCGTGCTCGAAGGCGTTCGAGACGAGGTTCCCGAGCGCCTGCTCGAGACGGACGGCGTCGCCGACGACGGACGTGGCGCCTCCCGGCTGCACCTCCAGCGGGCGCCGCAGCTCGGACGCGTGCGTCGCGAACCGCGAGTGCACGCGCTCGAGCAGCTCGCGCACCTCGAGCCGCTCCGGGCGCATCGGAAGCTGTCCCCGGTCGGCGCGGGCGAGCAGCAGCAGGTCCTCCGCGAGGCGCGTCAGCCGCTCGGTCTCCTCGGCCGCCGAGCGAACCGCGGCCTCGAGCTCCGCACGGCTGCGCGGCCTGCTCAGCGCGAGCTCGAGCTCGCCGCGGAGGAGCGCGAGCGGCGTCCGGATCTCGTGACTCGCATCGCTCAGGAACCGCCGCTCGTGCTCGAACGACGCCTGCAGGCGCTCGAGCATGTCGTTGAGCGTCTCGGCGAGCGCGCGGATCTCGTCGTTCGCCGCGGGGACCGGCAGCCGGCCCGGCTCCTCGGCGGTCACCGCCGCCGCCCGCCGCCGCATCGCCTCGACCGGGCGGAGTGCTGCAGCGGCGAGCTGGTAGCCGCCGAGGACCGCGAGCAGCAGCGCGACCGGCGCCGCGATCAGGTACTCGCTCGCGAGCCGGTGGAGCGTCTCCTCCCGCGCGTGCAGCGAGCGGCCGACGACGACGATCCGCGCCTCGCCGCCGATCTGCCGCCGCAGCGCGAGGAACCGCCACGTCCCGTCGAGGCCGCGGAGACGGGTCGTCGTCCACTCGCGGCCGTGCGGAAGCACGGGGAGCGACGACGGCTGCGACCGGACGACGAGACCCGCCGGCGTCAGCACCTGTGCGACCGTCGGCCCGCTCGTCGCGTCCGCATCGACGAGCACGCCGCCGCGGACGATGTTCGTCCGCACCTCGTTCGCCTGTCCGACGAGCGCGCCGTCGACCGAGTCGAGGAGCTCCGCCCCCACCCTCAGGTAGATGAACGCCCCCATCCCGGCGAGGAGCGCCGCCACGGCGATCGCGAACGGCAGCGTCAGGCGGAGCCGGATCGGGATCCGGGTCACGCGCCGCCGTCGTCGCGGAGCCGGTAGCCGACGCCGCGAACGGTCTCGATCGACTCGCGCCCGAAGGGCCGGTCGATCTTCTCGCGCAGGTAGCGCATGTAGACGTCGACGATGTTGGAGCGGCTCTCGAACGCCATGTCCCAGCCGCCCTCGAGGATCTGGAGCCGCGAGAGCGTCTCGCCGGGGCGGCGCATGAGGAGCTCGAGCAGGGAGAACTCGCGCGCCGTCAGCGAGAGCTCCTGGTCGGCCCGCCACGCGCGATGCGCGGCGGGATCGAGTCGCAGGTCGCCGAGCTCGAGCACGACCGGCCGCTCGATCGGGCCGCGTCGGGCCACGGCGCGGATCCGTGCGAGCAGCTCCTGGAACGAGAACGGCTTCGTCAGGTAGTCGTCTGCGCCGGCGTCGAGGCCGTCCACGCGGTCGCCGACGGCGTCGCGCGCGGTCAGCATCAGCACGGGCGTCCACACCTGCGCCTTGCGCAGACGCCGGACGACCTCGAAGCCGTCGAGGCCCGGCAACATGACGTCGAGGACGATCGCGTCGTAGCGCGTCGCCTCCGCCATCCAGAGCGCGTCCTCGCCCTGGGCGGCGACGTCTGCTGCGTGACCGTCCTCGCGCAGCGCGCGCGCGACGAGCGCCGCCATCTTCGGCTCGTCCTCGACGACGAGGATCCTCATGCGTCGATTGTGCCGCGAGTGGACCTCGCGGAAGACCCCGCTCTCATCGGCCGCTCATGCGCAGCCCAGCGCGGCACGATCCGGCATCTCCCGTCGAATCGCCCCGTCACGCCTAGGATGCCGCTCGATGTGGGAACCCGTCCCGGATCTCGAGGCCGCACGCGCGCTCGGCGACGCGTTGCGCGAGGTCGGGTACGGAGACGACGCGATCGAGGAGCGGCTCGGCGAGGACGGCGTCGCCGCCGACCGTGACGACGCCGTCGTCTTCGCGCGCAGGCTCGGCGGCGACCCTCTCGACCAGACGCTCCGCCTGCTCCTGCTCAACCGGCCGGTCCCGCGGGATACGTTCGCCGCGGGAGAGCAGCTGGTCGCGCTCGGCCTCGCGACGGAGGAGGACGGGCAGCTCGTCCCGCGCGCGCGCATCGTGCCCACCGAGGGCACCTTCCTCACCTTCGACACGTTCTCGCACGGCGACGACGACCCGGCCGGCTGGGTCGCGAGCTTCTCGCCGACGGCGTACTGGGTGGCGTCGCTCACGCGGCGGCAGCGCGTCGAGCGCGCGCTCGACGTCGGCACCGGCAACGGCGTGCACGCGCTCCTCGCGGCGCGGCACGCCGATCACGTGATCGCGACCGACGTGAACCCCCGCGCGCTTGCCTTCACCCGGATCAGCGCGGCGCTCAACGGGATCGCGAACGTCGAGACGCGCGCGGGGAGCCTGTTCGAGCCCGTCGCAGGCGAGTCATTCGGCCTGATCACCTGCAACGCGCCGTACGTCATCTCGCCGGAACGGCGGTGGCAGTACCGCGACGCGGGCTTCCCCGCGGACGACCTCTCGCGACGGGTCGTCACCGAGACGGCCGCGCACCTCGCGCCCGACGGCTTCGCCACCGTGGCAGTCAGCTGGCTCGCCGAGTCGCAGGACGAGCCGGACGAGCACGTCCACGAGTGGCTCGACCGCAGCGGGTGCGACGCGTGGATCCTCGGCCTCAGCGGCTCCGACGCGCTCGGGCACGCCGCCGGGTGGAACGACCACCTCGCGGAGGACCCGGACGCGTTCGACGCCGCACTCGCGGAGTGGGTCGCGTACTTCGACGCCCTCGGGACCGAGTGGATCACCGAGGGCATCGTCGTCATGCACCGCCGCGAGGGCCGCCATCACATCGCGCGCGCGGACCCGATCGACGAAAACGAGCTCGAGTACGCGAACGACCAGATCGAGCGCGTGTTCGCCGCCCTCGCCGCGCTCGCGGAGGACGGCGACGCCGTCCTCGAGCGCCGGCTTCGCCTGGCGCGCGACGCGCGGTTCGAGCAGGAGCTCGACCGGACCGGTGAGGTCACCTCAACCGTCCTCGTCCTCGACGAGGGGACGTGCCCCGACGTGGAGCTCGATCTCGACACCGCCGACGCGCTGATCGAGCTCGGGGAGAACGGCGCGACGCTCGAGCGAGCCGCGTCGCGGGTCGCGAAGCGGGAGGATCTGTCGAAGCGCGAGCGTGACGCGCTGCGGCACGACCTCCGGCGCGTGGCGCGCGACCTGCTCGAGCTGGGCGTGCTCGAGCTCGCCTAACGGGGCGCCGCCCGCGCCGCGACGTACGCGGCGAACGAGATCGACGTGATGAAGAAGCTGGTCGGCCAGTCGATCTCGAGCGAGAGCAGGATCCCGCCCTCGGTCGCAAGGAGCGCGATCGCCACGCTCAGCAGCACGGCGATGCCCGGACGCGCCGTCAGCCGCTGCGCCGCCGCCGCAGGGGTGATCACGAGCGTCAGCACGAGCAGCACCCCGACCACCTGGATCGCCTCCGCGGTCGCGAGCGCGAGCAGCAGGAAGATCGCCACCGAGAGCGCCCGCACCGGGATCCCGCGTGCCGCGGCGACCTCGGGGTCGACGCTCGAGAAGAGGAGCGGCCGGTAGATCGCGGCGAGGGCGCCGAGGACGATCGCCGCCACGACGACGAGCGCGACCAGCTGCCCGCCGGAGACGCCGACGATGCTGCCGAAGAGCAGGTTCGTCGCCTCGGTCGCGTAGCCCTGGTACAGCGAGAGGAAGAGCACGCCGAGCCCGAGCCCGAACGCGAGGACGGCGCCGATCGCGCTGTCGCGCTCGCTCCCGCGAAGCGCGAGGACGCCGAGGACGGCGCCCACGAGCAGCGAGCCGCCGATCATCCCGACGACCGGGTCGAGCCCCACGACGAGGGCCGCCGCGGCGCCGGTGAAGCCGAGCTCCGAGATCGCGTGGACGGCGAAGCTGAGGCCCCTGGTCACGACGAACACGCCGATCGCGCCGGCGACGACGGCGACGACTGCGCCGGCGGCGAGGGCCGTGTGGACGAAGTGCTGCTGGAGGAGGGCCCAGAACATCCGCGCTCAGTGGTCGTGGTGGTGCTCGTCGGGGACGCCGACCACGACGATGCGGCCGCG